>JBBRCE010000068.1:0-23917 GCA_038205115.1 Pirellulales bacterium
AACAGCAGGTTGAGCTTTTGATAAAACGGATGTCCGGCCGATCGCGGCAACATCTCCGCGGCCAAAAACAGTTCTTGTTGCAGTTGCTTCCGCTTGCCCATCGCCACGGTCAGGTACTCCTTTGACTGACATTGCCCACCAAGCCAACAGTGTATCAACCGCGCGGGAATTGGGAATACTTCAACGGTCTGTTAATCCATTCGCGACGGTAAGGCACGCCGGACAAGTCGGAATCGACCGTAAGTTACAATCGGCCGGAGCAGCGGTTAACCCTTGTCGCCAGACGTAAAACCGGCTAGGCTTTGTGGTTTGCGTTCCGACGGACCAAGAAGGTTTTCGTCGCGGACCGGCAAGTTTTTCTCGGCTGACGTCGGCTGGGACAATGCATTTTGTAGGCAAGGAGATCATTTCGTCATGGGAATTCGTCCGCGCACCAAATTGGTGATGAAGCGTAAGAGTCGCCGTTGCCCTAAGTGCAACAAAGCGATTAACAATCAACTCAAACGCTGTAAGCGTTGTTCGTTTGCACAACCCAAAGCCTAGTCGATCTCGATTTTCTGCCCGTTTTTGCCGCCGATAATGCCCGCACCCGCACAGTTTTCTACACTTCGCACCGAGATTGCCGGAATGCCGGTGTCCGAATTGGCGAGCCGTTTTGGCACGCCCGCATTCGTTTACGACGCCGCAAAAATCGTCGAGCGCGTTGGCGATTTGGCCGCGTTTGACGTCACGCGTTACGCCCAAAAAGCCTGTTCGAATTTGGCAATTTTGGATTTGGTGCGTCGTCATGGCGTCGTTGTCGATGCCGTGAGTGCTGGCGAAATTCGCCGCGCGTTTGCCGCCGGTTATCTTGCCGGCAGCGAGCAGCCGCCAGGCGCGACGCCGCAGGTGGTTTACACGGCAGACATCTTCGATGCCGAATCGCTGGACCTGGCGGTCGAAAAAGGTCTGCATGTGAACTGCGGCTCGCCGGACATGATCGACCAATTTGGCCGTCGAGCGCCGGGCCGACATATCACGCTGCGGCTGAATCCCGGCTTCGGTCACGGCCACAGCCAAAAGACCAATACCGGCGGCGAAAGTTCCAAGCATGGTATCTGGCATGAGCAACTGACCGATTGTTTGCAGCGGGCCGATCATCACGGTCTGCAGGTTTCTGGTTTGCACATGCACATCGGATCCGGCACGGACCTGGAACATCTCCGCCATGTTTGTCAGGCGCTGGAAGGCACGGCGCGCGAAGTTGGCCGTTCGATCACCACCATCAGTGCCGGCGGCGGACTGCCAGTGCCGTATCGTGAAGATCAATCGTATGTGGATTTGGACGCCTATTTCAAACTTTGGGACGCAGTCCGCAATCGGCTGCAAGACACGCTGGGACATAAGATCAGCTTGGAAATCGAGCCCGGCCGTTATTTGGTGGCGGAAAGCGGTTACTTGGTAAGCGAAATTCGCGCCATCAAGCAGATGGGCAACAACACGTTCTATCTGCTGGACGCTGGCTTCAATAACCTGGCTCGCCCCATTTTGTACGGTTCATATCATCCGATGGCCATCGTGCCGCGCAGTGGCGATGGCAAAACTCGCCCATTGAACAATGTCGTGGTTGGCGGTCCGCTGTGCGAGTCTGGCGATATTTTCACGCAGGCCGAGGGCGGCTTCGTCTGCACGCGCGAATTGCCGGCGGCCGAAGTGGGAGAACTGCTGGTGCTGGAAAATACCGGTGCCTACGGCTTTGTGATGGGCTCAAACTACAACTCCAAACCGCTGGCGGCCGAAGTGCTGATCGAAGCCGGCGTGGCGCATGTCATTCGCGCGCGCCAAACCTTTGAAGATTTGATTCGCGGCGAAAACATCCCACGACGATAGTCGCCTGCCGTTCGCTGCTACGACTTGATGCTCATCAAGAACTCGGCGTTGGTTTTGGTTTTTTGCATCCGCGTGACCAGCAGTTCCATGGCGTCCGGCGGGTTCATGTCGTGAACCACGCGTCGCAACATACACACGCGGCGATATTCTTCGGGATCCAGCAGCATCTCTTCCCGGCGCGTGCCGCTGCGGTTGATATCGATGGCAGGCCAAATCCGCTTATCGACCAACTTGCGGTCGAGCATAATTTCCAGATTGCCGGTGCCTTTGAATTCTTCGAAGATCACTTCGTCCATCTTGCTGCCGGTGTCGATCAGCGCGGTGGCCAGAATCGTCAGTGATCCGCCCTCTTCCACACGCCGCGCCGATCCGAAAAATCGCTTGGGGCGCTGCAACGCGTTGGCATCCACGCCGCCCGACAAAATCTTGCCCGAGTGTGGGCATTCGGAATTCCAAGCCCGCGCCAGTCGCGTGATCGAATCCAAAAAGATGATCACGTCGTGTCCGTACTCGACCATCCGTTTGGCTTTTTCGATCACCATCTCCGAGACTTGAATATGCCGCGACGAAGGCTCGTCGAACGTCGAGCTAATGACCTCACAATTCGGGCCTTTGATTTGCCGCTCCATGTCGGTGACTTCTTCCGGACGCTCGTCGATCAACAGCATGATCACGTAGCATTCCGGATGGTTGGTCAATACGGCCTTTGCCATCCGTTGCAGCAAAATTGTTTTGCCGGCCCGCGGCGGGCTAACAACCAAACCCCGCTGACCAAAACCAATAGGCACAATCAAATCCACCACGCGCGTGCTGATTTCGTCGGCCGTGGTTTCCAGTCGCACGCGCTTGTCGGGGTGCAGTGGCGTCAGGTCATCAAAAAAGACTTTTTGTGTCAGCTTGTTGGGATCTTCGTAGTTGATGGCTTCGACACGCAGTAGCGCAAAGTAGCGTTCGTTTTCTTTCGGCGGACGAATCTGGCCCGATACCGTGGCTCCGGTTCGCAGACCAAAGCGGCGAATCTGACTGGGCGAAACGTAAATGTCGTCGGGGCAAGACAAGTAGTGGTAGTCGGGACTGCGTAAAAAACCGAAGCCATCCGGCAGAATCTCCAACGTGCCTTCGCCAAACATCAGACCATTGAGTTTGACCCGCTCTTTGAGAATCTTGAAGATCAGATCCTGCTTTTTGATGCCGGTAATTTCCGCGAGATTCTCGGCCCGCGCCTGTTCGATCAACTGCGGCATCGACATCCGCTGCAACTCGGCAATATGCACGTCGCCGTGTTTGATTTGTTCGTAGCGCTCGTCGGTTTCGGCATCGCCCTGGCGTGCGGCTTCGTCGGCCAATTCTTCAGCCAGCGAAAGCGGTTCGTCGCTCGAAGAGTCGTCCAATTCGCGATTCGACGGCTCGTTGGGAACACCATTTTGAGGCGCGGCCGAGCCTCGTCGGATTCGACCGCTTTTATTATCTGCCATGATCGGAGCAACTCTCGTCGAAACCTAAACGTTTCAGCGTACGAACGACGCCTGCGGAGGGGAAGCGCCATTTTAACTGTAAGCCAGCTTGCGACGCAACCGAAAATCGAAGTCATTTCTCGCACTGGCTTTTGCCAACAGCAAATGGCACTGCGTCCCTTTCCAAAACTCGAAGTCCCTGGCGACAATTTCAATGTCTGCGAGTAAATCGCAGGCGGTTGGACGACTTCACTCGCGTTAAGCTGGGAGATTTGAATCTGCCCGCGTCATCCGACATTGTCGCTCGGGGTGACATTCATTGGATTTCCGAAGCATGTTTCCGCCGAACTGCACGCGTAAGCGCCCACCAGAGCCATTCTTGACGGGTGGAGTCGATTGCCAAGGACGTTTTGATGTTGTCCCTTGGCAAAGGAGCCTGCGATGGCGCGGATGGTGGATCACGAAAAATGGCGGGTTGTGGCGGGAGCGGCTGCGGCGGTTCCAGACGAGCGGCCGGGCGGTGACGAAGATCTGCGACGACGTACGGATTTCGGTCGCCTCGTTCTACCAATGGCGGAAGCGACTGGCGGCGAAGCAGGCGGATTGCAAGTTGAGTCCGGCCCGCGTCCCGGTGTGCGCGACGCCAGCGATCAAAAAAGATTCCGTCCCCCGCCTGCCATTCGTGCCGGTGCAAGTCAGGCCAGCGCCGGCGATGGCAGCGGTGGCAGCGGTGGCGGCAATCGAAATTCATTTGCCCAACGGCGCCCGCGTGTGCCTGCCAGGCGGCGACACCCAGTGGCTGCGGGTGGCCATCGAATCGGCAGCCCAAGCGTACGGCGCAATTTTGACGGAGGCCGGATCATGCTGAGCTTGCCGATCCAATCCCACGTCGATTTGTGCGTCACTCCGACCGACATGCGGAAGAGCTTCGATGGTCTGTGCGGTTTGGTGCAGTCGGTCTTCGATCGCAATGTGCTCGATGGGCATCTGTTCTTGTTTCTCAATCGCCGCCGCGATCGCATCAAGGCCCTGTTCTGGGAACGCGATGGACTGTTGCTGTGGTACAAGCGATTAGAAAGCGCAACCTACGAACTGCCGCGGCTCGGTGCCGGCCAAACGCATCTGGAACTCGACGCGCGCGATCTGACGATGCTGCTGGCCGGAGCAGCCCCAAGCGCCGCCGCTACTCGGTCGCCGATTAAACCGAATCGTGTGCTGAATCGAATCGTCTGCTGAATCGAATCGGCGATTTCTAAAATCGAAAAAGATTTTCCACCGCGGGCGCAACTTTTCGCGACCCGCGGTGTTTTATTCGAGTATGGAACAAAGACGTACTCATCTGCCGCCGAAGATCACGCAGCCGCGCGACGTTCAGCCGCAAGCGGCGCTCGTCGTCGCACACGAATCCAGCGCTGCACACGAATCCAGCGTTACGCGCGAAGCCCTCGTTTCGCTGCCGCAGAATCTGGAGTCGGCGCAGGCCTTGATCGGGCAGCTCGCCGCCTCGCTCAGCACGCTGCAAGATTCGCGGCAACAACTCGCGCAAGAGGTCGAAGAGTTGAAGCTGCTGGTTGCCAAGCTCATTCTGCGTCTGGCCGGAGATCGCAGCGAACGCCTGGCGGACGATCCCAACCAACTCAAGCTCGACTTCCAGGACGATACCGAGGCGCGGGATGTTCTGGCTGAGGCCAGCGCCGAAGCCGAACACGTCATCCAAGAATATTTGGTGCGGCGCAAGCTGGCCCAACCGCAGCCCGCGCGGCACGAATAGTTGCCGGCGCATCTGCCGCGTTACGAGGTTGAACTGCCGGTGCCGGAGGCCGTGCGAAACTGCTCGACGCATGGGCCGCGACGGCGAATCGGCGAAGTTGTGATCGAGAGCTTGGAATTCGAGCGGCCGAAGTTACGCGTCCGTCGCACGATCATCGCCAAGTTCGCCTGCCCGCACGAGCCCCAATGCGGCGTGCAATCGCCGCCGCGGCCGGCGGGATTGATCCAAGGCAATCGCTACGACACGAGCGTCGCCGCCGAGATCATCACCGGCAAGTACGCCGATCACCTGCCCGTTGATCGCGAGCAGGATGATTTCGCCGGCAGCAGCTGGACGCCGAGTCGCTCGACGCTGTTGAACATCATGGCGGCGACCGCGAACCTGCTGTTGCCGCTGTATCAATACTTGAGCGACGCGGTCCGCAGCGCTGCGGTGCTGGGCACCGACGATACGTCGGTCACACTGCTCTTGCCGCCGGAGATTCCGGCCGCGCTGCCGGACGAACCGCGTTCGCAGCGGATTCACGAGGTGATTTCCAAAGCGCGCGCCGAAGGCCGTTCGACCGTGGTCGCCAAGATGTGGGCTTATCGAGGCGTCGACGTGCCGGTCAACGTATTCGATTTCACGGTCAGCCGGCATCGCGATGGCCCCGACGATTTCTTGGGCGACTATCGCGGAGTCTTGCTGGCCGAATGCAACTCGGGTTATCAGAACATCGAGCTGCGCAGTGACGCGCGAATTCGTCGCGCGGCCTGCTGGGCGCATGCGCGGCGCAAGGTGTTCGACGCGCGCGACAGTGCGCCGCTGGAAGCGAGCGCGCTGCTGGCGATGATCGGCCAGTTGTACGACATCGAAGATCGCGCCAAAGCGCTCTCGGCCGAGGAGCGTCGGACGCTGCGGCAGCTTGAGTCGCAGCCGGTGATGGCGCGGATCCGCGCATGGTTGGACGGCGCCGCGGTCGCGCGTGTCTTGCCGAAGAGTCTGCTGGGCGAAGCGTTGCGGTATCTGCGCAACCAGCGGGACGTTTTGCAAACGTACCTGAGCGATGGCCGAATTCCGATCGACAACAACGAAACCGAACAACTGATGAAGCAGGTCGCGCTGGGCCGCAAGAACTGGCTGTTCATCGGTAGCCTGGCGGCGGGCAGCCGCGCGGCGATCTTGATGACGCTGGTTAGCACGGCTCATCGCAACGATCTGGACGTGTGGGCTGATCTCAACGATGTTCTCGACCAGTTGCTGGCCGGATCGACCGACTACCATGCACTGCGGGCCGAAGTCTGGAAGCAATCGCATCCCGAGTGCGTTCGGACCTACCGCGCCCAAGAACGTCGCGACCGGGCAGACATCAAACGCATCCGCCGCGCCCGCCGCCGCCCGCTCGAACAAAAGCAACCCACGGCTCGCTAGCCGCCCTGCCACGCTCAAACCGCCCCTGTCCCTGGTGCGCGCTTACCAACAAAAGTAGGTTCGCCGGTGCGCTGGCGGACCGAAATCGAACCGACACGCGGCCGCAGTAAATAGCCGAATCCCCGTTGAAGCTCTTTGTCAACTGAACCGGCGGTCGCCTGCGCCTACGCAGCCTGGCGACCGCTCACACACTCCGATTTGCGAAAGTGCGATCCGGCGTGCAGCGTTTGCGCTTGCGCGCCGGTGGCAGAAAGTTCGCAGTCTTACAAATCGGAGTGACGAGCCTGCGGTCCGCGCCGAAGCGGTGACAAAAGTGCGCCTGCCAGACCTTCTGTCCTCACTGTCCACTGCGTTTTTCGAAGCGACCATCGCCGCCAAGCCGTTACGCGGATTCGCTTTGCGATGGCGAACTGACCCTAGCGGCCCGAAAATATTTTTTCGCCGCGCGCCGCTCGTCCCCCTGGCATCTGCCGACTCTTTCGACTCTTTCGACTCTTTCGACCCTTTCGTCCCTTTCGTCCCTCTCACTTCCCTCTCACTTCCCTCGTCGCTCAACCGGCTTTTTCGATATGCACGAGGTAAGCTTCCACCATCAGCAGGTTTTTCTCGCCAGACATTTTGATGACGCTCAGCAGGCGGTCCATCTTGACGACTTCTTCCAGTTGCTCGTCGATGAACCACTGCAAAAAGCCTTGCGAGAGATAATCGCTTTGCTTCGCAGCAATGTCCATCAGCGCGGTAATCTGGCGGGTAACTTCTTGTTCCCACGTCAGGGCCGCTTGCACGGCTTCTTCTGCCGAGGCAAACGTTGGCTTGGGCGCGGGAATGGCCGGAATTTGCAGTTCGCCTTTGGTGTCGATCATGTATTGGACGAACTTCAGGGCGTGCTCACGCTCTTCTTGCGATTGTGCCATGAACAAGTTGGCCAGCAGCTTGAGATGCACACGATTGAAGTATTCGGCGATGCTCAGATATTGCATGCTGGCGCCAAATTCATGGCCGATCTGCTGATTGATGGCGGTTGCCAGTTCGCGGCTGATGAGCATGTTTTCTCTCTCTCGGATGATTCTTCGAACAGGTGATCGTCGAAACGTCGCGACGGAAATGTCGCGGCCGACGGATGCACCAAAGCTGAAAAGTATAGCGCGGCAGGCCAGCCTCGTCGAGTCGCGCAAAGCATGAATCGCGATTGCTGACGGTCGCAACGCGTGAGCGCGCCCACGGCCGCCGGCGCTGGACCGGCTGCCGCCGGCAGGTATAATCGAAGACTCGGTCGAATTCATAATGGTTGACGGAGGTCGCAATGCGTGGACAACTCGGGCGTGCGGCAGCGGTTGGCGGGGCGATGGCGCTGGCCGGATGGTCGTTGGCCATCGGCTGGAGTTGTGCGGCCGATGCGCCGCCAGCGGCAGCCGCAATCGAATTGCCGCTAGCGGTTGATCGTAAGATCGATTTTGCCAAAGACGTACAGCCACTGCTGGAATCACGCTGCTACTCGTGCCATGGGCCGAAGAAGCAGGAATCGTCGTTCCGACTGGATCGCAAAGCGGCTGCTCTGCAAGGCGGCGATAACGGCAAATCGATCGTGCCTGGCAAGAGCGAAAAAAGCCTGTTGATTTTGGCTTTGGTTGGCAAGACCGACGTGATTGGCAAGATGCCAGAAAAAGCCGAGTCGCTGACACGCGAGCAAATCGGCCTGTTGCGGGCCTGGATCGATCAGGGCGCCGATTGGCCAGAAACGGAGGTCGTGGCCAGCAAGAACAATCGCGATCACTGGGCGTTCAAACCGCCAGCGCGCTCCGAGCCGCCAAAAGTCAAAGACGAAAAGTGGATTCGCAACGAGATCGACCGCTTCGTTTTAGCTCGACTGGAGAAAGAAGGTCTGCGGCCATCGCCCGAGGCCGACCGGCCCACGCTGCTCCGCCGCTTGAGTTTGGACCTGATTGGTTTGCCGCCGACGATTGCCGAACTCGACGCCTTTTTGGCCGACAACAGCCCTGACGCTTACGACAAACAGGTCGATCGGCTGCTGAAATCGCCACACTTTGGCGAACGCTGGGGACGGCACTGGCTGGACGCCGCGCGGTATGCGGATTCGGACGGCTTCGAAAAAGATCGTCCGCGAACGATGTATTTTTATCGCGACTGGGTGATCGACGCCTACAACCGCGACCTGCCCTACGATCAGTTCATCATCCAGCAGATTGCCGGCGATCAGTTGCCCGGCGCCACGCAAGATCAGATCGTGGCGACCGGCTTTTTGCGCAATTCGATGGTCAACGAAGAAGGTGGCGCTGATCCCGAGCAGTTTCGCATGGCGGCCATGTTCGATCGGATGGAAGCCGTTGGCAAGTCAATGCTCGGCCTGACGATTCAATGCGCCCAGTGCCACACGCACAAGTACGATCCGCTCACACACGAAGAATACTACCGCTTGTTTGCGTACCTGAATAACGATTTCGAACCGCAAGCCGTGGTCTACACGCCGGCCGAATTGATGCAGGTTGAGCGTTTGTCTCGCGAGATTCGCACCATCGAAGCCGAACTGCAGCACAAAACGGACGATTGGCCCGAGCAACTGGCCAAGTGGGAAGAAACCGTCAAGGCCGCACAGCCGCAATGGACCACGCTCAAACCCACAAAATATATCGAGGATGGCGGCGGCGCCAAGATTTTGTTACTGCCAGACGATTCGATGATTTCGGCCGGTTTCCAGCCCACCAAATGCACGTTTCGCATTTCTGGCCAGACCGAGTTAGCCAAGTTCAACGCCCTGCGAATCGACATGCTGCGTCATCCGAATTTACCGTGCGGCGGGCCGGGGCGTTCGATCAAAGGCACCTTTGCGCTATCCGAGTTGCATGTCGAAGTATCGCCGGTCGGCGCGCCGAGCAAAAAGATCGCCTGCAAGATTGTGGACGCCGCGGCCGATTATTCGCAGCCCGAGGGACCGCTCGAAGCGGCGTATGACGATCGCTCCGGCAAGCCGCGCACCATCGGTCCGGTGAAGTTCGCTTTTGATGGCAATAACGACACCGCTTGGGCAATCGACGCCGGACCCGGTCGCCGCAACACCGAGCGCGCGGCGGTGTTCAAATTCGAAAAGCCCGTCGAACTAACGGGCGGCGCGATCGTTACGGTTTCGCTGGCACAACTGCACGGCGGCTGGAATGCCGATGACTTGCAGGCGAACATTCTGGGCCGCTTCAAGATCTCGCTCGGCAACGTCAACGATTCGGTCGCGACGCCGCTGCCAGATAATGTTCAGCAGATTTTGGCCACCGCGCGCGATCGACGTTCGGCGGTGCAAACGGCCACACTGTTCCGCTTTTGGCGCAGCAGTGTGGCGGGCTGGAAGGCGGAAAACCTGCGTATCGAAGAGCTCTGGCGACAATGGCCCGTCGGATCGACCTCGCTCGCTTTGCAGCAGATGGACGACGGACGCACGACGCATTTGCTCAAGCGCGGCGACTGGCTGAAACCGGCCGACGCCGTGACTGCAGGCGTGCCTTCGTTCTTGCATTCCTTGCCGGCCAATGCGCCGCCCACGCGGCTGACGCTGGCCCGCTGGCTGGCCGACAAAAACAGCCCCACCACCGCGCGGGTTTGCGTGAATCGGATTTGGCAGGGCTATTTTGGCAGCGGTATCGTCAGCACCAGCGAAGACTTCGGCACGCAATGCGATCCGCCCTCGCATCCCGAATTGCTGGATTGGTTGGCCTGCGAGCTGATGGATCGCGGTTGGAGCAACAAGGCCATCCACCGGTTGATTGTCACGTCGGCCACATATCGGCAAGCGTCGAAAGTCACGCCGGAACTTTACGCCAAAGATCAATACAATCGGCTGCTGGCCCGCGGTCCGCGGTTGCGGGTCGAAGGCGAAATTGTCCGCGACATCGCGCTGGCGGCCAGTGGGCTGTTAAATCCAAAAATGGGCGGCCCCAGTTCCATGCCGCCGGCGCCGGCGTTCTTGTTTTTGCCGCCGGTCAGTTACGCGCCGTTTCCGTGGGTCGACGCTGTGGGCGAAGAGAAATATCGCCGCGCGGTTTACACCTATCGGCGCCGCAGCACGCCCTACCCAGTGTTGGCCAATTTCGATGTGCCAAGCGGCGATGTGAGTTGCGTCCGCCGCGCCCGCAGTAACACGCCGCTACAATCGCTGACAACGCTAAATGAAACGATGTTCATGGAAGCCGCGCAGGCGCTGGCGCTGCGAATTTGCACCGCTGGCGGCCAAACCGACGCCGAAAGGATTGCCTACGGTTTCCGCTGTTGTACAAGTCGAATTCCCACCAAGGAAGAAACGGCCGAACTGATTACGCTAATCGACCAGCAAAAAAAACGCATCGCCGAAGGCTGGGTCAACGCGGCCCAATTGGCCACTGGCAAGGAACTCGCGCAGGCCAAGCTGCCGGCCGGCGTCACGCCCGCCACACTGGCTGCGTACACGGTGGTGGCCCGCGTGCTGTTGAATTTAGACGAAACGATCACGAAAGATTGACCAATATGAATCATCAACAGCATCGGGCCGCAGCGCGTCGCAAAGAGTTGACGCGGCGCTGGTTCTTTCAAGACTGCGGCGTGGGTCTGGGCGCAATCGCGCTGGGGTCGCTGCTGGGGCAATCCGCCGGGGCCGCATCGGCCGAAGCCGCTGGCCCGATGGCCGCCAAAAAATCGCCGCTGCCGGCCAAGGCCAAACGCGTGATCTATATGTTCATGGCCGGCGCGCCGAGCCATTTGGAATTGTTCGATTACAAACCACAGCTCGAAAAATTCAATGGCACGCTGCCGCCGCCGGAGCTGCTTAAAGATTACCGCGCGGCGTTCATCAATCCGCAATCGAAGCTGCTGGCCCCGAAATTCAAGTTCGCAAAGCATGGCAAATCGGGCGCGGAAATTTCGGAACTTTTGCCGCACCTAGCCGACGTGGTCGACGACATTGCCATCGTCCGCTCGATGAACACCGACGCCTTTAATCACGCGCCGGCGCAGATTTTCATGAACACCGGCGCGCAGCAATTCGGCCGGCCGAGTATGGGCGCCTGGGTCACCTATGGCCTGGGCAGCGAATCGCAAAATCTGCCCGGCTATGTTGTGCTGCAGTCGGGCACCAAAGGCACCAGCGGCGGCGCCGCGAACTGGGGCTGCGGCTTTTTGCCGACCGTGTATCAAGGTGTGCCGTTCCGCGGCTCGGGCGATCCGGTGCTGTTTCTTTCCAATCCCGCTGGCATCGACGCCACCACTCAGCGCGAATCGCTCGATGCCCTCAAGCACCTCAACGCTCAGCGCTTGTCCGCGGTGGGCGATCCGGAAATCGCCACCCGCATTAACTCCTTCGAGCTGGCGTACAACATGCAAACCAGCGCGCCGGAATTGATGGAAATTGCCAAGGAGCCCAAGGAAGTGCTGGAGATGTACGGCGCGGAGCCGGGCAAGTCGTCGTATGCCAACAACTGTTTGCTGGCGCGGCGGATGATCGAACGCGGCGTGCGTTTTGTGCAACTGTTTCACGAAGCCTGGGACCATCACAGCGGATTGACCAAAGGACTCAAGGAGCAAACTAGGCTCACCGATCAGGCGTCGGCCGCGCTGGTCAAAGATCTCAAACGATTAGGCCTGCTGGACGATACGCTGGTGATCTGGGGCGGCGAGTTCGGACGCACTCCCATGGTGCAAGGCGGAAACGACGGCCGAGACCACCATCCCAACGCCTTCAGCATGTGGTTGGCTGGCGGCGGCATCAAGCCCGGCATCACGCTGGGCCGCAGCGACGACTTTGGTTTTAACGTTGTTGACGATAAAGTTCACGTCCACGATCTGCACGCCACGCTGCTTCACCTGCTGGGCTTCGATCACACCAAGCTGACCTTTCGCTTCCAAGGCCGCGACTTCCGTTTGACCGACGTCAGCGGTGAGTTGGTACAGAAACTCCTGGCTTAAAAAACGTCAACCGCGTTGCTAGCACGGCGGCGACTCGCCAGAAACTGCCGTTTGCCGAGACGCATTGCGGCGGTACCATTCGCAACATAACTTTTTTGCCAGCGCGACGAAGTTGGTCACGATTGTTCGCCGGGTCCGGGGGAGAATTTCGGTTGGTTACTTTGCAAAATCCTCGCATTTTGATCGTGCGTTTAAGCGCCATTGGCGATGTCATCCACGGCCTGCCGGTACTCAACGCGCTCCGCGCCGCATTTCCGACGGCACATCTGGGCTGGGTGGTGGAAGGCCGCGCCGGCGACCTGCTGCAAGGCCATCCGGCGCTGGATCAATTGATTCGCGTGCCGCGCAAATGGCTGCGGTCGCCGCGAGCCGTGTTCAACTTGCGCCGCGAACTGCATACCGCGCAATTTGACGTCAGCATCGATCTACAAGGTCTCACCAAAAGCGCTGTGGCCGCGCGACTTTCCGGCGCCAAGGTCCGCATTGGATTTGGCGGTGTCGATGGTCGCGAAATTAGCGCCTGGCTGAACAACCGGCTGGTAACGCCCGAGGCGACGCATGTCATCGATCGCAATTTAGAACTGCTCGCGCCGCTGGGCATCGAACAACCCGCAGCGGAATTTCAGGTTCCCGAGAACAGCGCGGCCGGAATCAAAATCGCTAAGTTCGTGCGCGAACGCGGCTTGGCGCGCGGCTTTGCCCTGATTAATCCTGGCGCGGGTTGGACGTCAAAGCTTTGGCCGCCGGCCCGATTCGCCGCGGTGGCCAGGCATCTCGGCAAGAAGCGAAATTTGCCTTCGATCATCGCCTGGGCCGGCGCCAACGAACGCCGCTGGGCTGACGAAATCATGATCGGGGCCGGTGGGCACGCTTACATCGCGCCGCCGACCACGCTGCCGGAATTGGCCTCGCTGGCCCGCCGCGCCAAGCTGTTTGTGGGTTCGGATACCGGCCCGCTGCATTTGGCGGCCGTGCTGGGCACGCCCTGCGTCGGCCTGTTTGGTCCGATGCCCGCCGAACGCAACGGCCCTTATGGCAAGCAGCACATTGCGCTGCAAGGCTTGCGGTTGATCACGGCGTCGAGTCGCGCGCGGCGCACCGCGGGTCCGCAATCGATGGAAGCGATTGGCGTGGATCGCGTTTGCGACGCCTGCGAACGCATTCTCGATCGCGCGGCGGTTAGGCAAAATCTTGCGTCGTCGGCTTGATGATCAATTCGGCCACGTGCGCGCGCGGTGGCAAGCAGGCAATCATCAATACCGCCGCGGCCACATCTTCGGGCTGCAAGATTCGCGCGCGATGCTCGTCGCTGACTTTGACCGGCCGCGCATCCAAGATCGGCGTATCGACTTCGCCCGGAAACACGTTAGTCACACGGATGCCGTTGACGCCTTCTTCCAGCGCCACGGCCGTGCCCAGCGCGGCCATGGCAAACTTCGAGGCGCTGTACGCCGTGCCGCCCAATTTCGAAGCGCGAATGCCTGACACCGACGAAACGTTGACGATCAAACCGTCTTTTCGCAGACGCATTTGCGGGAGCACGGCGTACATACAGTTGTATGCGCCGGTGGCGTTCACCTCCAGCAACTGATCCCACTGCTCGGGTCGCGTTTCGGCCATTAGCCGATTGGGGATATTCATGCCGGCGCAGTTGATCAGAATATCGATGGAGCCGAATTCTTTTTCGGCCCAATGAAAGAAGGCTGCGACGCTATCCCGCTGTGCGACATCCAAGACGTGCGTGAGGATGGTTTCGCCGCCAGCAACGCTGCTAGCCACGTCGCGAAGTTTATCTTCGCGGCGGCCGCCGATGGCAACTTTGGCGCCGGCTGCAACAAACGCTTTAGCGATGCCTTGGCCAATGCCAGTGCCGCCGCCAGTGATAACGGCGGTTTTCTTTTGCAGATTCATGGAAATTGGTTCTGTTGCTAGGTTGCAAGGGATGTGGGGCGGGCGCGAGTGCCGCGAAGTTGCCGCAGCCACTCATTTCTAGCGTCTTGGGCGGTCATTTTACAGGCCTCCGACGACCTTGGCAGGTATACGGTATTCCGTGCGATCCGGCGGGAACTCGGTGTGGCGCCCGCGTCTGTTGGCGCCGCAAGCTGGTCAACCTATGCGGTAAAGCACCCAGAGTTCTTCCACGTTTGCGGCGCTACGGACGGCGAGGCTGTCGCTCTGCTCGCGAAATTTGCGATCCGAAAATCGGAAAAGGAACATCCGGCTCATGAGCTTTTGACAACCTTGATTCAAATTGCGATGCAGTTACACGAGCGGCAGGCCAAGGCAGTTGAGCGGCGGAGGGCGAACCTGCCGTTATTCGTGGCGCTGATCGCGGGTGCGTTCACATTGCTCGCGACGATGCTGCCTCGTTGGCTGGGGCGTTGAGGCCGAACAGACGATGAAGTTGATCCGGCCAGCATCGCGGCTTTTCTAGGTTCATCGCTTCAGTCGCCGGTACTGCTGAACTTCATCCCTCGTTACTGTAGAATGGCGGCATGGATACCGTTTACATCGAAACGTCGATCGTGAGTCACGCGACTGCCAAGCCGACGTTCGACATGGCCACCACCGCACTCCAAGATCAAGCCAGAAGGTGGATGATCGAGCAACGACCGAGCTACGCAGTCGTAACTTCGCAATTGGTGGTTGCCGAGGCGGCCGCCGGTGATTCGGAAGCCGCCGTAAGTAGATTGGCGATGTTGGCAGACATTCCAATTCTTGCAGAAAACCCCGACGTGGACCGAGTTGCCGACGAATTACTATCTCGCTCATTAATTCCGGCAAATGCGCGTGTCGATGCGCTGCATGTGGCCATCGCTGCACTTGCTAGTGTACAATACTTGCTAACGCTCAATTGCAGACACATTGCCAACGCCAGCGTCTTGCCGCGAGTCTACCGACTGCTCGACGAACTAGGGTTGTCGGGAATTCTCATTTGCACGCCGATGGAATTCCTTGGAGGGTCCAGCGATCATGCCCAGCAACCGGATTCTTGAAGAGTTATACGCTGTTCGCCGTCAAATCATGAACGAGCATGGCGACGATCTCACAACCTACTTGCATTCCGAATTTGAGCGACTTAAAGCGTCAGGGCACCCCGTCGCCAACATCACGCAACGAACAATCCGGAGCAGCGGAGCAACGAAGCCAGCCATTTCGGCAATTGAACGTCAGTCATCGCCACCGAGCGGTCGTTGACGCTCGGCATCAAAAAGATCAGCGCGGGCGACGGATTCGGAAGATCCGCTGGCGCACAAGGCATGTTCGGGTTGGGCATAGTCGTTCCGGAAGGTGGCCAATCTCCGGGATGACGCTCGGCTAACGAGCACTCTGCCGGCTCTTACCGATTGGCGGGAGCATGCCTGGCGTTGCAAAGGTGAATCAAGACATTCTTGAATCAAGCAGCAAAATACGAAGACATTTGCATCCGGCCTGCATTCGAATTCGAAACATTGACTCGCAAGCACTGCGCATTCCGGTGCGGGACGGTGAATTGCTCTCAGCCCATCGCCCTGACGCAATTTTTCGCGAAACAACTGGTCCGGCCCAACGAGAAATCAGCTCCGCATTTGGCCTATGTTTCTGGCATTCATTTGCCCCAGCAAGAAACTTTCATGCCATGCACAAAAATTTCCGGCCAGCAGGGGTTGAAGGATCGGTAGGGCAATGCTTATACTGATTCGCTTTCGACCGCAGAAACATTTGGGCCGGTGGAAGCATGAAAGTCCGTGCAAGCGTCAAACGAATTTGCGAAAACTGCAAGATTGTCCGCCGTCGAGGCGTGGTTTTTGTTGTCTGCACCAACCCCCGCCATAAGCAGCGGCAGGGGTAGTTTGGTTTTCGCAAGTCGTTTGTGTAATACATTTTGGCCGTCTGATTCGCGTGGCGTTATGGATGGCCTGTTTGGGAATTCGATAAAAAACTCCGCTGGCGTTTTGTAGGAGCGTTTTGGTATGCCGCGTTTGCTGGGTGTTGACATTCCGAGTGACCGTCCGACGGTTATTTCGTTGACGTATCTATACGGCGTTGGTCCGAAAGTAGCGCGCGAGTTGTGCCATAAGGCTGGTATCAATCCGCAAGCCCGCGCCCGCGACCTGCATGAAGACGAGGTCGCTCGTCTGGCCGCTTTGCTGGACAAAGACTACACGGTCGAAGGTCAGTTGCGTCGCCAAGTGCAGCAGAATATCTCGCGGCTACGCGATATCAACTGTTACCGCGGCATTCGCCATCGACGTGGCCTGCCGACTCGTGGGCAACGCACGCGCACCAACGCTCGTACACGCAAAGGCCCCAAGAAGACGGTTGCCGGCAAGAAGGGCGTTAAGGATCTCAAGTAGTGATCTGCGTATGAGATCGCAAGCATCGCGGCCGGGAACTGCCGGTGCGATTTTCGTTACACATTAACTGTTCATTTCGCGTTCGCCGTTAATTGCGATCGCTCGAAGTTTTCGAATTTTTCAGGAGTGTTCCGCGGTGGCCACAGCGAGCAAGCGACGCAAGACTCGGCGTAACGTGACGGTGGGAATTGCCCACATCAAAGCCACGTTCAATAATACGACCGTTTCCATTACCGATACCAAGGGCGACGTGCTCTGTTGGTCCAGCGGCGGCACCTGTGGCTTCAAGGGAAGCCGCAAGAGCACGCCGTTTGCCGGCCAGTGCGCGGCCCAGCAGTGTGCCGAAAAGGCGTCGAAGTTTGGCGTCAAAGAATTAGAAGTTCGCGTGAAGGGTCCGGGCAGCGGTCGCGAAAGCGCCATCACCGCGCTGCAGGCCGCAGGCATGACCGTGAAGAGCATTGAAGATGTGACTCCGCTGCCGCACAACGGCTGCCGCCCGCCGAAAAAGCGTCGCGTTTAGCGGCGTTGCCGGTAGGTCAGACTCACCGGAGTACCAGTAGGGTAGACTTACCGGAGTACCGGTAGGGTAGACTTGCCGGAGTACCGGTGGGTGGGTAGCGATGATTGATTGTTGAATTCAAACGTAAAGATTTCGTCAGACCAGGAAGTGAATAGGTTATGGCTCGATACACGGGACCGGTTTGCCGGCTCTGCCGTCGCGACGGCCTGAAGTTGTTTCTCAAAGGCACGCGTTGCGATACGCCCAAGTGCGCGATCGAACGTCGCGACATGCCGCCCGGCATGCATCAAACGCGTAAGGGCAAGCTGACCGATTACGGCGTTCACTTGCGTGAAAAGCAAAAAGTGAAGCACTATTACGGCGTGCTTGAGCGGCAGTTCATGGGTTATTACACCCGTGCCTCGCGCGGCAAAGGCAACACCGGCGAAGCGTTGATGTCGCTTTTGGAGCGTCGTTTGGACAACGTGGTGCATCGGCTCGGTTTTGGCTTGAGCCGTTCGCAAGCCCGCCAATTGGTCTGCCACGGTCACATCACCGTCAATGGCCATCGCGTCGATATCCCCAGTTATTCGGTAAAGGCCGGCGATGTGATTCGCGTGAAGAATCGCGCCAAGAGCCTGCAGGCCGTAACGGCGAATCTTTCGGAACATCGTCACGATGTGCCGGACTTTTTATCGCGATTGGAAGGTGCCATTCCCGAAGGTCGGGTATCGCGTTTGCCGGCCTCCGAGGATTTTTCGCTCAAGGGAATTCAAGCCAACTTGATCGTCGAGTTGTGCTCGAAGTAAGGCAAGTTGCAACCGGTTTGCCGACTTTCGGTCGCTGCTGTTGTTGTTGAAAGAACGTAAAACAAAAAACCAGCGGTACTGCCAGGCCGCACACGAGCCGGCAGATGCCGTCAGGGCCGGTTATTTTCGAGCGCCCGGCACGGGTGGATTGGGCCTGTGCTACCGAAATGCTCGCCGATTTTTTTCGCGTCAGATTTGACCGCGTTTGTCTAGGGAGGCCTGTATATGCATATTCGTTGGCGTGGGCTGGAACTGCCCAGCATGATCTCCTGTGATTATAAGACCCTGAGTTCGACGTACGGCAAATTCGTGGCCGAGCCGTTCGAACGCGGTTTTGGCGTGACCATTGGCAACGGATTGCGGCGAATTTTGCTTTCCAGCTTGGAAGGCAGCGCGGTTACGCAGATCAAAATTCAAGGCGCTCAGCACGAATTCACCACGCTGCCTGGCGTGGTCGAAGACATGACCGACTTGGTGCTGAACATCAAGTCGCTGGTCATCAAGAACTACAGCGAGTCGACCAAAGTCGTCCGCATCGAAAAGAACAAGCGCGGTTTAGTAACCGGCGCCGACATCATTACCGATGAATCGGTGGAAGTCATCAACAAGGATCATATCATTGCCACGATGACGGACGATGTGCCGTTTATGGTGGAAATGGTGATCGAAAACGGACGCGGTTATGTGCCGTCGACCGAGCACAGTCCGCAAGTGCAAGAGATTGGCATCATCCCGGTCGATGCGGTTTACAGCCCCGTGGTTCGCGTGCGTTACGAAATCGAAGAGACGCGCGTCGGTCAAAAGACCAACTACGACAAGCTGACGCTGGAGATTTGGACCAACGGTTCGATCGCTCCGGAAATGGCGTTGGTCGAATCGGCCAAGGTGCTGCGTAAGCACTTGAATCCGTTTGTGCAATTCACCGAACTGGGCACGCGCGTTAATTCGCCGGGCCGTGGCGGCGCGGGCAGCGACTCAGCCCTGGAAGCCAAGCTCAACATGCCGCTGGCTGACCTCAAGTTATCCGTACGGGCCAGCAACTGCCTGGAGTCGGAAAATATCCGCACCGTGCGCGACTTGGTCACGCGAAATGAAGACCAATTGATGGAGGTCCGTAACTTTGGCGAAACCACCTTGCGTGAAGTGCGCGAAAAGCTGACGGATCTCGGCCTGCGATTGGGCATGCGAGTGCCTGCCGCAGCCGCAACCTAATTATTTCAGGGTGTCTTTCCCTGACGCCATTTTTTCAACAGCGGGCGGCCAATTGGGCCGCTGCTCAACGTCTTTGTCCTTTTAACACGGTTGGTTTGGATCATGCGACATCGTCGAAAAGGCCGCGTCCTTGGCCGTTCACCCAGTCATCAACGCGCACTGTTGCGTAATTTGGCCAGCGCTTTGTTTCTGACCGAGCGCGATGCCGAGTTGGACGATAACCAACCCAAGGTCAAAGGTCGGATCGTGACCACGATCTCCAAGGCCAAGGAAGTTCGTCCGGTGGTCGAAAAATGCATCACGATTGCCCGACGGGCAATTGTCGACGCCGAGCCGGCGCTCAAATTCGCCACCACCGCCGAGCGTAACACCGAAGCCTGGAAGACCTGGCGCAAAAGCCCGCAGTGGAATCAGTGGAGCCAGGCGATTTCGCCCATGGTCACTGCTCGTCGCCGCGTGCTGGTGATGTTGGGCGATAAAGAAGCTGTGAAGATTTGCTTTAACGAGGTTGCTCCCCGTTTTGCTGATCGTCAAGGCGGATACACCCGGATCATGCGTCTGGCCAAGCCTCGTTTGGGCGATGCCGGCATCCGCGCCATTTTGGAGTTCGTTGGCATTCGCGATAAAGTCACGCAGCGTTCGCAGGCGCCCAAGATCGAAGACCAGCCAGCGGCGACCTAGCTCGCGTCTCGACGATCGAAACGATAAAACTATGAATCTCGCCTGCCGTCGCTGTTGCGATTGCCGGCGGGATTTTTTTTTCGACGGGGGTGGCGGAGCCCGCATCTACCGCGCGATTGTTCAATCCAAGCCGCGGCTGTTTTACGTTGAAGTCCGCGAAGACCGACTGAAAGTTTTGGAATCAGCTCCCTCGCGGACACCAACCAGTTAGTTTTGTGTCTCACTGCCGCGCTCCGCGATGGCGGCGCGTTACTCTGCTGTCTTCGAGAATCCAACGCGTGGAACCTACCGAAGAACAACTGGCCGATCAAGTCCGCGCGGGCGATACGACCGCGCTTGGCGAGTTCATTTCGCTCCGGCGGCTGCCACTATTGGCCTACATCGAGCGGCGGCTGGGAACGGCCCTGCGTCGCAAACTTGAGCCGGAAGATTTACTGCAGGAAGTCAGTGCCGAGGCCTTGCGTGCCCTGCCCACCGCTGTGCTGGGCGACCGCGACCCGTTTGGCTGGCTCTGCCAATTGGCCGAGTTTCGGATCATCGATGCGCATCGCCGCTACTTCGGCAGCCAGAAGCGCGCGGCCGGACGCGAGATTTCGCTCGATGCGCCAGGCAACAATTCTAGCGGCGGCGGTCTGATTCATTTGCTGGCGGCCAGCATGACGTCGGCCAGTCAGGCGTTCTCGCGCGATCAAAAGCAACTGCGGATGTTTGCCGCGCTCGACCAGTTGCCGCAGGATCATCGCGAGGCGCTGCGACTGCGATATTTGGAAGGCTTGCCGTCCAAGGAGATTGCCCAGCGATTAAAGAAATCCGACGGCGCCATCCGCGTGATGCTCACGCGCTCGCTGGCCAAGCTGCAGTCGCTGCTGGGCGAAGATGGCACGGGCCAGTAACGCCGCGGCGCGACGGTCTGTTTCCGCTCTGTTCGATCTCAAACCAGAGTATCTTCGTTTTTTGCAGGCCGCGGATCGATTTACAGTAAACGTGCTGCTTAAAGTCGACCATTTTGGCCGCAATTTTTTTTCGCGTTTCACGCCGACAAACTCACTGGCCGGATGCGCCGATTCGGTCCAGTGCAGCACTCTTCGGGTGTCTGTGGAGTCAACTTGGCAATAAAGCTTGTGGTCGAAGTCAGCGTTATCGTGTACCTGGCCGTCATGCACATGAACTGTCGGAAAGAACAACTTCGACGCATCGGCCAACGGAAACTCGAAGGCCATCGGATGGAATTGCTTCTTGCCTGCTTTGAACTTGAAGACGGCAAAGGCAAAGTTCCTGTACCGCGGCAGCGCTTCCCGAGTTGCGTCGGGCAAGCGGAAGCGTGCATCAAGCCGCTAGAAATCTGCGATCGTCGGCACAAACGAGGCTTCGAAGCTGCCAACGTCTTTCACCGCAAGTGGTGCTGTTTCCACATTCTCGTTCATTGCTCCACCCATGCCGTAAACAGCGCGACCCTTCGGAACGGGGAATCGATTTTGCAATTCGCGGAAAAATTCGGGCTACTTTTCAAGATCGATAAACGCCACCGCGTCCTCACGCGATTTGGGCGGCACGGGCAGCGGTAAGATCATCGCGACGTCCTGTTTCGCTTCCAGTTCCATCGAATAGACAATCACCTACCGCGATTTGCTGGTTGCCCTGGCGAAAATTTGCGTATGACCGACATGCGACACTGCCTCGGAGAACATCCACATCGTTTGTTCCTCAACGATTGGAATTTCGGTTCGCGGGGCGATATAACATTGACTGTAACACGGCCGAGCAAGTCGAGCCCAAAAACTCGTCAAAGTTGGGAACCAGATTTGCTCGCCAATTCGGCGGACGATGTTTTCACTTCCCCACAAGAGAGCAACACCATGGCAAAAAAAGCAAAGCCCAGCGCCGATCTTCCCACAGTCTCCAAGCAAACAGCCGGCGGCATCGGCGGGGCAATGGTCGGTGGATTGGTTGGCGGTCCGATTGGCGCCATCATCGGCGGTTTGGCGGGCGCAATGGTCGGACAGTCGTCGGCCGACGGTGAAGAGCCGGTCAAGAAAACCGTCGAGGCGGTGCGCGACAATTTGCCGGCCGTCAAGAAAAAGGCAGTCGAAGTCAAGAACAGCCTGATGTCGACTTCCAAAAAGTCCAAGCCGGCGCCCAGTTCGAAAAAGCCGGTGAAGAAAAAAGCGGCGCCTGTCGCAGCCAAGCCCGCGTCGAAGCCTGCGCCCAAAAAGGCTACCAAGAAGGTGGCCAAAATGCCCGCAGTGAAAGCCGCCAAGAAAGGCGTGAAAAAGTCGGCCAAGAAAAAATCCTGACGCCGCCCTACGCGCAGGCGTGTCGCCCAGACGGTTAATTGCAATGCCACAGTGCGGTCAGCAGTGTGCTGTTCGTCGTTAACCGTTCATGCGGATGTGCCATGCCTGACGTAAATTTAACCGGTCCGATCGTGATTGCTGGCGGCAGCGGATTTTTAGGCGTTTCGCTGGCGTTTCATTTGGCCAAGGCTGGCCGCTCGATCGTGATCCTCTCGCGAAATCCGCCCAAACTCCGCGGGCCGTGGCAACACGTCGGCTGGGATGCGCGCACGCTGGGCGAGTGGAAGCAATCGCTCGATGGTGCGGCGGGGCTGGTCAATTTGGTTGGTCGAACGGTCGACTGTATAAAAACGCCCGATCATCAAGACGAAATCTTGAGGTCGCGGGTCGAAGCCACCCGCGTGTTAGGGCAGGCCGTTCGCGCCATCGATCGACCGCCGCCTGTTTGGGCGCAGATGAGCACCGCGCACATTTACGGCGATCCGCCGCAGGTGACTTGCACGGAAGATTCGGCTTTTGGCTACGGCCTGGCACCGTTTGTCGCCAAGGCCTGGAAAACGGAGTTTCAGCACAGCATATTGCCGAACCAACGCGCGGTGATCTTGCGGACGAGTTTTGTCGTGGGCCGTGACCGAGGTGCGGGCGGCGGTGCTCTGGCGCGTTTAAAAACGCTGACACGGATTTGGCTGGGCGGAACCGTCGGCACTGGCACGCAAGGCATGAGTTGGATTCACGAGCTCGATATGAACCGTCTATTCGAGCGCGCGCTGAATGATTCCGGCATGCAAGGCGCGTACATTGCCTCCTCGCCGCAGCCCGTATCGCAACAAGAATTCATGCGGCAACTGCGCGCGACGATGGGCGTGAAAGTCGGTCTGCCGGCCCTAGCCTGGATGGCACGAATCGGCGCGCCGCTGCTGATGAATACTGATCCCGAACTGGCACTGTACGGCCGGTATGTGATATCGCAGCGTCTGGCGGACGAGAAATTCGAATTTCGCTTTTCAAGCCTGGCCGATGCCCTCCGCGATCTGCTGGCGGAACCCCCGCAGCGGCAAACGGTCTAACGACGGCTTACCGATTGGCGCTATGCCCTGCCGCGGCGTTTGGCTATAAAGAGTGCTGGTCACTGGCCTTGAACCGCAGCGAATCGAGAAACACGATGGGCATCATGTCGCGTAAGCAAGGCTCGCAGTACGTCATCAGTTCCGATCGCACTTCCGGCGACGCGCCGAGCAACCGTGCCCCAAAGGGTCGCCCTGCGGAAAACTACGAAGTTTGGACTGGCGATCAGTGGTCGGCCGAAATGAACAACGCCAAAATGTTTCCCACGCAGGATGACGCGGACGATTATGTCCGCGCCAATTTCGCCAAGGTGACCGGCCTGCTCTCTCCAGCGGCCAAGCCCAGCGTACGCCGTCCCAAGCCGGCGGCGGCACCCCGGCCAGACGATCAGTCCGCAAACGTGAGCTCGACCGATCACGGCGACGCCACGCCGCCCGGCTAATTGTCGCGGTCCGCTCGGTGACTTCGCTCGGTGACTTCGCTCGGTGACTTCGCTCGGTGACTTCGCTCGGTGACTTCGCTCGGTGACTTCGCTCGGTGACTTCGCTCGGTGACTTCGCTCGGTGACTTCGCTCG
>JBBRCE010000069.1:0-23621 GCA_038205115.1 Pirellulales bacterium
ACGATAAAAATTCGACATGTGCCGCTCGACCGCAGCCGAATACACCGTTTCCATCACTTGGCCCTCCGACTTGAACTGGATACCTCACCTTAAGGTATCAGGCAGCCAGGAAAAGGGAAGTTATTATTCGGTCGTTCCTTATGTCGCCGCCTGTTTTAAATCCTCCGCCAATCGACTGCCCAACGTTGATCTGTCTTCGTGCGTCTGCAACGTCGACCAGGCCAGCGGCAAGAACAGCAGCAACAAGGCAAAGTAACGTCGCTTGCGTCCGGTCAGGCGCTCATGGCGCTCCAACGCGAATTGCTTAGCACGCTGAAAATCCGCACCGCCAACCGCATCGCTTCGTCCCGTGGCAGGCGAATCGAAATTTGCCGCGGCAGGCTCGGTGCTAATGGGCGAGATGCGAAAATCGTCTTCGTCAAAGCCGGTCGGCTCCACAGACCGAACTTCAGCAGGCGGCGTAAAGGTCGGCGCCGGCGTTGCAGCGGAGTTCACCTGAGAATCGCCGGATGGCACTGGTTGTAGTGAGTCAACCCGCGAAGCGGGCTCGGCAGGCACCGCCGGGATGGTGAAAATGAATCCACAATCGCTACATTTGCCCCGTTTGCCGGCGGCCTGCAACCGCGCGCGCAGAACCTTACCGCAGCGACATTTCAGCTTGAGTTCCACGCTGCACCGCGAATGCTCAGGGACACGATGGATCAGCTCGGTCGATTTGCGTCGCGCGATTCGAATTTTGCGCGCGATAGCAGACTGCGGGACGACTACAGTCATCTGGCAATTTCGATCACTCCGAATGAAAGCTGCCCCAATTGAGGGTAATCACTCGCGGGTCAAAAAGCGGCTTAACTTTCGGCGGTTTCTAAGAAGGGCCGGCGATCATGACGATTCGCCGCAGGCGCGCCGCTTAGCCCTTGCGATGGCGGATTTTTGCCCGCATACGGCGCTTTTTGCGACCCAGCTTCCGTCGGCCTTTTCCAGTCTTCTTAGTTCCCACACGCGTCTCCGGTGATCAAATGAATCGATGTAAAATGTTAAGTGCCTAGGAGCTTAATCCATAGCGAAGCAGCAATTGTAGCATCCCGCGCGATACTAACAAGCCTGCAAAAATCGAACTTTGCCGGCAGATCGATCCAGTCTGCCCGGCTGCTAGCGGCAAATCGTCGCAAAAGCGATTCGCCGCGGCAAAAAGCCCGCAACGTGTTGCATTTGTCGACGTCGGACTGCCGATAGTCACTCCATCGGTTGCACAACTGCCCGTGACCATCCTGTAGGCGAGGAGACCCGAATCATGCTGGAACCTCGAAGGCTCGAAGACCTGACTGTCGACCAACTCAAAACCGTACTCGCGGTGGCCGAGGACGAAGTCAGCGACGAACAACTGCTGGCGATCCGCGACTTTGTCTGGCGGTTGGGCGGCATTGCCCAGGCGCGCCGCGCCGTGGAACTGTTGCGAAAAATGCGGCCCGCGGCCTAGAACGAATTCTGGCCGCGAGCCCCACACGATGAGTCGCAGTTGTATCAAACCGTAATCAGTAAAGACTGACGAGCAGCTTGACCTACAGTAGCTTGGAAAGCACGCTGAGCAACTTGGACGCGCGATCGACGCCGCCCAAACGATCGACCAGCGTCTTGGCCTCCAGCAGATCGTTGACGGAGACTTCGTCGCTGACCTCGCGGCGGGGACGTCCCAGCGGACGAACCATTCCAGTCGCGGCCATCCCGCCAACGGCCATCCCGCCAACGGCCGTTGCCTCGCGACGCGCCTTGCGACGGGCGTTAATCCGGAACTTGATTTTTGCCACATGCGCGGGCGAGACCACAATGCCCTGTTCGCGCAACGTGCGGACGATGACACTCGCTTTGGTCTTCCGGCCCAACGAATGAAAGGCGGCAACAATGGCATTGGCCTTTTCGCCGCGAGCGCCGGTCGGCGCCTCTGCCACGGCCGTCGAACTCGAATCGCCACGCGCTGAGCGAGCCGCTGCGGTGGCCGCCTTGGGCGGACGTCCGCGACGGGCTTTACCGACGACTTTGTTCTTGCCGTATTTGAGATTATTGATGAGCGACTTGCTCACCGTCAAACCTTGTGCCGCCATCGCTTCTTGAATGGCGGTCGGGCCGACGGTGGGATTCTCGCCAATATAGACTCGGATTGCCTGACTGGCCGAGCCCTCGCGCGGGCCACGTTTTTTTGCCATCTGTAATAAGTCCTGTTCGCTAGGAAATGTAAACTAAGCATTCAATCGTAAGTAGACATTGATACTTTGTCTACCCTCGTAATGGTGTACTCGGTCTGAACTCGTCAGGTATTTGTCGGAAACGATCATCGAAACGTGATACCTCGCGTTTGCAGTCGAAATCGCCAGCAGCAAATACAACGATTGACCAACTGCGAGCGCGCTGCTCGGTATTGTGGTGTAACAATGGAAAACCGACTATACTCGGGAGCCAGGGCGAAGTTGTGAGCGTCCGTTGCGGATCGCGTGTCACCGATAAAAGGCCGCAATTGCATGGTCAAACCGCGCACGCCTAAGCGCTCGTACCGTTGTCAGTCACGAGCCATCGATTTCGCGTCGCGCCAAGAGGTCCGTCGATGAGTGCTGGTAAGCAACCGCAAGTGATCTCCACAGGCAGCGAAATCTACACCGCGGTCAGTCAATTGCGCCAGGCGGGCAAACGCGTGGGATTGGTGCCAACGATGGGCGCCTTGCACGCGGGACATCTCAGTTTGGTGGCAGCGGCGCGCCGCAATTCGGATGTCGTGGTCGTCAGTATTTTTGTGAATCCCACTCAGTTTGGTCCACACGAAGATTTCTCGAAGTACCCGCGCACACTCGATCGCGATTTGGATCTCTTGGGCACGCAAAACGTGGAAATTGTCTTTGCGCCCTTGCCGGACGAAATGTATCGTGCGGGGCACTCCACGGCGGTTGAAGTGAGCAGTGTGAGCGATGTACTCGAAGGTCCACTCCGTCCCGGACACTTCCGTGGCGTGGCAACCGTGGTACTCAAGTTATTTAACTTGGCACCCGCGAATTCAGCCTACTTCGGCTTGAAAGATTACCAACAGGCAATGGTCATCCGCCAGATGACGTCGGACTTGAATGTGCCGGTGGATGTGCAACTTTGTCCGATTGTGCGCGAGCCCGACGGCCTGGCCATGAGTTCGCGCAATGTTTATCTCAGTCGCGAAGAGCGGCAGCGGGCGTTGACACTTTACCGGAGTTTGCAGCAGGCCGCCGGTGACGTGGCGCGCGGTGAGCGCGACGCCGTGAAGATCATGGCATCCATGCGGCGGATGCTGGCCGAATCGCCGGGAATTGTGCTGGAGTATGCTGAATTAGCCGACCCGCAAACATTACAGACGGTCGAACAGATATCGGGGCCTTGCATCGCATTGATCGCAGCGCGCGTTGGTAAAACGCGACTGATCGATAATCAGTTACTCAACCCGTAACTGCGGCGCTGGCACATTAGCCGGCACCCTTGAGTTTTTGCGGTAGCGTGAACGAGTAGAGCACCACGACGGCGCCGCCGGACATCAAACTCCACGGCGCCCATTCGGGCGGCGCAAAGCGTTCCGTGATTGCGGCCTTGTCTTCGCCGGGAGCCTTGTTGAGTTCCGCCTCGTCGATCAACAGGCACTCGACTCCTAAAATGAAGGAGAAGATGCCCATCGCCAAGAACATGGATTTCCACATCAGGTCAACCTCCAAATCGATGCGCAGAATTGAATAGCAATGCCATCGCGCATCATCCACTGGAGTTCATCGGACGGTTGACCAAAACAAAATTAGCACAACCCCAATCGGCGCGTTGCACCACATCCTCAATCGGCCGGATGTTTCTGCTAGGTAAGCTTTGCGGCCCGAAACGCGGCGGGCGAATTGGTTTCAAGGTTGGCTTCCGTCGTCGTCCGGCGCTGCGCCGATCGGTCAACCTGCAACCGTCAGCGACCATCGGTCACGGGCGGCAGCAAGCGCAACTCGCTGGCGGGAAGCGCGGGCTGCGGCGGTCGAGGAATTCCCATGCGTACCGGCGGCGGTAATTCTTCTTTTGGTTTGACCTCGCGTGGCGGCTGATCGACCGGCGGCAGCGGTTCGACCGACGGCAGCGGAATAGCCTCGGGCTGCGTGTACGGCTTGACGCCGACCGGCAACGGGCAATCCGCGTTCGGTCCGGGACGCATATCGAGCGGATATTTGACTGGATCGGCCAGTCGGCCCAGCGGACCGATCGAACGATAGCGCTCTTCGATGAATCGCACGCCGTGGGCTTCCAAAATGGTGCCGGCCTCGCGCTGCAATCGCGCCAGTTCGGTATTGTATTGCGTAAGCGATTGATTTTCTGAACTGACCGCGTTCCCCCAATCGGTAATGGCCTGCAGCACGTTGATATACAGTGTGCGCCGGCCAAGTCGGTAGTCGGCCAATTGGCGCTCCAGGTTGATGTAGGCTGCCTCGCGCGTTCTGCCAAATGCTAGAAATTGCTCGTAAAACTGATCCAGATTGCGAAGGTTTCCGGCCAGGTTGTGTGAGGCCCTTAGCAAGGCCTCGTCCAGGTTCGAGTGATCGCGGGCGATGACTAATTCCGCTTGCCGGAGTTGCGCGCGGCCTTGCCTCAGCCCCAGCGGCACTGAAAAGTTCACGCCCATCTGCCAGTCGGCGAACTGATCGCCGGAGTTCACGGACGTGCCGTCCGGCGTGCGACCATCGAGACCGTTCCAACGATACAGCGCATTAACGCTCAAGTTGGGCAGCGCATTATTCTTTGATATCAGTAACTGCTGTGTGTCGGCCTCGAGCACCAATTTCAATTCGATGATATTGGGCCGATATTGCGAAGCGGTGGTTTGAAGTTCGTTCCAATCGGGTTTCAAACGCGCGGTGGTTGGCGGCGTGACCGGTTTGATTCGTCGCAAGTCCGAAGGCGAAATGCCCATGATGTTACGCAGCAACGCCTCTTGCGTGAGCAGATTTCCCTGCGAGGCAATGAGTTGGGCACGGAACTGTTCGTACGCCACGCGGGCTTGCGCGGTGTCGGCGTCGTTGCCTAATCCGCGACTTTGCCGCGCCTCGGCCCGCTCGAACGCCTCGCGGCCTTGATCCACCTGTTGCGTGCGCGCCCAAACATCGGTTTGCGCAAATACGAGACTCCAATACGCCTGAATTGTGCCTTGAACCAAATCTTGCGTGGCGTCTTTCATCACAAAGAATGAGCGCTCGGTGTTGGTGCGAGCAATGATGATCGGTGCCAAATTCGCCTGCGCGCCGGCGCCTTGGAGCAATGGTTGCGTGAGCGCGATGGTGGTATTGGTTTGCGTGGCCGGACTAAATGCAGTGGGCGAAGGCACACCATCAATGGCGGTGCGGGTGGTGTTGACGCTGGCGCTAAGCGTGCCGCCAGTGATGAACGTCTTGGAAATACTGTCTTGTGAGTTGAATCCGTTGATCGGCGTGCCGACGATTCCAAACTGCGCTGGCGGACCCGGATTCACCACAACTTGCGGAGTCTCAGTCCGCGAAAATGTGTTCTGGCTACTGATGGTCGGATCGAACCGCGCCCGCTGCTGATCGATGGTGGTATTGGTAATGGCCGGATCGAAGATCGTAGCGCCGCTGGGCGAAACCGTTGTGCCCGTCACCACCCGAATGGTCTGCGCGTTGGCCAGAGCCGTGCGAATGGCGTCGTCGAGGCCGAGCGGCACTTCGGCCGAGCGCGGTAGCGGATGCGCCACGGTCTCTGGCGGCGGCGAATCGGGAATTCGCAGCGGGTGGAAATGCTCGGGATCGCGAATTTCCAAATGCCGCTGTTCGGGCAAGATCAGTCGTCGCTCTTCTTGACCGCGCGCAGCGCCACTGCCCTGCGCCAGCCACAGCGCGGCGAGCAGGGCCAATTGTCTCGCGAATCCGACGACGACTCGTTGCACGCAAACTCCCCGTCCTAGGCACAAGTTGAAACGCCGCCAGACAATGCGGCGGTTGCTCTCTTTGACCATCGTCGCCACGCGGCTGGCGCAATCATTCGGAACGAATCTGTTAGCCAAAGTTTGCCTGCCTTAACGCTGCTAGCGATTCTCCCGTGAAACGCCGGCCGAACAGTTTGCTCAACAGGCAAAGTCGGGCCATTGCCCGGATTGACGATCTGGCTGCGGATATCGACAATGGGACTTTTACTGGCCGCCGCGATATTTTCAACAGAATCCATGAACTTCATCCAGCAAGACGATCCCGCCATCTGGTCCGCCATTTCCGCCGAAATCGAGCGGCAAGAAGACGGCCTGGAAATGATTGCCAGCGAAAACTACACCAGCCCCGCCATCATGCAGGCGGTGGGCAGCGTGCTGACCAACAAATATGCAGAAGGTTATCCGGGCCGGCGATACTACGGCGGCTGCGAATTCGTCGATCAGGCCGAAACACTCGCGCTGGATCGCGCCAAAAAACTGTTCGGTGCCGAGCATGCCAACGTGCAGCCGCACTCGGGCAGCCAGGCCAACATGGCCGTTTACCTTTCGGCCGTCGAACCGGGCGATACGATTTTGGGCCTGGACCTGGCTCACGGCGGCCATCTCACTCACGGTATGAAGCTCAACATCTCCGGCAAGCTGTACCATTTTGTCAGCTACGGCGTCACTCGCGATACCAACCGGATCGACTTCGATCAAATCAGTCGGCTGGCCAAAGAACATCGTCCCAAACTGATTGTGGCCGGCGCCAGCGCGTATCCCCGCGAAATCAAGCACGGCCAGTTTGCCGAAATTGCACGCGATTGCGGCGCCAAGTTGTTTGTCGATATGGCGCATTACGCCGGTCTGGTGGCGGCCGGTCTGCACGACAATCCCGTGCCGGTGGCTGATTTTGTTACCACCACCACGCACAAAACCTTGCGCGGCCCGCGAGGCGGCTTGACGATGAGCCGGCAAGAATACGCCAAAGATATCGACCGCAACGTTTTTCCCGGCATTCAAGGCGGCCCGCTGATGCACGTCGTCGCCGGCAAAGCCATCTGTTTTGGAGAAGCGCTGCGTCCAGATTTCAAACATTACATCCAGCAGGTCATCGATAACGCGCAGGCATTGGCCGAAACGCTGATGGCCGGTGGATTGCGGTTGGTCAGCGGCGGAACCGAAAATCATTTGATGTTGGTGGATGTGACGGCCGTCGGTCTGGGCGGCAAAGCGGCCGAGGCGGCCATGCACGCCTGCGGAATCACCGTCAACAAAAACATGATTCCCTTTGACGAACGAAAACCGATGGACCCGTCTGGCATCCGCATCGGCACGCCGGCGCTCACCAGCCGCGGCATGCAAACCGCGCAGATGAAAACCATTGGCGGTTGGATTTTGGCCGCGCTGCGTGCGCCGGACGATCAGGCCAGCCTGGCGCGAATTCGCGGCGACGTTTCCGAGATGTGCCGCGCCTTTCCCGTGCCGGCCGCCAAACTGAAAGACTAAGTCGTGCATGAAGTTAACCGGGTGAACAATCCTCGCTACTCGCAAGAAACGGTATGGTACGGCTTGGCGCGGGTGGCATGAATTGCGGAAGTTGTCTGGCGTGGGTTCTCTGTTTCGCTTCTTTCTTTACGGTCGCAAATCGTTTTATCCATGCTGCACACTGTCTACGGTCCGGGTAAGTTTGGCTTGTCGTTCGAGTTGTTTCCGCCCAAGAGCGAAGCGGGCGAAGCCGCGCTGCATAAAAATTTATCCGAGTTGATGGCCTTTTCGCCCAGCTATGTGACTTGCACGTACGGTGCAGGCGGATCGACGCGCGACAAGACGTTGGAAATTGTCGAAAACGTGCGTCGTCAGTTCGGTTGCCCGGTAGCTTCGCATCTGACCTGCGTGGGCTCAACCGTGGACGAACTGCGGGCGTACCTGGCCGAAGCCTGGCGACGCGGCATTCAAAACATTGTTGCGCTGCGTGGCGATCCTCCCAAAGGCGAGACCACCTTTCAGCAAACGGCCGGCGGCCTGTGCTACGCGGCCGATCTGGTGAAACTCATTCGCGAGGAGTATTCGCAATTTGGCATCGCCGTGGCCGGATATCCAGAAACACATCAGGAGGCCGTCAGCCCCGACGATGATCTTGATAACCTCAAGCGCAAGATCGACGCCGGCGGCCACGCCATCATTACGCAATTGTTTTACGATAACCAAGATTTTTTCCGTTTTCGCGAACGCTGCCAGCGGGCCGGCATTCATGCCCCGCTGGTGCCAGGCATTTTGCCGGTTACTAACCTGGCGCAAATTCGGCGGATCGCCTCGCTTTGCAAGGCCCGCTTGCCGGACGACTTTATTGCCGCGCTTTCGCGCCATGAGGCGGACGAGGATGGTCAGTTCGAAGTTGGTGTCGATTACGCAACGCGGCAAGTGCAGGAACTTGTCGACGCTGATGCGCCTGGCATGCACTTCTACGTGCTGAACAAAGCACAAGCGACGGGCCGCGTGCTGCGCGCGGTGAGTCTTTAGGCGGTGCGGGCGAAACGCGATTTCATTGATCGGCGCTTGCGCCGCGTTTTACACGTTCGGCCAGTAATCCGGCAACGGCGCTTCTACGGCAACCGCCTGGCGAACCATCGGATGTTCGAAGGATAAAAATCGCGCATGCAGTGCGATGGCGCGCTGGCGCGGGTCGTCGGTTTGCGGACCAAACGCGAGCGTCGAGCCATACAGCGCGTCGCCCAATACGGCGTGCCCACGCGTGGCGGCTTGCAAACGAATTTGATGCATGCGACCGGTCTCCAGCGTCATTTCCAGCAGCGAGATGGCTTCGCCCGTTGGCAGCGTGCCGCGAGCGATCACCCGATAATGCAGCACGGCCGACTTGGCTTCCGGATGATCGGCCGTGAGGATTTCCGCACGCGGCTCTTGAGGCACTTTTCGCATCGTGTCTTGCCATGTACCTTCGGCCGGCTCGATGGCGCCGGCCAACCAACCCCAATAGGTTTTTTGCACCGTGCGGCGTTCGAACTGTTTTGACAATCGTTGCGTGGCCCGCAAATGGCGGCCAAACACAATGGCCCCAGATACCGGCCGATCCAGCCGATGCGGCACGCCCAGGTAAATGTTGCCCTCGTTTTGTTCTCGCTGTTTGTAAAACGCGCGAACGCGCACTTCCAGGCTGTCGATGCCCGGCGGCGATTGCGTGGCGATGCCAGCCGGCTTGTTGACCACCAGCACCGGTCCGTTGTCGTAAAGTACTTCCAACATGGCGAAAATCTCAATCCTAAAACAAACCGGGCATTCGAGCGCGGCGTCTCGAATGCCCGGCGAAAAAAAATGTAACACGTGGCGGGCGACTACACCTTGCCCTTGGCCGGCACAACGTAGGGCGCACGATATTCGCGGGTCAGCATGGCGTCGGCGGCCGCGTTGCCGACAAACGTTTCGGCCTTGGGGTCCATCGTCAACCAGGTGCCAAGCTGTACCGATTCCGGCGAGGCTTTGTTATCGGCCAAGTGCTTGGTCACGCGATCGAAAGTGGCGGCCACGTCTTCGTTTTTGATCTTCAAATCCTTGAGCCGCTCGATGGCTTCGCCCGGCTTGACCGGCGTGCCAAGTCGATACGAAATATTGCCCGTATGGCACAACGCACTCGACAAATGCCCCTCTTGGATTTCGCCATGCAGATCGGCAATGTTGCGGCTGCGAACCCCCTTGAGGAAGTTGGCGTAATGGTCGCCGCCTTTGGCAAACGTTTTGACGTGCTTGCCGTCTTTATCAAACACCACACCCTCCTCGTACGATGGGCAAACGACGTAACCTTCGCTGCCGTAAAAAATCACGCCCACGCCGGCGTTATCTTTGGGTGCTTTGGATTCTTTGCCGCCCGCGGCCGCCGTTTCCGTACCATTGATCGACAGATGCTGCGTCTTCAAACCGCGAACTTCGAACACTAACGACTTTTTGCCGAAGTCGTGAACAATCACCTGGGTATTTGGCGTTTCGCCCGCGTCTTGGTAACCGTAGCGACCGCCGTAACTAATGACGTTGCTGCTGAGCGAATCCAAACCGAGCCCCCAACGCGCGATATCCATTTGATGAATGCCTTGGTTGCCCAAATCGCCGCAACCGTAATCCCACTGCCAGTGCCAATCGTAATGGAACTTTGGCCGCGTGAGCTTGGTGATTGGCGCCGGGCCGTACCACAAGTCGGCATTGACCGAACCCGGAATCTCGTACACGCCCCGAGGTCCGATCGAAGCCCGCGGTTTGTAGCACACGCCCCGGGCCAGGTTCACTTCGCCAATGTGGCCATCGTGAATGTACTGGATGGCCTGCCGCATGCCTTCCTGCGAGCGCGATTGCGTGCCGGCCTGACAGATTTTTTTGTAATGGCGGGCGGTCTCCACGATTCGCGCGCCTTCGCTGACGTTGTGACTGACTGGCTTCTCCACGTAAACGTCCTTACCGTGCTGCATGGCCCAAATGGCAATCAGCGCGTGCCAGTGGTTAGGCGTGGCGGTGCTGACCAGATCAATGTCTTTGTCTTCGAAGAGCTTACGGACGTCCTGAATGAACTTGGGTTTTTTGCCCGTCTTTTTGGCGATTTCTTCGCAGCGATTTTCGCCCACCTTGGCGTCGGCGTCGCAGATGCAGGTGATTTCCACATCCTTTTTCAGCGACTGAAATCCTTTGATGTGATCGTTACCGCGTCCGTTGACGCCAATCACAGCCGCACGCAAGATATCGTTAGGACCAGCCTGACGACCTTCGCCACTGCTGGCGGCCGTGTCTGCTCCGCACAGCGACCCGGCGCTCGCGGCAACGATTGCGGCGGCCGATGCAAATAGCGATTCTTCGAAAAACTGACGGCGTGTGCGACGCGACATCGCAAAATCTCCCTGCATAGGCGGTGATGGGGCGAACCGTAAAGGCGGGATCCGCCGGGCCAAAATGCCCTGCGGATTGTTCACCAAGATAACACACGCCCCCACCGACTTCCAGCATTTGCCCGCGACGTCCGGCGGCACGCGTGTTGGCCAGTAGCAATCCAGGTGAACTCTTGGCTCCGCGCCGCATTTTTTTGCCAGGTGACAGTCGGCCGTCCGAGCGACCTGCCACAAAGCAAAACCTGCGAGAAAACCAGCCTTTTTGCCCAAGCTGAACTCGCCCGCAGTGCTTTTTTCGAAATGACAGACGCCAGACAGTTGCATGGTGCGGCGTTCGATCTGCGTGGACCGTAGGCCCACGACTCCGATTTGCCGTACTACAGCGCGGCAATGTTCACGGCGTTTGACTCGCGCGCGTTCGACGGCGCATCGCTGATGACCTTTAGCAGCGACGAACAGCCTCCGCCCGCACCGATCGCAATCGATCAGCGGACGCCCGGCAGTTCGTTGGCGACGCAGCCTGCGTCGGCTGCGCTGGCGTCCGCATGCCATTGCATCGCCAGCACTCATCAACGCATCAAGTCGTCAATCCAGCGCTCAGGGCTCAATCCACCGACGCAGGCTGCGTCGGCAACGACGGACCAGAACGCAAAGGCGGATGCCGTCGAATCGCTTTTTGAGATCAGCGGCGCGCAACGCGAACGTTGCCCGCCAAATCGCCCGTTTGCCATTCGGAGAGTGTGAGCGGACGCCAGGCTGCTTAAACGCAGGCGACCGCCGGTTAGGTTGTCAAAGAGCTTCAACGGGGGTTCGGCGCTTTCAGCGGTCGATGGGCGGTTCGTTTCAGTTGCCGGCGCACCGGGCGAACCTAATTTGGTCTAGCAAACCGTCCCATCGACATCTCGTGCCACCAGGTTGCCGCCGCGCGGAAATCCGGCCAAGAGCAATCGTCGCAATTGGCAAGTTGTTACTCAGGCACATCGGCCTGACCTTGCCCGTCGAATGTCTCGTCCGCACATCGTTCCGTGCCGCAGCCCGACATCTCTTGGCCTGGCGTTGCCGCAAAATCCGTTGTCTCGCATTGGGCGGCCCTTCCGCCCGCAAGATATATGGACATTAGTATACTATATTTCGCCGAGAAAGTCAACGGCGGAGGATGGTCGACTTGGAAGATTCGAAGTGACTCGGCGGGGCGGCTCCGCATTGGTGTGGCGCTGGCACCGGTGACGTTCGCGATACATGAGCGGGAAGCAGGAGTCGAAAGATTGAATGAGCGACTCGTTACGCTTATAGTCGAACCGTTGCCTGCCGCGGAGCAGGCGCGATCGAGTCGGACTTGCTTTGATTGATTCAGAATTCCGGCGAGCTTCCAAGAGGGCGACTCTACACATGAGCAATCCATTCTCCCGCCGACAAATGGTGGGTTTGTTGGCGGCAGGCACGGTGTTCGCGGCCACGGTTTCCGATGCAACGGTTGAAGCCGGCGCTGTTGCTCCAGGCAATTCCATGCCGAAAGACGGCCTAATCGTTCCGCCGTACATTCAGCCCGGTCCGACGGCCAGCGAAGGGGCCGACAGCAAAGATGTCATCTGGTTGACCGATGCGGCCGGCGGAAATTTCGCAATCGAATTTGGCTGGGATGGTGCGGCGAGTCGCCCGACTCCTGTAAAGCACGCGGCCATTTCGCTTAAAGCGCCGACGGCTGAGCAACTCAAGAAGAAAGTCCACATCGACGCGGCCGAGGAGCCTGAGTTGCAAAAGGCAGTGCCAATTGGTGAACGCGCACAGAACTACGTGAAGTATTGGGCGACGCTCGGCGATCTGCCGCGAGATACTGACGCCTGGTATCGCGTGACATCCGGCAAGCGAACGATCTGCGAGCAGAAGTTCCGCACATGCGCCTCGCCCGAATCGACCGTGCGATTTGTGGCTGTAGGCGATCTGGCCAGCGGCAAGACCGGGCAGTGCGCCGTGGCGTATCAGGCGGGGTTACTCAAGCCGGATTTCGTACTGGCGCTGGGCGACATCGTCTATCCGATCGGTCGCATCAGCCAATATCTGGATCACTATTGGGGCACGTATTTGAATGTGACCAAGGCCGCATCGCCGGTCGGCGCGCCGCTGATGGCTTCCACGCCGTTCTATAGTCTGCTGGGCAATCACGACGTCGATACCAGTCTGAACATTTTTCCGGACTGCCTGGGCATCTATTATTTCTTCCACGCGCCGGTTGGCGGCCCGGGAGAGGGCAAATGGAGTACACCGCTCGGTAAAGACCAAGACCAGACCGCGCGGTTTCGAAGTGCAACATCGCGCAGCTTTCCGAACCTGGCGTTTTACTCGTTTGACGAAGGGCCGGCGCACATCGCCGTGGTGGATAGCAATGGTTACTGCAAAATTGATAGCCCCGATTTGCTGTCTTGGCTTGAAAAGGATCTGACCGAGTCAAAAGCCAAATGGAAGTTTGTGCTGATGCACGCGCCCATGTTCCATTCATCGCCGCCGCATTACACCGAGCAAAAGATGCGGGTGCTGTCGCCCGTTTTGGAGCGCTGCGGCGTTGATGTGGTTTTTGCGGGACATGCCCACACGTATCAAAGGTCGCGGCCGATACGTTTTGCGCCGACACCACGCAAGCCGAACGATAAACTGGTCAGTGGCACGTACACGATCGATAACAAGTTTGATGGCCAGACACACACGCGGCCGGACGGCGTGATTCACATTGTCAGTGGCGGCGGTGGCGGTTCTTTGTACAAGAATTCGATCGATCAGACCGAGAAGTTCATCAAAGACAAGTATGGCGACAATTGGGCGCCGTATACCGCTAAACATGTCGGCGACCGCCACTCGCTGGTCTACTGCGAGCTCACGCCACAAAAATTGACGCTGCGCGCCATCGACCAGAATGGCAATGAAGTCGATCGCGCGGTCGTAACTAAGACGTGATTGTGACGTTTGTTGGCGGGAATAAAAACCGCGATGATTGTCGAATTGGTAAGTGACTGACTCGCTCCTGTTTCATTGCCCGCCTGTTTCATTGCCCGCCTGTTTCATTGCCCGCCTCGATCGCTCCAGCTGAAAAAGGAACTGTTATGGTTGCAGCCAGCCCTCGCTGCTTGCCGGCGCTGTTGGTTTTGTTGTTTTTCGTGTCCGCTGCGAATTTCGCGCAGGCGGCGGGTGACAAAGCGAAGGTGTCGGATGGTCTGTTCGTGGATCTGGATGCCGCGAAGCTTTCGGCCGGAGCGATTACGAACTGGCGAAACACCGGCACTTTGGGCGGCGAACTGAGCCCGCTCGACAAATCGCCGCGCGTGGTCGACTTGGCCGGTCGACGCGCCGTTTCGTTCGAAGGCGGTGGACCGCTTAAGGCCTCATTTGCAGTGCCAGACGAATTGTGCAATGGCAATCCGTTTACCGTCGCCGTGTGGGCATATTCCGCCATGCCGGGCGCACGCGAAGTTCTGGCTGGTTGGGGAGTGCGGCCAAATGGAGCGGCTGACTTTTGTTACGGGCTCGGCAACGATGGCGCGTTCGGTGGATCTGATCGACCGCTACGTTACCCCAAGATTCCGACGGCTGGCGCGTGGCAACACATCGCCTGGTCGTTTGACGGCAAACAGCTCAGTGTTTACGTGCAGGGCGCGCTCAAAGTACAGCAGCAGGAAAAACTGGCCGTAAAGGCCGGCGGGCCGCTGCTGCTCGGTGCGGCGCTGGACAATAGCGGCAAGAAGCCGACATTTCCGTTCCACGGCGCTTTGGCTGGTGTAAAGGTTTGGTCGCGAGCGCTGACGGAGCGTGAATTGCGCAACTCGGCCGGTTGGACCGCGGCGTATGATCCCGCGCCGGCCGATGGCTCGACAGCCAACACCGATCAACTTAAGTTTTCTTGGAAGCCCGGTACAGCCGGTGTGGCTTCTTACGACATTCGCGTGGCAGGCACCGTCGAAAAACTCACTCATCTCGCCGGCGAAAAAGTTGCTTCCGCGGAGTTCACATCGCCAGCCTTGACGCCGGGACAGACGATCTACTGGCGAGTGGACCAGCTCGATGCGCAGAGCAAGAGGATTGGCGCGACGGGTGACGTTTGGAAGTTTTCGACCGATGGCGGGCCGAGCACTTCGCCCAACCCGCGGCATCGTGTGGCCGGCGTAAAATCCGATCTGGCCGAATTGCGCTGGACGCCAGGGCGCTTTGCCACATCACAAACGCTTTACTTCGGCACGGACGAAGCGGCTGTGCGCGAAGGCAAGGTCGATCCACATCAGCTCGAGGGCAAAGCGAAGTCATTCGCGATGCCGGCCAAGCTCGATTTCGGCAAGACGTACTTCTGGCGCGTCGAGCAAGACAACGGCAAATACCCGAAAGTGGCTGGAGACGTTTGGGCATTTCGCACAGTCGACAAACACGTGAAGGATGACGTCACTTTTTTCGTCACTTCCGACTGCCATTACGGCCTGGGCAACAACGACGAGTTGAACCGCAAAGTGATCGACGAAATGAATTGGCTGCCCGGCGCGGAATTACCGAAGGCGGTTGGCGGCGGTGTTGTGCCCACGCCGCGCGGCGTCGTGCTCAATGGTGATCTACTCGACAAGGGTTTCGAAACGGCCACAGCTCCGCACGCTTGGGCCGCTTTCGAAAAAGATTATGGGCTGATCGGCAACGACGGGCGCCTGGGCTATCCGCTTTATGAAGGCTTCGGCAACCACGACGGTATGACTGGCCCCAGCTACAGCCGAGCCGGCATTAAAGAACGCAACCAAAAACGTGTCGGCCTGACGATGATTTCACCGAACGGTTTCCACTACTCGTGGGATTGGGACAACGTCCATTTGACGCAACTCAACTTATTTCCGGGCACGGATTCGGCCGATTGCATCACCGGACCGGCCAATCATCATCCGGAAGACTCACTGGGCTTCTTAAAGGCTGATTTGAAAAAGAACGTGGGCGACAGCGGTAAGATCGTGATCGTGTTTTGTCACTACTGCTACTCGGGCGGCATGGCAGATTGGTGGAATGAACGGGCCAAGGATCGCTTCCGCGAGGTTTTGACAGGCTACCGTGTCGTCTTGATTCACGGCCATTCGCACGGCGCTTACGTTTACAACTGGAAAGATTTACGCGCAATCAGCGATGGCGCAGCCGCTCGTCCCGACGGCCAAACCGGCGACTTCATGATGGTGCGAATCGTCGATGGCGAACTACGCGTGGCCCAACGCAAACTTGACGCTTGGGGACTGACACTTCGAGAACGTCTGCCAAGTGCTCTGAAAGCTCGTCCGGAGGAACCGGCCACAACTACACCTGTTAAGGAGTAATGAATCAAGCCAAGATCACGGCTTTAAAGTTCGGTGCGACCGATCGGCCGGCACGCTTTGCAACGCTGCGTGGTGCGGTGCAGCCAAATGCTACTTCGTTTCCACCACCGGCAGCAGCGGGCCGGATTTGGCCAACTCGCGGATTTCTTCGGTGATCTTCATCGAGCAGTATTTGGGGCCGCACAGGCTACAGAAGTGGGCGATTTTGAACGTGTCTTGCGGTAAGGTCTCGTCGGGCATTCGACGGGCTGTTTCCGGATCGAGCGAGAGACGGAACTGCTCGTTCCAATCGAATTCGAAACGCGCTTTGCTCAAGGCGTCGTCACGCCGACGGGCGCCCGGGCGATGACGGGCCAGATCGGCCGCGTGCGCGGCGGTTTGCGGCAATGGCGAATTGAGCAGGCGCGAACTCGACCGGCAAGCACCACATTCGACCGCCGTCCGCCCAGCGAATAAACTGCGGTTGAGAATCGCACAACATCCGAGCGCGAGGTTGATCGCATGCCCTACAGTCAATCGCTGGCCGAGCGCGTGCGCTGGATTTTGCGGCAACAGTCGGCGGTGGTCGAGAAGAAGATGTTCGGCGGGCTGGGGTTCATGCTCGACGGCAACTTGCTGGTGGGTGTGATGCACGACAGCCTGATCGTGCGACTGGGCGCGGAACAGGCTCAACATTCGCTGCGGCAAGACCACGTGCGCGAATTCGACTTCACCGGTCGACCGATGAAAAATTGGATCGTCGTCGAACCGGACGGCCTCGATAGCGATCGGTTACTAGAAGATTGGATTGCCGCGGCGCGCGAATTCGTGCAAACTCTACCGCCTAAGTGATTTGCCAAACCCGACCCGAGCTTGCCTGCGATGTCCATCGTCAAAACCATTTCCAAATTCGTGCTGGGCGGCTTCATGATCTTGGCTGGCGTGATGCACTTTGTGGAGCCGGAGTTTTATCTGCGGATCATGCCGCCTTACCTGCCGTGGCATTTAGAACTGGTGTACGTCAGCGGCGCGTGCGAGGCCGTGCTGGGCGCCTTGCTGCTGCTGCCAGGAACCTCGCCCTGGGCCGCCTGGGGAATCATTGCGCTACTGATTGCGGTGTTTCCGGCCAATATTTACCTCTACCAGCACCAGGAGATTTTGCCGAACGTCTCGCCGACGCTGCACCTGGTGCGATTGCCGTTGCAAGCCGTGTTGATGCTGTGGGCATACTGGCACACTCGCACTAGCAAAATCGGCTCGCACGGCGACGGCCAGACTGTGAACCGCGTGGCAACTTGAAATCGCCCGCCCCGAGGCTGCGAAGCCGGTTGTTGCCGGGCGAGAATTGGCCCCACGAGCGGCGGATTGGCTTTCCAACGCCGCAACGCGACCTTATACTGACGGGCACTTGCGAACGGATGCGAAATCACTTCGGCGCAGCGTCGGCCGCTGAGGCTGCTTTTTTCCGCCGAAATTCATTGCCTGGACGAAGTGATTTCGCGTCTGTTCTTTTCGCGGCTGCTACTTGCCTGTTGCGCGGCTGGCTGCGAATCTCGAATCATCATTCTTGCTGTACGACATGTCCGACCCCAAAAAAAGTCACTGGGACGTCTTAGCTTCTGAAATTGGCGCTGCGGCTCCGACCGAAACGCCACCACCACCAGCGCCGCCTGCATCCGCGCCCGTCAAGCCGACGCGGCCCGTGGTCGAACGTCCGGCCAAACCCAAGCCCGCGGCCGATTGGTCGCAACTGGCTGGCGCGCTCGGTTTGCCGGTGTCGGCGGCCGATGTTCCCACGCCACCCAAGCCGGCCAGCCGCCCCGATGTACGTCCGCCGCGGGCTGGCGAATCGCGCCCCGCAGAATCGCGCCCCGCAGAATCGCGCCCGATTGAATCTCGTTCGTCCGAAGAACCGCCCACGCCGGCGCCGTCCAGTGGTGCGCCGCAAGATCGCCCGCCGCGACGCGACGCCGGGTCACGCAGCTCCGCTCAATCTGGTTCGGGTCAATCTGGTTCGGGTCAATCTGGTTCGGGCCAATCCGGTTCGGGCCAATCCGGTTCGGGCCAAGGTGAATCGTCACGCGAATCGGGCGGGCGCGACCGCGGAAGTCGGACTGGTGGCGGCCGCGATCAAGGTCGCCGTCCGCCGCGCGATGGTGGTCGCCGCGATCAATCGTCGCGCCCACAACCGCAGCGCGAACTTGACGAACCGACGAGCGATTTACACGATGATGACCTGCGCGATCTACCGCCCCCCGTGGCCGGCAGTCGCGATGCCAGCGCCGAAACCGGCCCGCGCGCCGGACAACGTTCTGGCCAGCGCCCGGAAGGACGATCGGACAATCGCTCGGGCGGACGCCGGTCCGGCCAAGCCGGAGATCGGCCGCGACCAGCAGGGCAAGATCGACCAAGCCAGGATCGCAGCGCGCGTCCGGCCAGCGGACGTAGTGATGCGTCACGTGGCGAATCGCCGCGCAGCGAACCGCCGCGAGATCGTCCGCGACGTCCCACGCCCGAAGCGCGTTACGATCTGACCGACGACGATGTTTTTGATTCGTTCGACGAGCCGCTCGAACCCGATTTGGCCGATACGGACGCACCGCTCACTGATGGCGGGCCGCGCGGCCGCGAAGAGCCGGACAACTCCGAGGGCGCGCCGCGCCGCCGTCGTCGTCGTGGCGGTCGCCGCCGTGGTGGATCGAAGCGTCGCGAAGAAGGCAGTTCCACAAGCCGCGAGCCGCAACCGGTGGACGACGATTTTACGCCACTGGAAACGCATGGCTTTATTGACGATCCGGAACACGAACTTGCCGATCTGGATCATGCCGATCTGGATCACGTCGACATCATCGATGCGGAAATCATCGATGCGGAAATTGTCGAGACCGACGATGCTCCGACGGCCCGCGACTCCGATCGTTCGCAACGACCCGATCGACCTGGCCGCCGTCGCCGCGGTGGACGTGGTCGCGGTAAAGGCGAACCGCGCGAAGGCGATGCGCCGTCCAAAAGCGCCTCGATCGCCCGCGAAGACGCCGCTCGTGGCGCTCCGCATCATGAAGACGACGACGAGGACGATGACGATCACGAAGATCAATTGCATCAGGTAGCCACCCGCGATATTCCATCGTGGGAAGAAGCCATCGGCATGATTGTGGCCGTCAACATGGAATCGCGGGCGGCCTCGCCGAACAAAGGCGGATCGCGCGGCGGACGAGGTGGCCGCGGCGGGCGTGGCGGCGGCGGTGGACGGCGCTAACCCAGCGCTGCTCGCTCAAGGCAACTTCGCCAACTCCCGGCGCCACAAATGGCGAGTGTCGTCATGCGGCAATCGTGGCATGGCGGCCAGCACGCGGCTCAAAACAGCCGCGACTGGCGGTTGTCGTCGTCGTCGCCCGGCGGCAAGATTTTCAGATGTTCGTAGGCTTTGACCGTGACTTTGCGGCCGCGCGGCGTGCGAATCACCAGCCCTGAACGTAGCAAGAACGGTTCGACTTCGTCCACCAACGTGTCGGGCGCGGTGTTGATGGTATGCGCCACCGCCTCAACTCCCACCGGTCCGCCGCTAAAGATCGAGATGATGGTTTGCAAATATTTGCGATCTTGTCCATCCAGCCCCAGCATATCGACGCCTTGCATGGCCAGCGCCGCTTGGCAGAGTTCGAGCGAGATGTGGCCGTCCGCTTTGCTGGTGGCGTAGTCGCGCACCCAGCGCAAGCGGTTATTGGCTAATCGCGGTGTGCCACGACTGCGGACGCCAATTTCCGTGGCTGCGGCATCGTCAATGTTGACCTTGAGTTTCTTGCAATTCCGCCGCACGATTTCGGTCAGTTCGGCCAGCGTGTAAAAATCCAGATGCTCGCGCATTTGGAATCGATCGCGGAGCGGCGCGGAAATTAAACCGGTGCGGGTGGTCGCCCCGATCAACGTAAACGGCCGCAACGTCATGTTGATGGTGCGGGCGTTAACGCCTTCGCCCAGCGCAATATCGATGCGGAAATCTTCCATCGCTGGGTAAAGGAATTCCTCCACCGCCTTAGGCATCCGATGGATTTCGTCGATGAACAGCACCGAGTGCGACTCGGCGTTGGTGAGATACGGAATCAAATCCTTGGGCGCGGTCAGAGCCGCGCCGCTGGCAATTTGCATCGCAACGCCCAGATCGCGGGGGATGCAAGTGGCAAACGTGGTTTTGCCGAGCCCAGGCGGGCCGTCGAACAGAATATGCCCTAGCGGTTCGCCACGTTTGCGAGCGGCATCCACGGCAATTTCTAGCCGAGCAAACACCTCGCGCTGCCCAATCATCTCGCGCATGCTCTGCGGGCGCAGGTCGCGATCGTCGTCTTCCGCAGCTTGTTGAATCAGCGGTTCGCGGCCCACAGGCAGATCGACTCGAAAAAAAACCGGCAAAGTGTGAATGGGCGTTAACCGCTGCAATATAACACTTTGCCGGCGAAAAGCGGAAGAGACCCGCCGCGCGGGTCGTGTCCGAATCGCGTGTTGCTGATTTCAGCACCGCATCAACTGTATGCCGTGACATAACCTTGGGCGGAGGGAAGGGCCATGCTCGGGAGTAACCCGAGCGCCTTCCAGCTCCAAGACCGAAGGCCGGGCGCCGAACTTCATCTCGTCGTCCGCCTTCCCTTCGGTTTTGGCCCAATGCGATAAATCCTCGCGGCTTCCGGCCGCGAAAAGCACCTTCGAACCACTTCACCACCCGCTAACTCCAACTCCACTCTCGTCCACTTCCCACTGAACCAAGACAGCAAGGCTTCAAAGCTGCAAAAAATAAATCACAGACTCCATCGGTTTTTCTAGATTTCCTTCGCCTCCTGCTGCACGAGCTTGACCTCGAGCGTTTTTTCCGAATCTGGCTGAAGTTGAAGTGGCTGAGGGAAACTTACAGCGAGCACAATCTTTGTTGTCGAGCGCAATCGAGTTGCGAGTCAATTATGGTCCGGAGAATCCGATGATGCTGGAACTTTATCGAGCTTATGCAGACGTCTTACGCAAGCAAGGTCTGCACGACGAGGCCGCGCAATATGACGCGCAGATTGTTAAAATCGACGCTAAGCTTTTTGATTGAGCAAGCGTTATCATTCACGGCCCGTTGGTTGCGGTTGGGCGAAAACTGATCTGGACTTGATCGGTTTTTTTGGCGACGACATAGTTTATGTCGTCCAACCCGTCGCAGCTGATCAGCATTCCGCCGGAACTCGAAGCCGAGATGAGCCCGGCGGTGCGCGCCTTTGTGGTCATGCTGCTGGACCGAATTGCCAAGCTGGAAGCGCGATTGGGATTGAGCCCCCAGAATTCCTCGTTGCCACCAAGCAGCCAGCATCCGCAAGCCAGGCCGCTGCGGAAGAAGGACCAGTGCCAGCACCAGGCCATCCGCGACGCGAGCGGCAGTTGATCTCGTCGGAAGATTGCGACGAATCGCTGACCAAAGAGGCCAATCAAAAAGCCTGGTTGTGGACCGCCGTGGCGCCGCTGTTTGCGGTGTTTCAGTCGGGCGGGCACGGCGGTCGTTCATCTGCTGGGCGAAAAGTACACAGGCATCGTCAACTGCGATCGCGCGAAAATGTACTGGCAGGCCAAACGTTTGCAGTGGTGTTGGGCGCATCTGAAACGCGATTTTCAAGCCTTGATCGATGACCCTGATCGCACAGTCAAACGACTGGGTCACGATTTTCATGCGGCAAGTGAAACTGATGTTTCAACATTAGGAACGACCGAAAAATAACTTCCTCTGAGTGAGACGCCCGCTGCTCGTGATAGCGCGCGTCGACCCGAACGAAAAACGGAAGTTATTTTTCGGTCGTTCCTTAGTGCGGGCTCATCCGGCCTTGTGATACTAAATATGTAACCGTGGCGACGGCAATAGGCGCTGTTGATTTGAGTTGAATACGAAAAATATGGCTGATATCCATATTGAAGCGTGGCGACGACAAATCTCATGATTTAAACTGAAGCGGTCTGTTTGTTACGTTTTGTGCCGTTCAGAAACCCATGGAATAAGCGTGAACTTAATGGCCGAAAGGATAGCGCGTATCGTATTATACTTCGGGGAAGCAACTTGAAACGTGAACACGAGTTCGTCGAAATCAGCGTCGTTTTCGGTAGTGAAACCATTATTGCAACGATACCGTTTACCGAGTAACACGTCATATATTTTCATATGAGCATTGGGCCGCGCCATGACAACACGGCCATCTTCGCCTCGCCAAACATGCTGTACTTGTATTTCACGAGTAAATTCAGGCACAGCAATAATCAGCACTTCAGGGGTTGCAGTCACCCAATGGACCCACTCCAATGGAAATGTCTTTTCATTGCGAGTGCTTGGATCGAAGTCAATAAGAACACCTTGCCCCACCAGATTTCTGCGCGATTCAAGTGTTAACTTGTATGCTGTGAAGAGTTTAGAATGAACAAACTGGTATTCGCGATAAAGTTTCTTGCCATTATTAACTTTATTCGCACTCAATATCCACCCTAATGTGGAAACGCTCAATACAAGTGGCATTAGAACACACCCGGTCACCACCGGGATGAATGCGACGATGTCGTCGGAGAATCCAAGCCGGATTGCAATTTGATGGCCAACATTCGGTATTCCAAACGCCTTGGCGGTAAAGTAAATTACCGTTCCGAACAACACCCAAAGTGCCATTAAAACGAAGAAAAAAAGAGTTCGCATGGTCCATTCGAAAATCGTTCCGCGCAGGCTCGATTCCTGGACACGCCTGCGGAACCGGAAGCCAAATTTGCTGAGTTGCGGTCCCATTTTGCTATCTCCGTCGACTCAACCGTTAAATTAATTTTAATGCCCCGGCGGACACTGCGTCGGATGAATTAGTTGACGACCCTCTGCAGCAATTGGGCCTGTTTCGAAAAACGCACCCGCTGCCTCATACCAAATTGAGGGCGTCGACGAGAATTGTCCCGCCACAGCTTTCCAAACACTTAACGGTGTATAACCCGATGCTGGGCGAACGACCGTCGCAGCAACTTCACCCTCTTTCACGGTTCCCTGCAAGAGCCATTTTCCAATTCTGAACACTCCTTTAGCGCCCTCCACTCCCTCTTTTTCCGCAACGATGGTTGCCCACTGCAATGGAGATTTTACAATGGATTTTGAGGTTCCGCTCAAGATCGTTTCCCCGGTGTAGCTGAACAGTTTCGGTAAAGCGCCATTCACTAGTCTAAGCTTCCCAATAACCTTCGACGCGACACCAAACACCCCTGCAAAAGCTGCGCCCGTGGCAGCGTCCCACAACACGTCCTCAAGCGTATAGCACTCACCGAAAATCACCCTTTTGATGATAAACCCGGTCACTACGCTAGTGCGTCATCCAGTCTTAATTTTCGGGTAGAGTCGCTTGAGTTTCAGGCGTGCGTTTTCGATTTTGAATTGCCAGTCGACGCCGCGTTGTTTGTCGTTGGTCTTGGTTGACCAAGCTGCGATTTCTGATTGCAAGA
>JBBRCE010000070.1:0-22909 GCA_038205115.1 Pirellulales bacterium
CCCAGACTTTGATTTTCCAGGTGGTGAGATTCTCCGGCATGTCGAGCTTGACCTCGGCCAGACCTTTCTCATCAGTGGTCAAACTGCCCACCCACAGCGCCGTATCGGCGAACTTCGTCCGCACCGTCGGCTCAACGCCAGTAGGCGGTTCACCGCCTTCGCCTGCGGCGTTTTGTCCTTCTGCGCGTCCGTCCTTGGCGGCGTCCATTGATGCGGCAGCCTTTGACATCGGCGCAGCCGGCTTGGCATCCGCAAGGGCATTGCCGGCCATCCGCCTGGCGCCGCCGCGGCCCATACCGGTCCCCAAGGTCAAGGTCGCCCCTTCAGCAGTGACCCCAGCGTGCTGAGCGTATTCGTCGGCGTTGAGATGGCCGAAGACGCCCAGGTTGCCCATGCCGACTTCGTTGCGTTTGATCAAATTGTAGAACATCCAAGCCAGGTTGGATTCGGTATTGGGGTGATGGCTGCGTCGCCACTTCCAAAAGAAGGCTTTGATTTCCGGGACATTCGAGCCGCCGGAAATGTACTCGACCGCTTTGTCGTACATCGAGACCACGGTGGTGCCAACGAACGGCTTGCCATCGGGTCCGGTGAGTTTGATGGAGACGGTGCCCTTCTGACCGGGGCGGAAACTTTCTGCATTAGGTGTTACGGCCACATCCAGCACGCGCTGTTCGGGCGGGACGATGATTTCTTTGACCTCGGTGAAGACTTTTGCCCGACCGACGGTCACGGCTTCGACGAAGAAGTTCGGCATGTCTTTGGCGAGCACTTCGATTTCTTCGGTGGCGGTTTTGCCCGTGATGCGAATCAGTTTGGGCGGCAAGTACGTGCCGTTGGATGCGCGGGTGAACAGCAGCACGGCCGCGCCGGCGCGATTGACATTGATTTGTAATTTGACTTTTTCGCCCGGCTTGTACTCGGCCTTATCGGGAATCAATTCGATATCGTTGAAGCGGACCGAAGCGCCGTCGAATGCCGGACCGATGATCGTAAACACGTAGCCGCCTTCGATGGCATGGCCGGCCGCGTCGGTGAGCCGGTACGAAAAACGATACTGACCGGGCTCGACGGCCTTAAGTTGCTGCGCTGCGCGGCCTTGATCGTCGGTGTTGAGATCAAACGCTTCGACTTCCGTTTCCACCGGCTTGTCGTCTTTGTAGGCGACCTTGAGCAAGCGCAGTTTGCCGCGGCCTTTCACCGGCTTTTGATCGAGCGTCTGCGCGGCGGCGTCAAAATGAATCACGTCGCCAGTGTGATAGTAACCACGGTCGACCCAGGTGGTGACTTTGAACGGCTTGCGGGCGACCAGCACCGCGCCTGTGCCGACGATGGTGCGGCGCGAGTCGTCGACAACTTCGGCCGTAATGCTGTACTTGTGATCTTGATCGGGATGAATCGCCTTGGCAACCGCGGTATCGATCTCGACGCTGAGCGTGCCGTCGGCGCCGATGTCGGCGGTGACTTCGGCCACGACTTCCGGCGGCGTGCGATTGAAGTGCGGCCACCAGATGCCGATCGGGCGCTGGCAACCCCACTCGTTCCAGCCCGGATACCAACTGTAATCGTAGGCGAACCACCAGTAGCCGCGGCCGAACAGCCAATCCCAACGCGCGTAGGGATACCAAACTTCCGAATGCGACTCGCGCGTGATCTTGTATTTGACCTTGGCCTTAACGACCGGCGCGCCGAAGTAATACTTGGCCTTGATCGTGGCTTTGATTTTTTCGCCAAGCATCACCGGCTCACTCGGCGCATCGACTTTGACTTCGAATTCCGGCTTTTTGTATTCTTCGACGCGGAAACTGCCGCCGCCATGATTTTTGACATAGACCTGATAGGTGCCGAGCGTGGCATCGCTGGGCAGGTCGTACTCGCCTTCCAAACCGCCGTAAGCGTCGGCCTTGAAGGATTTATCGAGCAGCTTCTCACCCTTGGGGTTGTGCAACTCGACGCCAAAATCTTGATTGGCAAAACTCGATGTATCGGCCTGATCGTACTTGGCGTGCCGGACCCAGAATTTGAAATGCACCTTTTGCGCGGGCCGATAGACGGGCCGGTCGGTGATGGTAAACACCTTGGTCTGGTTGTACTGGGCGTCGTAGTAATTGTTTTGATGGTTGTAGGTGATACCCAAAAATGTGAACCGCGGATTCTCCTTGTCGTCCGTGCGGGCGACCACCAGCCACTGATATTGGCCCTTGTTGTCGTCTTTACTGGCAACCTGCACTTGGCCATCGGCATTGGTGAACTCGGCGAAGTTCTCGTAATCGGCCTCCCACTTGTTGCCGTCGTTGATATAGCGAATGCGGTAGCCGATGAATTCCAGGTTCGTTTTTTCGAGCGGCTTGCCGGTCCGCGAGTCGGCCACGTAATACAACGTTTTGTTGCCGCTGAGCGGCTTTTTGAGCACGGCCGTATCGTTGACCCACACCAGCGAGCGGGCTGTGTTGCCGTCGGCCAGCTTGGCAGTCACCAGATACACGCCCGCATCGCGGAGCGGCGTGGCCACGGTGAGGCGGCGATCGTAATGTCGATCGCGCGGTTTGAGATCGAGCTTCCAATCGGCCAGTTTTTTGCCGATGTATTGCGTCTGATTCTCGCCGACCAGCCGATCGCCAATGTTTTGCAAATTGGTTTTTTGCCAGTCTTGCTGGCGAGGCTTGCTCTTCAAGTAGGCTTTAATATCTTCCAGGAGCTTGTCGATTTTGACTTCGTGCGCTTCGAAATCGACCTGCTTGGCGTTGCGGAAAACGAACTCGAGTTCCGCGCCTTTGCCGGCGGGCTGGACTTCGGAACTTTCGAAGCGGCCCCAATTGCCTAGAATTTGCTCGAGCCGCTGTTTGCGATAATCATTGTCGCCCGGCGCGTACTCTTTGATGGCGCGCTTCCAAACTTCGGCCGCTTTGTCGTATTGGCGGCGATTTTCGAAGATGCCAGCCAGCGTGTCGAGCGCTTCGCTGCCGTGGCCCGTCTTAGGCTCGTCGGCAATCTGCTGAAAGATTTTGATGAAATTGAATTCGTCAGGCAGCTTGAATCGCTTGACGCCGGACGCCAACTTGGCGATGGTTTCGTCGTCACCCAACGAATCGACGGCGAACGGACCGGTTTTTTCTGGCTGTTCGTCTTCTTCACCGCCGCGGCCGAAGAAGCCGCCGTACTGCGCCATGGTTTGCACGCCAAACTGGTTGTGCAGAAAGTTTGCGAACTCCATCCGCACCGCGTTCAGTTGCGACGGCGAGGCCTCCACGGCTTGCACCAGTGCCCAGCGCCAGCGCTGGCCGTCGGTTGTGGCGGCGTCCCACGTTTTGGGCGCAGTGTGGTAAATGGGATCGCCTTTTTCATCGACCGGGGCGCCAGCCGGATTACCGCCGCCATAACCGTTGTAATAGCCGGAATCGTAGTCCGGCAGTTTGTCGATTTCGGTCAGATATTGCAGCCGCCAGGATTCGTAGTAGCCGCGATTGGCCAGCAGCAGTTGCGAAAGGTGCAGATAGAACTGGCTTTTGTCGTAGGCGCTCGGATCGGCGTTGACCTTAGGAAAAGCTTGCACCATCAATTGCAACGCGCGGACGTGATCGCGGGCCACGGCGTTTTGCTGTTCGCCGCCACCACGATGAAAGCCGCGTACGAATTTGCCAGCCACCCGAAAGCCGCCGTGCTCGTAGTTCATGTACGAATCGGCCGCCGCCAGCAACAAACTCCAATTGTCGGCATGCTGCTTAACGACTTCTTCGCGGAACTCGTCGAACTCATCCATTCGCCCCAGGTTCTGCAAGCATTGCAGCGCGCTGTTCAAGTCGCCACGTACTTTGGCGGCGTCGTCTTTGGCATCGACGGCCAACGCCTTGAACAGCTCGTAGGCGTCTTTCCAATTGCCGGCTTTCATCGCTTTTTCAGCTTTTTGGCGTTTCTCAGGCATTGGTGTGTCAGCAAAATAGGCCAGGGCAAAACCGGCAGACAACAGGGCGGCAGAAATTGCAACCAACAGCGTGAATTTTTTCATGGCGATGGGGCTGAAGAGCGTCAATTGGAGATGGCGTGGGTGTAAACGCAATGTATCGCGTGGACTTGGACGCCGCAACGCGCCGCGAAGTTCCGCCCGTTTGGCGTTTTTTTCCGCAAGACACTTGGAGGATTCGCCTAACCCAGTCGTCTGGCCTGCATCACGCGGATTTGGCCTGCCAGGTCTTTAATCGGCGGCGCGACCTCGAACTTGCCGCCGGCTGCAAACAGTTCGACCAGCCCTGGCAGTGTGGGACTGATCTCGCACAGCAAATAGCCGCCTGGAACCAGTCGCTCGGCCGCCTGATCGATCAGCCTGCAAATGATCTCCGTGCCCTGCGTGCCGCCAAGCAGCGCCAGGCGCGGCTCGCGGTCGCGGACTGAGGGCTCAAGCAATTCGAACTCCGCGGCACTAATATACGGTGGGTTACTGGCGATGATTTCGAACGTGCGATCCGGCGGCAGCGCTGCCAGCAGATCGCTTTCGATGAACTCCACCCGCTCAGCCACGCCCAGGTCGGCCGCGTTCTGCCGAGCAACAGTCAGCGCCGCGGGGCTGATATCGATGGCCGTCACTTTTGCCTGCGGAATCTTTTTCGCGGCGCAAATGGCGATGATGCCGCTGCCGGTGCCAACGTCTAAAATTCGCGGCGCTGGCTGCGCGCCGGCCGCGCCTTCGGCGGAGAGCTTTTTGGCCAGGTCCAGCAGCCGCACCACCAGAAACTCGGTTTCTGGCCGCGGAATCAGCACGTCGGGCGTCACGCGAAAGTTGAGTGAGTAAAACTCGCGCTTGCCCACCAGGTAGGCCACCGGCAGGCCATCGGCCCGTTGCTTGACCAGCGCCCGAAACGAGGTTCGCAGCGCTTCGTCGGCCAATTGGTCGAAGGCCGTGTAAAGCTGAATACGCTGGCAACCACGGGCGTGTGCCAGCAGCACTTCGGCATCCAGTCGCGGACTTTCGGCGTGGTGCTTTTTTAGAAACTCGGTGGTCCAGGTCAGCAGTCGGCCGATCGTCCAGGCTTCGCTGTCAGACATGGTGAGTTCCGTGACGGCCCCGACGAGCTCAGAGATTTGATTTCAAACAGTGCATTCTCATCGAAACATGCCATCGGTCCTATAGCCGGATGCGACGTTTTCGCAAAACATGAGGATCACCGAAGAAATTCGCCGACGACACCAGCATTTTCTACCAACTTGAGTGCTAATCGCAAGGTCTATTCTCGCGTGGCCCGATCGCGCGGCTAGAATGATTCGCGTAGCGGACGCTTCGCAGCAATCAGGTAACCGACATGGAAAATCAACAGCCTGAATTCATTGCACACCCCGTCGACCTGAAAAGCTTGACGGAGAATTTTCCGGAGGGCTTTGCCGTGCCGCCGCTACTACGCGAGTTTGGCCAGTGGCTGACGGACAAACACTGGGGAACGATCGGCGGATTCCGAATCAAAAGTGATCGTTTCGACGGCTACTAAATCGAGCATGGCTCGGACCTTCATGATTACTTCGCAAGTTTTATGTTTGATCCGACCGGTGGGGCCGTTGCTTATTGGCTTTACGATAGCCTGCAGACCGAGTCGCCGCCAATCGTGATGCTTGGTTCCGAAGGGCAATTGCGAATTATTAACGACTCGCTGGAAGGGTTCCTTTGGCAATTGGCTCGAGGAATAACAGGCGAAGAGGATTTTGACCAGAACGAATTTCGTGACCCTGCAGAATTTTGTGGCTGGTTACACGATCGTGCCGCAATGCCGGAAGGTCAACTCGCGAAGCAACATCCAGATTTGGAAGCATGGATAATGGATCGGGGCAAATTGCAGCGAGCGTTAATCGATACTGATCCCACGCTGATCGAAATTGCGGACCGGCTTCGCAAGTACGTCAAGCCGAATGCGGAAGTTTGGGAAACGGCGAATTTTGATGTTGTTCTCGTCGGTAACTGCTTCGAGATTCGGCGGAGACATCGGGGCGAAAGTCGCTTGCCCAAGGCTGAAATTCGCCAACTTGAACCGCACTTTCGCGCCGCGCGCGAGCGGGTTGCGCTCAAAAATCCCGAGCGCGGGTTGTGGCTTTACGCTTGGACGCAGGTCGGTTCCACCGGTGGAGCACAATTGTGCCGCGAATTCCTCGCGAAGCGGCAGCTTTATGACGAACCGCTTGACATTCCTTTCAGCGACTACGAACTCGACTTCGCGGCCTTTCCTCGATCGGCTCATTGGACGCCGGAATGGCGCCGCTGACGCAGACGAGGCAACTTTCAGCCTCTGCCGGTTTGGAAATTCAACGCCAGCGAGCGAATCAATCGAATCAATCGATGGCGCCAAAGGCGGAACGTTGCGCCTGGCGGTCGTAGTCCAGCAGGGCGTCGACCACCGGTTGCAGGTTGCCGGAGATGATCGAATCCAACTTGTACAATGTGAGATTGATGCGATGATCGGTCACGCGATTGTCCGGAAAGTTGTAAGTGCGAATACGCTGGCTGCGATCGCCTGAGCCGACCAGCGTTTTGCGTTCTTCCGCCCGCTTGTTGTGTTCGGCTTCGCGCTTGGCTTCGTACAGCCGGGTTTTGAGCACGCGCAGCGCCTTGGCCAGATTTTTGTGCTGACTTTTTTCGTCTTGGCACTGCACAACGATGTTGGTCTCGTAGTGCGTCAGCCGAATTGCCGATTCCGTCTTGTTGACGTGCTGGCCGCCGGGACCGCTGGAGCAGAATTTGTCGATGCGGTAATCGTCCGGCTTGAGATCGATTTCGACATCTTCCGGTTCTGGCATTACGGCCACGGTGGCGGCCGAGGTGTGCACGCGTCCCTTGGCTTCAGTCTCCGGCACGCGCTGCACGCGGTGGCCGCCGCTTTCGTATTGCAGATCGCGATAGACATTTTCGCCTTCCAGGCCGAGATACAATTCTTTGAAGCCGCCGAGTTCCGTGGCGTTCATGTCCAGAATTTCGACCTTCCAACTACGGGCTTCGCAGTAGTGCTTGTACATTTGGTACAGATCACGGGCAAACAGCGCCGCTTCGCCGCCGCCGGTGCCGGCGCGAATTTCCATTACGCAGCGCGTGCGATTAGAATCTTCGCCGCCAATGGTCATTTCCAGCAGTTCGTTCCAATACTGCTCGCGCTCGTCACGGAGCAGCGGGATTTCGGCTTCGGCCAGTTCGCGAAGTTCGGAATCGTGCCCCTTGATCATTTCGGTGGTTTCAGCAATTTGCTGATTCAACTGTTTGAACCGCCGATACTTGGTGGCCAGTTTGGCGAGCGAGCCGTGCTCGCGCGCCAGCGGACCCATGCGCGTGGAATCGGCCAGCACGGCGGGATCGGTCAGCGAACGTTCGAGTTCTTCGAATCGCTTGAGTTTTTCGTCCAGAATTTCACGCATGAATTGCTCACACCTCCGGCAACGCCGGGATTGGGGCCAAACGAGAAGGGCCACCAGGACGAGCAACGCGCAAGACGCCGACCGATGACCGCCAAACAACGGAGCGCGCGCCCATCGAATGCTGGCGCGCAGCGAGAGAAATTGACCGGCCGTGGCCGCTAGTTTTCGCCCGTCGGTTCAGCGGCAGCGGCTTTCTTGCCGCGTTTGAGGCTGGCGTATCCGGCGCCAGCGAACTTGGTTTTGAATTTCTCGATGCGGCCCGCCGTATCGACGAATTTCAACTTGCCCGTAAAAAACGGATGGCAAGCGCTGCAAATATCGACCTTCATCTCCGGCACGGTGCTACGAGTGGTAAACGAGTTACCGCAGCCGCATTTGACGGCCGTAGCCATATAACGTGGGTGAATATCTTTTTTCATGGCGAACTTCCTTCCCAGGCCGCCGCCCGCGGCAGCCCATCCAACGACGTCACTTCGGAAAATAGTAAGTCTCAAATAATATCATTCTCGGCCCTCCGCGGCAAGTGGACGTGGGCTGGTGTTTAGGTTCAGCCATATCGCGCCGCCCTGCGAGGGCACAATGGAGTTGCTCAACGCTTGGTTGCTGACCCGCGACAGCAGCGATCAATTGCCTCGCTGAACGCGCGTCGAGGCTTCGGCTTCAGCGACTCGCGCATGCCAAACTCAATGCCGCAACTGCTGTTCAATCCGCCGGTCAGGCACCAGCCACAGCACCGCCACCAGCACGTACAAACCGCAGGCAATCCGCGGATCGACAAATGCCAGCGGAATCGCCGCCGTGTAAATTAGCAGCGAAAGCTTGCTCTTCCAGTCTTTGCCTAATGCCGCGCCCAGCGTCGACTCTGGCCCATGCAAGCGCACCAGCGTGCGGGCCAACACGAAGAACCCAATGCCAGACAACAGCAGCACCGCTCCGTACATGGCCACCGGCAGTGGGGCAAAATTGCGGCCCATCCAGGCCGTGGCAATCGGCACCAGCGAGAGCCAGAACAGCAGATGCAAATTGGCCCACAGCACGCGGCCATTCACGTGCTCCACCGCTTGAATCATGTGGTGGTGATTGTTCCAGTAGATGCCCAAAAACACAAAACTCAGCGCATAGCTGAGAATCGTCGGAACGAGTGGAGCCAGCGCGTGCCAATCGCTGCCTTCGGGCGGTTTGAGTTCCAACACCATGATGGTGATTAGAATGGCAATCACGCCATCGCTAAATGCCTCCATCCGCCCTTTTTTCATGACGCGGCTCCCGCGCGGGCGCCGCGCTGGCGCGCGGTTTCCACCAATCGCAGCGCGAACTGCTCGTACGAAATGTCGGCCACGCGCAGCGCGCGGGCCAGCCCCGCGCCCGGCCCAGCGTCCGGGTTGCCGTTGACTTCCAGGATGAAGATTTCGCCTTCGGCCGTCACGCGCAAATCCACGCGGGCATAGTCGCGGCAGCCAGTGACGTTGAATGCCGCCAGCGCCACATGCCGAATGCGCTCGCCCAGCGCGGGTTCGACATTCGCCGGGCATTGCGGCGCCGCGGCCAGATCGGCCGCGCTGCCTTCGTCCCACTTGCTTTCGTACGTCACCACCGGCCACGGCAAAGCATCGCCAATCGCAAAGCAAATTTCGGCCAGCGGCAACACTTGCACGTCCGGCAGACCAACCACGCCCACGTTGAACTCGCGGCCGCCAATGTAGCGCTCCACCAGCACGTCGCCAAAGCGCGCGCGAAGCTTATCCACCTGCAACACCAGGGCGCGCCAATCGCAAACCACGCTGTCCGTACTGATGCCTAGACTGGCATCTTCGGCCGCCGGTTTGACGAACCAGGGAAACTCGCCAACGATGCCGCGCAAATGCAGTTGGTTGAATTCATCGCACGGTTTGAGACGCGCAAAGGCGGCCGTCGGCAGATCGGCCCCGCGCAGCAACCACTTGGTGCGAACTTTGTCGCGGACCAGCGCCAAACACTCAGGCGTGCCGCCGGTGTAGGCCACGCCCAGCATTTCCAACAGCGACGCCACGTACGGCTCGCCGCTCGGCTGGCCGGCGAAGCTTTCGCAAAAATTCACCACCACATCGGGCCGCCGCTGCTCGACGTGCTGCAGCAAGCCGTCGATCTGGCTTTCCAGCGCCAGCCGATCGACCACGTGTCCGCCGGCGCGGAGCGCGATTTCGAACGCCGCGACGGAATCCATCACGCCCGCCTCGCTGGCGTAGTCAGGATGATCGGTCGGCAGCGAAGGCCCGTTGTAGAGAATGGTAACCTGCAACGCTGCTACTCCGCTTTCAACGCCGCGCCGCCAGAAACATCCACTGCGTGTTCGGTCAGAAATTCTTCCAAGCCGTTAGCATGCAGTTGGTCTGGATCGGCAAACGAAAGTTTGATTTGATCGCGCTGTGGATGATCGGCCACAAAATCCCGGGCCGTGCCCATCTCGGCGATGCGCCCCAGCGCAAACCGCCCCTTTGGCCCCGTGAGCACAAGATCCAACGTGGCCGGTCGCTTGGTGAAAATCACCGCCCACGGTTCGCGCTGCCCGGGCATGAAGACGTTGACCACCTGCTGATTGTTCCACAAGAACTGCGCCTTGGGTGCCACGCGGAGCAGCATTTCGCACAGTTCTTCCAGCAGATCGACATCCCAATGCACCTTTTTGCCGGGCGGAAATCCTTTCCGCGAGAGATGCCATTTTCGGCCCAGCACCTTCCAGGGCATGATGTCTTCCGGATTCGAAGCCGCCCGCGCGGTGAAGCGTTGAAAGCCGGCGACCGCTTCTTCCAAGAACGTCCAAAACTGCGAACCATCCAACTCGGCCATGTTATGAACGTCGAGCTGAATTTCCTGCCACGGACCCCGCAACGTTTTGCACTTGACGCGCGGCGAGTTGCCGTAGATGGGCAGATGCTCCAAGTCGTTAAGCTTGGGCAGCGCCAGGCGCTCGACCAGGTTGTCGCGTTTGAAAGTGCCGCGGGCGACGCGAAACTTCAGCTTGATCAACCACTGTTCGCCGGTGATGGCGTGCAGGAACCAGCCGTCGCTCTTTTTCTCCGCGCAGATTTCGACCACGCTGCGATCGTTCCAGTTCGTGGGACTGAACGAGCCAAGCTCATGGATGCGATCGACCACCTTGGCCAGCACGTCGCCATCCCACTGACACGGTTCGCCATTGCGACCCACACGCTCGGCGGTGTGCCAGCGGCGACCATCGGCCTCCCACGGCATTTTGGCCGACTTGCCGACTTCGTTGATATCCACATCGTCCGGGCGCTCGGCCTCGGCTTGATGAAAGTCGTGAATTTTGCGATCGACGCGCGGATCGCGCGCCAGCACAGGCGCGAGCGCTTCGCCCGTGTAAGAGCGCATGGAAGCCGCCGGCGGCGGCGCACTCTCGGCAAACTTCTTGCCTGCCGCGGCCTTGGCTTCGGCCGGTATGCCGTTGGCGACGGCTTTCTCGGCAGCCAGATACTGCTGCGCGTGGGCGACGATGGTTTCCGGCGGACCGGCGACGACGACGTAACCGCCAGCATCGCCCGCCTCGGGGCCCATATCGATCACCCAGTCGGCCGTTTTGATCACGTCCAAATTGTGCTCAATCACCACCACGGTGTTGCCCAGATCGACCAGTCGATTCAGTACGTCCAGTAGTTTTGCCAGGTCTTCGAAGTGCAAGCCGGTGGTGGGCTCGTCCAGCAAGTACAGCGTGCGCCCGGTGTCTGGCCGCGCTAGTTCGGCCGCCAGCTTCACGCGTTGAGCCTCGCCGCCAGACAGCGTGGGCGCGGATTGCCCTAGTGTAAGGTAATCCAAGCCAACGTCGCACAGCGTTTGCAGAATGCGGCGAATCTTCGGAATGCTTTCGAACAGCTTCACGGCTTTAGCGCACGACATATCCAGCACGTCGGCAATCGACTGACCGTGATAGCGCACGGCTAGCGTCTCCGGGTTGTAGCGCCGCCCGCGACAGGTGTGGCACTCGACCCAGACGTCGGGCAGAAAGTGCATTTCAATCCGCAACTGACCGTTGCCCTCGCAGGCTTCGCAGCGCCCGCCGGGCGCGTTGAAGCTGAACCGCCGCGCCGTGTAACCGCGGACCTTGGCGTCCGGCAATTGGGCGTAGAGATTGCGAATGAGATCGAACGCACCGGTGTACGTGGCCGGGTTGGAGGTGGGCGTGTTGCCCAGCGGTTGCTGATCGACGCGAATCACCTTGTTGATTTGCGCCACGCCGCGTAGGCCGTCGTGCGGGGCTGGCAGCGTGGCCGCGCGATGCAGCGTCTTGGCCAGCGAGTTGTAGAGAATGTCTTCAATGAGTGAACTCTTGCCGCTGCCGCTGGGGCCGGTGACCGCCGTCAACACGCCCAGCGGAATTTTCACATTGATATTCCGCAAGTTATTATGGCGGGCGCCCAGGATTTCCAAACAGGGAAAATCCGCCGGAATCGCGTGCGCAACGCGCGCGGCGCGGGCCACGCCCACTTCGACCTTGGCGGCGCTCTTGCCCGTTTTCTTTTTGCCGGTTGGCGCGACGACCGGATGACCGTTGGCGTCGTTGCCGACTGCCGTCGATTGCCCATTGCCCAAGCGGCGGTTCGACGGCACGCCGATCGACTTTTTACCGCTGAGATAAGGCCCGGTGACGCTGCCCTTGGCTTTGGCAACTTGCGCCGGCGTGCCGCGGGCGACGACCTGCCCACCGAATTCGCCGGCCGCGGGTCCAAAATCCAGCAGTTGATCGGCCGCTTCGACCACTTCGCGATCGTGCTCCACAATCAACAGCGTGTTGCCGAGATCGCGGAGGCGTTCCAACGCGCGGAGCAAACGCGTGTTGTCGCGGGGATGCAGCCCGATCGTCGGTTCGTCCAGCACGTACAACACGCCGCACAAACCGCTGCCAACCTGGCTGGCCAAACGAATGCGCTGACTCTCACCGCCGGAGAGCGTGGGCGCGCCGCGGCCCAGCGACAGATAATCCAAGCCCACATCCACCAAAAACGTCAAGCGATTAAGCATCTCGCGAATCAACTCGCCGGCAATCTTTTGTTCGCTGGCGGTGAATTGCCAAGACTTGAACTCCGCCAGCAAGCGTCCCAGCGGCGTGCGACAGATATCTTCGATGGTCTTCTCGCGCAATCGCACGGCCGAGGGCGCATCTTTTAGGCGACTGCCGCCGCAGGTCGAACATTCCACTTCGGATACCAGATGTTCCAACCGCACGCGAATGCTTTGCGACAGCTTGGCGGCCTCTTCCAGCGCAGGATACAGTCCTTTGAACTGAAAGCGAAAGCGCGGGCGCGTGGCTTTGGTTTTGCGACCTGGCGGAAACACATCGAACCACTGCTCGCCGGCGCCGTACATCACAATCCGCCGGTGCCGCGCGGACAGTTGATCGAACGGCACATCAAGCGGCAAGCCGGCTTGCGCGGAGAGCGCGGCCAGCATGTCGGCAAACAGCGACCGCGACGCTTGCGGCCAGAGTGCCACCGCGCCTTCGGCCAGCGTGAGCTTGGGATCGCGCAACAGCGCCGTGGGATTTGCGCCACGCTCGGTGCCCAGTCCTTCGCAGCTTTCGCACCAGCCCAGGCTGCTGTTAAACGAAAACGCGTGCGGCGTGAGTGGTTCGAAACTGCGGCCGCATTGATCGCAGGCGTAATGCTGACTGTGAATTTCGTTGCGCCACTTGGGCTCCGGCACGCCTTCGGCATGGTAGGCCACGGCCATCACGCCTTTGCCCATGGCCAGCGCGTTTTCGACGCTGCCGGCAATTCGCGATCGCGCATCGGGCCGGACGGTGATCCGGTCGATCACGACTTCCACGCGATGTTTGCGACGGCGATCGATATCTGGCGGGCTATCGACTTCGAACGTCTCGCCATCCACGCGCATCCGCGGATAGCCGCCACCACGAATTTCTTCCCAGAGAATTTCGTACTTGTCGCCCACCTGAATTTCCAGCGGCGCCAGCACGTACAACCGCGTGCCCTCGGGCTCGGACAAAATCTTATCGACAATTTCATCCGCGGTTTGCGTGCCGATCGGAATATCGCAAGCGGGGCAATATTGCTTGCCCAACCGGGCCATTAAAATGCGCAGGTAATCGTAAATTTCCGTCACCGTGCCCACCGTGGAGCGCGGCGTGTGCCCCATGTGTTTCTGTTCGATGGCGATGGCCGGCGACAGGCCCTCGATGTGATCGAGCTTGGGCTTTTGCATCTGGCCGACGAACTGGCGGGCATAGGAACTCAAACTCTCGACGTATCGCCGCTGCCCTTCGGCGTAGATGGTATCCATGGAGAGCGAACTTTTGCCGGAGCCGCTCAATCCGCAGCAGACGGTCATTTTGTCGCGCGGAATTTCCACGTCCACGCCTTTGAGATTATGCTGCCGCGCGCCGCGGACGATGATGCTTTTGGCTTCGCCCAGCGATTTGCGTTTGGCCTTGGCGTTTTTACGATTGCGCTCCGCCAGCGCCTGCTGCTCAGCCCTGCTGGCCAGCACGGGCTTGAGCGCCCGGCCGGTGTACGAGACCTCGCACTGCGCAACCTCTTCCGGCGTGCCGGCAATCAGCACCTGGCCGCCGCCGCTGCCGCCCTCGGGGCCCATGTCGATCAGCCAATCGGCCGTTTTGATCACATCCAAATTGTGCTCCACCACCAGCACTGTGTTGCCGGCGTCGGCAAAGTTGTGCAGCACTTTCAGCAGCATCTGAATATCGGCAAAGTGCAAACCGGTGGTTGGTTCGTCCAGCAAATACAGCGTGCGGCCGGTGCTCTTCTTCACAAGCTCGCGCGCCAACTTCACGCGCTGCGCCTCGCCGCCGGACAGCGTGGGCGAAGGTTGCCCCAGCTTCAAATAATCCAAGCCCACATCGTGCAGCGTTTGCAGCTTGTGGCGAATGTTGGGCACGTTTTCGAAATGCGCCACGGCTTGCTGGATGTCCATCTCCAGCACATCGGCAATCGACTTGCCTTTGAAGCGAACTTGCAGCGTCTCGCGATTGAAGCGGTGCCCTTCGCACACGGGGCAAGTGACCCAAACGTCGGCCAGAAAATCCATTTCCAAGCGGTTGGAACCGTTGCCCTCGCAGGCTTCGCACCGCCCGCCCGAAACATTGAAACTGAACCGGCCCGGCTTGTAACCGCGATGTTTGGATTCCGAAAGCTGCGTGTACAGCGTGCGAATATCGTCGAACACCTTGATGTACGTGGCCGGATTGCTGCGCGGCGTGCGGCCGATGGGCGATTGATCGATGGCGATCAGTTTATCCAGCAGCTCGAGCCCTTCGATCTTTTCAAACGCGCCGGGCGTGCCTTCGCCGCCGTTGAGGTCGCGACGCAACGCCTCGACCAAAATATCGTTGACCAGCGAACTTTTGCCGGAACCGCTCACTCCGGTGACGCACACGAACGCGCCGAGCGGAATTTCCACATCCACGTTCTTCAGGTTGTTATGCGCCGCGCCGATGATTCGCAGTTTGTTCTTGCTGATTGGCCGCCGCTCGGCCGGAATGGCAATCTCGCGCGCGCCGGACAAATACTGCCCGGTTAAGCTGCGCTCGACGGCTGAAACCTGCTCGACACTGCCGGTGGCCACCACTTCGCCGCCGCGCACGCCCGGCCCTGGGCCAAAATCCACGATCAAGTCCGACGCCCGCATGGTGTCTTCGTCGTGCTCGACCACCACCACGGTGTTGCCTTTGTCGCGCAGTTGCAGCAGCGTTTGCAACAGTTTTTCGTTATCGCGCGGATGCAAGCCAATGGACGGCTCGTCCAAAATATACAACACGCCCACCAGTCCGCAGCCGATTTGCCCGGCCAATCGAATTCGCTGACTCTCGCCGCCGGACAGCGTGGGCGCGGTGCGATCCAGCGACAGATAGTTCAATCCGACGTTGGTCAAAAAGCCCAGCCGGCCGCGAATCTCTTTGAGGATTTCATCGGCGATGATTTGCCGCGTGGCGTCCAGTTGCAGCGCGCTAAAAAACTGCTCCGCCTCGGAAACAGCCAGATGGCAAACGTCCGGCAGCGTACGCGTGGGCCGATCGGCAAACCGCGGATTGGCGGTGGTCAACATCACGGCGCTGGCTTGCGCGTTCAATCGCCCGCCGAGGCAGATGGCGCACGGCACCACGCTCATGTATTTTTCCAACTGCCGCTGGTGCATGCGGCTGGTGGAATTCTTGTAGCGCGAAAGCAATTGCGGAATGATGCCTTCGAAGCGTCCGCCGTACTTTTGTGCGGCCGCGCCTTGTCGCCAAGTGAACGTGATGTGCTGTTCGCCGGTCCCCCACAGCCAAAACTGTTGCAGCGCCGGATCGAGCGCTTGCCAGGGCGTGTCGAGCATCGTGCCGGTTTTGACGCCATTGGTGCGATCGACCGTATCGGCCACGCCCTGGTAAATATGACGTCGCCAGCGCCCCAGGTCGTTCCAGGGGCCAATCAGTTCGAACGCGCCTTGCTTGAACGTCAGCGCGGGGTTGGGCACCAGCGACTCGGTATTGAAACCGTAGATTTCGCCCAGCCCATCGCACGTTTTGCACATGCCTTGCGGGCTGTTGAAGCTGAACAACTGCGGCGTCGGCGGTTCGAAACTGATACCGCAATGCGTGCAAGCGTAATGCGCGGAAAGCGTCAGGTCCACGCCGTTTTCCGACGCCGCCAACAGTTGGGCTTGCGCGGTGAATTCCTCGGCCGAAAGCTCGTCGTCCGCCGCCAGTTCCACCGCTGGCTTCCGCTTGGACTTGCCGTCTTCCGCTTGCGGCGAAACGATCAAACTGCCTTCGCCCATCTTGAGCGCCAGTTCCACGGCTTCGGCCAGTCGTGTCCGCACCGTGGCGTTGACCGTCAGCCGGTCGATCACCACTTCGATGTTATGCCGCATCTGCCGGTCGAGCTGCAGGTTGTCACTCAGCGGGACCACATTGCCATCCACGCGAGCGCGCACGAAACCCTGCTTGATCAGATCGACAAACAGGTCTTTCCACTCGCCTTTTTGTGCGCGAATTAGCGGCGCCAGCACCAAAAACGGCGTGCCGGCCGGCAGCAGCAAAATCCGCTCGATGATCTGCTCACGCGTCTGCGCGGTGATCTCGCGCTGGCACTGTGGGCAATGTCCCTGCCCGGTGCGCGCGTAGAGCACGCGCAGGTAGTCATAGATTTCGGTGATCGTACCGACGGTGGAACGCGGATTTTGCCCCGACGTTTTCTGCGAGATCGAAATCGACGGGCTCAAGCCGCTGATATGATCGACGTCTGGCTTGGGCATTTGCCCCAGAAACTGCCGCGCAAAACTCGACAGGCTCTCGACGTACCGCCGCTGCCCTTCGGCGTACAGCGTATCGAAGGCCAGCGAACTTTTGCCCGAACCGCTCACGCCGGTCAGACAGATCAACTGATTGCGCGGCAGGCTCAGATCGACGCCGCGCAAGTTATGCTCGCGGGCGCCCTTAATCACAATTTCGGCGGCTGGCATCGTCGGCCCAGTGGTTCAGCGGCTGGCCACAAATCGAATCTTTGATTGTAGAGTTTCTGCCGCCGCCTTGGAAGGAGCGGAAATCCGTGCAACCGTGAAACCCCGATGGCGGCACTTCAGATCAAAGCGCGAAAATGCCACGCGGCGATTCAATCAAATCATTCAAGTGCCTGATGACGTGCATTGTGAGCAACGCTGATTGTCTGGGCTTTGCAACCCAATCGGAAATCCAACTGCCGAATCCGTTGCCCTCGCCAACTCTTCGCATACGCTCTTTGCCCCCCTCGCCCCGGTACTCAGGGGAGAGGGGCCGGGGTGAGGGGAAGTGGCGATGATCCTCATGGACCGATTGGACCCAATTGAATTCTCCAAGTATTTGCGCCGGTCGGCGACGAGTTCCGAGGTATTGCTCTGGCAGTTGTTACGTAATCGGCAGCGGTGCCGGATGAAGTTTCGTCGCCAGCATCCGCTGGGAATCTACACCGCCGACTTTTATTGTATTGAAGCACGGATCGTAATCGAAATCGATGGATCCACTCACAACACGGTCGAGGGACAGCAAAAAGACGCAGCCCGCGATCAATGGAGGCGATTGCAAGGAATAGAAGTTTTAAGATTTGGTGGTTGGCAAGTCGAATTCGAAACACAACACGTTCTGCAACATATTGGCGAGATGTTGCAGGGCCGCGGCTGAGTTTGATTTCCGGCCCAACGCGGCGGGCTCGCGTTACATTGACATTTACCCTCATCCCGCTAGGATGGCAGTGACGGTGTCGATCCGCCGCAGGTTCGTTTTTTCGCAAGCAGCAGAGCACCCCATGCCCACGCAAATTGAACTGGCTCGCGCCGGCACGATCACGCCTCAGATGGAATATTGCGCCCAGCGCGAGGATCTTACTCCGGAACTCATCCGCGACGAAGTGGCACGCGGCCGCATGGTCATTCCGGCCAACCGGGTGCATTTGCAAAAAACGCTTGAGCCCATGTGTATTGGCATCGCGGCCACCACCAAGATCAACGCCAACATCGGTAACTCGGCCGTCACCAGCAACCTGGCCGGCGAACTGCAAAAATTGCACACCGCCGTGCATTTTGGTGCCGATACCGTGATGGACCTCTCCACCGGCAAAGATATCGACCGCATTCGCCAGCAGATCATCGACGCCTCGCCGGTGCCCATCGGCACGGTGCCGCTGTATCAAATGCTGGAAAAGCTGGGCGGCAATATCGAAGACATGCGCCCCCAGCACTTCTTGGATATGGTCGAACATCAGGCCAGCCAAGGCGTCGATTACATGACCATCCACTGCGGAGTGCTGCTGGAGCATCTGCATCTGACCACGGGCCGGCTGACCGGCATCGTCAGTCGCGGCGGTTCGCTGATTGCCAAGTGGATGATGGTCCACCGCCAGCAAAACCCGTTGTTCACGCATTTCGAAGACCTCTGCGACATCATGCGCGAGTACGACGTCACTTGGAGTTTGGGCGATAGTCTCCGCCCCGGTTCCATTCACGACGCCAGCGACGAAGCCCAATTCGCCGAACTCCGCGTGCTTGGCGATTTGACCAAACGCGCCTGGGAGAAAAACACCCAGGTCATGGTCGAAGGCCCAGGGCATATCCCCATGGATCAGATCGACATGAACATCAAGCGGCAGATCGAGTGGTGCCACGAGGCGCCGTTTTACGTGCTCGGTCCGCTGGTCACCGACATTGCTCCGGGCTACGACCACATCACCAGCGCCATTGGCGCGGCCTTAGCCGGTTGGAGCGGCGCTGCCATGCTCTGTTACGTCACGCCTAAAGAGCATCTCGGCTTGCCGGAGATCGACGACGTCAAGCAAGGCGTTATCGCCTACAAGATTGCCGCGCACGCGGCCGATCTGGCGCGGCATCGCAAAGGCGCCCGCAAGCGCGACGACGCTTTGAGCAAAGCCCGTTTCGATTTCGATTGGAACGAGCAGTTTCGTCTATCGCTCGATCCGGAAACGGCCCGTCGGATGCATGACGAGACGTTGCCGCAAGACACGTTCAAGAGCGCGCACTTCTGCAGCATGTGCGGCCCCAAATACTGCTCGATGAAGATCACCGAAGAAATCCGCGAGCTCGCCAAGTCCGGCCCGCTGCTACCCGTGGTGGAAACGAAGTAGGGAGCCGGGGTGACGCTAATTGCAATCGACTTGTTATTGATCGCAAACAAAGTCATTTAGCATATCGGTCGGCAATCGCCCGCCGTGAGTGACGCATCCGTCGAAACCTTGAGTTATTTGAGCCAGCATAAACAGCAGACGCGTGCGAACGCATGTTCGCACATGTCTGCAATTCTGGCGGCGCGCGGCGGACCTGGCTGAAAAGCCTGGAGAATGTCACAAAACGCGACCCGATTGCGGCCGCCGCGCACAATTTGGGCCGCATCCTGTTCAAGCTACTGGGCATCGGCAAGCCGCGAGCGCTACAATACGTTCTGTTCGCCGCAGCCCTTCTCGCCAACCTCGCCCACCTTGCCATACGTCGTCACCGCGCCGCATTTCTGCAACACACATTTCGGACAACGCGAAAAACCTCGCCCACATCCACCGCCACCGACTATTCCACCGCCTAGAAAATGCGCTTAGGAACGACCGAAAAATAACTTCCGTTTTTCGTTCGGGTCGACGCGCGCTATCACGAGCAGCGGGCGTCTCACTCAGAGGAAGTTATTTTTCGGTCGTTCCTTACTTCGACGGGCCGCTAACCTGCCGCGGTCAATCAAACCGACGCGCGCAAGTCTTCGGCTGGCTTAGAGCCCCGTGAGTGTAAATGCTGCCCAAAACAACGGATGGGCGGCGCCGTATTTTTCACGACGCGCTTTGATGGTTTTAAGTTGTGCATTGCGCAGCGCGTCAGACTTGCTTTGTCCGGCAGCCAGATTGGCGAAGAAGTCGCTCATCAATTGCGCCGTTGCCTGATCAGGAATCTGCCAGAGTGTGGCGACCACGGATTGCGCGCCGGCGAGCTGAAAGGCTTGACGCAGGCCGGACACGCCTTCGCCGTTATAGGTGTTCACTTTGCCCAAGCCGGTCTCGCAAGCCGAAAGCACAACCAGTTCCGTGTTGCGCAAATCGGTGCCGACGATTTCCATGCCTGTGAGCACGCCGTCGTCCAAATCGGAGTTGGCGGGAATCTTGTCTCGGTTATTGCAGCCGGCCAGCAACAGCCCGCAACGCAATAATGGGTTTTCGTTGGCTGGGCCTGATTTTTCGCCGTCCCGTGCCTGATCGGGCATGAAGTAACCATGCGTCGAAAGCACGAGCACGCGCGGCGCGCGCAGATGCTTGAACACGCCTTCCAGCGCCGTTTGATCGGCGTAGAGCTTAACGTCCGCCCGACAAAGCTTTTGCAAGTTGGGCGTGATGGCTTCGGCTTCGGACGCGGTACCGGGCAATCGCGGCACCCTGCCGATTGCGCCCGACAACTGGCCGCGCATCGCCAACATGCTGGCGTCCGGCCGGCGGGCGAGCGGGGTCAGCTTGGCATTGCCGAACACGCTGGCCAGTGCGAATGGCATTTCCTGAACGGCCAGATCGTAATTGGGATTGGCGAAAATCCTGGGCGGGTTTGTTGAAGCCTGACGATGCTCGCGGGCCAAATCGCGGGCCGACGTCAGGTAATGGATGTTCCACTTTTCGATCGCATATTTCTCTTCGTCCCCTGGTTCCGGCAACGCACCCCAGGGAGCAAGCCACAGACTGGCGTCGGGGCTGAGCAGGATTTCCTGCTTGTCTTTTAGCTGCTGCATCAGAGGTTCCAGCACGCGTTTGCCAATTGCGGCCAATGCTTCGCGTATTTGCTTTTCGGCTTCCGCTTCACCGAGCTTCGAAATTGGATTAATTGTCTTGTCCGTGCTTTGCAGCGGACGGAACGCTTCTTGATAGACTGCGATCGCCGCGTCAATTTCCTGCGCGTCGCCCAGGTCGACCGCGCGCGGATCACCTTGCCCTGTGGCCGGAGTGAGCCAGGCAACGTAATGCGATGGATGCCATTGGTCTTCCCGTTGCTGACGTTTGAATTTCACCGGCATGAAGCGGTACAGATCGACGAGTATCGCGTCGTGCGGAATGTTACCGCGAATGTCGTCCGATTCGACCCAGGCGTCGGCGGCGGTGGTATCGCCCGTTTGTCGAAGTTGCTTGGCAAGAACTTGCTCTTGCTCGCTCAGGTGTTGGATTTCGTCACGAACAGCCTGCTCTTGTCCGTCAGGCAGCGCGCCGTTGGTCAGCTTGCCCAGGCGAGCGCGGATGTCGCTCAATTGCGCGATAATGATTCGCAACTTGGGATCTTTTGCATCGCGGATCAAAGCAGTCCGTTGAGCCACCGTTTGTTGTGCAACCGCTTTACTGTTGGCCAGCCAATTGGCGGAGCGGCCCGCGATTGCGGCGTCCGAGCCGTTCTCCCAGCCCAACGTCAACGCGACGTAAATGGGCATGCGATCTTTGTTGAACAGAAATCTCAACTGCTCGTTTTCATCAAGCAAGGGCAAGACCTGAGCAATGTATTTGCGAGTAATCCGGCGTTCGCGGTCGATTTCACTTGCCGCAATTTCGGTTTGGTTGAGGGCCGCGTGCAATACGGCGAGATTACGAACGGTCGAACTCACATCTTCGCTCAACGGCCCGCGCTTGGCTTCATAGATTCTCAGACTTTCGCGAAACAGCGGCTCGGCCTTCGCATAATTGCCCTGGGTTTTATACAACACGGCCAGGTTATTGAGCGTATCCGCGACGCTCGGATGGTCCGGGCCAAACTTCTTCTGATAGATTTCCAGAGCGCGTTTCAAAGTCGATTCTGCCAGTTCGTACTTGCCTTCATACGAGTAGGTGCCTCCTAAGCTGATCAGGATCACGGCGACTTCGGGATTCTCCGGCCCAAACTTGGCTTCGCGAATTTTCAGGCAATCAAGATAGGAGTGTTCTGCATCGCTGTATTTTTGTAGGTCCACATACAGTACGCCCAGGTCTTGCAGGCTGTCTGCTACGTCCGGATGATCAGGTCCAAGCGAAGCTCGGCGGATTTCCAGGCTGCGTTTGAAGATTGGCTCCGCCCGCTCGTACTGACCCATTGCCGAATAAAGATTGCCCAGGTTGGACATCGTTGTCGCGACGTTCGGATGGTCGGCGCCCAGCTTGTCTGTGCGGATGTTCAGGCTGCGAAGCAGCAGCGGCTCGGCCTCGGAGTACCGGCCAACCTTGCGCATCAGGGAACCGAGGTTGTTGCAGGTGGTGGCGATTTTAAGATCGTCGGACGCGAGCTTGGCTTCTTGAATCGCCAAGCATCGCTTGTAGTAGCGTTCCGACTCGCCATATTGGCCCATTGTCATGTAAAAGACGGCCAGATTGTTAACTTCTTCGGCTACTTCCGCGCACTCGGGACCATACTTTTTCTCATAGAACTTCAGGCTCCGTTGATAGAGCGGTTCCACCTTGGTGTATTGCCCCATGGCCTTATATTGAATGGCCAGGTTATTCATCAATGCGCCGTTGAAGTCGTGCGATTCGCCAAACACGCGCGGAGCAAGCACTAGCGCGCGTTCCATTTGCCCGGCGGCGGTAGCATAGTCTGCCTGCTTCATGGCCGCATCCGCTTTATTCACCGCGTCAAAATAATCCGACCGATCATCGGCCCTGGCTGGTTGCGACAAGCCCAGCCCAATGAATAGCACTAGCTTGATCGTTCAAATTCGGTAGTTCATCCGAGCACCTAAAAGTTGAACGCCAAATCAATGCTGAAACCAATGGTTAGCTTCATCTGCGATCTTGCCGAACGCAAGCCGCAAAGTGAACGGTAACCGTTCACGAATATAAGAGTTGGTCTTCTTGGAAATGGGGTGGTGCGGTTAAGTTGTAGTCATGACCAACATGCCTGCCAAGGATGCCTGCCCGAATTGTGATGCGTTGCGACGCGAACTCGCGGCGCTGCGCAGCGAAGTGGCTGCGTTGCAAGCCCAGGTCCAGAAGCTGATGGCGCAATTGGCGGCGGCGCAGAAGAACTCCGCCAACTCGTCCAAGCCGCCTTC
>JBBRCE010000071.1:0-22714 GCA_038205115.1 Pirellulales bacterium
GCTTGCCGTCGGCATTGGAGGTGTAACCCGCGTCAATCCAGCCGTTGATCGTCAGATCGTGGCACTTCATGAACGGGTGCTTTTCCGGATCGAACAACTGCCACGCCGGGCAGTCCGGGCAATCCAACTTCTTGCACCAGCAAGGGTTCCAGTTGCGTCCGCAATCTGGATCGCTGCTAGCAGCGGCGGGAGCTTCGGCAGCGGCAGGCGCTGCGGGTGTTTCCGTCGCGGGCGTCATCGGCGCCGCGGGGGTTTTGTCGCTTGGCGACGCGCCGTCGTCGGCAGCGTAGTAGTCGTAGCTACCATAAGCGTATGCGGTGGGCTGCGCCGTCCGAGATTGGCGCTGGCCGCTCTGTGCATTGGCCGTGGCGGCTGACATGCCGCAGGCCATGGCGATACAAATCGCCATTTTCGTAAACTTCATATCCGTTACTCCAATCCTTGAGGAAACGGGGATCGGTGCGAGCGGTCTCGCACCTTCCGGGGTGGGCCAACATGGCGGGTGGCTTGGGCGGAACCGCGTGACGAAACTTCGTCAGGCTCCAACTGCCACTTGTGCTATCGGCCCTCGTTTCAAACGAAATTTACATCAAAGCACGCATTTCAGGCATTGCTGGCGCGCTCGGAACGGTCCGGTTGGCAATCATTGACGGCTAGTCAAGATCTGCCGGACGACCACTTGTCAAACCTTGACGGCTGCACAAAGAATGCCGCCTTGCAGTGTGCGCCGCTGGTAACGATCAGACGGCCAAAACGGCCGCGCGCAAGCGCCTGATCGAGTGTGATCCGACGCCAGCCCAATGCGCCGCGCCGCGCCAAACTGCTGGCGCTCGACGCTAGGATCAAATGCCGCCGGACAGACCGGCAAACAGTGCGTCCACAAACGCGTCCGGTTGAAATAGGGCCAAGTCTTCAGCCTTTTCGCCGACCCCAATGTATTTAACCGGCAGTCCAAATTGCCTGCGGATGGGCACCACCACGCCGCCCTTGGCGGTGCCGTCGATCTTGGAGAGCACGATGCCGCTGCATTTGACGGCTTCTGTAAAACCTTTGGCCTGACTAAGACCGTTCTGGCCGCTGGTGGCATCGAGCACCAGCAGCACTTCGTGGGGTGCTTCGGGAATTTGCTTGGTGATTACGCGCTGAATCTTGCTCAACTCGGCCATCAGATTCTGCTGAGTTTGTAAACGTCCCGCGGTATCGATGATGCAAACATCCGCCTGATTCTTGATGGCCGTCGCCACTGCGTTGAAGGCCACGCTGGCCGGATCGCTGCCGGGATTGCCACGGACAATCTCCGCGCCCAATCGGCTGGCCCAAATGGTCAATTGCTCGACCGCCGCGGCGCGGAACGTGTCGCCGGCGCCGAGCACGACTTTTTTGCCCTGCGAGGTAAACAGATAGGTCAGTTTGGCGATGGACGTGGTTTTTCCGGAGCCATTAACTCCGGCAACCATGATGACCGTCAGGCCGCTGGCGGCCATCTGAACGGGCGATTCTTCTTGGGCCATGATCGAACGCAGCTTGGCTTTGATCACGTCCAAAATGTCTTTCAGATGCACGACGCGCGCGCGAAACTGCGTTTGAATTTCCGCTACGGCCTCGTCGGCCGCCTGCGGGCCCATGTCGGTTTTGAGCAAAATCGTTCGCAGTTCGGCCAGAAAATCGTCGTCGATCAACCGACCTTCCGCCTTGAATAAGTCGCGAATATCGGTGTTCAAAAACTGCGTGGTCCGCTGCAGTCCTTGCCGCAACCGCGAGAACAAACTGGCCGACTTGGCTTCCGTAGGCTGTGCGTTGGCCGCGGCGGGCGGCGTGACAGCCGGATCGGTGGGAGCTTTTTTTCTTCCAAACAATGCCATAAAACCAAATTCAATTTGCAAGAAAACCTAGGTCGGCGAAGCGGCAATTTCTGCTGGCGGTTAGCCGTCTTTCTTTTGATGACCGACCAGAAAACGATCCAGAATACCGTTCACAAACTGGGCCGATTGCGCCGAGCCAAACCGCTTGGCCAACTCGACGGCTTCGTTGATGGCCACACGACCGGGCGTGTCGGAAAAAAGGATTTCGTATGCGCCCAACCGCAGCACGTTGCGATCCGTGGCCGCCATCCGCAGCAAACTCCAATGGTCGGCCGTTTTTTCCAACAGCGCGTCGAGTTCCGTGCGATTTCGTCGCACGCCGGCCACCAGCGAGCGAGCCAGGTCGGCAACTTCCGGTTCACGAATGCGTTCGCTCAAAAAGGCGTCCGACTCGGCCGGGTTATGGCGCGGATTCAGATCATCCTGATACAGGATTTGCAGGGCAACCACGCGGGCTCGGCTACGTTTGGCCATTGATCCGTCGAACGCTCGTTTTCATGCTGGTCAATTCAACCGGGGCACTCGATCCGCCAAATTGACGGACCGCGGTGCCAGCGAAACACACTCAATTCTTTCGTACCGCAGCTTAAAAAACTCCGTGCTGCTGTGCTTTTATTGCGCTCGCCAAAACATATGGCGGTTGCACGCCAACATTGCGGCCAGTCGTCACAACCGGCACCGGTTGTCCGCGTCCACGCTCGGGGGCCTGCTCTGATTATTGCGGCGGAAGCATATCTAGCAAGGCCATCATCTCCAGCGCGGCCATGGCGCAGTCGGAACCCTTGTTGCCGACATTGCCGCCCGAGCGGTGAATGGCCTGCTCCAAGGTCTGGCAAGTCAGTAACCCAAAAATCACGGGTACGCCCAATTCCACCGAAGTTTGTGAGAGCGCAAGACTTACAGCGCGATTGATATATACGTCGTGAGTAGTCTCTCCGCGAATCACCGCGCCCAGGCAAACAATCGCCCCATATTCGCCGCTCTCGGCCAACTTGTCGGCCACCAGCGGAATTTCCCAAGCGCCGGGCACCCAGGCGATGTCGATGCGGCTGGAATCCACCGCGTGGCTGGCCAACGTGAGCATGGCACCGTCAAGCAACCGCTGCGTGATCGACTCATTGAACCGCGAAACGACAATCGCCAACCGGCCTTGCGCCTGGGCGGGATTTCCTTGGAAGACAGTTGGCATGGCGTCCGCGACAGGTGCAGTTTCAAAGCCCTTCAATTTACCAGCTTTTGTGCAGATGGCAACGCACACCGGCGGTGCGGATCGCCGGAACGCCGTTACGCCGAAGTGCGTGGACCGGGTTCCGCTGGTGATCGCCGCAGCGGTTGTAGCGGTCTTGCGCGCCGCAAGGCTCGTTCCGGAGAGTCCGAATGTCGCGTTCGCTTAACACCGGCTATAACGCGCATGCGGTGGACCTCCGACCGTGTGACCGCAGAAAGGCGAGTATCGCTCAATCAAATTGCCAGCAGCGGACGATTGCACTTTTGGAACGCCCTGGAGCGCTGGCATGGTTGCCTGGCGCGGCGGACTCAGAAGGACTAGCGTCACGGATGAACGATGGATCGCAACAAACGCGTATTTGCCACACGTTTGAGCGCCGCCTGCTTAAGCGCGGCACTCTTGACAGGCTGCGATTCCGCACCACCGGCCACGCAACCGACGGCCAACGCAAAGCCGGCGGCCACGATCGTCTATAATCCGGCCACCAACCAAGCCGGTGTCACCCAAGTCTCGGATCAGGCCGCGGCGCGCATCATCGCGCCGGTCGACAGCGCCTTCGAACGCTTAGCGATGTTGCTGCCGCCCATTGCCGACGACGGGCCGGAGTTGAGCATGCCCGGCAGCGAACAGCCGCAAAGCGTGTTGACCGGTCACAGCGATTCCGAATTTCCCACCCGTAACGAATTCGAAGCGCTCAGCGGCAAGCCGGCCATGCTGGTTCCGCAGGCTAGTTCAATTCCCGTCGTGGCAGAACCTTCGCGTCCGGCGGAGTTGCCGCCAGCCAGTCGCATCGTGCGAACGACCGAACTCATGAATGTCGGACAACGAGCCGAAGCGCAAGTTCGCGTGGGCTTCGAATTGGCCGAACGCGGCGCCGTGTATTCGGCAAAGATCGAATTCACGCAGGCGCTAGAAACACTGGCCCAAACTTACGACGCCCAACTCGGTTCCAACATCCACGCCAAAGCGCTGGCCGCCGGCTTGCGGGCGCTGCAGGAGTCGGACGATTTTCTCACTCGCGACGGCCAATTGCAATCGGACGTCAACGTGCCGCTGGTGGTGGCCGGGCATCAAACGCCCGTCTTGCAAGGCGATGCCGAATACCTCACCAAGATTTCGCCGCTACAGGCCGTACAGCAATATCTGACCTACGCCCAGCAGCAACTTTCGCTGGCGGCGGGGCCAGAACCGGCCGGTTCGCTCGCGCTCTATGGGCTGGGCAAACTCTACACCGGCTCCGATCGCGTGCGTGGCGCCGCGGCGTTATTGTCGCCGCCCAAGGCCGTGGTGTTCCATCAGGCGGCCTTGATGGCGAATCCCAAGAATTTCTTAGCCGCCAACGAACTGGGCGTGCTGTTGGCCAAGTTTGGCCGCCTGCCAGACGCCAAGCGATTGCTGCTGATGAGCGTGACCGCACACGGTCAGGCGGCAGCCTGGCGCAACCTGGCCGTTGTGCATCAGAGCCTGGGCGAAGCCGATTTATCACGTCGAGCCATGGAAGAAGCGCGGCTGGCCGACCTGGCCGCGCCGCGCTCGCCCACCGCGCCCTACCAGTTGCAGTGGGTCGACGCAGCTACGTTTGCCCGCGACTCGGTGGCCCGCAGCGGTGCCAACGATGCATCGGCGTCCAGCGCCAAACCCGCGACACCACCGTCGACCACGCAACCGCCGGCCGGCGCTCGAAAGTCTCTGGCCGAGCAGATGCCTTGGTCGGCAACACGGCGATAAATCTGATTTTCTGAACCTACCACGGCATTTTTCCCGACGGTGTTTACCGTGAACCGCACGAACCCTTTGCGAATGATTACGATGCAGCGCTCGATGAAATGGGCCGCGGCCGGCTTGCTGTTCGCTGTCGTGGCATACTGCGTGAGCAACGTGCGACCGGCCGAGCAATCCGCCGAAGCTGTACGCCCGCTGAACATCAGCCGCGTGTCGACGTTCGACGGTCCAGCGGCAATGTCATCCGGATCGATCCGCCCGGCCATCGTGCATCGCGACTCGCAAATTCAACTCTGCCAGGCACTCGGCCCCGCGGCCCCCTGCGCGATCCAAGGCGTCGATTGTTCGAGCTGCAACGGCTGCTGCCAACGCGGCTGGGAAGGCATGAGCGCCATTCCGTTTCAGGCTTACGCGCAAGGCGAGTACGTGGGGCATGCACGCACGCAGCATGTGCAAGAATACCGCTTGCGCCCGGATGATGTAATCGAATTCGTCTACAGAATCACGCGCGAAGAGACCAGTGCGCCGTACCAATTGCAGGTGGGTGACGAAATTCGCGTGGAGTCCGTCACCGATACCGCGCTGGATCGGCAATTGGTCATTCAGCCAGACGGCACCATCACGCCGCGGCTGCTGGGCCAGATCAAAGCCACCCATCACACCGTCAGCCAGCTTCGCGACGAATTGGAAAATCTGTACGGCAAATACTACAAAGACAAAAAGGTGGTCGGCATCAGTGTCACGCCCACCAAGGTCAACACTAAGTTGGAAGACCTGCGGGCGGCGGTTGACGCACGCGCCGGCACCGGCGGACAAAACCGCATCTCCAAAGTCACTCCAGACGGAACCATCAGCCTGCCGGCCATTGCGCCGGTCATGGCGCAAGGCCTGACGTTGATCGAATTGCAGCGCGAGATCAACGCCCGTTATTCCCAAGTGGTCGAAGGCATTGAAGTCACGCCAGTGCTCACGACCCGCGCCGCGCGCTTCATCTATGTGGTGGGCGAAGTCCGCCTGCCGGGCCGTTATATCATGGAAGGCCCGACGACCGTGATGCAAGCCATCTCGTTGGCCGGCAGTTGGAATGTCGGTGCGAATCTGCGGCAGGTGGTGGTGTTTCGTCGTGGCGACGACTGGCGACTGCTGGGCACCGTGCTGGATCTGGGCGGCGCGCTCAACGGCACCAAGAGCTGCCCGGCCGGCGAAATCTGGTTAAGCGATTCGGATCTGGTAATTGTGCCCAAGTCGTTGATCTTGCAGATGGACGACTTCATCAGCCTGGTCTTCACGCACGGCGTCTACGGCGTGGTGCCATTCAGCACCAGCTACTCCTACGGGCAAACCTCGTCTCTCCGGTAATCCGCTGGCGGCCATCGCTTGAACACCGCTCGCGATGTTGATAACATACTCGCCGAGCGACCGGTTGGGTGATCCGCCGCTGGGATGGGGAGATCGGTGATGTCGATCGTCTGCAAATGCGCGTGCGGCGAAACCTTCGAAATTGCGGAGGCCTTGGCGGGGCAACGCGTGCTGTGTGGCAAATGCCAACCATTGGACACCGCGACGGTAGCGGACATTTCTGACGAAATCGTCGTTGAGATGTTGCCGGACGATCATGTAATCGCGCTCGCGGACGATGAGGTGTTGGTGTTGCCGGTGAGCGTTTCGCCGTCGATTCTGCATCCGGTGGCGTTGCCGCGCACGGCAGTCGTTCCGTCGCGATACGCCGAACTGAAACTGAAAGCCAAGCCTCGGCTGGCAGCGCCTGTTTCGCAGGCCGTGTTGCAACCGGCGACCCAAATCCAGGTCGCGTCAGCGTCCGGCAAAGCGGTGGAGGTCGCCAACGCGACTGCGAATTCCGCAGTTGACGCATCAGCACGGAATGATGCTGAAGCGCTACCCGCCGCGCAATCCGAGGCACCTTTCGTCGCTACGTTCAGCCCACTGCCACCCGCCGGTTATCGACCGCCTGTGGAAGAAGATTGGTCGCGGGCGGCCGTCGCGCCGGTTCACAACGTGCCACGCGCGCCGATCGAGTTCCGGGGGATCAAGAATTATCTCAAAGCGGACCGTGAGTCCGACGACGAAAGTAACCTCGCCTTACTGCTGGGAATTGTGATGATCGTCGGCGGCTTAAGTCAGATCTTCAACCCCTGGGCGAATGCCATGTTCTGGTTCGGCGGGCTCATCGTTTTTCCGCTGGGCCTGATTGCCGTTGTTCGCGGTCTGGCATTTCGCAAGTGAATTTGGCGAGATTCGCGCAGGGACATGTTGAGCTCGTAATGCAGCCCTCCGCGGATTGAATCGTTCGAACAATTGATTCGACAACGGTCCGGAGCCGTCGTCCGCTTCGCTCAACGCCACGAAATGCCGCCGTCAGGTTTGGCGTGAGCCGCTTGAAGCAAACGCCCCGTCGTAACTAGAATGTGAATCGATCGCGACGTTTGATTGCGGCCGATGGTTTTCCTTAAACGCAGATTAAACCAACCTGGCAGGCATGGATGGCAGACGACTACTACAAGACGCTAGAAATTCCGCGGGACGCCTCGCCGGCCGATATCCAAAAGGCGTACCGAGCGCTGGCGCGCAAATATCATCCCGATCTGCACCCCGACGACAAATCGGCCAAAGACAAATTCAAGGCCGTGCAGGCCGCGTTTGATGTGCTCAACGACCCCAGCAAGCGCGAACTTTACGATCGCTACGGAAGTTCGTTCGACAAAATGGGCGCAGGCGGACCGCCGCCACGCGGTGGCTACGCCGGCGGTGGGCAGGCAGCGCCGGGCTTCGAAGATTTCGATTTCAGCCAGTTTTTTGGCGAACGCTTTGGCGGCGCGCAGGGCGGGCAAGGCGATCCAGGTGGCGGCGGTTTTGCCGATCTGCTCAATCAGTTTCGCCGCGGAAATTCCGGCGGTCGCGCGCAAAAGAAGGGCCGGCCCGCAAGCGGCGGCAACAACGTCCAAAGCGAAATGCCCATCTCGTTTCAAAGGGCCGTGACCGGTGGCGAAGAGCAACTTTCCGTCAACCATCCCAGCGGAAAAACCGAAACGTTAACCGTTAAGATTCCGCCTGGCGTACAAGATGGCAGCAAAATTCGGCTGCGCGGCCAAGGCGACCCCGGCCCTGGCGGCGGAACACCAGGCGATATCTTGCTGACGCTGCGCGTGGCGTCACATCCGTATTTTCAGCGCCGCGGCAATCATTTGGACGTCAAGGTGCCGGTCACGCTAGCCGAGGCGGTGCTCGGCGGAAAAATCGACGTGCCCACCCCGCGTGGCGTGATTACGTTGCGTCTGCCACCGCGAACTTCCGGCGGCACAAAACTCCGCGCCAAAGGTCGCGGCGTGACGCCCAAAACCGGCGAACCGGGCGATCTGTTTGCCGAAATTCAAATCGTACTGCCTCCCGAGATCGATGCCGAAACCACCGAGGCCATTCGGAAATTGGGCGAAAAGCCAGCCAGCAATCCCCGCAGTGAACTTCGCTGGTAAAATCGCCGGTATAGCGCCCGCGCAGTGGCGTTTCGGCAACATGCCAACCGGCAAATCGATGCGAATTGGCAACGCCAGCGCGATCGAGAACTGTTGCCCTGCAATCGCGCCTGCGGCGCAACTCCCTTCCGACAGAAATGTTACGGCCGGACGCTGCTGCTCGTTCACTGCAGTCGCCAGACATGGCACAGCGACTGCTTTTTCATTCCTGCATCGTGGTGAGCAACGATCCCGTGCGACCTTCAAGTCCCTTCGCTATGTCGCCAACGTTCGCTCACTCAGACTCAGAACCGAAAAGCGTATCGCCCGAAGTTCCCGCAGTCTCCCTTCCGTTGTGATGCAAGCCGGCCGCAATACCTCGATCCCCTCGGGTATTGGGCCGGCGCTCACAGCACGCGCATTCTGAAATGGTCGGTGGTCAATATTTTCCCCTCGCAGATCCTTCATGCAAGCTCGAGAACTCGTGGAATTGGCGGCCGTGATTGTCGCTCAGGCGCCCGCGCTCATTACCGGCGAGGGCTGCCTCTCGCCGAGCTGTCTCGACCAGTACTGGGCCGCGACGCGCTGCCGGCACGACCGCTGGAATCGGACCTTTGCCAGCTATCGACCGGGCACGGAGCCGAATTGCGGCAAGCGCTCGCCCGATTCGTATTTGGCAACGCTCGAAGAAATTCTGGCCAGCGAAGTGCTGGCCCGCGTTTGGACGGCGGTGCTTGTGGCCTACGACCAGCGACGCGGTCTTTGCGAGTCGGAACCGGTTGGTCGCAGCGTGTTTCTCGCGCACGTTGGCGCGCGGATTCGCGTGTTGGAATTGATGGTTCGCGGCAGCGGACTGCCACTGCAAGAAGCGGTAACGTTAAACCAGTTGCGGCGCAAGACCGAACGCTGGATCGATCTGCTGATTGGCCAACTGCTGACCATCCACGACGTTTCCGAATTTGCCATCGATCCGCTCCGCGCTCGCGATTTTGCCGACGATTTTCGCGATGAAGCTCGGCAGCAGCGGCGAACTTCCTGGCAACTGCTCACGGCGTCGCTACGGACAGCACTGCAAGACAATTGCCAACTTGCGAGTCCCAACGTGGATCTCAATCAGCGCATTGCCTCGGCCATCATGGCTAGTTTCTCGGGAGAGTTGTTCGATTCGACGGGCGTTTTTCAGTCGTTGTGGCTGGTCCGCATGCGGAATCAGAGCCAAGACGTACAAGGTTTGATTGCCCAATTGCTCGCGCCGCAGCCGACGTCGCGCGGTGATTCGTCAATTGGCCGCCGACGCATCGACTAGCGGTCCGCGCCGAGCCACCTGCCGCTGAGGCCGGTCCCCTTGCCTTGCCGGCGATTAGCCGCGATGATGGGAGCTTAGGCCGATTCGAAAACCGATCGCGGATGCAACGGCCAGCGACAGAGCAGCGGAAATTGCCATCGGCTCCATGAATGACGCAGTCATAACCAGTGTCGCTGAGCAACGGAAGCTGTTTGCAAACTATCGCGTTGCGCCAAATGTTTACGACGAAGCACTGACGGCCGACGGCCAGGTGCGCCCTACATGGCAGCGGTTTTGCGCGCGGTTAGAGCAAGTTGGGCTGGCTGGCGTGGGACAACGGGCCGATCAAGCCCGGCGTCTGCTTCGCGAGAACGGCGTGACGTACAACGATGTCGGCGCGCCGCAAGGCCCCGATCGTCCCTGGGAACTCGATCCGCTGCCGGTGTTGATCGGCCGAGCGGAGTGGACAGCGCTGACCGAGGGCATCGTGCAGCGCGCGGTGCTTCTGAACGCGTTTCTGGCGGATATTTACGGTCCGCAGCGTTTGCTTCGCGAAAAAATCCTGCCACCGGCGGTGGTTTACGAGCACCCCGGTTTTTTGCATCCTTGCCGTGGTCTGACACCGCTTGGCGGCCGGCATCTCACGCTGTATGCGGCCAATTTGATTCGCGGCGCGGACGGCGCATGGTGCGTGTTGGCGGATCGCACGCAAGGTCCATCCGGCGTGGGCTACGCGCTGGAAAATCGGATCGTTATCTCGCGCACGCTGCCGCGCGATTACGAAAGTCTGTACATCGAGCGACTCGCGCCGTTTTTCATTACCGTCCGCGAGACATTGCGCGGTCTGGCACCCCGGCATCGCGATAATCCGCGAGTGGTCCTGCTTTCGCCCGGCCCGCGCAGCACGCGGTACTTCGAAGACGGTTACTTGGCGCGCTACTTAGGCTATGCGCTGGTCGAAGGCGGCGATTTGACGGTCCGCGGCGAACATGTGTTTCTGAAAACTCTTGGCGGCCTGATGCCGGTGGACGTAATTCTGCGCCGCATCTTTGACGAAGATTGCGACGCCCTGGAGTTGCGACCGGATTCGTCGCTGGGCACGCCCGGCTTAATGCAGGCCGCGCGGTTTGGCAATCTGGCATTGGCCAATGCGGCCGGCAGTGGTTATTTGGAGGCACCAGCGCTGATGCCGTTCTGGCCGCGGATCTGCCAGTTTTTGCTGAGTGAAGACTTAAAACTGCCCTGCTCGCCGACGATGTGGTGCGGACGTCCGGACGACTTGAGACAAGTCGAGCGCGAGTTGGACAACCTATTGATTCGCCCGGCATTCATCCATCAGAATTTGCCACCGGTCGATACCTCGCGGATGGCGCAGGTCCAGCGTCAACAATTGTGGCAAGAGATTTTGGCCCATCCGCATCGGTTTGTCGCCAAACGGCCCGACTCTCGTTCAACTGCGCCCACCTGGAACGGTCGCGAACTCGCGCCGGCTCGGCTGGTGCTGCGCACGTTTGGCATTGCATCTGGCGACAGTTACCAAATCATGCCGGGCGGATTGTGCCGCGTGGCCGATCCGGAAAGTAGTTGGGGCGAATCGGCTTCCAGCGGCCAGTCGAGCAAAGACGTGTGGGTGCTTTCCGATGGACCCGTGCAAAGCGTCACGTTGTTGCCGCGCAGCACCACGGCGGTGGAATTGCGGCGAAGCATCAACGACTTGCCCAGTCGCGTGGCCGACAACCTGTTTTGGCTGGGCCGAAATGCCGAGCGGGCAGAAGCTGTGGTCCGCATGCTGCGCAGTTGCGTGGTGCGATTGACCAGCGATCTGGAACCGACTGGCATCGCCGATCTGGTGACGTTGATCGGCAGTCTGCCCGCCGTCAAACAATCGCTGGTGGCCGCTAAAGGTAATGGCAAAATCGTGGCCGTCGAGTCGGACAGCGATGTCAATCCGGCCATCGCCAAACTCCGCGAGCAAGTTTTTGAGGGCATCTTCAATCCGCAGCGTCGTGGTTCATTGGCCCAACATCTACATTGTTTTCGCGATACGGCGACCAGTGTTCGCGATCGGCTCTCGGTGGATAGTTGGCGGATCGTCAATCAATTGCGTCTGGAGGATGCGCTTCCGCCGACGCCCGCCAATGCGCGAATGGGCGATGTCCTGCTGCTGCTCAATCAGGTGTTGAATTTGCTGGCGGCTTTTATGGGCCTTGGCACGGAGAGCATGACGCGCAGCCCCGGTTGGCGATTTTTGGATATCGGCCGCCGCATCGAACGCGCCTTAAAAATCCTGCACCTGGTCCGTTCGTCGTTGGTCGAGGCGGTAGAACCGATTTCGTCACTACTGGAAGCCGTGCTGGAAATTGCCGATTGTTCCATGACATACCGGCATCGGTATTTGGCCTCGTTGCAACTGGCGCCGCTGCTGGATCTGGTGCTGGTTGACGAAACGAATCCCCGCGCGGTGGGCTACCAACTCAATGCGCTATCGGAACATGTGGCCGAATTGCCCAGCGACTCCGGCCTCTCGCCGCGGACGCCCGAGCAACGGACGATGCTGGCTGCCCAAAGCGCACTGCGATTGACCGACGTCGAGGCGTTGTGCGAAATTGATGCATCCGGCAAACGGATGGCGCTCGACCGTTTCATTGACGGACTGGAAACGCAATTGCTCCGACTGGCCGAAGACCTGACGCACCATTATCTGACGCATACCGTTGCCGCGCGACAAATCGATACGGCCTTGCCGAACTGAGACTGCATGCTGCTCAGAGTTGTCCATCGCACGACATATCAGTACACTTCCGCCGTTACGCTCGGACACAGCCAACTCCGATTAACGCCGCGGACGTTTCATCGTCAACGCACGCTCTCATCGCGGGTGACCATCACGCCTGGTCCAAGCACGCGCCGCGACTGGACGGACTGTTACGGCAACGACGCCATCTACTTCACGCTGGAAGAGCCGCATCGCGAGCTGAGCATTGAGTCGCGCGCGCTGGTGGACGTGTTTGTCGGCTCGCAGTTGCCGGTTAACGACACGCAGCCATGGGAGTATACACGTTCCGTGCTTCGTACGCCGGAAACACCGGAGGCGATCGAAGCGCAAGCGTTCCTGTTCGATTCGTTTCGCGCCGAGCGCAGTCCCGAGGCGCTGGACTATGCGCTGCCTTCGTTCCGCGCCGGCATCTCGTTGACGGACGCTGTGCGCGATTTGACATCGCGCATCTATCGCGATTTTCGCTACGATCCGGCCGCCACCAATATTCACACGACGACCAAGCACCTGCTCGGCGATCGCCGCGGCGTTTGCCAGGACTTTGCCCATCTGGAGATTGCTTGCCTGCGTTCGTTGGGCTTGGCGGCCCGTTACATCAGCGGCTACATGCTCACGCGTCCGCCGCCAGGCAAGGTCAAGATGGTGGGCGCTGATGCCTCGCATGCTTGGGTTTCGGTCTATTTTCCGGAGCGCGGCTGGATCGATCTCGATCCCACCAACGATCGCACGCCTGGCGACGATTACATCACGCTGGGCTGGGGCCGCGACTACGACGACGTCTCGCCCGCGCGCGGATTGGTGCTGGGCGGCGGTGGCGGGCGTCTGGCCGTATCGGTCGATGTGGCGGAACAACCAGCAAATTTGGGTCGCGTGCCGTTGTAGACACACCGGCGGCTGCGGCGATCAAATTTATTCGACCACGGCAATCCAGCCGTTGGCGCGCCAGCGCCCCAGAAACCAAGGTTGTCGCAACTCACGGTGCCGATTAACGTCTAGCCGCACCAACTCGCGAATCCGAAAGCCGGCTTGCCGTAACGAATCGGTCAGCTCGCCCTGCGAGAAACGGTGCAGAAACACGTTGGGTATTTCGCGGTAGTGAAAGAATCGATCTCCGGCTTCCAGATCGCGCTTGAAGATCACGCGTGGAATGTGTTTGAGCAGCCAGGCCCGCCCGAGGCCATCCAGCATGCTGTGCCAGAGGTTGTGAACGTGCAGCACGAAGATGCCGCCCGGCTTGAGAATTCGCCGCACATGCTGGATCACCCGTTGCCGGTTGTCGCGGCCCTGAATCATGCCCAGGCTGCTGAACAGGCACAGGCAATAATCCACCGAATGATCGGCGAGGCAGCCTAGTTCGACCATGTTGCCACGGAGGCAATCGATCTGCACGCCGGCGGCGGCCGCCTTTTCGCCAACCACATCCAGCATTTCTTGCGAGAGATCGAACGCCACGGCCTGAAAACCTCGCTCGGCCAGTGGCAACAGTGCACGCCCGGTGCCGCAGCCCAGGTCGACCACCGTGCCAGGCCGCACGAAGTGCCGGGCAATCACTTGGGCGTCGAACTCGAACAGTTTGTAATTGGCGAAGTAGCGGTCGTAATCGCGCGCAATGTGCGGCGCATGCGCGTAGTCCCACAGACCGCGCGTAATTCCGCGCGGCAACTGCCACCAAGGTTTTTGCGAATTCGACATTTAGGCAAGCGACGAGCGAGAAGACGTCAGGCTGTGTGGCATGAGCCTAACAACGCGGCGGTTATCTCGCAAACCTTCGCGGCGCAAAAAGCCGCGGATTCCATTACGGCTGGCCGTCTCCAGCAACTACTTCTCCGTTTGTTTCGACGATTTGTCGCCTGCGGGATTCTCGGCTTTTGCCGTTGGCGTGAAGAGCTTGCGGTTGCTGTCGTCTTTGGCGTCGTCAGTTCGAGGATAATCGCGCCACAGCCAACGGAGCATGTCCGGCATGATCGCGCCGCCTTGCTTGTTGCTGTGAGTACCGATGCCCCAGGTGTAGTTGACGTCGTATTTTTTCTTGGTCAGGGCGTCGGCCATTTTGAGATTTTGCGCGTGCCAGTCCCACTTGGCGTCGTAGTTACCGTTACGGACGCCGCGATTGTCGTTGACGCCATCTTGCAGAAAGACGCGGAGCGGCTTTGGCTCGGCATCGAGAATCAGTTGCGGATAAACATGCCCGCCGCGGATGTTGGTAAAGCTGCCGATGGTGCTGATCACTTTGCGAAATTGATCGGGGCGCTGCCAGGCCACCGTAAACGCTGCGATCGCGCCGGAACTCGCGCCGGCAATGGCATGCTGCTCGGGATCAGGCGATATGTTGTACTGCTTGCCAACCAAGGGCAGCAGTTCGTCGATCACCAGTTTGGCATGTTTGTCGTCCAGCGCGTTGTACTCTTGCGGGCGGTTGCCAGATTTGTCGCCCCATTCGGAATCGGTCGGTTCTGGCTGTTCCGGTTTATGACCCGGGTTGAGAAACACGGCAATCGTGACCGGCATTTCGCGACGATAAATTAAATTGTCGAAGACAATCGGAATGCGGTATTCACCCCGGTTGTTCAAAAAGAAATGGCCATCCTCAAAAATCATCAGGCTGGCCGGTTGGCTCGCCTGATATTGTGCCGGCACGTAGATCCAATAATTTCGCACGGTGCCATCGTAGACTTTGCTCTCCAGTTTGGCCGGCTCGCTCAACTTGCCGGTCGGTACGCCGGAGTGCGATTCAGAGTCCGGCCCCAGTTTGTAAACCTCATCCAGCGGGCCCGCCTGCACCCGGGCATGCGGCGTCACGAGCATTACGGTGAGCGATAAAAGAACGAGACAATTTGCAAATCTCATAACAAGCATTCCTAATCGGTTGGGACGTTTCGGCCGGACGCCGCGTGGCATCGACGATTATATCGGTGCATCGTTGCCGTTGTCAGCAGACTGCGGTTCACGGTCACGAATCACCGCGATGCTCTTTGCGGCAGCAGCAAGGCAAGCGCGATGCGCAACGCGGCAGTGAATGGCTAACTCGCTGTGTTCACCCGGCAAACAATACGGGAACACGTTCAATCTTGTGCCGAAGGCACCTGCGATATCAGCCTGGGACGAAGTCCCAGGTTGCAGAGGCAACTGAAACCGCAGGGCTGAAAGCCCTCACGATCCGACTAATCCCAAACGTACGCTTCGTGGAATTCCACGCCGTAGCGATCGAGCAGCGTGCGGAATTCGTCTTGAAAGGTTTGCTTGCGGTGACGATTTTCTTGATCGTCGATGTATGTCACGAGGGCGTCGAGATCCTTCGGGCTGACCGAAAAGCAACCGTATCCGCGCTGCCACGAAAAATCCGCTCGACCGGCTGCGACTTTTTTCATCCAAATCGAAGACGACACCTTGAGCGACTGCACGAGATCGGCCATGGTTAACGTACGCGAAAGACGTATGGCCAGATGCACGTGATCGTTGACTCCGCCAACGCGGTAGGCTTCGCAACCGGCATTGCGGGCGACGGTCGCCAAATAGGCGTGAAGATCGAGTCGCACGCTCCCGATGATCGAGGGCGCGCGGTCCTTTGTACTGAATATGACGTGAACGATCACCAGACTGAGCGACTGCGGCATACGATGGAACGGGCTTTCAGCCCTAAAGTCGATGTTGTGGTTCCGTGCCTGGGACTTCGTCCCAGGCTGATATGAAACGCACCTGCGGTGCTAACGGCCGCCCGATTATATCGCTGCATCGTTGCCGTTGTTAGCAGACTGCGGTTCACGATACCAGTGCGTCCAAAACACCGTGGCAATCAGACCACCCAGCGCATAGCAAAAGATGTCCAGGTAGTCGGCCGTCGCCAAATGCTCGAACGTTTTTGTTTTTGGCAGGTAGACTTCGAACACCCACGACCAGAGCACAAGCGGAATCAACAACTCATGTCTGCGTGGCGGTTCATCCGTGCGACGGAGCCCAATTCGGCGAGCAAACCAGAGCATGATCGGAATCCAAAACGGCAGGCAAATCAGATCATTGAGGTAGTCGCTTGAAAACCGATTAGGAAAATACGGCTTCATGACAAAGCGATTGACGAAGTACGTCGTCAGACAAAACAAGAACAGCGGATCTTTGAGGTACGCAAATCGCATCGAGCTCAATGCCCGTTGGGGATATGCATGACGCTAATGATCACGGCAAACAGCATTGCAACTCCTGCCGTGAAGACAATCTCAATCAGCACAATCAACCATTGGGGACGAATGTTCGGCGGCCGCCTGACTTGATACGCGCCGATGCCAAATGTACAGACGCCCGCCAGCCCGCAACCCAGCAGCATTCCGAATCCGCCACCGTAACGTAGCCACTGGCCAAAGGTCGGCCGCGTGTCGACCGTTCGCCAATTTTCGCTGGTCATGTCCGCATCCAAGCCAACGCCGCCTGGTTGGTTGTCGCGTCCAAGGGATGTCGCCAGCCAACCGTTGTTGTCGCTGGTCCACTGAATCGGATGACCCCAACCGTCCTTAAGCTGGCTCTCGCCATCTAACGCGTTATTCAGTCGCGCCCTGCGGATTTCGGCCAGCGACTTTGGATAAGTGCCGAACTGTTGCCGATACTCATTGACGGATTTTTCGAGCGACTCGAGCGTTCGCTGCGTTAAAGTCGTAAGCGTTCGCAATACCTGCGGGTCGCTATGTTCGTCCCAGCAGACGTAAGACGAAGTCGCGGTAACGCAGATTGCTGCCAGCGTCCACGCGATGAAGCTCGGCCAAAACAGTTTTTGCGAAGACATGACGACGTTTCGCTGGGGGTGCGTCCAACCGTCGTTCAGTGTAATGCACGATTGCTGGCGCGTCGAATCGAAGATCGAGTTTACAAACTGCGGAACGTGATTTGCACCTCAATGGTTTTGGATCGTGCAACCGCACTCACGGAATTCGCTGCCATGCCTGACGACAATCTGAAACAACCTCCGGAACAACCCCGGCCAAATTCCTGGTGGCAGGTTTTTCGACGGGCTTACCAACAGTGGCAACAGCACAATGCGCCGCGATTGGGCGCGGCGCTGGCGTATTACACGGTGTTTTCGATTGCTCCGCTGCTGATCATCGTGATTGCGATAGCCGGCTTCTTTTTAGGCGCAGAAGCCGTCCGAGGCGGATTGCATAGCGAACTGACGAGCCTGCTCGGCACGGACGCGGCCACCGGCATCGAAGGCATGGTGGCCAACGCTCATCAGGAAAAAACCGCCGGCATTTGGGCGACAATCTTTGGTCTTGCAGCGCTCATCTTCGGCGCGATGGGTGTCTTTCTGCAACTTAAAGGCGCCCTCAACACCATCTGGGAGGTCGAAGTCAAACGCCGCGGGGGCTGGTGGGGATTCGTCCGCGACTACTTCTTATCGTTCACCATGGTGCTAAGCGTGGCCTTCCTGCTGTTGGTGTCGCTGGTGTTGAGCGCCGCGCTGGCGGCCTTCAATCACTTCGTCGGCAAGCACATGCCAGCCTACGACGTCTTACTGCAAATTCTGGATGTTGTCTTATCGCTGGGAGTCGTCACGTTTTTATTCGCCATGATTTACAAGGTGTTGCCGGAAGTGCCCATCGATTGGCGCGATGTCTGGCTCGGCGCGCTGATGACGTCCTTACTGTTTACGATCGGAAAATATGCGATTGGCGTCTACATCGGCCAGACGGCCGTCGGCTCCAGCTACGGGGCGGCCGGCTCGCTGGTGATTGTGATGGTCTGGGCGTATTACTCGGCGCAAATTCTCTTCATGGGTGCCGAATTCACTAAGGCGCATGCGGCTTACCGCCGCAATCAAGCTCTACGGAGTTCGCTGTCTGCGGCGCAAGGCCGGCGGACCGCGTGAAGAAAGCCGCAATTTTCCACTGGGCGGCGGCCCATTGACAGGTGGCTTTTCGCAATCCGATCCAACCGCTCCCAAGCGTCCGCCCACTCGTGAGTTGCATTTCAGGACTTGGCTTTCGACGGTGTCATCTAGACGTCTGTTTAGTTCAGCTCGCTAAGTGTTTGACGGTTTGATGGCCGTCAAGTACGATGGTCAGTGAACGCCAACGTTTCGGCAATGCTAGTCCTGACGTACCGTGAAATGTCTGCGGCCTGTATTGTCGACTCTGCGCGATTGATTGCCCAACAAGTTTTTTGGTCTTTGCGGTCCACAGAAATTGCATAACAAGGGTTTAATCAATGGCAGATTCGTGCCGATTTTCGTTCACAATGGCAAATGCGGTTCAGGTTCGACGTAAGCTTCGCAGAGTTTCCGTTGGTTTGGTTGCGGCAGCGATTCTATCGTTGCAATACGCACCGCTTGCCAGTGCTGCCACTTACTATTGGGACACCAACGGCACTGCCGCTGGCTTCGGAACTGCCAGCGGTATGTTGGGCACCAGTGCATTTTGGAGTACCAGCGCGGCTGGAACGACCGCAACCGCAAATTCCGCTGTGACTACCGCCGACGCGGTCAATTTTGGAACCGCAACACTCGCCTTGGGCGCGGGTACGATTTCGGTCGGCTCGGTCAACGCGGGCGCCATCACGTTTGGTTCCGCGTCTGGTGCCATTGTCCTATCGGGTGGCGACATCACTTTGGCTGCCACGGAAGTGATTACGGTCAACAATGCCGCGGATACTATCGATTCCGCGCTTGCAGGCGCGTCCACCAGTCTGACCATCAATAGTTTTGGGACGCTGACATTCACCGTAGCAAACAGCTACACCGGCTCGACGAATCTCAACGGCGGCACGCTCATCGTGGGAGGCGCCGCTGGAGCGCTCAGTAGCTCCACCGCTTTGAAGTTGGGCAACGCCACCTTCACATACAGCGCCATGGGCGCCGATCAGGCGTTGAGCGGTCTGACAGTCAATGCCGGTGCCTCTGTCGTCAATAACAGCTCCGGCAGTCACATACTGGACCTCGGCACCATCGTGAGAACGGGCGGTCAATTTGGCACAGTCAATTTCGGGAATACCGCAGGCGCAATCAACACGAGCGCCAGCAACGTCAATGGCATGATCGGGCCGTGGGCGTCGTTTGGGGTGGGCACCGGTCTGAAGTACGCCGTCTCCAACAGCGGTGCAGCGATCACGGGTCTGACGGGTACCACGGCAATGGCCGCCGATCTGAACGACGTCACGGACGCGACCGCGAACTACGAGTATTCCGCCGCAGCAACCACAACCTCGGATCTTACTGCAAACACTCTGCGTTACTCGGGCGCAGCTACCGCAACGGTTATTGGAAATGCCAACAAACTGACTTTGAACGGACTGATGAATGCCGGCACCGGCCTGCTGACGATTTCTGGTGGGCCGAGCACTGGCGGTATTGTTATCGGCAGCACGAATGAATTGGTCGTCACCGCAAACTCGCAGGGCACCAACATTTCGGCAGTGATCGCAAACGGTAGCGCGGCAGGAAGCGTCACCTACAGCGGCGGTGGCACATTGACGCTGTCGGGTGCAAATCTGTTTACCGGTAGCGTCAACGTGACTGCAGGAACCTTGACGCTCGCCAATACCAACGCTTTTACCGGGGGCGTTAACATCAGCGGCGGAGCCCTGAAGCTGGGCAATGCCGGTGCCCTGAATTCCACCGCTCCCAACGTCGTGACCTTCGGTGCCGGAAGCACAGGCAGACTCACGCTCAACGGCAACAACGTGACCATCAAGACGCTGAACAGCAGCGCCACGCTTGGCAGCCCGATCGTCGAAAATGCCAGTGCCACGCCGGCCTCGCTGACCGTCGGCAATTCCGCGAACACGCCCAGCACCTACGCGGGCAGCATCCAAGACGGCGCCGGCGGCGGTGCCTTGACACTGGTTAAGAGCGGCACCGGAGTCCTGACACTTTCTGGCAACAACTCTTATAGTGGCGGCACGGTCATCAACGCGGGGAAAGTCATTGCGAGTAGTAGTACCACCGCACTTGGCACCGGGACGATCACATTCAATGCGTCGGCGCAACTCCAACCTTTTTCAGGTGGTGCGCCGCCGGGTACTTATGCGTATCCGCAGGGCATCGCTCTCAATAACGGTGCAATCGCTTCATTCGGCGGAAACGGCCAATATTATTTTAATGGCAACGTCACCGGAAACGGTGGCATCACCGCCGCAACATTCAGCTTCGGTTCCGTCGTTTTCCTCAATGGCACGAATAACACCTTTACAGGTCCGATCGTCGTTGGGCCGGGTGGCGGCGGCAGCAACTGGTTCAACGTCAGCTTGGCGAGTCTAGCGGACAGTGCCACGGCAAACGGCACAATCCAACTCGCCAACGGTTCAACCTACAACAGTGCGGGCCGCACGGATGGCTTCATCTGGACGGGCGTCACGAACTTGGTTCTCAATAACCGACAACTCGTGGTCGCGAGCACCACCATACAGGGTGGGAGTTTTTACAACAACAGCACGAATAACAGCTCGATCACGATCAATACCGACGTGACCGGAGCTGTCGGAAGTTTGACCGGCACTTCCAGAATTCTTTCTCTCGGCGGCACCAGTACGGCTGTAAATACCATTGCGGGGGCGATCGTCGACGGTTCAGGAGTGACGCTCGCTCCGACGATCACGGCCGGAAAGTGGATCTTTTCTGGCGCCAACACCTACAGTGGTGGCACGACTCTTAGCGCGGGTTCTCTGATCGCCCGGAGTGCCACCGCCTTGGGCACGGGAAATGTCACCGCAGCAACCAATACCATTCTGACCTACAGTGCCGCGACCGATGCACAACTGGCCATCGGCGGATCACTTGCGATCACCGGCGGAACGAGCTCCGTTCTCGGCACGTCCGTCGGTGCTACGGCCACCAGCGCGGAGATTAACGTCACAGGCTCGGCCGTCATTAGTAATGCCGCGCAGAAGATCAACATCTACGGTGTGAACGGCGGCACGCACTTCGCCGGTCTCGTCACGCTCATTCATTCCGGGGACGGATCGAGTTTAGCGCCCGCGACGGCACCAACTCTGGGAACGGTGTTCAACAATACGGATTTCACAATCAACCTCACGGCCGGTGATGGCGGCACTCCCTTCACCCGTACTGACACAGACGTTCAAGCGACCACCGTTTCAGCCACGGCTTTGACCAGCGCTTTCTGGATTGGCGGCCTGACCGGAAACACCAATGTTTGGGCCGCCTCAAACGGCAGCACGACGAGCAACTGGGTCGCCACTTCCGGCGGCAGCGCCCAGGCGTTGACGCCTGGCGCAGGTGCGGATGTCACTTTCTCGAATTCGACGGTCACCACCGCGCCCACCGCCACGGTGCTCGGCTCGGACATGAGCGTCAAAAGTCTGACGATCTCCGACAACGCCAACAACTTTGCGCTCAATGCTGACGGTTACGCGCTCACGATCGGCAGTGGTGGTATCACAAAGAATAACACGACTGCCAAAACGGCCACAATTGCAGCCAACGTCGTACTCGCCGCGAATCAGACCTGGAGCAACTCCGATACAACCAACGCGTTGGTGGTTTCCGGCGTGGTTTCCGGCGCATTTAATTTGACGAAAGACGGCGCCGGCACTGTGACGCTCATGGGCATCGACACGTACTCGGGGTTGACGACAATCAACGCCGGCACACTGCAACTCGGCAATGGTGCCATTGCAAACGACGGCACCATCGCCAACACAACCGGCATCGTTAACAACGGCACGTTAATCTACAACCGTTTCGGCAGTTTGTCTTCCAGCGTGGCGATTAGCGGCACGGGCGTCGTGACCAAGCTGGGCGCTGGCACTCAAACGCTCAACGCCACTAACACCTACACTGGTGCCACCAACATCCAAGCCGGCACGTTGGCTTTGGGAGCGGCAGGTTCGATTAACAACTCGTCGGTGATCGCACTTTCACCCGGCGCAACCTACGATGTTTCGGCCGTCAGCGGTTATGCGTTGACTCAGACGCTCACCGCCAAGGGCGCAGGAACCGCCAACATCATCGGCGCGATCAACGCCGGCGCCAAAACGCTGGATCTCAAAGACGGTGTCAACATTGGCACACTGGCTTTGAGCAGCGACCTGAATCTTAACGGCGCTACGTTGACGTTCGATTTATCCGCCACCACCAGCGATCAAATTGCCGTGACTGGCGCCACCACGCTGGCCGGCACTAACACCATTAACGTCGCGCCGCTGACGGCCGCCACCAGCCTGGCGGTCGGCACGCACGCTTACACGTTGATCACCGCTGGCAGCGGACTCGTCAGTAGCAGTTTTGCGTTAAGCAGTTCGACTGTCACACTGAATTCGACCACCTACAATTTCAGCCTTTCTGGCGATGCGACACACGAATATCTGGATATTTCAACCGGTTCTGCGGCCGTCGCCGGCACGTGGAACGTCAACGCCTCGGGTTCTTGGAAC
>JBBRCE010000072.1:0-21951 GCA_038205115.1 Pirellulales bacterium
CGATAAAAATTCGACATGTGCCGCTCGACCGCAGCCGAATACACCGTTTCCATCACTTGGCCCTCCGACTTGAACTGGATACCTCACCTTAAGGTATCAGGCAGCCAGAAAAAGGGAAGTTATTATTCGGTCGTTCCTTAAGGTATCAGGCAGCCAGAAAAAGGGAAGTTATTGTTCGGTCGTTCCTAACGGTTGCAAAAGTGAAGCAGTTGGAAATTCTGGGTATCGTGGGTGGCAATTTTAGTGGTGAGGGCCTTGAAGCTCTGCGCATACTGAGACGATTGACGAAGGTCTCGATTGAGGACGGGAAACTTTCAACTAAAGGCGTCGACAGTCTTTCTCGACTGCGTCAAATCAAAGAGTTATATATTGACGGAGAGATTCCGATTGGTTCACTGCATACCTTAGCCGCTATGCAGCAACTAAACCGTCTGCACGTCGTAGCTCGTTCGCAAATTTCCGAGCAAGAAATTCAATCCATAAGGGAATCACTTCCCAACTGCGACATCGACATCGGAAATGTCAACAATCGCCGGGTGGCGTCACAGGAGAACTGTAAAGTTAGATGAGGCGGGATGCTCCGGCGCCTTCCAAATGGTTTGTGCGGGTGATGTCCAACCGAGAATTCTGCACGAACTGCACATCAGGAATTCGCCGCCGCCGCTAGCTGGCGAATCGCACCGTGGCGTTTGGCCCGAAGACCTTGCCTAGTTCGTGAAACTCGGCAAAACATCGCATGATGGCGGCGAACCAAAGATTCAAGTCGTCTTGATCGGTGCCAACTGGCGACATCATGATGACTCCTCCATCCACCCATTCCGCTCGAACTCCATCCGGATACCAGGCGATGAACTCATCTTCCGTCATGCGTCCAGCGGAAAATACCGGAAAGTCGGCGTCGTCTGCAAATGCGCTGGCTCAATCGAACGTGGACATCGTCGTAGTCTACGAGGCACAAGCTTGACGCGACCGTGGCGATGGCCGCAAGCAATTCGGCAACGCAATTTGCGTCGGCCACAAAAACCCGGCGGGATGCGACGGCCAGCAATACCAACAAAAAAGCCGGCCAGCTCATTTCCTGGAATGGCGAAAATGAGCTGCCGGCTTGGATGTGGACTAGCAAAACCGCAACAAGGCGCGTTAGGCCTTAACCGCCATGGCGTCGGAGAGAATTCGCGATGTGCTCTCGCGCATGATTCGCGGATCGACCACTTTGCCTTGCAGGAGCGTGTTGCGCACGTCCTTGCCAGAGATGAACACCGGCTTCTCGTCCTTGTGGCTTTCCATCAGATCGACACGGCCCACCGAGTCATAGTACGCCGCAAAGCCAACTTTAACCGGCTTGATCTTCAAGTCGCCGCCAAGCTTGCCGAAGATTTCTTGCGCGTCGAAGTCGCCCCAAATTGCCGTGCCGTCCGCATACGGAGCGTCAGCATGTTTGCGACCGATGACGATGTGCGTGAAACCGTAATTTTGGCGATAGATGGCGTGCATGATGGCCTCTTTAGGACCGCCGTAGAACATTTTGATGTCCAGCCCCAACAGAATCACGCGATCCGGAACCGATTCGCCGCGCGGTTTCCAAAGCTCGGAATCACTATCGCCCTCGCCGAGACCGCGATTGTCGATCAACGCTTCGTAGGTGTGCATCCGCACGTCGGCCTTGACGTCGTCGCCCTTGGTTTCGCCAATCAGCGGATTCAACGCAGCGCCGGCGTTTTTGCCTTCTTTAAGCAGCGCCTCCAGGCCGTAAACCAGCGCATACTCGTGAGCGCGGTGCAGCGGATTGCGCGTTTGAAACGCCACAACCGCATCCCAACCCTTGCTGCTGAGCAGCTTGCGAACTTCGCGTGGGCTCAACACGTACTTGCCGAATTTGGAATTCTTCGGTTGCGGCAAAACTTGTAGTGTGCCGCCAATCAGATGCGTTTTGTCGGCATCGCCCTTGAGTGCCATGTCCGCGCCGGGATGATCGGTGCGCTCGGTCAGGTAAACGCTTTTCAGGTAGCGCGGCTTGTCCCACTGAAAAACGTCGGTCAGATCGAGCGTGGCAACCACCTCGCCAGCGGAGTTGGTCAGCGCCACCTTCTGACCCTTACTCAGTGTGCCGGCCATTTGGCTGGTGACCGGAAACGCGATGGGAATCGTCCAGGCATACAACTTGCCTTTGTGCTCGATGACCGATTCATCCAACACGCGGTTGTAAGTGGCCGAATCCATAGGACCGGTCAGCGGGCTCAGCGCGCCGTCGCCAAAGCGATACACGCTGGAAAGATCAGCGTCCGAAACGGGCACTTTGGGCAGCTTGGCGGCCGCCGCTTTGAAACTGTCGATTTCGCCAGCCGCTACCGTGCAGCAAACCGGCTCCGTTAAACCGCCGTGGGGAGCAATCAAATCGGCCATACGCATTCCACCTTCGCTGAGAAAACGAGTCGGAGACCCTAACAATTGGTCAAACCGCCTAGTATAGGAAAATGATGCCGCTTGCTCAACGCCGAAACGGCTTTATCGGCCGTAATACCGTTGTTGCCGCCGCTCCAGCACGAGATAAAAAAAACGGCCCGGTCGTGCCGCAATGCACGCCCGGGCCGCCGACGATTTTAATGGATTGAACTGAGCCAATCCTTCGGCAATTTGCCGATGAGGTGAAACTCGGGACGCCTACTTGACCCCAAGTTCGGCCAGTTTCTTTGCCATATCTTTCGCGTGCGAGTCCGTTTTGACGGCCGAGTCGATATGCAAAATCTTGCCATCCGCGCCGATCACAAACGTGGTGCGTTTGGCGGCAGCGCCAGGCTTGGCGTCGGCGCCGACAACGCCATAGGCTTTGGCGGTGGCGTCGGTTGGATCGCTGAGAATCGGATAGTCGGCGGAGAGCGACTCGGCGAATTTTTTATTCTTCGCGGATTCGTCGGTGCTGGCCGTGAAGTAAACGACGTTTAGCTTTTTCATTTCCTTGCCATCCTCGGCGAACGATTTACATTCTTTGGTGCAGCCGCCGGTAAACGCCCGCGGAAACCAAGCCAGCACGACAGTTTTGCCTTTGAGTTCAGACAGCTTGTGCGTAGCGCCGTCGGAGCCCATCAGCGAAAAATCGGGCGCCGGATCACCGACCTTCAAATCAGCGGCTTGAGTCATCTTGGTCATTCCCAACATTGAAAGTGCGACCGCAATGACGGCCACTCGGGCAGATAAACGATTCATGAACAACACTCCAGAACTGAAAACGGGCAAAGAAAAGAACGGCATGTTCGATTTGGCGGGACGTCGCGCGGCGCGATCAATGATCGTCAGCGCGAGGGAATTCTTTTCGGGGCATCAATCACATCGTAGCGTGCGCAGGTTGACTCCGTCTAGCAGTGACTAAGCGGCGTCTCGATTTCGCGTGATGCTGGCAAACCAGGCGTGCGGGCCGCCGTCGCTAAACTGGATGTCGGTGAAGTCTGGGCGAATGGCAAATCGCGTGGGCTCGATCGATTGAACCGTCCAGCCGCTGTTGAAGCTGACGAAGATTTCTTGCTTGGTGATTCGACGCGGACCGTGCTCGCCGGGCTCGCCGTCACTAAAACAAAGCACGAACAATTGCCCGCCCGGCTTGAGGACAGTCGCCAGTCCGGCAATGTAACGCTGGCGATCCGCGTCGTTGAACACGTGGAACAAGCCGCTGTCGATGCTCGCGTCGTAAAGCTCGGGAATTTCGTTGAGAGCCAATGCGTCCATCACTAGAAAGTTGGCCGCCAGTCCGCGCTTCGCAGCCTTGGCTTTGGCGCGGGCGATTGGCTCGGCCAGAAAATCGATCCCCGTTACTTTTCGACCCAAGCCGGCGAAGTAAAGCGAGTTTTCGCCCGTCCCACAGCCGCAGTCCAACAACGATCCCGTGAGCTTACCGGCAACGGAGACGAAATTGGGCTGCGGACCGTCAATGTCCCAAGGCGCCTTGCCGGCATACGCGGACTCAAACACGTTGCGATCAGATAGAGACACATTGACCTCCGCGTGATGGCCAAAAATCAGGGGTCGGCCGCTGCGTTGATCAGCGACAACACCGGAATTTTAGCAACCCTCGCCCGAAAAGAAAGCAGCGTCGGGCTGGCAGACAGCAACAGACGTGGATCTGAGCAGAGCGTAGGCAGGAAATCTTTGCGGTCATGCCCACTGAATACTGCGGCGCAGGGCGAGAAAATAGCGGTGCGGCGAGTCGAAAAAAGTCGAACGGGTTCTTTTTGCTTGCCGTCCTGCGGGTACTCGAATCGCAAGGGCGAATTTTCGTTGGAGGATTCGAGCGATGCGTTTCTACCCTCGGAAGGCGATTCGTAATGCGCCTGGCACAGAGCAGCCCGACACATCCGAACGGTGCCCGCACCAGTGGGGCTCAGACACCTGCGACCATTCTCAACTCGCACGCAGCCGCCAATTTCAATATATCGGATTTGCGACCGAAGGCAAATTTTCTTCGCCGGAAATTCAGAATGTTTTGGCGGCGAAGGTCGTTGACCGCCGGCGGCAGCGACGCGGGCCGCGCTTGCTCACATGCCGCAGCCACCACTGCCACATTGAGGCAGTCCGCATCCGCCACCGGCCCGCGGAACATCGCAGATCGGCAGCGAACTGCCTTGCGTCACGTGCGCGGCGGGAACGCTAAATTGCTTTTCTAGCTTTTTTCCTCCGCAGGTCGGACAAACGGGCTTCTGCCCGCCACGCAGCAGGAGTTCGAACTGGCAATCGCAGGCTTCGCAAACGTACTCGTAAAGAGGCATTGTGAAATTTCTCACAAGGATTTATCGGGGAGGCAAGAGAATTGCAACGCCGCTCGGTCTCAGTCGCAACCGATCCACAAATCGAATTCATTCGTTGGCGCGCACGCCTGTTGGCTATTGTAAGCCACGATTGCGATTCCTCCAACGCGTACGCCGCCTGCTGGCCTGAGCAGCCGGCAACGCGATCATTTTCAGGCTGCAATTGGGATGCTATAATCGATGCCTGGCCGACGTGGCGATTGACTCGCGCGCGGACACCCACCTCGAATTCCCGCCCCGATACCCCTTCTTTGAGCGAATCGATTTGACTATGTCGAAGTTGCTGCGCGCCGCGGCCTCTGGCCGGCCCTGGTTTGTGTTGTTTGGCCTGGCATCGGCCGGAGTTATATTAATTGCGACGACGGATTTCGCCGCGGGCAAGCCAAAGAAGACGACCGTGCCGCCGCAGCCGGTCGAGAGCGACCCCGCCAAACTGGCCATGCAGCTGAAATTGCCTGACGGATTTGAAGTTACGCCGTTCGCCGCGCCGCCGATGGTGAATTATCCGGTTTCGATGTCGGCTGCGCCGGATGGGACGCTGTACGTCTCTTCGGATCGAAATAGCTCTCTCGATCGCAAACCGCATCGTGGCACGATCTACCGACTTCGCGATACCAAAGGCGACGGACAGGCCGACGAAGTTAAACAGTTCGTAGCGGATGTTGACTCGCCGCGCGGTTTAGTGTGGGATTATGACCGCTTGTATCTGATGCACCCACCGAACCTCAGCGCCTTCATCGATCACAAGCACGAAGGCGTGGCCGACGAAGAAAAAGTGCTGGTCAAGAATATCGCTTTTTCGTTCAAAGACCGCCCGGCCGATCACACGTCCAACGGCGTGACGATGGGTATCGACGGCTGGCTCTATCTGGCGATTGGCGATTTCGGCATGCTGGAGGCCGAAGGCGCGGATGGCCGCAAGCTGCAGTTCCGCAATGGCGGCGTGCTCCGCGTTCGGCCCGACGGCACCAATCTGGAAGTCTACGCGCGTGGCACGCGTAATATCCTGGAAGTTGCCGTCGATCCGCTGCTGAATATGTTTACACGCGACAACACCAACGACGGCGATGGCTGGGACACCAAATTACATCACCACACGCAACTGGCACAGCACGGTTATCCATCGCTCTTCAAGCATTTCAGCGACGACGCTGTCACCTGGCTGGCTGATTACGGCGGCGGTTCTGGCTGCGGCGTGCTTTATCTGAGCGAGCCCGGCTTTCCGGCCGGTTACGGCGACGCACTCTATACCTGCGATTGGGGGCGCGAAACGATTTTCCGTCACCCGCTGCAACCGCGCGGCGCTTCGTTTACCGCGGATCAGCAAGATTTCGTCAAAGTGCCACGGACCACCGACATGGACGTGGATGCCAATAGCCACTTATATATTTCCAGTTGGAAAGGCGCCAAGTTCACGTACGTGGGCGAAAATGTCGGCGAGATTTACCGCGTTTCGCCCAGCGGTTATCGAGCTGAGCCGTTGCCGGACTACGACCGGGCCGACGACGCCACGATGGTCAAAGAGTTGCTTTCGCCTAGCCACCGTCGCCGCATGGCCGCCCAACGTACGCTAATTCGCCGCGGCTTGAACGAAGTCACGACCAAAGACGTGCAACAATTGTGCTTCGATCAATCGGCGCCACTGGCCTGTCGCGTGGCGGCCGTGTTTTGCCTTAAGCAGGCGTTGCACCGGCAGGCGACTCCGATCTTGATCAAATTGGCCGGCGACGGCAGCATTCGCGAATATGCGTTGCGAGCGTTGACCGACCGTGCCGACGAACTCCAGGGTGTGCCGTCGGAGCCATTTGTTACCGGTCTGAAAGACGAGAACCCGCGCGTTCGCCAGCAAGCCTGCGTGAGCGTGGCCCGCCTGGGCAAGCTGGAAAACGCCGCGGCCGTCGTGGAATTACTCGACGATCAAGACCCGCGCGTGGCGCACACCGCCATGCGCGCGGTTCAAGAACTCAAGGCGATTGACGCTGCGCTGGCCGCTGTGGATCAAACCAGTTTGCCCGCCCGTCGCGAGGGCGCGTTGCGGGCGCTGCGGACCATGCACGAACCGGCCGTGGTCGATGGCCTGGTGCAGCGGTTGGAAAAAGAACACGACGGATTGCGACGCCAAGGGCTGCTGACGGCGCTCTGTCGGTTGTACTTTACCGATGGAATTTGGAAAGGCGATAGCTGGGGCACACGTCCCGACACATCTGGCCCGTACTATCAGCCGGCCGAGTGGGCAGAAACCTCAAAAATCGCCGGAGTGCTACGCAACGCGTTGGCCCACTCCGAAACAGCGGAAATTGCCTATTTATTGCCGGAACTGCTGCGTCACAAGATTCAACTCGACGAGGGACGCGCACGCATTTTGAAGTTGGCAGCCACGGACAACAAACTCTTGCCGGCTGCCGTCAGTATTCTCTCGCGTGAAAAAGAGATTCCGGCCGATGCGCTGCCACTGCTGATTAAAGCGGCCAAGGATTCCGAGTTGGATCCAACGGCGCGTTGTCAGGTAGTAATGGCAATCGCCAAGACAGACAGTGAAGAAGGGCTGCAACTGGCACTGGGACTACTTGGAAATTTGAAGAAACGTGAGGCCTCAAAGGAATATGTCGCCGCGGCAATGGCGCTGGTCGACGCGCCCAAAGCAGGAAATCGCGTGGCCATGTTCACGCGTGAAGCGAACAAGGCGGATGGCGACGCCTCTGCCTGGGCCGATGCGGTGCTGCTGGAGATTGCCGATAACAAATCCGAAAGTCCCGAGGCGCGCGAGCAAGCGGCAAAGTCGATCGAAGCGGGCTGGGCGAATGCGAAACGCAAAGTTCAAATTCTGCATGGCATTGCTTTGAGTGGAGATCGCAAGTTCGAGGGTCGGGTGCTCTCCGCGGCAAACGATCAAGACGCAGGGGTACTGGCCGCCGTAAAAGTCGCGGCCGAGAAACTGCATGTCGATATCAAGCCCGTGCATTTGCCTGGGCCGTTGGTGGAAAGCATGTCGGCCGACGCGGCCATCGACGCCGTTACGGCCGAAACGGGCGACGCCAAATTCGGCGAGAATCTGTTTTATCGCCTCAGTTGCACCAATTGCCATACGACCAAGGTTGACGAACCACTACGCGGGCCGTTCCTCGGTACGATTGCCACCACTTACAAGCGCCGCGAGTTAGCGGAGTCGATTCGGCTGCCGAGCAAGACGATCGCGCAGGGGTTTGTGACCAACGTCTTCGAACTGAACGATGGCAAATCGTTGATGGGCTTTGTGACCAAGGAGTCGGCCGATACGGTCACGATCCGCAATATCGACAACAAAGAAATCGGAATTGCCGTAAAAGATATCGATCAGCGCACGAAATCGAGCGTCTCGATGATGCCTGAAGGTTTGGTCAAAAAACTCAGCATCAAGGAATTCGCCTGTCTTCTCGACTTTTTGGAATCGCTGTCCCACAAGAAGTAGCGCGGACGTTCGTTTCTTAACTCCGTCGGCGACCTGAGCGATCAATCGTTCAGGCCGACGACGATTTTCTGTAATATGGCCGTCAACTTTCGTCGCCCACCGTCGTTACGCTTGTTTGCGCCTGATTTGGCAGCATCGCGTTTACGTGGCGTCCGCTGGGACTGCCTGTCGCGACAACGATCAAAGATTGCCGGTTAAATCGTGCAGTAATTCGTCGACGTCGTGTTGCGTGGTCTGCCACGAACACATGAATCGCGCGCCACCGCCGATGAAGGTGTAATAACGCCAGCCATGCTCGCGCAACCGCGCTTGCTGCTGCTCGGTCAGTTGTAAAAACACGGCATTGGCTTGCACCGCACGCAACAGTTTGACGCCCGGCACCTGCGACAGTCGGTCGGCCAATTGCCGGGCCATGGTGTTAGCTTGCCGCGCATAGTTGAGCCACAGGTCATCTTGAAACATACGCAGCCAGGCTGCGGACATGTATCGCATCTTTGACGCTAACTGCCCGGCCTGCTTGCAGCGGTAATCGAATTCCTTGGCCAGGTCACGGTTGAAAAATACCACGGCTTCGCTCAGGCCAATGCCAGCCTTGGTTCCGCCCAGGCAAAGAACATCGACGCCAGCTTGCCAGGTGATCGCCTTGGGAGTGACATCGAGTGCGGCCACCGCGTTGGCGAAACGTGCTCCGTCCATGTGCAAATGCATGCCGTGCGTTTTTGCCAACTTGGAAAGCGCACGAATCTCATCCGGCCGATAGAGCGTGCCGAACTCCGTCGGTTGCGTAATGCTGACCACACGCGGCTTGGGAAAATGAATATCGCGACGCCGCGTGATCAGCGGCTCGACGGTGTCTGGCGTCAACTTGCCGTCATCGCCGCCGGCTAACAACAGCTTGGTGCCGTTGGAATAAAACTCGGGCGCCCCGCATTCGTCCGTCTCAATGTGGGCCGACTCGTGCGCGATGATACTGTGGTACGACTGGCACATTGCCGCTAGCGCGAGCGAGTTGGCCGCTGTTCCGTTGAAGACAAAGTAGACTTCGCACTCGGTATCGAAGATTCGCCGAAACAACTTGGTGGCCCCATCGGTCCAAGTATCGTCGCCGTACGAGAGTTCGTATCCGCAGCCAGCCAGTCGCATCGCCTCCCAAGCTTCAGGGCAAATTCCGGCGGTATTATCACTGGCGAACTGGCATTTGGTCATGACGCGGCTCATTTTCTGGCAAATCGCGGGCGATCGGCGGCGTTCTCACTTCTTTATCATCGCGGTGATAAAGGTGCCGTTACTATAACTGTTGATCCGAGCTTTGATAACTGCCTCGCAAGGCACGCGGGAGAGCGGCGTCCGGTCGCACTTCGTAGCGCTACGAATAAAGCCGCCTCGCGGTTGGGTCGGCAAATGCTGCTTGTTACAATGGATCTGGTTTCGCGCATTCGATCGGTCCTGCCATCAACGACAAGTCTCCCTATGGACGATCAGCGTAGCTTTTTGGATCTCATGACCCGCGTGCGGCAAGGCGATTCGCTGGCCGCCAATCAATTGGTGCGTCAATACGAGCCGGAGATGCGCCGCGCGGTGCGTTTGGCACTCACCGATCCCGCGATGCTTCGCGCCATCGATTCCGTCGACGTTTGCCAATCGGTGTTAGCCAATTTCTTCGTCCGCGCGGCATCTGGTCAATTCGACTTCGAGAATCCGAATCAATTGCGGGCGCTACTTGCTACCATGGCGCGAAATCGCTTTCGAGATCATGTGCGGCGGCAAAAGGCTGACCGGCGCGATGCGCGGCGAACCCAAGGTGGCGACGACGCCATGCTCCAGCAAGTTGCTGGAGACATCGACACGCCGAGCCAGATCGTTTGCAACCAGGAACTGTTGGACGAAGTTCGCCGGCGACTTTCGGACGAAGAACGCTACTTGGCCGAACAACGCGCCAGCGGCCGCGATTGGCAGGAACTTTCGGGCGAGTTAGGCGTTTCCGCCGAAGCGCTCCGCAAACGTCTGACACGCGCAATGGATCGCGTGACGCAAGAAATGAAACTGACTGAGGACGACGATGAATGACGGCGCGCCCACGCATCGCGAGCCGATTTCTTCGGAGGCGGGACCACTGCGTGGCGGCGCGGCGCAGCGGTTGCTCATTGCCTGGCAGCAGAACGAGCAACCGAACTGGCTCGACTTTGCCGCCGACGTTCCGTCCGATTCATGGCTCGACCTGTTCGCCTTGATTCGTGTCGATCAAGATCAACGCTGGCGGCGCGGCAATCCGGTGCAGGTGGAGCATTACCTGCAGCGATGCGTCAGAATATCGACCGATCAGGAGCACGTGCTGGATTTGGTGGCCAGCGAAATCCTGCTGCGGCGTGCGCACGGAGAGTTGCCGCAGTTGGATCAGTACTCGCGGCGATTCCCGGATGCGGCTGACGCGCTAAAAATTTTGTTCGCGCAGCACGCGGCCTTCGACGCCTCGCTGGATCTGTCGTTTGACGGTACTGACAACGAACTGCCGCCATCGTCAGCGGATCACCGGCCGACGTTGTTTTGGTCGACGGCGCCGCAACCTTCGGCCGAGAGTGTTACGGCCGCCGATGGGCCAACCTTACCGACGCAGCGTCCCGCCGTCATGGCCGGTCTGCCGGAGATGATCGGCAATTATCGGCTGGAAGGCATCTTGGGACGCGGTGGCATGGGCGTGGTCTACAAAGCCCGAGATCGCCGTTTGAAGCGGCTGGTCGCGCTAAAAATGCTGTCGTCGTTCGACAACCCAGACGACCTCTTGCGATTCAAAGCCGAGGCTGAAATTTACGCTCGGCTCCAACATCCGCACATCGTGCAGATTTTCGAAGTCGGTCAGCACGAGGGTCGCCTGTTTTTGGTGCTGGAATTAGTCACGGGCGGGAGCCTGGCCGATCGGCTCAAAGGCGTGCCGCTGCCTGCGCGTAGCGCCGCCGAGATGGTGGCCACGCTGGCCGCGGCAGTCCACGTTGCGCATTTGGCGGGCATTGTTCACCGCGACCTCAAGCCCGGCAATGTCTTACTCGCCGCTGACGATACGCCCAAAGTTACTGATTTTGGTTTGGCGAAATCCATGGATCAGCCATCGGATCAAACGCAAACCGGAGCGTTGATCGGAACGCCGAGCTACATGGCGCCCGAACAAGCTTGTGGCAAAGGAAAAAACGCCGGCCCAACGATTGATGTCTACGCGTTGGGCGCGATCTTGTACGAAGCGTTGACCGGGCGACCGCCGTTTCGTGGGCAAACCACGCTCGATACGTTGGATCAAGTCCGCAGCGCCGAGCCGGTTGCACCCGTGACCTTGCAGCCGAAACTGCCTCGCGACTTGAATACCATTTGCCTGAAATGTCTGGAGAAATCGCCCGAAAAACGCTACGCGACCGCGCTGTTATTGTCTGAAGACCTCAAACGATTTCTCAGCGGCAATGCCATCCTGGCGCGGCCCGTCAGTTCGGTCGAGCGATTGATGAAGTGGACACGCCGCCGTCCGGCCGTGGCGGCGATGGCTGCGATCGTCGTCTGTTGCCTATTGACGTTGGCGATTGGCGGAACGTTTTACAGCGTCTCGCTATCCAAAGCGCTCGATCAAGTCGCTCGCGAGCGAGATACCGCTTGGCGTGCCACGAACTTAGCCAAAGCCGAAGCGACCAACGCCAGCCGACAAACCACAATTGCCGAGCAACGTTTCGATCAGGCGACGCGCCTAACATTCGCTTTGCAGTTGAATCAGTTGGCGCAACTGGCCGAAACCGATCCTGCCCACGCTCGGCAAATGTTGTTCGACCAATCGTTTTGCCCGGAAAAACTCCGCGACTTTACCTGGCGGCACTTGTTACGAGCATGTTCGCGGCAAGCCGGGCAAGTCGAAATCAGCGAAACGGGCGCGGCGCGCTGTCTAGCCGTATCGCTTGACGGCCAGCGGATGGCCATTGGCATGGATGACGGCCAGATTGTGCTGAAGGGACGAAATCAGAAATCACCAAATCAGAAAACGCTGACGTTTCCGCCAGGGCCAATCAATTGCCTGGCCTTTGTGCCGGGTTCGGACTTGCTGGCGATTGGCAGCGGAGCTGGCACAATCGCAATCTGCGACGTGAGCCATGACGGTGCGATTCAACTCTTGCAAGCCGCGGGTGAGTCCGTCAACGATTTGGCTGTCAGCCACGATGGGCGGCGGTTAGCCAGCGGCGGTTCCGACCGAGTGGTGCGTGTTTGGGATCTGGCGAGCGCAAAAGTGCAACAATCGCATGCCCCGGATAAAGGTTCGATCTTTTCGCTCGATTTTTCGCCCGACGATCAGCGGTTGGCCATCGGATTCAAGAACGACGAGGCCCAGCTTTGGGAACCGGCCTCCGATCAATCACAAGCTTTAGTTGGGCATCGCGGCTGGGTGACCGCCGTGGCCTGGTCGCCCGACGGAAAATCTCTGGCAACGGGCAGCATCGATCGGACGGTGCGATTGTGGGATGTTGCGAGCTGCCAATCGCGGGCGACGCTTGTCGGGCACGATGCACTGGTGGCGTCGCTCGCTTGGGATGGCGACAGCACAACCGTCTACTCGTGCGGATACGATAAAAAAGCCATCGCTTGGAATGCTGTGGACGGAACGCTACAAACGATACTCCGTAGCCAAGGCGACGAATTGATTCGCATCGCCATCGTCAACAACAGTCAGCAGAAAATGCTGACCGGCGTAGGCGGTCGGCGCCAACAGTCTTGGGATCTGAATCCAAATCTGGGACGCCGGAGCTTGAATGGACATACTCGCCCGATCACTGCGCTGGCATTCGTCGCCGGCACGCGGCTGGGCCAACTCAACCTGCCAATGTCGCGGCCGTCGGTTGGCCCACTGCTGATCACTGCAGCTTACGATCGGACTTGGCGAATTTGGAATCCCGATGACGGCCAGCCGATCGGTTCGCCGCATGAAACGACGCAATGGATTACCGCGCTGGCGGTTTCGGCCGACGGCTTATTGGCGATGGGCGATGCCGACGGCAAGTTGCAGATCTACGACCGACTCGATCTGCCCCCGCGAATCATCGATGCTCATCAGCTTGGCGTCAGCGGACTGGCGTTTGGCTCCGATGGCTCGTTAGCCAGCGTGGCAGCGGGCGAAAATGCCGCCAAAATTTGGCAACCGTCCACTGGCAAGCTGCTCGCGACGATCCAATCGCCAACCGGATCCGCATTCAACCAGCTTGCCTGCGGTTCAGCGGGCGCAATGATTCTTGCCACCGACGCGGGCGAAGTTTCGGTTGCCGCGCAAGCCAGCGCCACGCGAGGGAATGTGCCCCAGGCGGCCAGCGGTTGGCATAGCATTCAGCTGGATCGTGTCACTGCCATCGACCGCGCGCCATTGCGCTCAATCGCCTACGAACCACGCCGTGGTCAGATCACCGCGGCGCGCGCGGATGGGCAACTGAGTTTGTTGCATTTCAATGCGCGCGATCGATCCGTCCAACTTTTGAGTGGGCATCAAGGCGGGGCGCTCACCGTTGCCTATGCGCCGGGAGGAGAGACGTTGGTTTCCGGCGGCGCCGACCAGGCGCTTCGCTTCTGGGATGCAACCGTCGGTCATCAACGCTTAGCGGTCAACTTGGCTCATGGGGATGTCACCTGTTTGGCGTTTTCCGCCGATGGATCGCGTTTGGCGTGCGGCTGCGGCGACGGCAGCGTGCAGATTTGGTACGCGTCGCACACGGCGGATTGAACCTGAAAGCGACGCCCAATCTAATCGTCGAGTCTGCGGCGAAGTTTCGACCGTGTACGAAAACGTGTCCACCAGGAAACGTCAGCGCCGTCCAGTTCGATCGATTCGAGCGAAGCGATTTCGTCGACGACGGTCAATGCCTCGGAACTGACCGGTGTCCGCGCGAGATTCAGCCGGCGAAGTTGCTGAAATACGGCCAACTGATTGACCGCTCCGTCCGTTACCTGGCAGCCAGGCAGTTCAATGGTTTCTAACTCGCGCAGCGCGGAATGTTCCGCCACCAGGGCGGCAATGATCCGATCGCCATGCGGCAAGTCGGTTGCGGTCACGGCAACGGCGGTCTCCGTCAATTGCGCGAACTCGCCGAAGCTCAGTTCCAGCCACTGCGGTGTTCTCAACTTCACCTCCGCGCCCAACTGACGTAGCGTCGCGACTGCCGCCTCCAGCGCGACATAACGGGTAACCTGCACCGCGATCCAACCGCGGCGATCGCTGTGGTGCAATAAATATTCTTGCGCCCGCTCGAACGCTTGTTGAACTTTCTGGAATTGTTCAACCGTACCGCCGGCATCCGGGTGCGATTGTTTAGCGAGCACCCGGTAGGCCTGGCTGACATCGTCGCTGGAGTAGGGAGGCCCCAAACCGAGAGCAATCATGAAATCTGGTCGAGGGTCACCATCATCAACGGGCTTGGTCGCTGGCATGTAGGAATTCTTTAGATCACCTGTATTGACGGTCGATTCACAAGCAGAATCATACGATCAAACGGTCATTCGGCAAGATAATTCCGGCGTATGGCAGATGCGGATTTCTGGCACGCGACGCGTGAGGACCATCGCGGACACCGCCGGTCAGAGCATCGATTCGAACCCGGAAGCAAAACGGCTTGCCATTTCCGGACTACGGACTGGCCTTGTTCGCCCGCTGCGGCGGTTTGTCCGCATTGGACGGCACGGTGTAGTTCGTGGCTTTGATTTGCGCATCGAGATCGGCGCTCAATTTGGCAGTGGCCGCGGGATCGGCGGCCAGGTTCTTCAATTCGTATGGATCGACGGCCAGGTCGAAAACCTCGGTCCACTCGGCATGCCCTGGGTATTTCACCAGCTTTGCGTTGGCGGTACGGACGCCGACGATGGTGGGCACGTTAACGCCGCCTTCGTAGAAGTATTCGGCTAAAAACGACTGCCGCCAGTCTGTTGGATGTTCGCCAGCCGCCAGGGATTTCCAGCTCGCCCCTTGCATTTCTTTGGGTTGAGCCACGCCCGCCAGATCGAGGAACGTGGGCGCGAGGTCGATATTGAGGACAATCTCGTCCACCACGCGACCCTTGCCAAATAACCGCGGGTAACGCACTAGCATCGGTACGCGGAGCGACTCTTCATATAGCGAGCGTTTGTCTCCCAGTCGATGCTCGCCGAGATAATAGCCGTTATCGCTGGAGTAGACGACCACGGTATCTTCCGCGAGTCCTAAATCGTCCAAAGCGTTGAGCAGTTTGCCGAGATTTTCATCCGCGCCCGTGACATGCCGCAGGTAGTCCAAATGCACTGAGTTTTCCGCCAGTCCGTGCGACTCTTTGTCGGGGTCTACGGCCGGCGCGCGATAGATTGGCGTGGCGTCCATATTGGGCGCAGGGCGACTCGTCTCGCCCGCGTAGAGATTTCGCAGGCGTTCCGGGAGATTTTTTCCTCCGCGAGGGCTATGCGGGCTTTTGAAACCAACGACCATCGAGAACGGCCGATCGCGATTTTCTTTCATCCAATCGATCGCAAAGGCGGTGTCGACGTCGTCAACCCAGCCCTTGGTTGGCGTCGAGACGCCGTTGATTTCCACCGGGCAATCGTTGTAATTGCCTTGGCCGACAAAACTTGCCGAATAGTCGAAGCCTGGCCGTTGGCCCTTCTGATTGGCCATATGCCATTTGCCAATGTAAGCGGTGCGATAACCGGCAGCCCGCAGCATGGTGGCGTGAGTCACGGAGTCAACCGGAAAGATCGTATGGTTGTTGGTGACCCCGTTGGCGTGATTGTAGCGTCCGGTAAGAAACGCAGCCCGGCTCGGAGCGCAAAGCGAAAGCGTGACAAACGCGTTGCGGAAGCGTACGCCCTCGGCCGCCAGTCGATCCATGTTGGGCGATCTGAACCACGGAAAGCGTGCGCGATCACCTTGTTCGCGCTGCACGACGCCCATTGCGTCCCAGCGCTGATCATCCGTGTACACGAACAGAAAATTCGGCTTACGCACCGCGGCCTGAACTGCTGTCGAACAAGACCAGATGCCGACGAGCAGGAGCGCATAACGACAACGTCCACCGAGCAGTTGAGCCTTCATCGGATTTTTCCAATTTCGAAACGACGGAACGAGACGCTCCACGAGTGTTCGAGCGACGTTCCGGAATGAGCTAGCCCAATTGGTGCGGCAGCGGCAAGGGAATTCAAGCGATCCGCGAATCGGGAATGTCGCTGTTCAGCTCACGAACTGCTTGATCGCGCCCTTTTGATTGCGCTTCATTTTCTCCAAGCCCAAATCCAGATCACCGAAGTGTTCGATCGGATTGCCGTAGGCGTTGAGCAGCGACGTATACCAATTGCCGAGCGTTTTATGGCCTTCATCGCCATAGCCGGGCAGACGAATGTACTTGCCGGCGATATCGAGCTTGGCGTTCCGGCCCGACAAAACCACAAACGGCCATTCCACGCCCGTGCTGTGGTGCGTTTCGCCATTGTCGGGGAAGTAGCAAATCATGGTGTTGTCGAACATCGTGCCGTCGCCTTCAGGCACGCTCTTGAGCCTCGAGACGATCGTGTCGATCAGCGTCATATGATGCGTGCGAAGATTGGTGCGGACTTCCTCAGCCTTGAGGCTTCCGACGGGCTTACCATGACCGACGTCATGCAAATTAACGTGCTCTTCCTCAACCCCGGGAATGCCGGTGTAAGTGGTGCCAAGCTCGTCGACCGTGAAGGTCACCACGTTGGTCATGCCGGAGATCAACATCGAGAGCAGGATCTCCGTATGGCCACGTTGCCGGTCCGTGGTGCTGATGTCGTCGGCAAAGTATTTATCTTCCAGTTTGGGAATATGCTGGCGGATGACGTCCGCCATGGCGTCCATCTTGCTGTTCCGCTGGCGAATGGCTTTGACGGAATCGGCGTAATTCACCACTTTATGCTGTTCGCCGCCGTGCAGTCCCTGCGCCAGACTTTCTTCCGAACCGGCCACGAACTCGAGCATTTTGCGTTCAAGTTCGTACTTCACTTGATCGCTTTTGTTGTTGGAGACGGACTTGAACAATTCCCGCATGGCAACTTTAGGCGAACCGAAAGCGTAGTTGGGTTGTTCCGGCCCGCGCGCCGAGAAACCCATCTCGATGCCATTGATGTTGCCGCGCGAGTTGCCGCCCGAGTTCGGGAAGCAGGCCAACTCAATGTGCTCCAACGGCGACGGGAATAGCCGAGCAAGCTCGAAGTCAACGGTCGCCCATTTGATGGAGCTGGCGCGTTCGTTGGCTTTATACACGCCGAGCGACGACTGCCAGGTATGGTGCCCCGTGGTGCACATCTTGCCAGACAACCCCTGCAACACCGTCAGATTTTGCTTGTGCTTTTCCAGCGACGCCATCCACTGGGGCAGATCGTGCTTGTTTAAATCCACCTCGAAAGCACGCTTGCCCTTCTCTTTGTCCATGTCCTGCTGACTGAGCGACGGGGGCGCCATCACGCTCGGGAATAAACCGTTTCCCTTATGCATGAAGATGAATCGCTTTGGCGGCGCCGTGGTGGATTCCACGCCTAACACCTGTTGCAACCACGGCGCGAACATCAGGCCGCTGGTTGCCAATGCCGACGCATGCAAAAATTCTCTTCGATTGAACATGGCAAGGTACACTTTGCTATTTGCGGTAGATGAAGGAATCCGAGGTCAGCAACGACACGATAACGGCTTTGAAACTGCCCTGGCTATCGACGTAAGCCCGGTCAGCGTCAATCAAGGTTTGCGAATCGCTCAGCATCTCGTTACGTCCCATGTAAAATCGAAACGCGTGACGAATGATCGACTGTCGGACGCGGTCGGATTTCGCCAATCGATCGATCAAATCCAAGGCATCCGTCACGTCGCCATCGAGTTTCGGGTCGCCGGTGCCGCTGAGATTGCCGGCGACATTCAAGGCCTTGGTCTTGTAGGTGTCGGCCCCTTCTTTGTTTTTGGAAATCAGGTTGTCGGGGTGTTCGAGGATTTCCAATTTGCGGAATCGGCCGAAGTCGTCGTAAATTTCGAACGGCAACCCGAGCGGGTTCATGTATTGGTGGCATTTCCAGCATTCTTGCTTGCTGGTGACTCCGTCCAATCGCTCTCGCAGTGTTTTGTGCGGATCTTCCGGAATTTGCGCATCAACGGTGATCGGCACGTCGGGCACGCGACCTGCCAACAATTTTTCGCGAATCCAACGTCCCCGCCGCACGGGATCGTTCGCGGCGTTTTGCGAATGCGCAATCAGCCAGGCCGGATGAGTCATCAGGCCCTTGCGATTGGCCAGCGGGAATGGCTGCACGCGCGGGAACTCCCAATTGAAAGAGTCGATGTTGTAACTCGCCGCCCAAGTTGTCAACAGCCGGCCGAACGCATAATTCCAAACGGGATTAGGGCTCAGTCCTTTCTCGCGAAACTTACTGACATGCGTCATCGCCATGGTCAGTTGCTTTTCGCCAGCGTGAGAGTCGAGGTACTTCTTGAGCAGTTCCGTATTCTCTTCGGCCACCTTTTTGGGATTTTTCTTCCAATCCGTATCTTTCAGCAGATCGTAGAATTTGTTGAGCTTGTCCATTTTTTCGCCCGCGTCATCAACGAACGCAACGAAGAATTTATCGGTCGTCAGCAGGTTCTCGAAGACGTGCTTGTCTTGAGCCACGTACAGTTCGACGAGCAAATCGGCCTCGTTAACGAGTCGCCCTGGAGTTTGCGTGCTGCCGCGATCCGGATTGGTATAGTATCCACCACTGCGCTGCGAATCCTTGAAAACCTTCAAGGCACCGGTGTAGCCAAAGAAATCGCGAAAAAACCTGTCGATTTTAGGGTGCGGCGTAACGACGGATTGAAATTGCTTGCCATCCAACGAGCTATCGATCTCGCCCCGGTTGTAACTTAGGTCGTCGAGCAGCCGCGTCACTTCGCGCTTGTAATCCAGTTTGTTATTGAGCCGACCGTCCTGAGCCGCGGCCACCAACTTCGCGTCCGGTCCGCGATCGCCAATGGCGTAAGCGATGGCGTAACTGGCTTCGCGGGGCGAGAGTTTTTTTCGCCCGAACTCGTCCGCTGGGCCTGCGCCGAATTCCAGCCGATAAAGAAACTCCGACTCCAAAAGCACCGTCGCAAGCATCTGCCGCAGTCCCTCGGTGTTACCCCCCAGGCTGATCGCCGTGCTGGTTAATTGCAGATACTTCTTGAGTTCATCTGCCGTGGCCGGACGCTGAAGAACACACTGAAATTGTGCCTGAATGGCGTCGACGAGTTCGGCTTCCGTGGGCGGAGACTTCTTGACGACAATTTTTTCAAATGCCGGCATCGTCTGCTTCGGATACAAGCGATCTTTGGCATTTTCGAATTGGTTCGCCTCCAGTTCGCCGCTCTTCACACGTGCCGCGCGAATTTGCTTGGCAGAAATCCAGTCGGCATTCGTCAACATGACCAACAAGTGTCCGCCATCCAGCGACGTTAGATCGTAGTAGCGAACACCGGAATGTTCTGGCAGTACAAACGGATTCGTGACGCCAAAAAAGCCGCGACGCAGGCCCTCGCGCTCCCGGCCCTCAAGCTGGAAAACGTCGAGCACGCGCTCGTTAAAAATCTGCGGACTCACGGCCCAGCGCCGCGCGGGCGTGTACGCCTTATCCTTGATCTGGCCGCTGAAGAGTTTGTCGTGATCGACGTAGTTGCCGTAATCCGGATAGCGCAACTTGTCCGCGAAATCCGAACCGCCCAAACGAAGGACTTCGCCACGCACCCAGCCGGCGAGCAGCCTGCGCTCCGCCGCAGTGGGCTGCTTCTCGTCTTCCGGCGGCATTTCCTGTAACTGCAGTCGCTCCTGAACACTGTTCAGAAGTTCCAGCCGGGCTGGCCCACGGAGGTCAGTCAAATTATCAAACCGAGCTTGGCCTTCCTGCAGTTTTTCGGAGTGACATTTTGAACAATAAGTCTTCACGACCGCCTGAACGTCGTGAGGCGTCGCGGCTTTCAAGTCAGCTCCAGCAGTCTCAACAGGCGACTTTGCCGCCAGCAGCTTTAGCGGCAGGCCAACTGAGATGATCGCAATCAGCGCGAATAGAATGCACTGCCCTGAACAAAGTGGCACGGCAGACATACGCGCACGAATGCATGAAACAAGCGGTCGCGATCGATCACGAAGATCTGATTTTTTGATGTACGACGTCAAGGCGGGTAGGCAGCGTCGAAAAAGGCGAGGCCGAGCAAATCGGTGGGCGATTCTATGTTACTAGCATTATCGGCACCTTGCAATAAGCTCGTCCGCCGATTACGCGGAAAAATCGCAAACTTGCCAATGTCGTTCGGTCAGGCTGTTCGAGCAATCGAACCTAGTAGACTGTCACGCTTTAACGTCCGGGTGCAACCGTTTTAGTCTAATACGGGCGTCGTCGGTGCGGAATTGCCAAGCCACGCTGACTTGCCGGGCGTTGCGATTTTCGGTCCACTGGCACGCTTCGTCGGCCACCCGTTGTTGCTCCGGCATGCGACGATCCAAGCATTGTCGTGTCAGAACGCTGAGTTCCGATGCGGCGATATTCAGCCAACTGCCGTGTTTGGGTGTATGCACAATCTCCATCCGCCGCGCGATGCGAAGCGCTTCTTCTTGCGGAAATGCATGATCCAGCGAATTCAGCGTGTGGGTGTTCAAGTTGTCGCAAACCAACGTGATCCGCTCGGCTGCGGCGTGGCGCGGTTGGTCGACGAGTTGTTGCACTTGTCTCGCCCAGTCGCCGGCAGTGCGATTCTCGGTTACGGTCACGTTGCGCCAACCGCCCAAAGCGTCAACGAACATCCAGATCACGCATGCGCCTTGTCGCACATATTCGTAGTCGATCCGCTCCGCACAGCCAGGCGAGGCCGGGATCGTTTGCCTGGTTTCCGCGATCAACTGCTGATGCTGATCGTCCATGTTGACCACGGGACGTTGCGGATTGTGGGGCCTTTGGTAGACTTCCAGCACTTGTTCCATCTGACAAACAAACGCGGCATCTTGCTACGGCGGAATGCACCACATTTTCTTGAGCCAGGGCTTCAACTCGCTTTTTTTAACGCGCGGCGCACCGTCTCGTACGAGATCGATTCCACAATCTCCAGTTCCACCAATCGTTGAGCCAGTAACCGCAGCGTCCACCGCGCGTGTCCCGGCGGCGCGGATGAACAAGCCAGTTGTGTCAGCTTGGCTTCTTGTTCGCCACACAGCTTGGGCGTGACTCGCGGCGAGACTTCTGGCTTGCGTTCCAAGAGCGATAGCGGACCTTCTTCGACTGCCCGTTTCCGCCACGATTCCAGGCTTCGCGTCGTCATGCCGAACGCCTCGGCAATCTTCGCATCGGTCCAGGCCGGACCATCTGATCCTGCGTCGCACTTCAGCAACGCCTCGGCTCGCTGCACCTTCCAGCGGGCCGACTTGTCCTTGCGAATAACCTGCGTCAAAACCTCCCGCTCTTCAACACTCAGCCGCAGCACATGCCGTTTTGCCATCATGATCCTCACTGGCTGACGATCCGGCGACGACCACGCCGCAAAAGCCGCCATGATCGCCGAAAAACAGCGAGTGATCGACTGCTAGTGCTGCGTCACAGCTAGCAATTGGTATTTGTGGATCTGAACTTGTCGTGCGAAACTGTGTGGAACACGGAGGTGTGCCATGCAGAAGAAGTATATCGTACGGCTTTCCAAAGCGGAACGTAAGACGCTTGAGGCCGTCATCA
>JBBRCE010000073.1:0-21740 GCA_038205115.1 Pirellulales bacterium
CTACGCCAACATCGATTTGGCGTTCGCTCACCAACAAACGCTCGGTCCACAAACCGGTTGGGCGAACGGCGACTTCGACTACGACGGCTCGATCACCGCCGCCGACTATTCGCTGATGGATTCGGCTTTTGCGGCACAAAGCGGCGCGTTGTCTGGTGAAGTTCACACGCTGGGATCGCTCGGTGGCTCGCCAGTCTCGGTCACCGCCGTGCCAGAACCAAGCACTTGGCTGCTGGGCCTGATGGGCATCATTGGCCTGCTGGCCATGGCGCGCCGCCGCAAGCTGCAAATTGCCAAGTAAGCTTTTGTGACTGCGACTGATTCACCACTGCCTGTTGCGCCTCGAAACACGTTCGCGGCGCAACAGGTTTTTTATTTGGCCAGCTTCGACATGGCCTTCGTGAGGGCACGAGCAGCCGGCCATCGCAAGCGGAATCTCAAGTTTGTGACGCAACCGTCTCGCATGGCGGACTTCGTCAACACGAGGCGTCGTCGGAACCGGCCGATGACTCAATTCCATGTAACTGGATTCGCATTACGGCGCCGCGCGGTTGGTTGGCTGCGACTTCCAGTGTGCCGCCGTGCGCGGTGACAATTCGCCAGGCTTTGGATAAGCCGAAGCCCAGGCCGCGCCCGGCCTCGCGTCCGGAGAAGTAGGGGTCGAAGATTCGTGGCCGAATTTCTGGCGGGATGCCGGGACCATCGTCGCGAACCACGATCGTCGTGAGCTGCGCTGTTTGGCTCAGCTCGATTGCGATTTTTCCGTCGAGGCCGATAGCCTCCAGCGCATTGCAGACCAGCGCGCGGATGGCCACGGTGAATTGCGTGGCGTCGGCCGAAATTGGGCGCAGCGGGCCGTTTGCAACCCGCGCGATTTGAACGCGATGCCGGTTGGCCTCGTCAACCAGGGTGGCGATCAGATCATCGATTAGCGCCGGTAGCTGCAGAGGCTGCAATTTCAACTGTGGCGGCCGGGCAAACAGCATCAGATCGGCAATCATCTCGTGCGCGCGAAAAGCTTGGGCATTGATGGCCGAGAGTTTCCGGCGACGCTCGGGATCGCACTCGTCTTTGAGAAGTGTCTGCGCGCGCGCAGAGATATTGGCCAGCGGGTTATTGATTTCATGCCCTGCGCCGTAGGCAAATTCCTTGAGTGCCGCCAGCTTGGCTTGTTCGACTACTTGCTCGAATTGGCGTTCCAAAACGTCGAGCCGGGCCAGTCGGGCGACAACGTCCGCTGGCAACGCGACGGTCGCCATGCCGGTCAACGACGCGGCGCTCAACGCAGGTGTAGCGCCGTCGTCGTTGGACATAGAATGACCGCTCGGTCGGACGCGATTGCAGTTGACGACGAGGCAGCCCGCGCGGCTTACGCGCAATTGCAAGCGGGCGCAACGTCGTCGAGATTCATCATTTTGACGGTAATTGAAGTGCGACGGGCGACGGCAATTACTTGCCGGCCGCGGCCGTTTCAATGTCGAGCAAACCGCACATGCGCTCGACCAAAGTTTCTACTTCGAACGGCTTGTGCATGAACTCGTTGGCGCCGGCCGCTTTGAGATCCTCGATCTTATCGGCCTCGACCATGCCGGAGATGCAGATGATCCGCACATCGTCCATGGTGGCATCGCCGCGAACGCGCTGGCAAACTTCCTTGCCGTTAATGTCCGGCAACATCACGTCGAGGACGATCAGGTCAGGGCGATATTCCTTGACCATCATACCGGCGTCAAACCCGTTGTTGGCGCTGCGGACTTCGAAGCGACCGTCACGCTGCAGTACGTCAACGATCAGTTCGACCAGCTCGACATCGTCGTCCACAACCAACACTTTGCGTTTGCCGCTTTCCAAAGCATCGGTCGGGATGCCGTTGTCGCGCATGAAGACAAACAGATCGTGACGCGGAATCCGACGGAACCGGCTGCCCGGCACGCGAAAGCCCTTGAGCTGACCCGAGTCGAAACAGCGAATGATCGTCTGCTGGCTAACCTTGCAAATCTTGGCCGCTTCGCCGGTTGTAAAAACAGTTTTCATCTCTGCTAACCACCCTCTCCCTAGCCGTGGTGCAGCTAGTCTAAGCGGGACTTCCGGTTTGGCTCTGATCCACAAGAGCTCCCGTAAGTTCCTAGTCTTCCATGTCTCGCTAAGACACCAGCGATGTGCAGTGTTTACCCAAACCTCGCTGGCGAGGCAATCCCAGTTCCGCCAAACGGCAAAAAACACCGCACCTGCCAGAATTACCCAAACTTGCCTTCCGCGCAAATTATAGCGGTCTGGGCAAGTGAGTCAAGCTTGATCTGAAATTCGCAACTTATTGCCGGAACATAGCTTACGCAAAGTCCGCAAAGATTTGATTTTTTGTGCCGAACGGTGGGCCGCGATCGGAAAATATGCTGGCAATTAGTGGACAAATGCTAGCAATCGCTGCAGGTCGTCGATGGCCGGGCCGACCATCGAAAGCCGCCGTTTGACGGGCAGATTGAGCTGCTTCTGTCACCAGTTGTACGGCTGATTTCGCAACCGGCAAGCGGCATTCCGTTCAGTACGGTAACGATCAGTCCTTCAATTGAAACAGCCGCTTGAGGGCTTCGATCAGACCATGCGGCGTGCCGTGACGAGATTCGTCGCGCAAAGATTCCAGTGGCAGGTGCAGCAGCTTGTTGCCGTAGCGCTCAAACGATTGCCGAACTTCCTCGCGCTCGGCCTCGCCCAGATTAGGCAGCTTATTAAACAGCCGCTTGAGCTCTTGCTCGCGCACGTCTTGCCAATTGCCGCGCAGGCGCTGAATGACGGGGTTTGTCGATCGATGATGTTGGGCCGACATGAATCGATCCGTTTCTTCGTCGATGATGATCAGCGCCGCTGGCAATTCTTTGTCGCGTTGGCGGCGATTGCGCGCGCAAACGGTTTGCAAATCGTCGATCGAGTATAAGAACACGCCCGAGCGTTCGCCGATGGCCGGATCGAAATCGCGCGGAATGGCCAAATCCAGCACAAACAGTGGGCGTTGATCGCGCCGCGTCTCGATTGCCAAAAACTGCTCCAGCGTGACAATCGGCTGCGTGGCACCGGTGGTTGTGACCACCATGTCGGCCGCCACGAGCAGGGCATCGAGTTGATCCCAGTTTGCGACCCGCGCGCCCAAGCGCTTGCCGAGTTCTTCCGCCCGGTCGAAGCTACGGTTTGTGACGGTAATGTTCCAGGCGCCCTCGGCTTGCAAGTAGCGAAGTGTTTCTTCGCCCATGTCGCCGGCGCCAATGACCAGCACGTTTTTGTCTTCGAATTGTTCGAAGATGCATTTGGCGAAATCGGCGACCGCTACGCTGGGTATGCTAATGCGTCGCTCGTTGATGGTGGTCTCGTGGGCCACGCGTTTGGCCACGCGAAAGGCGGTTTGAAAAATGTGATTGGTGAGCGGACCGGCCGAATGATAATCTTGGGCGAGCTGATAGGCCTGCTTCACTTGGGCCACAATCTGCGGTTCGCCGAGCACCATGCTGTCGAGACTGGCCGCCACGGTGAATAGGTGCCGCACGGCATCGCGGTGCGAGTGCTCTTGCAAATCGTTGAACACGGCCGAAAAATCCAGCCCATGAAAATCGGCCAGGAACTTGGCAACTTGCTGGTGGTTGGGCGCTTCGGCCGCCGATTCCGCAGCCGTGTAAACTTCAACCCGATTACAAGTCGAGAGCAGCACGGCTTCCGCCCGCGGAAATTGCGTCCGGAACCGCTCCAGCGCGAGACCAATTTGCGTGGGACTAAACGCCAGGCGTTCGCGAACTTCGACGGCTGCCGTGTGGTGGCTGCAACCGACCATCTGCAATTGCATCACAGCGCCTCCGAATTTCGGAGGGCGTTGGACGGTGGTTTGGCATCCGATTGGCGGCCGCCATGCTCGCTCTTGAGCAGTAAGCTCAATGTCAGCGAAATCACAAGCAAGGCAAAACTGGCCGACGTCAGGTAGGCGACCTTGCGGCCTTGCCGCGCCGGCTTGTAATACACGCTGAACAACGCCGCAACGACGAACCAAGCCAGCATCAAGGCCGATCGCCAAACGATCGGATCGTTCCACGAGAAATGCTCGCGGTCGCTGGCATGATTCACGGCATTGAGAATGACGCCGGACAAAAAGCCCAGCCCGGACATCACCGCGGCCACGATCAGCGCGCGGCCGCTGGCGCGGGCCAACCATTCGAGGCTGGGCAGTCGCAGCCCTTGCGTCGGCGGAAGTTTGCGTTTGAGCCGCCGAGCTTGCACCAGATACATTATGCCGGCCGCAAAGCCGAACGCCACGGCCACGATCACGGCCAATTGAAAGACGCCATGAATGGTGCCCCAGAGTTGGATGGCCGGATCGCGTTCCAGCGGTTCTTGCCGGGCAAACCGCGCCGCGCCGACAATGGCCAGCACCATGGGCAGCAAAAACACGCCGATCGCTTGCTCGCGGTGGTACAAGCTCAAGTATAGATATAAGGCCGCCAGCACCCAGGCCGCCATCAAAAACCAATCGTAGGGACTTGAGAGCGGAATGCCCTCGGCCGTGCTGGCCCGGTGAAATAGAAACAGCGTCTGGGCAAACAGCCCTGCGGCAGCGAAGAAAATCATCACCAGGCCGCGAATGTTGCTGCGCAACCACAGCCGCGAAATCTCCAGTGCCAGCGCCACGGTGTAGCTGGCGAAGAAACAAAATGTGGTGATGCCGGTGATCATGTCAGTTGATATTTTGGAGCAACGATTTCCGGTCCGACGGAGTTAGCAGCGGCCAACGCCGTCTGTAAGGCATCGTCGTGGCTGGGAAGGCACGGAATCGTCCTAGGTACGTTGGTCAATTGACGACACTGGCCCATTAGTCCTTGTCATCGTCGCCGGCGCCCTCCAGGCCGTATTCTTTGAGCTTTTTGTGCAGCGTGTTGCGATTGATGCCCAACTTGGCGGCCGCCTTGGTCTGGACATTTTCGCAGGCGGCCAACACTTGCGAAATCAATTCCCGCTCGACGCGGTTAACGATCTTGGTATGCAGGGCGTCTTCTTGCGGGCCGGCCAGGGCAATGCCTTGCTGCACTAACTCGAATGTGAGCGATTCCACGTCACCGCCGCGCGAACGCGTACTCTTTGGCCGCTTTTCGCCCAACACGTCGGGCGGTAGCAAATCGCAGGTTAATTCGTCGCCGGCCGCCATGACCACGGCGCGCTCGATGTAGTTTTGTAATTCGCGGACATTGCCTGGCCAGTGATAATCCTGCAAGGCTTCGAGCGCTTTGGGATCAATGTGCGAAACGTAGCGATCATTCTCTTCGTTATAAATGTTAAGAAAGTGACCGACGAGTTGCGGCACGTCTTCGCGACGCGAACGAAGTGGCGGCAAGTGGATGGGCACGACATTGAGGCGGTAATACAAGTCTTCGCGAAAGTGCTCTTTCTCAACCTCGTCCAGCAGATCGCGGTTGCTGGCGGCGATCACGCGTGTGTCCACCCGCACGGTTTGCGTATCGCCAACGCGTTCGAACTCGCGTTCCTGTAGCACCCGCAACAGCTTGACCTGCAGCATGGGCGTCGTGGAGTTGATTTCGTCCAAAAAAATCGTGCCAGTATGCGCCGCTTCGAAACGCCCGGTCCGATTGGCATGCGCGCCGGTGAACGATCCGCGAACGTGTCCAAACAGTTCGCTTTCCAGCAGACTTTCGGTGAGCGCGCCGCAATTGACTTTCACAAACGGACCGCCGCCGCGTGGACTGAGTTGATGCACGGCCTTGGCGATCAACTCCTTGCCGGTGCCGGTTTCACCAAGCAGCAGCACTGAAGCGTTGGACTTGGCCACCTGCCGCGTCAGCCGATAGACCTCTTCCATCGCTCGGCCCGAACCGATCAGGCCGGGAATCGGCGGCCCCGATTGGTTGACATCAAGCGAACGATAGACAGCCATGGCAAAATCGTTGGGTAGAGTGGGAGTCAGTGTGCGGACGGCTTCCGGCCATCGCAGACAAAATCGGCTCGAACAAAATCTCGGCTACCGACCTTTGCTAGGAGCTTCGATCCAGTTCAAGATTTCGCCGAGCGCCTGTTTCGTGCCGGCGTCGAGTTTTTCGCTAGCGTTGTAGCGGTCGTACTGCTGGCGAATTTCGGTCGTCGTCAATCGCAGGCCGTATCGCCGGACGTTGGCGCCAAACTCGGCTGCGGCCGTTAAACGCACCTTACTCGGTCGCGTGCGACGGCTGGCGAGTTCCACCAACGCCGTTTGTGCTTCGTGCGTGCCGATTTGTCCCAGCGCCGCTGCGGCCTGCAACGCGACAGCAGGAACGTCAAGCGCCGCCATTAAAACATCTTGCTGACGACGCAGATCGTAAAGCTGTTGCCGATTGCCGGAAAGCTGGCTGATCCAGCCGACAGCCTTGCCGGCCTGCCGCGCGCGTTCATCGGGCGAAACGATGTTGCTGGCTGATCGCGCCGTGAGCGCCTCGACCAAAATCTTCATCATCGCCTCGGTTGGCGGTCGGTCGACGGCGACCGCATTGGGCTCGTCGCGGGCAAAGCGCTTGACCATTTCCGGCGAGAGCCGCTCAATCAGCACGCCCACCGGCAACTTGGCCGTTTTCGGTTCGTTACGCAGTCGTTCGACCACTTCTTCCATCGATAGATGATCGATGGCCGTGCTGACCAGCACCATCTCGTAGTCGGGATTTGCCGCCGATAATCGCAGCAAATCGACGCCGTTGGTCGCCGGTTCCGCATCGATGCCGAGTCCAGCTAACATGCCAGCCAGTTCTTGGGCAGTTTCCAGCGATGGATGTCCCACCACGGCGCGGCGTGCGCCGTAACCGCTGGCGAAATAGCCCAGCGCCTCCGGAAGAAAACTGGAGCCGTTGTAGCGAAAGTCCGGGTTCCAGATCATCACGGTTTCGGTCGCGGCAAATCGTAAGCGGCGATCGTCGCTGCGTAATGCGGCAGCCACGGGGCTCAGCGCATTTCCCGGCTTGGTCAGCAGGGTGGGTTTGCCTAACTCGCCCAATAAACGCATCAAGGCCGTGGCTGCGATGGGACGATGGGCATCGACGCAGTATTGCATTGTGGATTCTAAGAATTCGGGCGATCGCTGTTTGGCCAGCACGTATGCGTCGCCGTAGGCCGTCACCGGTTGCGAAAACTGCTGATCCAGTCCCAGGCCGTAGGCCGCCGCTGAGAGTTGTGAGGCCAAGGCAATCTGTTGAACGCGCAGCGAAGAATCGATTTGCGCCAACAGTGTCGCGGCGCGTGCCGCGTACACCGCGGCGGCCACCGTGGGAGGTAACATCACCACGACCGGGGTTTTCTTCTGACCATCCCAGCGCCAGATTTTCACCTGGCCATTCAGATCGGTTTCCAGCACCCGACGATTGGCAAAGAATTCGTCCGCTTCGCGCTGCAACAACTTTTGCGCATCGCCTGGGCGGGGCATTCGACCAGCGATCCGCAGCACCGCCTGACGCGCCGCGGACTGCACGGCTTCGGACTTGGCCGACTCGGCTAAGCCTGCCAGCAGCGGCAAGGCGTCTTCCGACTTGAGTCGTCCGAGCACTTCGATGGTTTGCGCGCGCAGAGCATCGTCCTTTGACTCAAGCGTGGCGAGCAGCGGTTGTCGTGAATCGCCGTCCATGCCGACCAGCGCTTCACGACAGACGGCGTGCTTGGCCGCCTGCTTGGGGTCCGCCAATACGGCAAGCAGGGCCAATACGGCGTCGGTCTGCGCCGCCTGCAGATCGTGGAAGGCCGCGCGACGTCGCGACAACGATGGATCGGCAAGCGAGTCGATCGATTTCTTGATTCTTGCCGGATCGTGATAGAGTTTGTTGGCCGCATTCAGGATGGCGTCCGAGACGGTCTTTCCAGCCGGCTGCAATTTGGGCTCGAATGCCATTTTCAAAAACACAGCGCTGCCAAAATCGCGGACCAACTGTTGCGAAAGGTCAGCCGAGACCTTTGCGGCTGCCAGCTTCTCGACCAACGGCGCCGCCGGCTGCGAATAGTCCATCTGCAGCAACAGGTCAATGGCGCGGACCAGTTCGACGGGCGTACTAGGATTCGATAACACGATGGATCGAACTGCCGCGTCGTCGGGCAGTGGCTCGGCTGGCGGCGCAGCAGTCTTGGCCGGTCGCGCGGGGGCACCTTTGGCCGGAGCTTTTGCCTGAGCCAGCGCGGGCGCGGCGAAGCTCGGCAGCAACGCGACCGCCAACAGCGCGGCAATCACCGCGTGACAGAATGTTTCGAATTGGGTGTGTATTTTTTGCGAATTCATGGCGAGCCCGTCTCTTGAAGCAGCGGCACGGAATGGTCTGTCGAAACCGCAATCCGTTGCTTCCAAATCTCCAGTTGCTTGCGCACCTCGGCCGGCGCGGTTGAGCCGTAACTCACAAACGCGGCAATCGCCCGCTCGACACCCAAGCTCTCGAAAATCGATTGATCCAGATTTGGGTGCGCGGCTTGGAACTCTGCTAGCGGCAAATCACTTAATCGCAAGTTGCTGTCGAGCGCTTTACGCACCAGTCGGCCGACGATGCCATGCGCGGTACGCTGCGGAATGCCGCGACGGATCAATTCTTCCATCAATGTCGTGGCATCCAGATGCCCACGATCCAGCCGCGCGGCAATTGCCGGGCGGTTTAATTCCGTGCCGGCCACCAGCGGCGCCGCCAGCGCCAGGCAGGCTTCGACCGTGTCGAACGAGTCAAAAATGCGGGGTTTGTCTTCTTGCAGATCGCGATTGTAGGCGAGCGGCAACCCCTTGATGAGCACCAGCAGGGCCTGCAAATTGCCAACCACGCGGGCCGTCTTACCCCGGATCAATTCAAGCACATCGGGATTGACCTTTTGCGGCATGATCGACGAACCCGTACAAAACGTTTGCGGCAACTTGATGAAGTTGAATTCCACTGTCGCCCAGAGAATCCACTCTTCGGCCCAAGTGCTCAAATGCTCGGCAATCAGCGTCAGCGTAAACGCAAACTCCACCAGGAAGTCGCGATCGCTGGAAACGTCCAAACTGTTGGCGGCCACGCTTGCGAATCCCAACCGCTGGGCCACGTCATGGCGATCAATCGGCAAACTGGTTCCGGCTAGTGCGGCAGCGCCCAGGCTCAAACTGTTGGTCCGCTTGTAACAATCGGCCAACCGGCCGCGGTCACGCTGTAACTTCTCGCAGTAAGCCAGCCAGTAATGCGCGGCGAGCACCGGCTGCGCTCTCTGCATGTGCGTGTAGCCAGGCAGGATGCAATCCAGATCGCGATCGCAACGGCCGACCAGCGCCCGTTGGAGTTCGAGCAGCCGCGAATCGATCACGTCAATCGCCCAGCGCGTCCAAAGTCGCAGGTCGGTGGCAATTTGGTCGTTACGGCTGCGTGCGGTATGCAGCTTGCGGCCGACATCGCCAATCCGATCGATCAGCGCCTTTTCGATATGCATATGGACATCTTCGAGTTCAATTTTGAATTCGAATTCATCCTGCTCAATCTCCTGGCGAATTTCGCCCAGCGACTGCTCAATTTGCCGGCATTCATCATCGGAAATGAGGCCGACTTTGGCCAACATTTGAGCATGCGCAATCGAGCCATTGATGTCGTGCGCGTAGAGTCGCCGATCAAAGCTTACGCTTTCGGTGAATTGCTCCACGCGACGATCGGTCGCCTGGTCGAATACGCCATCCCATGCCTTGGCTGCCAACTGCGCCCTCGATCTACATTGCAAAGCGACAAAGTTTGTTCAAAACATTCACTGTAAATGGCTTACGTCAAAGTGTCAAACTCTGATCGGTGCTTAATATGCGCGCAGAGGGGCAGGAGAATCGACTCGGCAGGTTAGCCGCCGCGCATTCGTCACAATCGGCCGTAAGCGGCGGTGCCCCATTTTGCGGCAGACGTGCTGCTTTAATCGGCCCGATGATGGCCGCGTGGTCGCTAGCGTCGCGATTTGAAAAATTTTCAAACGCGGTCCAATAGCTTGGCGGACGGGGCGAATAACTTTTTGTATGACGGAATCGCTCGGCGTTTCCCAAAAAACTGAAAATCTAACCAATCCATGTTCGCCGGATGTTCATCAGGAGGGCTAACGCCATGATCCGTAAAGCTTTGTATGTTGTGGGCGGAGTTACCGTACTGTCGTTTCTGCTGTTTGGGCGGAACGCCATGAGTTACATGCGAACCTCGGGCGCATGGATGAAAGAAACTGTCAAAAACAGTGTGCCGGTCGATTTCGAGATCGATCGCGCACGGAAAATGGTCGCCGACTTGGTGCCGGACATTCGCAAGAACATGCACGTGATTGCCAAGGAAGAAGTCGAAGTCGAGCGTTTGAACAAACAAATCACCGAATCCGAAGCCAAATTGGAAAAAGACCGCGCCGATCTGGTGCGGATGAAGAACGACGTCGCCAGCAACAAGGAAGTCTTCCACTACGCTGGTCGTACCTACACGCCCGATCAGGTCAAAACCGATTTGGCCAACCGTTTCGAGCGGTACAAAACCACCGACGCCACACTCGCCAGCCTCAAAGAAATTCACGCGGCTCGCGAGAAGAGTCTGGGCGCTGCCCGTCAGAAGTTGGATGGCATGTTGGCAGCCAAACGCAAGCTGGAAGCCGACGTTGAAAATCTCGAAGCCCGTTTGAAAATGGTTGAAGTCGCCCAGACGACCAGCGAAGTCAACTTCGACGACAGCAACCTCGGCCGCTGCAAAGATCTGGTGACCGATCTGCGTACACGACTGGACGTGGCCGAAAAGATGGTTCACTCGGACAGCACCTACACCGGCGAAATTCCGCTGGACGAGGCTGCCCCGAAGAACATCGTCGAGCAAGTGACAGAATATTTGAATCCGGCCTCGACTAAAGTTGCCGAAGCCAAGACCGCCGAAAACGACGTTAAGTAATCGCGGCCATCCCTGTGGCAATGGTCGGCGTCTCCAACCGCCGATCATTGCCAATTTTTATTGTGTCGTCTGAGTTGGACACGGAATTCTGAACTTCGCAGCCTGTTTCCCCCGCATGTTGTCCCTTGACCTCCGCCTGCCATGTTTCAGTCTTGGCGTCAAAAATTGCGAGACGTGGCGGCAGCTTTAAATGGCGGTCGGCTGGATGAAGCCGGTCGCCTGCTCTCGCAAGGCGATTTGCGGTCGTTTGCGCCGGCTCAACCCATCGCGGCCGAGTTGGCTCGACAAATCATCTTCCGGGCCGAGGCCGAACTGGCCGCTGGCGATTTTCACGCGGCCTGCGAGCATCTACGAATCGCTGTCGCATGGGGCGCCGCGGCATCGCAATGTGCGGCACTCAAAGCTAAGTTGATCGTGGTAGCGCTGGCTGATGTCGAAACCTGGCTGGCGGCCGGCGCCTTTCAACTGGCAGCCGAAAAACTGGCCGGACTTCATGCACATGGCCTGCAGCACCCGCGTTGCCAAGCGTTGCAAGACGCTTGCAAACATTGTCTGGCCGCCGAAACTCTTACTACCGCGGGAAAATTTTGCGAAGCCAAGCTAAACTGGGAAGCCGCGTCGTTGCTTGCGCCGCGAGCCTCGGCTGTGACGGCGCGGCGTGAAGCCGCGACGGCCGCTTGCCAAATGGCCAGCGAACTGACTGCCCAACTGCATCGCGCGCTGACGCAACAAAACTGGACTGAGACGCTCGATATCGCCAACCGCTTACTGGAACTTTCGCCCGCCAACACACTGGCCAAAGAGGCTCGACGAAGAGCCTGGGCAGCCGTCGAACTGAAAACACACAGCCAACGCTTGGCCATCGAGCGGAAGCCGCATGTGCCGCTGCATACTGGCCAACAATCATTACCGCGAGTGCTGTCGATATCCGCCGGCTCAGCAGATTCCAACGCCATGTCACCGCCCAACAACGATCTGCGATTTGTATTATGGGTCGATGGCGTCGGTGGCTACTTGGTGAGCACGGCCGACCACGTCTCCTTGGGGCCGCCAATGCCCACCGCCAGCGCAGATCAGATTGCTATTCTGGCAGATCTCTCGCGGCAACATGCCACGCTGCATCGCGATGGCGAAAGCTACGTTCTGCAGCCCGGTCAACGCGTGGCACTCGACGGTCAATCGACGACTGCCCCGCGCCATCTTGGCAAAGATCAAGCGATCACGCTGGGCGAGTCGGTTAAGTTGCGCTTTCGCCAACCGCATCCACTTTCGGCCACGGCCTGCTTAGGCATGCAGAGCCGTCACCGCTGGCAACCGGCCGTCGATGGCGTGCTGCTGATGGCCGATTCGCTGGTGCTCGGCCCCAAGCCAAGCAGCCACATCGTGTGCCGCGACTGGCCCAGCGAACTGGTGATTTATCGGTCCGGCGACAAGTTGTACTGCCGTTGGCCAGGCGCGTTCGAAGTGGATGGCATCGCAGTACTCGACAAAGCGGAAATCACGTCGACTTCCACGATTTGCCACGGAGATTTTTCGCTTACGCTGGAACCGGTTTGAAAAGGATCGGGTAAGATTGAGGCTGGACAGTGGCAATTGAGCGTAAGTAGAGAGTCAATGAAAATTGAAAAATTCCAGGGGTAGGAAGCTCCTGTTTTCGTGTTTAACCGCCGATCGCCATTTTCGCCGCCTGTCCAAGATTTCGGAATCCCGAGCGAACTACTGGCAACCGACATCGTAGTTAGACCAATATCGATCGCACGATCATGAACCTTAGAGCCTTTCAAACCGAACCCGAACCCACACCGTCTCCGGGCGGTTCGAAGTTCGCGTATCGTAGCGGCTCCAAACCGTTGGCCGGCTACACCATCAAGCGCGGGATCGGCAGCGGTGGATTTGGCGAAGTTTACTACGCTACCAGCGATGCCGGCAAAGAACTGGCGCTCAAGCTGATTCGTCGTAATCTTGACATTGAAATTCGCGGCGTGACCCAATGCTTGAACCTCAAGCATCCCAACCTCGTGGCACTGCACGACATCAAGCAGGACGAACACGGCGACAGTTGGGTGGTGATGGAATATGTGAGTGGCGACTCGCTTGAAGGCGTCGTCGGCCAGCATCCGCACGGACTGCCGGTGACCGAGGCGCTGCGCTGGTTCCGCGGTATCGGCGCGGCCGTCGCCTACCTGCATGACCACGGCATCGTCCACCGCGATCTCAAGCCCGGAAATATTTTTTCCGACGAAGGCATCGTCAAAGTCGGCGACTATGGCCTGTCGAAATTCATCTCCTGCAGTCGCCGCAGCGGTCAGACGGGCAGCGTCGGCACCGTGCATTACATGGCGCCGGAAGTTGCGAATGGCCGCTACGGCAAAGAGATCGATATTTACGCCCTGGGCATCATGCTCTACGAGATGCTCACAGGGCATGTGCCGTTCGAAGGCGAGAGCCTGGGCGAAATCCTGATGAAGCACCTCACCACGCTGCCCGATTTGAGCGCGCTCGCGGAGCCTTATCGAAGCGTGGTCGCGCGGGCGCTGGCGAAAGATCCCGCCCAGCGATTTACAACCGTCGCGGAGATGGTCGACGCGCTGCCCGCGCTGGCCGAAAGCAGTTACCTATCCGGCCGATTTTCGGATGTGCGATTGGCGACAGCCAGTCGCGTACCCCCGGCGATCGCCGGCAAGCCGATCATCTTGGCGCAAGTGGCGCCGACTGCCAACGAAGAGCCGATTTTTCGCGCGGTTCGCGGCGGCTGGCGTGATTTGCGCGGCTGGTGGCACGGTTCGAACTTTCATCCGCTGCAGCAAGTGGCCGTGATCGGTGTGGTGTTCATCGCCTTGGCAATTACCGCGCATCTTTGGTTGGCGGTCCTTTTTCCGGCTGCGCTGTTTTACGGCGGCTATTTGGTCGTCCGCTCACTGATCTTGGCGATGAGTAGTTCAAAGCCCAGCAACCTGGGCAGCGCACACGTGCGCACCACCGCCCGCACCTTGCCGCATCCCTCGCAATTGGCAGGCGCGTCGCGAGCGGTCGGAACATTCGAAAAACCACTGCCGGCGATGATCGTCAAACCACTGCGTCAACGACTGGCCGATCTGCTGGGCGGCATGTTGCTGTCGGCCGTGGTCGTGCTGGTCATGAGCGGGCTATTGATGGTCATCCGCAGTCATCAGCACCACGCTCAAGCTCTTAGCTCGTTACAGAGCAATTCGCTGTTGGTTTGGCTGACCTTGACCGGCATGTTGGGCACTTGGGCCGTGATGTTGCCGGCCACGTTCTGGCAGGGCACGCGGGGCGAACCCCTGCTGCGGCGATTCGTGCTGCTGGCGGCCGGAATGTGCTTGGGATTGATCGTGGGCGTGTTGCACAACGCGCTGAATGTGAACTTGCCCATCGATCAAAATCTGGCGGCGCGTGTGCCCTCCAGCGAGTTTTTAAATCATGGGTTTTTCAACGCCTTGGGCGCTCCGCTGCCGATGGCGTTTGCAGGGTACTTTGGTTTTCTGTTTTTGCTGCCGCGTTGGTGGCGTCGCGCGGATCCGCTGCGGACGCATCGCGTGAGCATTCGGGCCACGTTGTTCGACATGTTCTGGGCGCTGGCCGTACATCTATTCTGGCCGGTGCCGCAGCCTTGGGGCGTGATGGCCGCGCTCACGATCTCGGTGGCGGTGCAACTTTGCAGTCCGTGGCAGCGCCGGCCGATTACGGTCTGATGTACAAGGATTTTCATTCGTGGGGTGATGCCATGCATGTTGTGCACGCCGGTCCGGCCTGGGGAATTGGAATTATGGGCGCGATCTTCGTGTTGGTACTGATCATCGCCGCGCTCATCGTGCTGGTGAAAATTGCGATCTTTATCCCGCATCACTTGGCGGCCGTACTGGGGCTGCTGCTGCTGATGTTTTTGGGCCTGTTGTTTTTTGTCGAAGCGGGATCCAAATCCCTACGTGAGCCGCAAAAGCCCGAGGCGTTTTCCAGCGCTCGATCGTTTGATCCGGCGGATTCGCAAATGCAGCCGAATCAAATCACGACGACTCCGGCCGCAAATCCGCTGGCCAAGGCGGCAGAAGCTCACGGTGTGCAGCTCGACGCCAAATCATCGTCGGGCAAGCACAAGGGCTGGCTGGTTGGAACCGATGGTTTGGCGCATGAAGTCGACCGTCCCGCCTGGTGCGATCAATTAGGCACAAGTTACACCGGCAACGACACCATCGTCGTTCTTAATGCCGGTCCGTACGTCACGCCTAAGGAATGCAGCGACAGTATCAACCAAGAGATGATTCGCGCGGTGGAACGACATATTGATGATCAGAATTTGCTGACTTCCGGCGGCAGTCGCGACGTTTTTGCCGCCGATCCGCAACTCATTCCGCAGACCGTTTGCCAAGGCGTTTACACGGAGGTCATTCAAAGCCCGTCCGTGGGCGAAATGCGGCAATCGTTTGCCAAGTTGGCGTTCACGCCCGCGGTCGATAATCGCATTCGCCAGTTGCACGGCCAACAGCGGCGTTTGAAAGGCATGATCGCCGGAGCGCTGGGCTTGCTCGGAGTGATTGGCGCGCTATTCGGCTATCTGAAATTCGATACCGCCACTCGCGGCTTTTATAGCGGGCGGCTGAAGCTGGCAACGGCCGCCACATTGGCCGCCATTGCTGGTGGCGTGATGCTGGTGCTGCGCGCGTAGTTTGCCGCGCGCGCAACAAAAAGCCCTCTCCCACGGAAACATTCCGCGGCAAGAGAGGGCTTGTTCCTCGATTGGGATCACGCGGGTTTTTGTGGCCGCGAAGAGCGCTGCACAGCGTTACTCGGACCGCATGTCGGGCGTATCTCGCTTGCTCTGCCAGACGGCCCACGTCAGCCCGACGATGCAAATGCCGATGGCTGCCCAAAACAGACCATCGGGCGCGTGCGGCACCGGCGATGCCATGCCCAAGCGTTTGAGCAGATCGGTGTCGTAGGGCAGCGTCAAGGGAATGATCAGCAGGCTGACCATGTTCATGACTTTGATTAGCGGGTTGATCGCCGGGCCGGCGGTGTCCTTGAGCGGATCGCCCACGGTGTCGCCGGTGACACTGGCCTTGTGTTTCTCGCTGCCTTTGCCGGTGTTGCGTTCGAGGTTCTTAGGTTCGTCTTCGACCAGTTTTTTACAGTTATCCCAAGCGCCGCCGGCGTTGGCCATGAACACGGCCAGCAATTGTCCGACGACAATCATGCCGCCGAGGAAACCGGCCAGCGCGATGGTGCCCAGACCAAATCCAACCAAAATGGGAACCAGCAATGCGAGCAGCCCTGGGCCAATCAGTTCTTTTTGCGCAGCGGTGGTGCAAATATCCACGACTCGGCCGTAATCCGGCTTTTTGGTACCGGCCCAAATGGCTTTGTCGCGGAATTGAATCCGGCATTCCTTGACGATCAAGAACGCTGCCCGGCCGACCGCGCGAATGGTCATGGAACTGAACAAGAACGGTACCGTGCCGCCAATCAACATCCCGATGAACAGCATCGGGTCCGAGAGTGTCATCAAGTTGGCAACCTTGGTGTAGGCTTCCATCGAAATCTGTTCGTTCTCGCCCTGCCCGCCGCTGCCGACGGTGACGATGAAACTGTTGAACAGCGAAACCGCGGCAATCACCGCCGAACCGATGGCAATGCCTTTGGTAATAGCCTTAGTGGTATTCCCCACGGCATCCAAATCGGAGAGGATTTGGCGGGCGGATTTGTACTGCGCTTCGCCCATTGCGGCCCGATCGTAGCCCATTTCGCCGATGCCGTTGGCGTTATCGGCGACTGGTCCAAATACGTCCATCGAAATCGTATTACCGGTGAGCGTGAGCATGCCGATGCCGGCCATCGCCACGCCGTACGCCACGAATGTCGGCGGGGTGCCGGCAAACACCAACGCGCTGGCAAGAATGGCGGCGGCAATAATTAGCGCGGCTGCCACGGTACTTTCGTAACCGACGGCAAAGCCTTGAATGATATTGGTGGCATGCCCGGTCTGACAACTTTTCACCAGGCCTTTGACCGGTTCGTATTCCGTGCCCGTGTAGTACTCGGTGCATTTGTTGAGCACCACGGCCAGAATGATGCCAATTAGGCAGGCCCAGGCGGGCCGCATATCCAGTCCGTTGACGCCAAACGAGACCCAGCGCGGCGCTTCGAAGCTGAGTACTTTGCCATCGTACGATTTTTGCAGCCAGGTGGTGTACGCCGCCGCCTTTTCACGGGACGGTAGCACGCGTTTGTCCGCCTTTTCCGCTTCGGTTTCTGTTGTGAGCCGCTCCGCGCGGGCTTGATCGAAATCTTTGGTCACCGAAAAGCCGGCGACCGCTTGCGGGTAATCTTTCACGTATTTATCGTCGAACCGCAGATAGCCCCAGCCGAGCAGCAAAAAGCCGGCGACGCTGATGATCGAACCAATGACAAAGCCACGATTCACGCTAGCCATGGCTTCGGCCGCGGCGCCTTTGTCGCCCGCGCGCACGCTGTAGGTGCTGATGATACTGGCCACCACGCCAATGGCGCGGACCAACAGCGGGAAGATGACGCCTTTGTGTCCGTACGTGGCGAGCCCCAAGATCATGGCGGCCACGATGGTGACTTCGTAGCTTTCGAAGATATCGGCGGCCATGCCGGCGCAGTCGCCGACGTTGTCGCCCACGTTGTCGGCGATGGTGGCCGCGTTGCGGGGATCATCTTCGGGAATGTCTTTTTCGATCTTGCCCACCAGGTCGGCGCCCACGTCAGCGGCCTTGGTGTAAATGCCGCCACCCACGCGCATGAACAGCGCCAGTAGCGTGCCGCCGAAGCCAAATCCCAACAGCGCTTCGTAAGCTTCTTCGCCGTAGTAGAGGAAGATGATCGAACCGCCAAGCAACCCCAAGCCGTCGGTCAGCATGCCGGTTACAGTGCCGGTGCGATATCCTAACTGCAGCGCGCGGCCGAAGCTGGTTTGCGCAGCGGCCGCCACACGGAGGTTGCCGATCGTTGCCAAGCGCATGCCGATGAAACCGACCATGGCTGAAAAGATCGAGCCCACTAAAAAGGCGATGGCGCGGCCGATCTGAATTTCTTGATGTTTGCCCGCTGCGGCAAAGTAGAGCCCCACCGTGATCAGCACGATCAACACGCCCACCACGCGAAACTGCCGGAACAAATAGGCGTCCGCGCCTTCGCGTACCGCGCGGGCAATCTCCTGCATTTTGGGCGTGCCCTGCGGAGCGTTTCTCACTTGTCCGACCAGCAACAGCGCGTAGCCTAAGCCCGCTAGCGCCACCAGCACGTTCGTACAGAGCGCCACTTTCTCCCAGGTGTCGTACTTGCCGCTGTGATCCAACAGCGGCTCGAACGGTTCGAACACGCGGCCCGCTGGCAGATCGCCGGTCACGGCCGTTGGCGCAGCGGGCTTGTCTGGATCGCCGCCAGGCGGCTCCGCGGCATTCCAGCCGGCGGCCGCCAAGAGACCCACTGCGATGATCGCGAGAACCGAGTTGGGCAGTTTCTTCATCATCTGGTGTTCCTAAAACATGATGGGCAATAAGGTAACACGTGCATGCATCCTGTCTGCATACGCGGCTAACCTAACGCGCTGTCACAAGAATCACAAGTGTTTTGCCAGCGTTAAATTGACAGTTGCACTCGCCCTGTTGCTAGCATCCGCCTGCCGACGCAAAAGTCGCAAAAAAGATTCGATAAAAAACTGATCTTGCTGAAGTTTCCTAAAGTTTCGATGATGCTCGCCCAACAGATGCCACGTTTTGCTACCCGTTGTTGGCTGGAACATTAACCAGATCGAAGGATTCGATCTTGCCGGCCGACAGGCAACACGCGGTCACCAAGCGCGAGCGTTAACACTCTGGGCAATTGACGTGTTGGACCAAAGATCGTCCAACGATGTTCGGCCTGGAGCTTTGCCGCTCGCAAACCCAATCGCCTCGATCGGTCCCGCTACGCGTCAGCCACGCGCCGCCGATCTTCGCGTTCATTCCAAGGAGGGAATGTATGGTCTCGTTGCAAATCTGCGCCATGTTCTTGGCCCTGTCTGCCCCCAGTCAAACCGTGCTCATCGATTTCCGGGCCGATTATTGCGGTCCTTGCCGCGCGATGGATCCGACCATCGAACAATTGTCCGCCCGCGGTTACCCGGTGCAACGCGTCAACATCGATCAAAATCCCGCACTGGCCCAACAATACAAAGTCAGCAGCATTCCTTGCTTCGTGCTGGTGGTTGATGGCCGAGAAGTCGAGCGGGTTGTCGGCGGCCGCGATATTTCCACATTGGAAGGCATGTTCGCCAAGGCGGGAATTCAAGCCAATGCCGGCTCAATTGCTAGTGCTGGAGTTCAGGCCAAAGCCATCCGACCGACAAGCGCCCGCGATAATTCCAAATCCGAGTTGGCTGGCGGCGCAACTTCGCCGCCAGTGATTAACTTTCCCGGACAACTCAGCACCGCGCCCTTGCGGACCGGCGGCCGCAGCACGTTCCAAAACAAATCCGCACGCAGCGAGGCCCCGGAACAAGACGCGCCGCGCGATCAAGCATTGGCCAATAGCCTGATCGCCGCCACCGTACGGCTGCGCATCGAAGACACCAACGGCAACTCGATCGGCACCGGCACCATTGTCGATGCTCGCGAGGGCATGGCGCTGGTCGTCACGTGCGGCCACGTGTTTCGAGATTCCAATGGGAAAGGCCGGATCGTTGCCGAAACCTTTGGCGCCTCGGGCTCGCAACGCGTCGAGGGCCGGTTGCTGACGTTCGATCTCAAAAGCGATGTCGGGTTGCTGACGATTCCAGTTAGCGGTCAAGCCACGGTTGCCCGAGTGGCTCCGCCCGAGGCGCCGATTGCCAAAGGCGACCGCGTGGTCAGCGTCGGTTGCAATCATGGCGAAGATCCCACGGCCCGCGAAAGCGCCATTACCAATATCAATCGCTTTACCGGCTCGCCGAATTTGCAAGTCGCCGGCGAACCGGTGCAAGGCCGCAGTGGCGGCGGACTGTTCAATCGCGACGGCCAACTGATTGGCGTTTGCAACGCGGCCGATCCCACGGATCACGAAGGTCTCTACGCGGCACTGCAAGCCGTCCACACGGCGCTCGACGGCGCTCGCTTATCGTTTGTCTACAAAACGAGTGAACGCGCGGCCGTGGCCGCCGGCACTCGCCAGCCGACCGGTCCTGCGGCCAGCGCCGCGGCCTTTGCAAAAAGCGATCGTACTGTCGCCACGCCAGCCGTGTTCGATACCGCTGCCGCCAGCGAAGCGCCGAGTCGCATGACCGCCGGCGAACAAGCCATGCTCAGCGATCTGCGCGAAAAATCGCGCAACTCGCAAGTGATTGTTGTCGTTCGACCGCTGGACGATCCCTCGGCACAGAGCCAGGTGGTGGTGCTCGACAAAGCCTCGCCGGCATTCATCCAGCAACTGACGGCCGACCATCCCGCGCAAGGCAATTACCAGGCATTCGACGCCCACGCGGATCGCGATGCTACGGTCCGCCGTTAGTCGGCCGCTGGTTGCTGTTGAATCTGACTTTTAGCTGAACCACAGTTCCGGCTTGCGTTGTTGCAAATTCATTCGTCTCAGTGTCATCCGCTTTGCTCATGGCTAAACGACCGTTGCCGGATCGCTCGTGGCGGCTGAAGTTCAACGACGCATTTCGCGGCGTCAAACGCGGCGTGCGCGGCCAAGCGAGTTTTTTCATCCACTTTTTTGCCGCGGCGGCCGTCGTGCTGGCCGGTTGGATTCTCAATGCCGATCGCGCCGACTGGTGCCTGCTGCTGCTGTGCATCACGCTGGTGCTGATGGCGGAAATGTTCAACTCCGCGCTGGAGTGTGCGGCCAAAGTGATTGAGACGCGCTATAACGCGCACATTCGCGACGCGCTGGACATTGGCGCCGCCGCGGTGCTCATTGCTTCACTCGGCGCCGCCATCGTTGGCACGCTCGTGCTCGGCCATCGCCTGGGCATCATGCTCGATTGGTGGAAAGCGTGATCGACGAGGCGATTGACCAGCTTTGGCGAAAGATTTTGATCGAAGAGCAATTTCATCACACGGCCAACGATATGTTCCGTTCACGTTCAGCGGCGAATGAAAAACATGCCTGGATGTCTTCGGCCGTCAGATAGGGAAAATCGTCCAGAACTGCTTGCGCGGTCATTCTGGCGGCAAAATCAGACAGCACATCGTAAACGCTGATCCGCATCCCACGAATGCATGGCCGGCCGCCGCGTTTGCCCGGTTCAACTGTAATTCTCGCTCCGCAGGGCTGATTCATTGCAATTCCTGCCGTAGCGTGGGGTGTCTTAAACAACACACGTATTCGTATATTCGATTGCCCACCTTCTGCGAAACTTGGCTGCATATCCCAGGAAAGAAGCCGTGTCAGAATCGAATTCTATCTCCGTCAGCTTTTTCAATAACCTTCAAGAGCATCTTGCCGCCCGGCGGTTGTATTATCGCCAAGGCGTAACAAAGCACCGTCAGCTGAGCGATGATGCAAATACAGGTGCCGCTGAACAGCTCTGGAGTCGCTCGTCAACCGGCTTGATGATACGCTAGAGCCAGCGCGTGCCGTCGTAATCCCAAGGGTCGGCTTCGGTCCAAATGACCTTAGCCAAGTCGGCATCCGTCCAATCCACGCTCGTCAAATTCGCCAAGCGAAAGTCGGCAATTCGCAGGTCGGCCGCGCAAAATTTAGCAGCGGGTGTGGCAAAATTGACTGGCGCAATCTGCGGGGTGTGGGTAGACTGCTGGGAGTCACGGAGAGGAGTTCCCCCATGAAACCGAATCAAGGAGTGAGCGATGTCTACGCCCAAGGTTGCGCCGGCAAGTTTGGTGTCGG
>JBBRCE010000074.1:0-20756 GCA_038205115.1 Pirellulales bacterium
GCGCGTTCTACGAGACCTTTTCACCAGCCCGTGCGAGAGGCTTGGTCCGCCGGATCGAGTTTTGTCACACGCCCAAGCGTGGCAGTTGGCTGAACGTTGCCGAGAACGAACTGAGTTCCCTGACTCGCCAATGTATCGGCGTGCCAGGCATTGTGTCGCGCCGCGGCATCCAACGGGCGCTGCTCGTAGCTAGGCTCTAAATTCTCTTGATCCGGCAGTAGCCAAATCTGGTACAGGTGCGTCGGCGTGCTGGCCGATGGGTTAAACTCGCTGTGACGAATTCCCGACCCAGCGGTCATCCGCTGGAGTTCGCCCGGGCAATTTCGGGCACTCCGCGTCAAACGAAGATTGGGTAGCCGACGGTCAAGGCTTTGGCATGCATGAGCATCGTGATATGGAAATCGTGACTTATGTGTTGGAAGGCGCGCTCGAACACAAAGACAGTCTGGGGACCGGCCGAAAACGAATGAAAGGTTTTCAGCCAGCCATGATCGAAATGGCCGCGCTGGTGACTGCGTCGAATGTTAAACATGATGGAACTCCCAATGATGGAATTTGCAAAGTGATTGATATATCAACTAATCATCCGGTGAATGCCCGCGATGCGCGCCGATCACGACACGGTCTGCCGTTTACCGGCGGCTCACGGATCGGCGGTGGTCTCGAAATCGTCCGGATCCGCCAGCGAGCAGCGGATTCGCTCCAGCCAGGCGATGAGTTGCTTCAAATCTGCTTCAGGCAAACGTTGCATGATGCGCTGATGCGCCTTATCCAAGGGCGCATCCAGCCGTTTGAGTACAGCCGCGGCCTTTGCCGTCAGTGAAATGAAGACCACTCGCCGATCCGCTTTGCATCGCGTTCGCAAAACCAGGCCGGCATTCTCCAGGCGAACCACCAGTCCGGTGATGCCTGGCACAACCGTGATTGTGCGGCTGGCAATTTCCAGGATGGGCAGCGGCGCGGCTTCGCCCCGCAAAATTCGTAAAATATTATACTGCGAGGTCGTCAGGCCGTAATCGCGGAACAGCCGCACCAGTTCGATCTGCGCGCGGTCCGCCGTACGGAGCAGCGCGATCAGCGCCACTTGTTGCGGCGAATCGAAGACGTGTTTTTTCTTCAGTTCGCGTTGCAATCGTGCGGTCATCTGCCGTTACTCCAAAGGGCGCTGGTCAATTAGTTTACGCATCAACTAATGGCCAGGCAAATGCCGCCCGCTAACTGACGGCACAGAATTCATCGCAGGCGAACGTAACGCTCCCGGGTGCATGGCGTTGCGCGGCGTAACGCACGGGGCGCGACTCAGCAGTCGCCACGGCTAAGGCGCCGGACACTCCCAGCCGGATCACGTTGCCGGATGACGGCGACGCAGCCGCGATGAACCGGCGAGCCGCGGCTACTTGCGATTCTTCCAATCGACGTTGGCCAATTTCCCGAGCGCCAGTTGCAAGGCCTGCACGCCATCGCGACTGTGACCTTGCGCTTGCAACGAAATGTAAAGCTGGTTGGCCAGTGCCAAACCGGGCAGCGCAATATTCATTCGACGTGCTTCGTCCAAGGCGATACCCATGTCTTTGACGAAGTGTTCGATGGCAAAGCCCGGATCGAAGTTGCCGGCGATGATGCGTGGACCGTAGTTGGTAAGCGACCAACTTCCGGCGGCGCCCGAACTCACCGACTGCAAGACGGTTGTCAGATCGAGCCCCGATTTGTAGCCATACATCAGGGCTTCGCAAACGCCAATCAAACTGGCGGCCACTAAAATTTGATTGACCATTTTTGTGTGCTGGCCGGCGCCCGGACCGCCTTGACGGACAATGGTTTTGCCCATGGCTTGCCAGCAGGGTTGCAGCGATTGGATGACGGCGGCGTCTCCGCCGATCATGATCGACAACCTCGCTTCGCGCGCGCCGATGTCGCCGCCAGAAACCGGCGCGTCAACGGCGTATACGCCGCGCTGCAAGGCCGCCTCGGCAATCTCGACCGCCAGCGACGGTTGACTGGTTGTCATGTCGACGATGATATTGCCCGGCTTGCAGCCAGCCAGCGCGCCATCGGCGCCGAGGATCACCTGTCGCACGTCCGCCGGAAAGCCGACGATGGAAAACACGACGTCCGACGCCTCGGCCACTGCCCTGGGAGAACTGGCCCAGCGAGCGCCGCAATCAAGCAGCTTCTGCGCTTTGTCTTTGCTGCGATTGAACACGGTGGCCGCAAAGCCGCGTTCGATCAAATGGCCGCACATGCTGCTGCCCATGACGCCCGCGCCGATCCAGCCAATTCGTGTTTCGCCCGCCGCGATTTTCTTGATAGTCATCAGACCTGTGTTCTCCAAAGTTAACTGTCAGTAAATGGTCGGATGCGCGGGGCGAGTGTTTGGGCGCTGCGCTCCTTGCAGAATGAAGTGCGAATTAGACGCCGAGAAATTCCTCGAGCGCTTCGCGCATCAGTGTCGGGTCGGGATCCTGGCCGGTCCAGATTTTGAAACCGATCACCGCCTGGTTGACGAGCATGCCCAGGCCATCCAGCGTGAGGCAACCGCGCACCTTGGCTTCGGCCAGAAAGCGGGTGTCGGGTGGGTTGATGATCACATCGGCCACGACCGTACCTTCGTTGAGCGTGGCGATGTTCAAAGGAACGCGCGCCGCGCGGCTGTGCATGCCAATCGTCGTGGCGTTGATCACCACGCCCATTTCTTCCGGCAATTCGAAATCGCCTTCCCAAGGCAGGAAGCGGGCCGGCACATGAACCTTGTCATTCAGCAGATCGACCAGTTCTTGTCCGCGGGCAACGTCGCGATTGACGATCGTGATGTCGGCCACGGCGGCCAGCGCCATTTCGACCGCAATGGCCCGCGCCGCGCCGCCCGCGCCTAAAATCAGCAGCCGTTTTCCGACAGGGTCCGTAACGCCGCGGAGCGATTGCACAAAGCCCTTGCCGTCGGTATTTTCGCCCACGAGTTTGCCGTCGTCGCGATAAACGCAGTTGACCGCGCCCATCAGTCGCGCGGCTTCGGACAGGTCGTCGAGCAGCGGAATGACGTTGATCTTGTGCGGCGCGGTGATGTTACCGCCGCGAAAACCCATCGCTCGCATGCCGCGAATCGCATCGGCCAGGTTGTCTGGCGAAACTTCCAGCGTGAGGTAACGCCAATCGAGACCGGCCGCCGCCAGCGCTTTTTCGATGATGTATTGCGTGGGATTGCCGGCCACCGGCTGGCCGAATAGGCAGACAATTTCTTGCAGCGACGATTCATTCACGATCGGCAAAAACTCCAGGCGTGGGACACGCAAATCAGCAGTTGTTATCTTGTGCTACAAATGTGCGGTTTGCAATCCGCGATGAGCCGTCGCCCCGCAAAGCGATGTTCGGTGCCATGCAGAATTTCGCGCGCCGTGGATTCCGTGCGTTGCGGTTCCTTCGGTGCCGGCTCATCCCGCCTTGGCGTCGGCGATGACCCGTTGACGGTAGTATTTGACGCCGGGCAGAAAGTAGCAAAGCGCGAGCACAAATCCGTAGATCGTCAGATCGAAATTGGGATAGATCGCCATGACCAGCGCGGTGGCCAGCAGCGCCAGCCCTTGAATGTAGAATTTGCCGGACAAAATGCCCGCCTTGACCATGAACACGATCGCACCGATCAAACCCAGCACGGGCGAAAGTTTGAGTGCCGGCAGCCCCATGAGCGCCTCGACGGCAAACAGCGCCACGCTAGCAATCACTGCAGCGCCCCAGATATGCGCGATCTGACGTTCGATAAACGTCACCGGTCCGGCACGCCGGCGCAGCGCCCAAAAGATTGGCGCCCAAATCGCCAGACCGCCGCCCCACAGCAAGACATAGGGCCAGCGCTCGGCCACCGACGACCACTTGAGTATGTTGGTTGCCAGGCAGAGCACCAAGGTCACCACGCTGTGCCAAATCCACAGCAGGCCCCAGTTCTCAAGCACCGTGGCATGATGCGTTTCGCGAAACAGCCGGGCAATCACTTGGCTGAAACCGCCGCTGCGGGCGGAAATGGCATCGCCCGATAAAAACGCCCGCAGGTCGTTGGCAAGTGCTTCGGCCGAAGGATATCGCAACTCAATTGGCTTTTGAATCGCGCGCAGCGAGATCATTTCCAAGTCGCGGTCGGCCTTGGCGTTAAGCAAATGTGGTGGCAGCGGATCTTGCTCGAGCACCATCAGCACCGTATCGACCGGCGACGGCGCTTGAAATGGCGGTCGACCGGTCAGCATGGCGTAAAGAATGGTGCCCAGGCTGTAAACGTCGCTGGCCGGACCGATGGCGCCGCGACTGCCGGCGGCTTGTTCGGGCGCCATGTAAGCGGGCGTGCCGACGATGGCGCCCGTGCGGGTGAGCGCGGCTTCGTCGGTGAATTTTTTCGCGAGGCCAAAGTCGCTGACGTGCGGCCGGCCCGTTTCGTCAATCAGAATGTTCGAAGGCTTTAAGTCGCGATGCAAAACGCCTTGGCGATGGGCGAAATGGATGGCCTCGCAGATGGGCGCGAGGATTTCTGCCGCTTCGCGCGCTGGAAGCGGACCATTGGCCAGTTGCTCGGCGAGCGTGCTGCCTTCGACATATTTCATACTGAAGTACGGGCGGCCTTGGACTTCGCCCACTTCATAAACCGGCACGATGTTGGGATGATCCAAGCGGGCAGCCGCCTCGGCTTCGATCCGAAAGCGCGCTAGATCGGCGTCGGTGGCAAACTCGCCACGCAAGATCATTTTGAGCGCCACCACGCGGTCCAAGCTGATCTGCCGCGCTTTATAGACGATGCCCATGCCACCACGACCGAGTTCCTCAAGCAATTCATAATCGCCGAAGATGCGGTTATCGCGGCTGCCTTCCAAATCAATGAGCTTGGCCGTGGGCGACGGCGCCGTGGTGTTGGGCTGGCCGCCGATCATGCTGGACGTTTGCGCGGCCACGGCATCGGCAATTTGCACCGCGCCCCAAAGTTGCCGCAACTCGTCGGCCAAGTCAGGATGTTGCCGGGCAACCAGTTCCAAATTCGGCGACGCACCGGCGCGAACTTCGTCCGAGAGCTTTTCAAGCAAGGCAAACAGCCGCTCATCGCGGGCGTCGTCGCCGATGGTTGCGGCCAGCGCGCTGGGCTTTTCGGTTCGGGGTGCAGGTAATTTCATGGCAGCCATATTCATGCGAGTCGCCCTGGAAAACTCCCAGCAACGATTGCTTGTCGTCAAAATCAAATCTTCCAGCGAGCGACCACGCCGATCCATTCGTGCGCGCCCAAATGCAGATCGATGCGCTCGCCTTCAATGACCAGGTCCGTCAACTTGTCGCCGGCGAGATTTTCCGTGTGCGCCGCGGCAATCGCCCGAAAACCACTGAGCCGGGCGCGGACCGAACGGCCAGCAATTTCCAGTACCCTCGCGCGGAAGCCCACGGCCTGCCCCGCTTCGATCAGCGGTTCGAGATGCGTGAGCAGCACGTTCTTAACATCCAGATGAAAGAACCACCCGGTCCAATTGTTGAGCGGCGGCGCCGGCACGCCGGAGCGCACGATCTCGGGCGACATCAATTCCAGCGCCGCGTGCAGCGGCTGCGGCAAATCGACGCCAATGCCAAAACGGAACTTTTGAGCCGATTCGCCACGCACGCTGAGAATCGTATCGATCATCCGCTTGCCTGCCAATTGATGCCAGGGCAAGCCAGCGGCGACGATCGACGTTCGCAATTCGCCCTGCTTGATTTCAACGAACTCTGGCGACTCGATCCGTTTATTTTCTGTCAGATGCAAACCCCACTGCACGCTGCGCCGCAATTCGACCGCCGCATCGGGCCAGGCAAACCGCGCACAGAGATACGAATTCCAAGGGTCGGCCCGCAATTCGGCGAGCAAATCGATTTCCAAGTCGACCTGCGCCACTCGGCTGCCAAATGGTAACCGCACGCGCTGGACATAATTGGCTAGCTTTTTGCCATCCGGATCGAGCAGTTCGCCACGTGAGGTGATTTCGCCCAGCGCCGGGTTGGAAATCGTCGCCACCACTGAACTGGCGACCATTTTGCTGTAAATCGGATCGTCCGATGACCGCGCCGGCGGAATGCGTAACGCCACCTGCTGTGAAAGTCGGTTGCCGCGCGTTTTCAGATCGTGAACGGATTGGATGCCGCCGCTGCTGGGGTGAATGGCGATCTCGCAAAACTCGTTTCGCAGCACATTCTCGTTGGCGATGCCGGGCGACGGACCGCGCCGCGCCGGCTTCATGGGCGCGTCGGCCGCGCAAACCCAGGCGTAGCCCATCGAAGGCGTTTCCACCACCGCGTAACGCTGGCCTTCGCTCTCGCCAATCGCCAGCACCGGGCCGCCAACTTCAGGCAACGTCGCCAACGAACTGACATCGACGCAAACTCGGCGAGTGTAAGACAGCGGATTGAGCACCAACACGCCGGTTTTGCGCGACGCCGCGTCGCGCGGTAAGCCGGCAATAAACCGCGCGATACTTGCGCTTGAACGATCGTCGTCCGAGTGGGGCGACGGGTTGGCCGGCGCAACGCTGCCCATCATGGTCGCCACGGCGTCGATGGTTTGTGCGGCGCTGCTGGCGAGTTGTTGTTGGGCACGACGTACACGGCTGGAGATTGCGTCCGGCGTACGACGAACGATGGCTTGTTGCAAATAGGGCGAGCGATATTGATCGGGCAAGTGTTTGGCGTACACGCCTGCGGAATCGCTTTGATCGAAGAAGTTGGCCAGTGATGTGAATCGACCGAGAATATTGCCGTATTGCGCCATTCGCCGCAAGTCGCGATAGAACGGGCTGACCGCGCCCGGCCAATGGGCAAACGCCAGCGCGGCTACGTGGTCGTGATCCATGGTGTCGCCCGCTTTTTCCGGAAAGCTCAAAAAGCTTTCGGCCGCATTGGCGTCCAGCGGCACGCGCGAAAGCGTCTCCAGCGGCGAGCCATCAACGCCTTCCCAGCGCGACTTGGTTCGTTCGCTATCCGGAAATCGGCCATCGTCCAGCGTAAAGTGTAGCGCGCCGAGATAGCCCAAGCGAGACAGAATTTGCGGCAGCGCGGCCGTCAGACCGAACCTTCTTCGCGCAAAGTACATCGGCCGCAGACCCAAATATTGCTGATAGACATCCAGCCCATGTTTGAGTTCGGCCAAAATGCCTTCTGGCGAAAGCAGCGGCAATTCGCTCTCTGTGTATTCACCGCCGACAAGCACGGCATTGCCTGCATCGAGCGCGGTGCGCAGTTGGTGGAGCGTGGCCGGTTCTTCACTCGCCATTTGTTCGACAACACTGGCCGAGATCAGCAAGTTAATCGGCAGTTCGCTACTGAGTTCATCGCGCAGCGCCTGGCCGATGGTGGTGCCGGCGACCAACGTCAGGTCGATCAGCGCGACGTCCAGCGGATAGTAATGCCCTCGCACTTCGGCCAGCAGTTCGAAACCGCGGCGCAGCGCTTCGCGCGAGGCGTCGAGGTCGCCCGCCAATAGCGATTTGGCGGCGCTAAGCGCCTGGCTTTGAAAAAACGCTTCGTCCAAGTTGCTGAGATAACGCATTCGCCGAGTGAGCAAATCGGTTTGCAGATAACACAGCCCGAGCGTGAGAAAATCGGCTTCCAGTTCGGCATCGAGTTGCGGCGGCGCAGGCGGCGCGCTCTGTGCAGTGTGTACAGCGGACGAATCCGTCGCTGCATCGTCCGGTGCATCGAGTGCGGCCAGCGCGGCGGCGACGATTTCCGTTCGCTTGTGCAACTTGCGGATCAGCGTGGCGCCTTCGGCTTTTGCGCGCGCGGCAAATCCAGCCGGCAATTCGTTTTGCACAATCGTTGGCACCACCACCAACCGCCCCGACAGATCGCCAGGCGGATCATCGACGCGTCGCCAGGTGGGCGTTTTTTCGGCGGAGGCCAATAATCGCGGATGCCACAGCGCAGACCAGGCAGCCAGCAAGCCTTCGGCCGCCTCTTGCTTGTGATACATCGGAAAGTCGTCAAAACTGTGACAAGGCAGCAAGACGACGAGTTCGGTAAACTTCATGCGGTGCGAAACTGGGGCTGCGAAAGGCTTAAACTCCCACAATAGCCCGGCCAGCGCTGCCCGTCGAGCGATTGGGCCGCCGTGGAGTAAAGAAAATCGGTTTGCCATGTTGGAAGTTGGTGCCCAATACCTTTTTTGGGGCGTGCCGGCGCCGGTTCGCCCGGTCGCTGGTCAGAGTCCAGCGGTTTGGTTACCATGAACCCCTGGAAACAGGCCCGTCTCTGCCGCGTATCGCCCCGGCTCATTGCGCGGCGACCATAAACAATTGTCTTCGTCGAGCGATCCCAGAATGCTCGGCAAACTTGCCGTGGCGCGTAGGCGCAAATTCTTGAAATTGCATTCGCGTTGATCGTTAGGTTTTTTGATGAACTCCGTAAAATCATCGGTCACTCGAGCGACGGTCGAACCGCTACCGGCCAACATCACCAGCGTGCAACCGGGCGGTGGTTTTTGTTATCAGGTTGAACTGGCTTGGGGCCGCTGGCGACGCTGGTGGTTGCAAACTTTCCGTAAAACTTACGTTCGCCGCATGGCCGACTGCCGGCGCGGCGACAATCGCGGCGCGCCGCACGCCATTCTTGATCCGCGCGACTTGAAATTCTGTCGCAATCTTTGCACGGCGCATTGGGAAGCAGCGGACGATCGATTTGCCTGGCGCGACCTCATTCCGTTTGCGCGCTGGGGATTGTGCGAACTGTTTTTGATGAGCGGTACGCTGCTGGCTGTCACCGTCGCCCTGGCGTTTTGGCACTGGTGGGCGGCCATGCCGACGGCCGTGGTGCTGGTGTTGATCGTCTGGTTTTTCCGTGATCCGCCACGGCGAATTCCGGCCGATGCCAATCTGCTGCTCTCTCCGGCGGATGGTAAAGTGGTTGAGCTGACGCCGCTGGACGACCATCCGTTTGTGGGCGGGCCGGCGCTGCGGATAGGAATCTTCCTCTCGATTTTCAACGTGCATGTCAATCGCAGCCCGCTGACGGCAAAAGTCGTCAAATTGAATTATTCGCCCGGCAAGTTTTTGAATGCGATGGATCCGGAGAGCGCGATCCTCAACGAAAACATGTGGATTGGATTGGAGCAAGAAGCTGCGCCGCATCGTAAGCTGGTGGTTCGTCAGATTGCCGGTTTGATTGCCCGCAGAATTGTTTGCCCACTGCGTCCCGGCGATGTGCTGAAAGCGGGCGAGCATTGTGGGATGATCAAATTGGGTTCGCGGACGGAATTGATTGTGCCGGCGACCGGCCTGCGGTTGGAGGTGAAGATCGGCCAGATGGTGCATGCTGGTTGCGATATCCTGGCACGTTACCCTACGGAAGAATCGCTCGGATGAAGCCACGCCGTAAAATTCGCACTGTGGCCGTGTTTCCCACGATGTTTACGTTGGGCAATCTGGTCTGCGGTTTTTTTGCCATTGTCGTGGCCTCGCGCGTCGGCGCGCCGAAGTCGGATCAACCGGCGATGATTGCTCCAGTTGTCGCCACCGCCAACAGCGGACCGCTGGCTTATCTGGCCGATGTTGATCCCACGCATAATGCAATGCTCAGCGGTTGGTTGATTTTTATGGCGATGATCTTCGACGCGCTGGACGGTCACGTGGCGCGGCTTTCCAATACTTCGAGCGAATTCGGGGCGCAACTCGATAGCCTTTGCGATTTAGTCACGTTTGGCGTGGCGCCGGGATTTCTGCTGGTCAAAATGTGTCCCGAGGTTGCCTATAATTATCGCGAAGCGGTCTGGTTCATCGCCGCGCTTTACACGGCTTGTACAGCGTTGCGACTGGCAAGATTCAATGTCGAAACGTCCGACTCCGACGATCACTCGGGCTTCAGCGGCCTGCCGAGTCCGGCCGCCGCGGCTTCGATTGCCGGTTTTGCGATCTTGTTCTACACGATTCGCCAACCGCGAAATGCCAGCGAATTCGCACAGAATTTCGATTGGTGCATGCAGCGATTTTTGCCCTGCTTTGCCACGGTCGTTGCGCTGCTAATGGTTTCACGCATTCCGTACCCGCACATCGTCAGCCAAATGTTTCGTGGGCAGCGCGGATTCAGCCATGTGATTGGGCTGGCCTTTGCCTTGGTGGGCGTAATGATCATGCGCGGCTACTCGATTCCGATTCTCGCTTGTAGCTTTGTGCTCTGGCCGCCCATCAAATACCTCTGGCAGCGACTTTACCTCCGCACGCGCAAGGAAGAACCGCTGTTCGATTAATGCCCGTTGCTGGCAACTTCGGCCTGGCGAGAAGCGACACCGAGTAAACTCCGTTCATACTGTTTGGATCGTTGACATGTTTACCGGTTTAGTGCAAGCGATGGCTGAAGTGGCAGAAGTCCGCGACTTGCCGCCGGGCAAGCAGTTATCGCTACGTTTGCCGAGTGTTGCCAATCCGCTGCTGGGCGAAAGTATTGCCGTCAATGGTTGCTGCCTGAGTGTGACGCAGATTGAAGGTAGCGTGTTGAGCTTTGATGCGGGGCCCGAGACGCTCGCCCGCACGAATTTGGGGCAGTTGCGCGGCGGCAGCCGCGTGAATATCGAACGCTCACTGTCGCTGGGCGACAAAATGGGCGGCCACCTGGTCACAGGGCATGTCGACGGACTCGGCAGGCTCGACGCCCGCAACCTGGATGGTGCTTGGGCCACGCTGTGGTTTTGCGTGCCTGCGGGGCTGACTCGGCAAATGGCATCCAAGGGCTCGGTCACGGTGGATGGCGTCAGTTTGACGCTGGTTGACGTCGAGCACGAGCGTTTTAGCGTGGCGCTGATTCCGCATACGCTGGCCGAAACCACCTTGGGGCGTTTGAATTTGGGCGATGCTGTAAACATCGAGACCGATCTGCTGGCCAAATACGTGGAGCGGCAATTGGCCGCGCTGCGAAGTTGAGCGGAGGTTCTGCCCCGCTGCTCGCGCGACGGATGATACAATGGCGTCTGCCCGCAGCGCTGCAGGGAGCGCGGGGCGAGATGAGTTTCGTTTAATTTTTTCCAGCCCGGTGACGGGCGCGACCGACTGTATCCATGCCACCCACTGTTTCCAAACAAACGATTTCGTTTCTCAAAAAGCGCTTCGAAGAAGCCGGCATCAGTATCAATCCGCGGCACGGCCAGAATTTTCTGATCGATTTGAATTTGATGCGGATGTTGGTCAGCACGGCGGACATTGGTCCCGACGACGTTGTTTTGGAGGTGGGCGCCGGCACCGGTTCGCTGACTGCCATGATGGCCGCCTGCGCGGCAGCGGTGATCTCGGTGGAAATCGACGAGCGGATGCATCAGTTGGCTAGCGAGGAATTGATCGACTTCGAAAACGTGACGCTGTTGCATCAAGACGCACTGCGAAACAAGAACGCGCTGGATGAACGGGTGCTGGACGCGGTTCGCCAGCAACTCAATGCCGCGCCGGGCCGAAAATTTAAACTGGTTGCGAATTTGCCGTACTGCGTTGCCACGCCGGTGATTTCCAACTTGCTCATGCAAGCGCCGGTACCCGAGTCGATGACGGTCACCATTCAAAAAGAATTGGCCGACCGGATCGTGGCTTCGCCCGGCAGCAAAGATTACAGCGCGCTGAGTTTTTGGATTCAAGCACAGTGCCAATCCGAAATTGTGCGGCTCTTGGCGCCGACGGTGTTTTGGCCACGTCCCAAAGTCACGTCCGCAATTTTGCACATCAAGTTGGATACGGAACGTCGTGCGCTGGTGCCCGACCTGAAGTTTTATCACGAGTTTGTCCGCAAGCTGTTTTGCCATCGCCGTAAATTTTTGCGGAGCGTGGTGGTTTCGATCACCAAGCCCGACCTCAGCAAGCCGCAGGTGGACGAGGTGATGCAGGAACTCTGCTTCGATGAGAACACCCGCGCCGAGCAACTATCGATTCCGCAAATGATCGCGCTGGCGGAAGCCGTGCGTCGCCGGCTGCCGGCGGCAGTTTAAAAAACGGTGTGAATTTTTGTCGCTGGCCGCGGTGATTTGGCAGCAATTTACGGCGTAAAGTCGTTATCCGGGCCAAGTCTCAAGGCGAATTCGGCCAGTAGATCGGCGGCGCGATCGATATCTGTCAGCGAGATCATTTCGACCGCGCTGTGCATATAGCGGTTAGGAATGCTGACCAGGCCCGTCGCCACGCCGGCGCGGTTGACTTGCAAACTGTTGGCGTCGGTGCCGGTGGCGCGGCCGCTGGCGGCGGGCTGCCAGGCAATTTCATGCTGTTTTGCGGTGGCCACCAGCCGCTCGACAACGCGCGGGTTCATGTTGGGGCCGCGGAAGATCACCGGCCCTTTGCCCAAGGCGATATCGCCTTCTTGCTTTTTGTCGATCGTAGGGCAATCGGTGGCGTGCGTCACGTCGACCGCAATGCCGACGTGCGGATCAATACCGTAGGCCGAGGTTCGCGCGCCGCGCAGGCCGATTTCTTCTTGCACCGTCGAAACCGCGTACAACGCGCAGTTCAACGTCTTGCCTTTGGTCCTGCGCAACGCTTCCATCACGACCCACAAACCGGCTTTGTCGTCCATGGCCGGCGCATTGGCTAGGTCGTTGAGCATGGCTTGAAAGCTGAGCTGCAGCGTCACGGGATCGCCGATGCTAACGAGTTTTTCGGCCTCGGCCTTATCCTTGGCACCGATGTCCAACCACATGTCTTTGAGTTTGACCACTTGCTTACGCTCGTCGTCGGTGAGCAAGTGAATGGCTTTGCGCGAGATGACACCATGCACCGGCCCATCAGTCGTCCAGATGGTGAGCCGCTGGCCGATGAGTTGCTGCGGATCCCAGCCGCCAATGGTATTGACGTAAATGTAACCTTCGTTATCGATGTACTGCACCAGCAGACCAATCTGATCGGCATGGCCGGCATACATCACGCGTAGCGGCGCGGAGGTGTTGTTGGCGGCAATGACGTTGCCGTGCAGGTCCGTGGTGACTTGGTCGGCAAAATCGCCGGCATACGCCCGCACAATTTCTTGCACGGGTCGCTCGTAACCCGAGGGGCTGGGCGTTTCCAAAATGCGTTTTAAAAATTCCAGTGCGGCGGCGTCCATCATTGACCTCGGCAAGTTGTGATCGAGCGGAAGCAGGCATTTTGCCGGAATTTTGCAGCCAAAACAATGGCCCCGGCCATCGGCCGAATCTGATTGTGCCGACAGCCACCGGCAAAACTTTGCCTGCGGCTTGCACGCGAATGGCAATCCCCCGCTATAATCCATGACGGCGGCATTCGCGGTACCAAGGCAGCGTTTGGAGCACCATCATGCGTTGGAATTGGATTTTCATCGGCGCGATTTCCCTGTTGATGCATCCGGCCGCTACCGCGTTTGCACAGCGACAAGCGACTATTGGTTCGCCGTTTAACATCACGACCAATAGTTTCTTCGAACAGCAGGGCGTGAATTTCGGCTTCGCCTCGCGCGGCAGCGTCCCTCTGCATGGTCAGAGCGCGACGGTTGGGCTCAACCAATTTCCGGCCCTGACGCCTGGCCTTAACTTTCAGCAGAACAATGCCGCGCTGCCGCCATTTGGCGGTGGGGTTGGCAATCAACCAGCCACGCTGGGTTTTCAAGTGGCGGGACGTAACGGCACGGCGTCGTTCGGTCTGTTTGGCGGGCAAGGCTCCAACTCGAGCATCGTCTCGCAATCGCCCAGCATCACGGTCATGGACGGTCAGACCGGCATCTTCTCCGATACCAGTCAACGCCCGTTCGTGACCGGATTGGTGCCGGTCGTGGGTGAAAATGTGTTTGGCGGAATCTCCCTGCCGCCGGATTTGTCGCCGGGCGGAAACCATTTCCGGACCTTGCTCGATGAACGTCTGGATCGGATTCGCCAAGAGACGCTCGGCCAGCCCACGCCCAAGAACTCGCCGCAACCCGCCGCCAACGTCAATCCGGGCGCTGCCGCAGCCGATCCGCTGGCCAGCATCAATCCGGCCGGCAAACCGGCCGCCGTTGATCCGATCTCGCAAAAACTGCAGCGCGCGCGTGATAGTTCCGCAGGCCAACCGGCAGCCAGCGTCGAAGACATTCGCCGCGCGCAGCAAACCAAAAACTCCGCGTTGCAACGCGAGGCCGAAGTTTACTTGGACAAAGCCCGCGAGGCCGAATCGGCCGGCAAGTTCGGCATGGCGAAAATTTACTACGACATGGCCGCCGCCAAGGCCGACGGTGAACTCAAAGACCGCGCCACTGCCGCCTCGCGCGCCATGTCCGGCCAACTCAGTCGACCGCGCGAGGAGCACGCACCGCTCAACGCCGGCCGTCCAGTGCCTAAGTCGAGCATCGGCGGCGAGACGCCCGCTGGCGGCTTGAACGCGGGTCGGCCGGTGAGTGATTTCCAAAAGTCCCGCAACAACGCCGGGGGAACAGGCGGCAGTTCCTCGTCCAACATCAAACCCGGCGTACCACCACGCCCGGCCCTTGGCGGGAACTAGACGTTCGCGGAATTGCGGCGATGTCTGGCTGATCATGGGTGGGCACGCTCTCATCGGCTGGATGAATTTGCGCTAGCAGTCCGCGTCGTCGTCAACATCGTTCCACTCGCTAACCGCGCGGCGAATGATCTCTCGCTTCCAGTGCGGTTCGTGAATCGGCCAGGCTTGCACCGAGCGATCGAACGAGCCGTAAATCTGGCCGGCCGCCGCAGCGCGGCGGGCTCGCTGTTCTTCCGCGTTCAAAGGCGGGGTACGGCCCGCAACGTTGCTACGCCGCCAGGTGATTTTGCCATTGTCGAACAGCGAAATAATTGCCTGCGAAGGAAAGTCGAGCATCCGAGCGGCAATCAGCTCATGGCTGGCTGTCGAAAAACGCTGCTTGAGCGTTAGCAGGTCCCAGCGGCAATCCAGTGCGAGCTGCAAAAACCGTTCACTCGGCAGCAGAATCCTCGCGGCCAATTGGTTGGCAACACGTTCGCGTAGATTGACCGGCGCGGCTTCTGGCCGAATGTTCAGTCGCGCAAAAAAGCCCTCGGCAAACGCTTCGCCCAATTCGTGCGCCACGGCCCAATGCTGCCGCTCCGGCCGCGGTTCGGGCCGCAGTAAAATCGAAGTCTGCGACGTCGTCGCCTGCCCTTCGCCCGGCCGACTCACTCGCACCAGATGCGCGCGCCCGCTTTGGCGACTATCCCAAGCCACCTCCACCTCCAGCGCCGCGGCCAGCGCAATGGCATCCACCGGCAGATGTTCCACGCCAGCCGCCTGCAGAATTTCTCCGGCCGTTTCGTCCAGCGCGGCCGACCATTCTTCCGTCGTGTATTCGGCAACCATTTTCGTTCTCCGATTGATATACAAAAGTATACCATAGGCTTGCTTTCCAATCAAGCCGTCGGCGCTGCTTTCGGAGAAAGAAATCATTGGGCGTGTCCGCGCCGTCACGCTGGCGATCGTATCACCAAACAACGATGCGTGCCGGCGTCGATCAGTTTGCCTTGGCGGCTTTCGACCGCGATTTGGCGATCGCGGCGTCGCTGATCTGCCAGTTGATCGACAGCCATTTGCCGTCAGCGGTCCAGCGGACGTTCGGGGCGTCGATGGGAATCGTGCGGGGCATCGCGGCCAGGCGGAACATTGCTGGTCCCAGCAGACTGTTCAGTTCAGTATCGGCGATGGCCCTGCGTACGGCCGAAACATGCACGCAGACCTCAATATCGGCTGGCGATGGCGAAGTGGGCGGAGCGGTGGACGCTGGTTGCGAATCGCTTTGCCCGCCGTAAACCACCAACTGCAATGCCTGCTCGCTACTGCTGGCCTGAATACTGCGTGGGCGCAAGGGATTATCGGCGGACAGCGCGGCCAGGTGGTCGCTGGTTTTTTTCCAAAGTTGATTGACTTGATCGTTAGTCGTAGCGTCAAACCGCGTGTTCACGCGCTGCGCGGTGTGCTGCGCGGCGATTTGTTCCGACTGCCCATGACTTTCGGCCACACGCTGGCCGGCAATTCGCAGGGAGATCCGGCCGCGCAATCGCGGCAGAGTGGTCTCGATGTTGTTAACCGTCGTGTGCGCTTGAGCCGTCGTACAGGCAGGCGAGGTGTGGATGCCTTGGGCATCGATCCAAATGCACTTGGTCGATTGAAATTCGGTTTGACCGGTCGAGTGAATGCGAACCGGGCCCGAATAACCGATGGTGCTGGTGTGCGTCGTGCCGAATAACCGCAGTTCGGCCAGACCGGCTTGAGTTCGCGATAGCAGTTTAAACTCGGTATGCCCGGTGGTGTGCGCGGCACCAATGACGTGGGCGTTGAGAATTTGATCGTCAATCACCGAATTGTGAAACACGTCGTGCCAAGCCATGCGTTGCAAAAAGGGACCGGAGAGTCGCACGTAGATCATGTTCGGCGGCAGCGTCTCGGACGCTTCGGAAAGCAGCGGCGTGGCGGTGGCCGCTTTGAAGGCATTTTGCATGTACGGCATCGTCAACTTGGGCCACCAGCGACCAACATCGCTAAAGATTGAGGATGCCACCGCTTCCGTCTTGGCGGTTACGCTGTTGGGGTTTTTGTTGGCGCCGGGCTCGTCTGCCGGCGTCCGCTGCTGCAGCATCATCAACACATACTGACGATCGACATCACACAACCGCGCCACCGGCACGGAAATCAGGTCGCCTTCGATGCGGCGAAGTTGCACAAGCTCGCGGTCGCCACCGATCAAACTGCCATTCATGTGATGCCGACCGGTGGAATCCGTCCACGCCCGCGTCACCGCCGGCAGGGGCGTGTCCGCCCAGACAGGATTTGCCAACAGCACAAATACTGCCACGGTCGTCATTGCAGCGAAACGCCGCTGGTTGTAGTACATCCGACAGTTCTCCGACGCAGACTGAACTTCCGCCAAAGGGACGCGCAACATGCAGTTTTCGTACCAAGAAGCATAAGCAGCCGATTTTCGTAGTACTGCAGATCACCGACCGGTCGCTGATTAATGTGCGGCTCGCCTGCGATCAGCGCCGGCAACGGCCCGAAACGTTCATCCAACCGGCGTTGAACGGCGGGCGCGCGATCGTCAGTGGCGGCCGCAGAAAATAAAAAAGCTTGGCTGCCAGCGAAAGGCCGACGTAAGTCACGTTGCTGCAATGGTTTTGATCGCGTGCGCAGTGTTAAAAACGCGATGGACAGTGAGGACAGTGCGACCATTGGCTGACTGTTTTTTACAGGATCGGCGCGCATCTCGAGCGCAAAACTGCGAGAGGCATGGCATGCGTTAAAATCTGCCAAGTGCAGCTGCGAATTGAACCGCTTGCGGCCGACCGACTTCGCCGATCCGCTACGCAAATTGTCGCCGCGCGACGCCGCAAAATGCCGCCGCGCGTGGTGCGACCGGCGATGCGGACGTTTGAGCGGTCGCCAGGCTGCAGGGCGCAGGCAACCGCCGGTCAGGTTGTCAAGGAACTTCAACGGGGGTTCGGCTGATTATGCGGTCGAGTGTCGATTCGTTTCAGTTGCCGGCGCACCGGCGAACCTAATTGGCTGGCAAATCGTCCACTCGACGTCTCCTGCCGCCAGACTCCCGCCACTCGTGTGCTGCCCACGCTGGCCGTTTATCCCTCGCGACGATCGACGTTGCTCGTACGAGCCGTCGACGGTCGGAATCATTAGCCTGCGCGGCAAACCGAGTTGCGAGAATCCTGGCTTGGCCGCAAATCCGTTGTCCCGCGTTGGGCGAAGTGTTCGCCCGCGAGATACATGAACATTAGTATACTTCATGCGTGTGCAGAAGTCAAGGGCGGCGAATTTGAGTGGCGAGCATTGCCGACACCGCGACGGCGGGCCAGCAGAATTTTCATTCAGCTGGTTTTTCGTCGCTGGGTTTTGATTTTTCCGCTTTGGCGGGCGATTCGGGGCGTTCGCGCGCGTTGAGAATTTCCAGCACGGCGCTGGTGATGTCTGGCACGTCGGAAAAAACGAAAGTCCGATTGATGTCTTGTAAGATTTCCTCACGCGTTTGCGGTGCTTTGCCGGCCTCGTTGCCAGACCCTTTGCTCAATCGCATCAGCAGATGAATGTCGTGCTGCTGACAGTAGGCGGCCGAGGCCTCGCGGATTTCTTCGTACACCTTAAGGTAGAGTGCGGCTTCGCGCTTCAAAATTCCGATTTTTGCAGCGACGCTTTCAGATTTAACGCCGCTTGCTTGGTGGTGAATTCACGTTCCAGCGTGCGAAGATCGTCCCCACTCAGTCCCTTGGCGGCTGCGGCTATCGCTTTCAATTGCTCGGACTGGACCTTCAAATCTGCCTCGGCGTCTTGCACGTCGAACTTCATTTCCTGCAATTGCTGTTTAAACCAAACGTGATGTTCGTAGATATCGCCCACGTCAATGAGCGCCACACTAATGTTGAATGTTTTCGTTTTAGCGGAATCGCTTTCGGCGGAAGCCGGCTTTTGAGCTGGTGGCGCTCCGGCTTCCGGCTTTTCTGACGGGATGTCTGCAGGCAGCGGCTTGTCGTTCGGCTCGTCGCTCGGCTTGTCGTTCGGTGATGCCGCAGGCGGTTTGCCCGGCGAATCCGGAGCTGCAGGTTCGGCGATGGCCAGGCAACTTGTGATGATACATGCCGCGATCGCGATGATCGGACGCGCACAACAGGCGACGCGGAAACGAAATTTAAGCATGCGAGACCTCGCGAGTTTCGGGAGAGCATAACGCCGCGCAATGGCGTCGGCGATGGTCGCTGGAAAAAAGGCGACCACCGCCCTGCAGGAGTGCCTCCAAAATCTAACGCTTGGTTCATGCCAGGGCAACCGTGCCGGCGCGCGTGCCGCAGGCCGCGCCGGACATGCGATTGAAATTGCCAACTAGGCGGCTGGAGTGAAGCCGAGCACGATGTCGAAGCGTGCGGCCAGTTCGCCAATTTTCGATTCTTTCAGCGGAGCAAAATCGACAACCAGCGAGTCGCGGGCTTTAACGTCGCGAACGCTCATTAAAATTCCATCGCGGGCGTTCTGCGGCTCATTCTTGATGTAGCACTGCGTGGTGAAGACCGCGGCGCCGCGAGTGCGAACCGCAACGTGAATATGCGGTGTGCGGCCCGGATAGGCGGTGGGCTTGATGGTGCGGAAGTAGTATTCGCCCGTGCTGCCGGTGAGAAAACGGCCGAAGCCTTGGAAGTTTTTGTCGAGCTTGTCGCGGTCGCCGCCGCCGGTGTGCAAGTAGATGCCGTGGCTATCAACCTGCCAGATTTCGACCAGGGCCCCGCGCACCGGGTTGCCGCGCGGGTCAAGGATTCGCCCACTCAGATGCGTGACCTCGCCCACCGCGGAGGTGATCTGATTGTTGACGATCAGCAGGTCGTTATCGGTGTCGAGCGGCAGTTTGTCGGGATAAAACGGCCCAATGGTTTGCTGCGGCGTGCGCGTCAATTCGTCGGCAAACGCACCAGGCGTGTTGAGCCAAGCCGGCAGCGAGAGTGCTGCCGCGCCGAGCCCTGCCTTGATCATGAAGGCGCGTCTCGAAGCGGTTTGTTGAAAACGTAGAGCCATGACAAACTCCCAGCAGCAGGTGGTCGAAATGGTTGCGGGATGTTCCGCTGGCGTTTAGGGTAGCGGCGCCGGCAGTCAGCGCGAAGGGAAATCCGCGGCGCGGTCCGTAACGAGTTGGTAAACAGTGGTGAATGCGGGATTGCGGCTGACGCTAGCAGCGACGAAAATCCGCGCCGCTGCTCTGGACCGATAAAACAGATAGCGATACAATCCGCCGCGTTTTTCTCGTCACCTCGGCCGCCGAAGGAACATCCCTTGAAACGACTGCTTGCGATTGCGATCAGCCTGGCGACAGCAGGCGCGGTGGGTTGTTCGGGGTTTAGTACGCCGCATTTGACGTCGCCGCCGCCGAGCGCCGAATATCAGCAGAAGCGCGCACAGCGTTTTGATCCGTATCCGGAAACCGAAACCGCACCGGCCATCGATGGCGGCCGCCCGCGCGACTTTGACCGGGCACTGCCCGAGACCACACGTGCGCGCTGGGCGCACTGGTAACACTCCGTGGCGCGTTGCCGACGCTGCCAGCGTCGGATGAGTTGAGACTCAATCGCCGCTGGCTTGCCGTTCACCGCCCATAGCTAACCGCGCTATTCAGCGCGATCCGGTGAATCCACCGACGCAGGCTGCGTCGGCTATGAATTGGACAAGCTGCGAATTTCCTGCCAGCGGCGCGCAAGCGCAAAGCGCTGCGCGCCGAATCGCGCTGTTGCAAATCGGAGTGTGTGAGCGGTCGCCACGCTGCTTGGGCGCAAGCGACCGCCGGTTAAGTTGTCAAAGAGCTGCAACGGGGATTCGGCTATTTACTGCGGCCGCGCGTCGGTTCGATTTCGGTCCGCCAGCGCACCGGCGAACCTACTTTTGTCTAGCAAACCATCCACGCGACATCTCCTGCCACCAGTCTCATGCAAATGCCGGCGAATTGCCGCGCGGAAAAATCTGGTTCGCAGCCTTGCTTGCTTGCCGTTGATTGCTCAACCACACAAGCGTTTCGCCTGAATGCTACGAACTCGACTTTTCCCTCGGGTGTTGTGCCTGCGTTTGCATGCTGAGTTATCAGAGCCCTGGGTTGGCCTCAAATCCGTTGTCCCGCATTGGGCGAACTTTCCGCCCGCGAGATATATGAACGTTAGTATACCATATCCCCAAGATCAAGTCAACGGCGAAATCGGCGGAATGGATTGAGTCGGGTTGGCATTTGTGCGCTGCCAGCTTGACAATTCGCCCAATGCGAGTCGCACCATTGCCGACGAATCGCGGCGCGGCGTTGCAACTCCACACGCG
>JBBRCE010000075.1:0-20743 GCA_038205115.1 Pirellulales bacterium
AACCTGCTCGCAAACCTTTCGCTCTTCATCCGAGAGCTGTACGATGTACTTCTTGTTCATGGGGCACCTCCTTGTTACAGGAAGGTTCCCTGAAATCCGCGTTTCCGGCAACCCGAGTATTTAGTGTGGATGACGCACTAGTGTCCAGTTGCCAAGCATGGTCACCGGCGAGGCCGCCAGTCGTAGTGCTTCGGCCCGGATGTCAGCCATGTTTTGAAAATGAAGTTCGCGGCGACCGACAATCTTGGCGCTTTTGACCACCGGCTTTTCCATCGCGTGACCCATTGTTAAAAGGCCCTTTCGAGATCGATGTTCGCAGCTTCTACGTCACTTGGCAACAACATTGCCGCGAGCAAATTGGTCGCCCGCCGCCACCGGATGGCCATCCGCAAAATCGATTTCGAGCAGCTTTTCGCTGTGGACCGGTTTGCCGTTTTCGTCGCTTAACGTTGCGACTATCTGTTTGCTGGCGGCGTCGATCACTTCGCCGGTCGATGCATACACTAAGTGGCCGTCGATGCCAAAAGTCACCCAGCCCGGATCGTCGCGCAGCGCGATGCTAGTGATTTGCTTGGGCGGGTCAACCGTATTATCGAAGACGTGCAACCGCTGATTATGGCCATCGCAAAGCCAAACTTCCTTTTCATCCGGCGTTAAGCCGATCCCATGACTTGGACAGCCATGCCGCTTAACCGCGCCTTTGGTGAATCCAGTAACTTCAATTCGTGCGGATTTGCTGCCGGTCGTCAAATCGGCAATTTCGTAACCCAGCAGATCGTTGACGCAAACATAAGCTCGCGTGCCGGCGCCGTTGACCGTCAGCGGTCGGACCATATTCGACATTGGAATCTGCTGCACGATCTTGTTCGAGCCGGTATCAGCCACAAACAACGTGGCCGACTTCAATCCGCCGAGCAGCATCTTCGAACCGTCGCGTGTGACCACCGTGTTGTGGGCACCGCTCTTCGGAACCACGCTCGCAATTGTTTCGCCGCTGGCGGCGTCGATTACGTTCCAGTTTTCTTTTTCGAATGACGGCACGTACAGCGTTTTGCCGTCCGGCGTAATTGACAATCGGTCGGTGCCGCCAGCCGGCGATTTTTCCCACAGCGTTTTTTCGGTAATCAGGTCAACGCAATAAAGTTTGCTAGTGGTGGTGAAATACAGTTTGCCGCTGTCGGCCGACGCGCAGACGCCTTTGATGTTGTCCGGTTTTTTGGCGTCGCTGGCGGGCGTGGCGATGCGTCGCAGAAACTTGTGGTCGTGATCGATATCGAATACCAGAATGCCGGCGCCGCCGTATTGCAGATCGTTACGAATGCCGGGCGTGACGACATACAGCCGATGTTCGATCGAAGCGTTGGCCGCGCGATCTGAAGAGATCGGCGCCGGCTTGCTTTCCGCTGCGCGCAGGCCGCCAAGTCCGAGCAGCGAAACCATGGTCGTAAGACCGAAGAGCCAGCGGCAAGGGCCAATCATGTGCGGCATGTCGATTTCCTTTATGTTTGCGTCGTGCGTCGCCAGTGCTGACGATAATCTAGCGACTTGGCAATCGGACTTGAGCATCTCGCCGCAGTCACTCGACGATCGCCAGGATCTCGTCTTCGGCAATAATGATCAATTCTTGCCCGTCGATTTCGACTTCTGTGCCGGCGTAGGGCGCAAAGAGCACGCGGTCGCCGTCGGTGACTTGATGCTGGGCTCGCTCTCCATCCGGCATTTGCCGGCCGTCGCCCACGGAAAGCACCAGGCCTTGTCGCGGCCGCTGTCGCGCCGCGTCTGGCAGAAAAATTCCGCCCGGAGTCGCTTGTTCGGCTTCAGTTCGTTTCACAACCACGTACTGCCCAATCGGGATCACTCTCATAAACGGCGGTTTGACTCCAGGGATTCTCCGTCAGGCTGGGGGATGCACAAATCGCGCATCGCCACCCGAGGCATGGCCGCGATTTTCGCACGCCAGCCACTTACGAGCAAGGGCCGCAAATCGCTGGAGTTTTTGGCAGTCAAACGCAGGCGCGGCGTAATCCGCCGGTTTATTTGTCTATCGCTGGCGAACGACAGACATTCGCGTCTTCCGGCGACGGACGTAGGCATATGCACCCAGCAGACCGATACTCAGGCTCATGAGCACAAGCGTCGATGGCTCCGGAACTGACGTAATCACCGACAGCGAACTGCTGCTGTGCCCGATCGACAAAGACGTGAGGTAGTCCAACCGCCCGTTCAGCGCCGGCGATCCGCCCGGAGTAAACGGTTGGCTGCCCGGAAAGTAGGCCAGCGAAGTAAAGAAATCCGTCGTCAGCGGCGTGCCGTTGGCCTCAAACGTGGTGACGGCGTTGGTCGAGGCATCGATCTTGAACAAGCCGCCCGAGCCGGAGACGAAAATGTTATTGGAAGAATCGACAGCCACATCGAACGACCCGCCCGGCACATCAGCCAGCGGCACCGCACTGCCATACGTGAGCGAACTATCCGGCTGTTGAGTAATCGGCACGCGGTAAATGTGCCCGGTGGAAGTTTCGGTGATGTTGTCGTAAGTGACGTCTTGCACAATCAGATTCTGGTTGGCGTCAAATGTCAGGCCCGACGCATAGGTTAAACCGCCGAGCACGGGCGTAGGGTTCTTTGTGCCAGTGGTACGATTGACGGAGTACACGGCGCCTGCGCCCGCGCCCGCGGCATCGGTAATGAACAACTGGCCGCTGGAACGCACGGCCACATCGCTGATCGAACCGACTCCCGGTGTGATCGTGGCGCCGGCGCCGGTCGTGGGATCGACCGAGTACAACACCGTGTCGCCGCCGAAGTTGAAATTGTCCGTTAGCAGAAGCTTGTTGGTGGTTGTGTCGTAAGTCATGCCGCCGATGGTTCCGAACGTCACGCCGGTGACGTTGATGGTTGTGCCAAAGGTTCCATCCGGCTTAATGACTTTGATGGTGTGAGTTTGGTCGCCGTAATTCGAATAGCCTTGCGCGATATACAACGTGCCGTCAGGCGCAAAGGCCAACGCGCCGTTGGGCATGCTGGTATCGACTACCGATTTGCTGTAGCCAGTCGGCACGGCCCAAGCCACACTGGCGCCGCTGAGCGTCAACGCGCCCAGCATCAGCAGGCGTCGCAGGCAAATGTTAAAACTGTGAATCATTTCATACTCCGGTTCTTAGTGTCAGTTCCGCATAGATGCAAAGGTGGTTAATATTCGCCGTCGCCATCCTGGTCGGCATTGTTGCGAGTACACAGCGCGTTCAAAATGTTTTGGTCGATTTCGTTTCGCAAAAAATGCACGGCACCATCGCAAAACAGGGCGTTGGAACCGCTGCGATGGTCGCACCAAATTTCGTTATTTTGAATGGTGTTGATCGGCCCGGTGACGTCAAAGATGTTCTCGCCGTTGGACCATTCGCCATCTTGCGAAGGCCCGCGGCCGGTGTCTTCGGCGATCATGATCGTGTGGCCAAGTCCGTCGATGATATCTTTGTCGCGAATGGCGCGGTCCCAAATCATCACGCCGTTGCCAATGGGCTGAACGCGGCCGCAACCGAACATGCCGCCGTAATCGGTAAACGCCAAATCCTCACCCGGATCGTACTGCCCGTTGCCATCGCGATCGCCCGAGGTGTCGCCATTGCGATCCAGCGTGAAGCGTGTCGTGCTGGGACAAAGAAACAGCGGTATCACGTGCCGACCTGCTTCGTGATTTTCCGGCGCGGAATACGGCAGCTTGGTGTTGTAGAGATTGGAAATCGTGGTCTCATCGATGAACGGCAGCAGCCAAACGTTCCACGACAGCCGGCGGTTGGATCGCTCCAAGCAGCCGATCGGAAATGCCTGCCGCGAGTCGTGATGCATCCGCAGGCCAAGGCCAATCTGATGCAGATTGCTGGAGCAGGTAGCCCGACGGGCCGCCTCACGCGCGGCGCTGATTGCCGGCAGCAGGATGGCCACCAACATGCCAATGATGGCAATCACCACCAGCAGCTCAATCAGCGTAAACGCCAGACGAAAACGCATTGCATGCGCAGAATCTTTTCGACCATCGATCGGATTGCGATCGTTGCCTGCGCAGCGGAAGGGAGCGGATTGAAACATGGCTTCGCGCGATTCCGCGAGTCAGTCCATCCCCGGTTGGCGCGCAATCGCGTGGCAGCGAATTGCCGCAAGCGCATGGCGAGTGGCAATCCGAACAACCAAGGGATGCAGCGTGCCCTGCGGCGCGCGGAAGCGCCGTACGGGAAGAACTCACGCGTGGAAGATTAGCGTCATCCTGTGCGATCGGGAACCATTTGGCCGACTCCGTCCCTCGCGGAGCAACAGCACTCACTCGCGTTGGTAGGTCTTCTGACTCCCGAGCTGGAATCGCCCGCCTTCTCGCCGTAACGCAACAACCGTTCGAGGTTGTTCGCACGACAATGGCATGGAAATGGTGATTCCTGGAGGATTAAAACCGGCATAAAACCGATTCCAATTCCCAATCGCTCGGTTACAGCGGCGGGGCCGTCTCGGAATGACTGGCCGAACATCCCGTTCGAACCAGCGGCACCGAAGTTCCCTGTTTTGTCGCAGCGGTGAAGCTCACCGCGGCGACCACCAACGCACCGATGGCCGTAAACTATCTCATTCGTCATGGCTTGTCAAACGACGCGCGACAAAAATCGCGCAGCGTCGCGCCCTTTCACCGCTCACTCGCCAAGATAGCTGTCTTGCACCTGCTTATTATGCAGTAGATCGCTGGCCGGACCGGACAACGTAATTTCGCCGGTTTCCATCACGTAACCGCGATGAGCCAGCTTTAACGCCAGACGTGCATTCTGCTCCACCAGCAGCACCGAGATGCCATCTTGATTAAGCTGTTTGATGACTTCGAAGATTTTGAGCACCACCAGCGGCGCTAAGCCCAGCGATGGCTCGTCGAGCAGCAACAATTTCGGACGGCCCATCAACGCGCGCGCCACAGCCAGCATCTGCTGCTCGCCGCCGGAGAGCGTGCCGCCGGCTTGCGATTGCCGCTGCTTCAGAATTGGGAACAGCGCGAAGTTCTTTTCGATATCGTCGCGGATGGCTTGTTGATCGCTGCGTGTGTAGGCACCGAGCCGCAGATTCTCGATCACCGTCAGCTTGCCAAAGATCTTGCGGCCTTCCGGCGAATGGCAGATGCCCGCGCGGACGATGGCATGCGGCGGCAGGCTTTTGAGATCCGTGCCGCGCCAAGTAATACGGCCGCCGCGCGTGGGGTTGCAGCCGGAGATGCACATCAGCGTGGTCGTCTTGCCGGCGCCGTTGGCGCCAATCAGCGTGACGATTTCGCCTTCGCCGACGTCCAGCGAAATGCCCTTGAGCACTTCGATCGGGCCATATCCGGATCGCAGATTTTCCAGTGTAAGTAGCGGCGGCACTAAGTAACCTCCTCTTTGCCGAGGTAGGCTTCAATGACGCGCGGATTACTGCGAATTTCTGCCGGCGTGCCTTCGGCGATTTTGACGCCGTAATCCAGCACGGCAATCCGATCGGAAATGCCCATCACCACCCGCATGTGATGTTCAATCAGTAGCACGGTCACACCCGCTTCGCGAATGCGGCGAATCAACTGCGTGAGGTCGGCCGTTTCGCTCGGATTCATGCCGGCGGCCGGTTCGTCCAGCAAGATCAGCTTGGGCTGCGTCGCCAGCGCCCTGGCAATTTCCAATCGCCGCTGATCGCCATACGGAAGCGCGCTGGCCAGTGCATGAGCTTGCTTTTCCAAGCCGACGAAGGCCAAATGCGTAATCGCTTGCTTGCGTCCGGCAGCCAATTTCTCGCGCCAGCCCGGCAGGTGCAGCGCGGACGACAGCAAATTCCCGCGCAAACTGCGATCCATGCCGATCAACACATTTTCTTCGACGCTCATCGCTGGAAACAGCCGAATATTCTGAAACGTGCGGGCGATACCGCCCAGCGCAATCACATCCGGCGTCCGTCGCGAACGATTCCAGACCGACAGCGTGCCGGCCGCGCCCAACGCCAAACCGAGTAAGCCCGTCAGCCACAAATTCCGTACGCCGCGCCGCTGCTCACTCGGCAACTTCTTCAGAAATTCGATCCGATCAATCGCCGCTTGCTTCGAGGGCAGGCCTAAGGCAATTTTGCGTCCATCGCGGGCTTGCAACATCCAAAGTCCGTTTGCTTCCTGCGGCTCAAGCGAGGCGGAAGCAGCCTGCAGTTCGCTGACCAGCGTCAGCAAATCATCGCGCGCGGCGATCGCGCCGGCTTTGTCCGCAGCCTCGGCGAGTTGCGGTTGCTCGGCGTCGGCGGGCACGACGTACCATTGGCCGCGCCGGCCGCGCTCAACGGCTAATTCGCCGCGCAGATAGGACCAGCCATCGCGCCAGGCGTCGGCGTAGCGGAACGGTTGATCGGGGTCACGGTTATTGCGTTTGATGGCGGCGTACCAGAGGTTGTCGATATTCGCCAGCGCCAGCACGGCGATCAGCGCCGTCAACAAGCCAATCGCCAGGCATCCGAACCAAACCGTCCAGCGCCACGGTTTGCGTAGATCACGACCGGCGAACAGCACCTGCCCTGCGGTGGGATCGTAAATGCCGGTAATGGCGTTGAAGACCGTGGTCTTGCCGGCACCGTTGGGGCCGATGACCGAAAAAATCTGCCCCGGTTGCACTTCGAAGCTCACGTCCTTGACGGCCGTCAGCCCGCCGAACCGCATCGTCAGTTGATTGACTTGCAAAAGTGCCATCGCTAAACCTGTTTTTCCGATGGCGGTGTGTGTTTGACGGGAGTCGTGGACACAAGAGATTCCGCCGCCACCGACTCGGCGCCGGTATGCACCGTTTTCAATTGACCGCGGTGCATTTCGGCTTGAATATGACCCGCCGGCAGAAAACCTTCCGGTCGGAATCGCATCATCAGAATCAGTGCTAAGCCAAACACCATCAGTCGCCACCCGCTGAGCGAAAGATATGTACTGCCTTCGGGATTGAAGTTAGCCAATTGCAGCCACTCGTCGATTTTTGGCGTCAGAATCGTATCGAAGCCAATCAGCAACATCACGCCCAGCAGCACGCCGCGAATGCTGCCCAAGCCACCTAGGATGATGCAGCAGAGCATGATCACGGAGCGATTGAAGTCGTACGCCAGCGGCCCTGACGTGGTCGTTTGCTTGACGGCGAACAAGCATCCGGCCATGCCTGCCAAGCCAGCGCCCAAGGCAAACGCGGCCAGCTTGACGCGCGCGGCGTTGATGCCCATGCAGGTGGCCGCCAACTCATCTTCGCGAATTGCCATCCACGATCGGCCGAGACTCGAACGTTCCAGATTCTTGAGCAGCAACACAGTGGCTGCCAATAGCACCAGCGCAATGTAATAATATCCGCGGAAGTCATCGGGGCTAATTTTGAGGCCGAATACCAAAGCCGGCGGCAAACTGGTCAGTCCCCGCGTGCCTTCGGTAATGCTCATCAAATTTTGAATGGCGTACTTCACCACTTCGCCAAAACCCAAGGTCACCAGCGCCAGGTAATCGCCACGCAGTCGCAGCGTGGGCGCACCGAGCAGCACGCCGCACAGCGCAGCGCCACCCGCGGACAGCACGAGCGCAACCGGAAAGGCAACTTGAAACGGGAAGACCGGCGCGATGAGAATGCCGGTGACGTAAGCGCCAATTCCAAAAAACGCCGCGATGCCCAGGTGCAACAAGCCGGCATAGCCAACCACGACGTTCAGACCGAGCGCCAAAATTGCGTAAGTAAATAAATCGTTGAGTTGCGAACCAAACACACTCGTGCTGGAGACAAACAACGGAAACAGCGCGGCCAAGCCCAGCAACAGCCACTCCAACGGAAATCGCTCGAGAAAGCGTTTCATACTTTCTCCCGGGTGGTCGCGCCAAGCAGTCCACGGGGCCGGAAAATCAAAATCACAATCAGGATGGCAAAAATCAGGGCGTTCGTCCATTGCGTCTGGCCGTAGCCGTCGCTCAGGGCCTTGACGAATCCAATCAGCAGACCGCCCAGCACCGCGCCCGGAATGTTTCCGATTCCGCCGAGCACGGCTGCCGTAAAAGCGTACAAGCCGTTTTGAAAACCCATCTGAAAGTTGACGGTGCCCACATATAAGTTGCTGATCACGCTGGCCACGCCGCCCAGTGCTCCGCCAATGACAAACGTCACACCGATCACGCGTTCCACATTGATGCCCATCAATTGCGCCGCCACCGGGTTTTGAGCGGTGGCACGCATGGCATTGCCCATCCGCGTGTATTTAACGAATACGGTCAGGGCAATCATGATCGGAATCACCAGGGCCATGACGATCAAATCGGCCCAAGTGAATCGCAAGCCCGTTTGTTCGAACAGCCAAGGCCAGCGGGCTACCAGATTGTCGCCCGGAAAAACGGTCGGCACGCTGACATCCAATGCGCCGCGCCACAGTTGTCCGACGTTCATGAACACAAACGATACGCCAATGGCTGAAACCAGCGGCGCCAATTTGGGCGCGTTGCGCAGCGGTTTATAGACGATGCGGTCCACGGCCAAATTCAACACGCCGCAGAACGCGGCCGAAGCAACTGTGGCCAGCACGACCGTCAGCCAGGCGGCGGTGAGTGCGCCAAGGCCCCAGGATTCAAATGCCGGCAGGCAGCCGGCGAACACGCTGAAAGCCACGAAAGCGCCCAGCATGAACAGATCGCCGTGAGCAAAATTGATCAGGCCGATGATTCCGTAGACCATCGTGTAACCCAACGCAATCAGCGCGATCAACGAACCGAAGGTCAAACCGTTCAGGCATTGCTGCAAGAGAAGTTGTCCGGCACTGCTAGTCGAATTTTCGGCGAGCAGGAGAAACGGCATTGCAGATTCGCAATCGATGGATGAATTGAGCCCAGACCGTTTTACTTCGCCGCGGCAAACGGCTCAACGAGCAACGCGAGATTCGGTTGACTCCGCGACCAATCAATCGCCGTGACCGAGCGCTTTGACAAACTTGAATTGACCGTCTTTCACCTTGTTTCCGCTCATCACTTTGAGCGATGTGTCGCCGTTTTCGTCGAAGGACCATTTGCCCAGCGCGCCTTCGAAATCTTTGATGCCTCGCAGCGCGGCAATGACCGCAGCGCGATCCTTCTTGCCAGCGCGGCGAATCGCTTCGATGGCCACCCGTCCGCATTCGTAGCCATACACGGCGTAAACTTCCGGATCTTCTTTATACTTGGCCTTGTAACTTTCGACGAATTTCGCACCGTCCCCTTCGAGCTGTTCGGGCGGCATGCCACCAAATGTCACCAGCACGCGGTCTTCGCAGTTTTTGGCGCCGGCCGCCGTGATGAAAGATTTTTCGTAGCAACCATCCGGTGCCATGAACTTGCAATCCAGCCCGGCGGCAACCAGATCCTTGACGAGTTGGCCGCCCTTGGTTTGCGTGGTGCCGCCGAAGTAAATCAAATCGGGCTGCAAGGCTTTGATTTTATCCATCAAGGCCCGAAATTCTTGCATTTTGACGTCAATACTTTCGTGCCCCAGAATTTCCAGCCCAATGTCTTTCGCCCGCTGTTCGAACAGCTTGGCCACTCCAGCGCCGTAAATCTCTTTGTCGTCAACGATGAAGATCTTCTTCATGCCCATGTCTTTGGCCCAATCGGCCGAATACGGTCCTTGCAAGTCGTCGGTGGGCACCACGCGAAAATAGTTGATTTTTCCCGTAGGGCGAAAGCTTTTCAGTTCGTCGGGCTGCTCGCTAAAGCCCGGCTTGGTCAACTCGGGCGAGGTGTTGGCAGGGCTAATCATTGCCAGACCGGCCCGGTTCAAAATGGGCATCGATTGTTTTGCCGCGCCGGAATTGTAAGGGCCGATATAGACCATCACATCGGGATTTTGCGCAGCTTTTTTGGCGTTGTTGGACTCGAGCGTGGCGTCCCATTGCCCGGCCTGCGCGGTAGCGTCGTCCATGTCGGTAAATTCAATCTTGAACTCGCCCACCTTGCCGCCAGCCTCTTCGATGGCCATCTTCACGCCGTTAACGATCGAGGTGGTCTGATCTCGCGCACTGCCGGTCCGCGGCAAACTGGTGACCAGTCGCACGGTGTGCGGATCGCCTTGCGTAGAACATCCGGTCAGCACAGCCAACGTCGCGGCGCAACTAACCAGCGCGGCAAAAATTCGCATGTTCATAGATATCGACTCCCGGTTGGGCTGAACGTGTTTCCGCCCCGATTCTAAGTGTCGTCACTGCAAGCGTCAATCAAACTCAGCGAATGCTTGGCGCCGCTACCGTTTGGCTATGGCTTTTTCCACGCTCAAAACGCCTTGGCGAACATCGCTTTTGCCTATTTCTCCACGCCGGCGCTACTAGCCGCCAGCGGCCGGGATGTACATAATTGAGAAGGTATGACGCGAAACTGGCTGTCTTCTCGATCGGCCCATCCCGATCTCAATCGCCCTCGCTCCCTCCGGACGTCCTCCCACCATGCACGAATCATTCGCCCGTCGCGATTTTCTCAAATCCTTGGCCGCGGCATCCGCCGCTTCGCTGCTCGCTGGCGAGCCGAAACGCGGTTGGGCAGCCGAACATTCCGACAAACAGCCCGTCGTTCATCCGCCCGCCAAAGCCGACGCTTGCATCTTGCTGTGGATGGGCGGTGGCATGGCCGCGCCGGATACCTTCGATCCCAAAAACTATCTGCCGTTCGAAGTTGGCATGCCCATCGGAAAAGTCGGCAGTTGTTTTCCGTCCATCGATACCGTGGTCGATAACATCAAGATTACCGCAGGGCTGGAAAACATCGCCAAGATCATGGATCGCGGCACGCTGGTGCGTTCGCACGTTCAGCCCGACCTGGGCTCGATCTTGCACTCGCGGCATCAGTATCACTGGCATACTGGTTACGTTCCGCCGCAGACTGTTGCTTGCCCTCATATTGGCGCATGGATGGCCAAGGTACTGGGGCCAAAGAACTCGGTGATGCCGCCTTTTGTCACCATCGGCCAGCGTTTGGAAGGCGTCGGCGAACAAGAAGAGCTCAAAGCGTTTACCACGGCCGGTTTTTTCGGCAGTGAATTCGGACCGATGAATTTGCCGTTTCCGGAAGAAGCGGCCGAAGCCGTGCGTCCGCCCAAAGGCATGGAACCGGGCCGGTTTGCCGATCGCTACAAACTCTACCGCCGGCTGGTCGATCAAAATCCGCAGCGAGAACTCATGAGCGACTTCCAGCAAGAATCGCTGATTCGCTCCATGGATAACGCTCAGCGGCTGCTCAGTTCCAAGCAGCGTGAGTCTTTCGATATCTCGCTGGAACCAAAAGACAGTTACAAAACCTACGATACCGGCCGCTTCGGTCGCGGCTGTTTGCTAGCGCGACGACTCGTGGAATCTGGCGCGCGGTTCGTGGAAGTCACCACCGAGTACGTGCCCTTTTTGAACTGGGACACGCACGCCAACGGCTACACCACGGTCAAACGCATGAAGGAAGAAGTCGATCGGCCCATTTCCCAACTGATTTTGGACTTGGAAGCCCGCGGCATGCTCGACCGCACACTGGTCATCCTGGCCAGCGAGTTTAGCCGCGACATGCTCATGGAGGGCAAGCCCGGCTCCAACGCCAACGACCAGACCACCGAAAAGGTTAATGTCTTCAAAGAACTCAAGCACTATGGGCAACATCGACACTTTACCGGTGGATCGAGCATCGTACTCTGGGGCGGCGGCATCAAACGCGGGCAACTTTACGGCGAAACCGCTGCGGTGCGCCCGTACATCGCCACCAAAAATGAATTAAGCGTCAGCGATCTGCACGCCACAATCTTCACCGCCATGGGCATCAGCCCGAAGACCGTTTACGACATCGAAAACCGGCCGTTCTACGCCACCAGCGACGGCAAAGGCCAAGCCGCAATGGGCCTGTTTGCTTAAACCGGCTCGTGGCACAGCGCGTTTAAATTTCAATCGAAACGATGTTGCGACGAATCGTTGCCGACGCAACTTGCGTCGGTAGGTATCCGCTCAAGCCGTTTTTCCATCATCGAACCTGTGGCCTGCCACTCGGCACTCGATCCCAATGCCGCTCGGTCGAAAAAACCGATGCTGGCAGCGTCGCCAACGACTGAGCCTCACGGCACGCGCGGCGAAAAAGCGAAATCGCAAATCGGAGTGACGAGCCTGCTGTCCGCGCCGCAGGGGTCAGAAAATCGCAGCCATCGGACGCTCTGTCCTCACTGTCCACCGCGTTTCTTGGGTCGAGCAGCAGGGGCAAACGCAATTGCGGTAATGCCTTAAGCGTCTGCTCCGGCCGTGGCAGCGAGAAAATTTATTTTCTGCCGGATCAACGCACGATGGCCGAGCAGTTCTAGCAGGCTGCCCCGCGTCTGAGGCGTGAGGATTGCGAGACCGGGGTTGCAAACCGATTGCGCCGGCCGGTCATTCCCACTCGATGGTGGCTGGCGGCTTGGAACTGATGTCGTAAACGACGCGGTTGACGCCTTTGACCTCGTTGATCACACGGGTTGAAATTTGCGCCAGCAATTCGTATGGCAAGTGAGCCCAGTCGGCGGTCATGAAATCTTCGGTCTCCACGGCTCGCACGGCCAACACGTCCTCGTAGGTGCGGGCGTCGCCCATCACGCCGACGCTCTGCACCGGCAGCAGCACGGCAAAGGCTTGTGCCGTTTGCCGGTAAAGCCGTGCCGCGCGAATTTCCTCGACGACAATTGCGTCGGCCTCGCGCAGTGTTTTCAGGCGTTGGCGTGTGACTTCGCCCAAGCAACGAACGGCCAGGCCAGGTCCGGGGAACGGATGCCGCCAGACGATTTCTTCGGGCAGTCCAAGCTGCAAACCGAGCTTGCGAACTTCGTCTTTGAACAGATCGCGCAGTGGTTCGATCAGTTCGAAGCCCAGGTCTTTGGGCAGTCCGCCGACGTTGTGATGGATTTTGATGGTGGCGGCGGGTCCGTCGGCCGCGGCGCCGCTTTCGATCACATCGGGATACAGTGTGCCTTGCGCCAGGAAGTGCGCGCCTTTGATTTTGACGGCCTCGTCCTTGAAACACTCGATGAACGAGCGCCCAATGCGACGACGTTTTTCTTGCGGATCGACCACGCCGGCCAAGGCGTCGAGGAACTTATCTTCGGCTTTGACCACATGCAAGTCCGTATGGAAGTGCGTGGAAAACTCGTGAATGACGGATTCCGCCTCGTCCTTGCGCAACAGGCCGTTGTCAACAAGTATGCACGACAACTGCGGACCGATGGCCTGATACAACAGCGCGGCGACCACTGAAGAATCGACCCCGCCGGATAGACCGCAGATCACGCGACGATTGCCCACGCGGCGGCGAACGGATTCGATGGTTTCTTGGGCGAGTTCGCCCAACCGCCAGCGGCCGGTGCAGCCGCAAACTTTTTCGAGGAAGTTAGCCAGCAGCTTGCTGCCCCGCGGCGTGTGCGTGACTTCCGGATGAAATTGCAAACCGAAGATCGGCAACGTGCGATGCTTGACGGCCGCAATGGGGCAGGTGCCGGTGGCCGCCAGCGGCACAAAGTCGTCGCTGACGCTGGTCACCTGGTCGCCGTGGCTCATCCAAACTTCAAGTTCTTCCGGCAGATTGGCAAACAGACCTTCGGCGGCCAACACGCGGCAGTGCGCGCGGCCGTACTCGCGGGCGGGCGCGTTTTTGACTTTGCCGCCCAGCGCTTCGCAGGTGAGTTGCATGCCGTAGCAAATGCCGAGCACCGGAATGCCAAGCTGAAAGATGCCGACATCGCACTGCGGGGCACCGGTTTCGTAAACGCTGGCAGGGCCGCCGGACAGGATGATGCCCCGCGGCGCGATTTCGCGGATGCGCTGGGCGGTGATATCGTGCCTGACGATTTCGCAGTAGACGTTTTGTTCGCGCACGCGGCGGGCAATCAGTTGCGCGTATTGCGAACCAAAATCCAGGACCAGTACCTTTTCTTCCGCGGCCCGGGGCGCGGCCACCACAGCACTCGAAGCAGTCATGACAAAACCACGTTCATCGCTCGGAGCAATAAAAAAAAGCCCGACACAGTGCGGGCTCAAAGCGAAGATTATAGAATTTGCGGTGTCTGTAAGCTAGAGCCACGAGCCGCAGCGGACGCAGGCCGGAGCAATCTCGCGCGGCAGCCGGGCAGCCGGCAAAAATGGTTTTTTTCGAATGGAAACTGCGAAAGGGTGCAATGAATCGAGCGTTTCGCGAGCATTTTCATCGCAATTTCTTTCTGCGCCATCACATGGCGCACTGCTGGCTTTAACCGTGCTGGCCGGCATGACAATCGATCGATTATTGCTGTGGCTCGGAGTGCGATACTTGTGTCCGCGATACGCGATCTCCGTATCGCTCTCTTACGTGGCCTTTTTGGGATTGGTGCGCTCTTGGCTGGCCTACGTGGCGCAGCGTTTTCGGCCGCTGAAGCAATATCCCGATCCGCTAACTCCGTCGGAAGCCAAAGGCGCGAGCGACTCCATGTCCCCAGGTCCGCACTGGTGGGAGTGGCTAGAACTCAGCGAACTTTTCGGAGCCGGCGAAGGCTGTGGCTGGTTGTTGCTGGTGGTGGCCGCTGGAATCGTCGCGGTGATGTTTTTAGTGGCGGCGATACTGTTGATTTGGGAATCGCCCGCGATCCTGGCCGATGCCGCGTTCGATTTCTTTTTGGCCGCAGGCCTGACGCAGTCGCTGAAGAAAGTCGATCGGCCGGATTGGACGGGCAGCGTTCTAACCGCAACCTGCAAACCGTTTTTTTGCGTACTCGCTATTACCATCGTTGTGGGTTTGGCGCTGGAACTTTGTTTTCCGGGCGCGTCGACAATGAAAGATGTTTTAAAGCTGATCCGCCGGTAGAAAAGTAGACGCTACGCCTGCCGGGCGTTTGTGGGAAGTCGCCAAAATATGGCGATCCATCGGCGGTGGCGTCCAAAGCAGGGCGCGAAGGCCGGAGGGCGTGAAGCCCGCGTTAGAAAAAAGAACAGTCCGGGGCGTTCTCAAAAGAACAGCGCCCGGACTGATCCCCCCTGGGTAATTTGTTGCGGCGAGTTTCGCCACTTGTTCGGTGCTTGACTTATCGGACTGCCGTCGCGGAACACTTTGGCAATCTTTGCCGGTTATTCCAATTCCACGCTTCAGGCAAATTCGCGGCCATCGCTTCCCATTTTCGCTCATCAACTTTATCGATTGTACCGATCATATGGCCTGCGTCAGGAAAACCGAGCGCTCGCATTTGGCAGTTTCGGAACATTGGATCGACTGGGGTCTCGCCATGAGTCAGGTTGGGCAATCCACGCAACGTTCGCTAGTTGCTACTGTGCTGCGGACGCCGCTAGTCTGGGGCGTGCTGACATCCGCGTTGTTTTTTGGCGCCGTTCATGGCGGACTAATCACCAATGCGTTTGTGCTCCGCTATCTGGCGGCGCATGCGATTGAACACGTGCTGTTGACATTGTTTTTAACCGGCATGGCGGCCGTGGTGCTGCGTGCCATTGATGTTACGCAACAACGCCGCGCGCTAGGCCGATCATGGCTGCCAGCAATTCCGGATGGCGGACAACCGGCCAGCGACGCCGCACACCTGCTGGCACGGCTGGCCGAAGCGCCTGCAAGCACCAAGCCCGGCTTCATGTACCAGCGACTTCGCGAAGCGCTAGAAATGCTGCGCCGCAAAGGCTCGGCCGCCGAACTGACCGAAGATGTCCGCTACCTGGCCGATCTCGACGCCTCGCGTGCACAACACCGCAATGCCTTCTTGTTGATTGTGATTTGGGCGATTCCGATTCTCGGATTGCTCGGCACGGTTGTCGGCATGACGATCTCGATCGGAAATCTTTCGCCCAACGAACTGGAAACGAGCATCGGCTTGGTCACGCAAGGCTTGGGCAGCGCCTTCGATCACACCACGTTGTCGCTGGTGTTGGTGATGATTCTGATGTTCAGCAAGTTTGCCGCCGACCGGCTAGAAAGCCGACTGCTCGACGAAGTCGACGCTGCGACCAACGCGGAACTGATCGGCCGCTTTCAAGGCGAACTGGCCGCCGGCAGCAATCCGCAACTGGCGCCGCTGGCGCGGATGGCCGAACAGATGATTTCCGCCAGCGATCGCCTGGTGCAACGCCAAATCGAACTCTGGCAAGGCACCATCGAAGCGGCGCACGAGCACTGGTCGCAACTCAGCGCAGCCACCGCCGAACAAATGCAAAACGCGCTGGGTTTTGCGCTGGAACGCAGTCTGCAAGCGCATGCCGTGCAACTGGCGGCCGCCGAACAAGCGGTGAGCGAACAAAATCGCCGCAACTGGTCGGGCGTGCAAACCGCACTCACGGAAAGCAGCCAGGCCATCGCTACTCAACAATCCGAACTGCGCCAGCAAGGTCTTGTGCTGCTCAAAGTGGTCGAAGCCACCGGGCAAGTGGCCGCGCTGGAAAGCACTTTGAATCGCAATCTGGAATCGCTGGCCGGCTCCAAATATTTCGAAGATACGGTCATCAGTCTGTCGGCCGCCATTCAACTACTGAGCACGCGGTTGCAGGCCAGCGATTCGCGGGCAATTGACCTGGGTCTCAAACGCGCGGGGCACGCGGCATGAGTCGAAAGCCTTCGCTTTCCATTCCAGCATTGCCTCTGTTTCCGTTTCAGGCAGTGCTTTGCTGCACAATGGGCGCGCTCATTCTGATCTTGATTGTCATCAATCGGCACTCGCGCGCTCAGGCCATGACCGTGGCTAAGGCGGTCGCGGCCAAGACCGCGCAATCCATTGATGAGATCACCGCGCAGCGCGAGATGCTCGACTGGCAATTGCAACAGTTGGGCGTTTCTCGCCAGCAAGCCGAATCGCAACTCACCGACCGCCGCGTCCGATTAGCCGGCATCGAAGATCAAATTCGCGAGCTGCGTCTGCGCTTGCAATCGCTGCAAGGCACGCTGCAATCGCTGGCCAGCGGCACGCAAGTCAACGAGCGCCGGCAAGCGACGCAAGCCGAACTCATCAAGCTGCAAGCCGAGATATCGCAAGCCGAGAGTGATTTAATTCTGGCGCGCGAAAAGGCCCAAAAAACCGAGCGATCGTTTGCGATTGTGCCGTATGTCGGCCCTAATCAGACGCGGCGCCGCCCAATTTACATCGAATGTCGCGACAACAGAATCATTTTGCAGCCCGAGGGAATTGAACTCGTGCCCGGCGACTTCAAACGTCCCGACAGTCCCGATAATCCGCTGGCTCTATCGCTGCGGACGGCTCGCGAGCGGATTGCCGAAATCGATCGCACGCATGTTGAAAAGCTGGGCGAGCCCTATCCGCTATTGATCGTTCGGCCGGATGGAATTGCCGCGTACTACGCGGCCCGCGCGGCAATGAGAAGTTGGGGCGCTGACTTTGGCTACGAATTTGTCGAGCAAGATTGGAAACTGAAATATCCGCCCGCCGATGCCGAACTGTTGCAACGCGAGGCACTGGCCGTTGAAGAGGCCCGCGTGAAATCGCGAATTGCAGCCATCGGCGGTTTGGGCGTAAGCCGTGGCAGAGCTACCTATCGGGCCGGCTACGAAGGCGTCGTCCGCGATGGTGGCCAAAGTAACGATGACGAATTTGCCGACGATCGCTTTGCCCCTAAATCAAATTTGCGCAGCCGAGCCGATGCCACCGGCGCACCGGCCACAGTTCGACCGGCAGGGTACAGCGGCGCGGGTGGAATGAACGCGGGTGGAATGAACGCGGGTGGAATGAACGCTGGCGGAATGAACGCTGGCGGAATGAACGCTGGCGGAACGAACGCGGGTGGAACGAACGCTGGTGGAACGAACGCTGGTGGAACCAACGCTGGTGGAATGAACGCAGGCGGAACATTCGCCGGCGGTGGATCGCCAAGCAATGCCGGCGGATCGCTAGGCAACGCGGCGCCAACCGCCAACGGCGGTACGGGCCCATCGCTGGGCGATACGGCCAACGCCTCGAATCCAGACGGAAGCGGCAACAATAACAGTGCAAAGCCTCGCGGGCCAGCAGACCCCTATGCGTTCACGCGCGATGCTGGCGGCAGCGTTAAAAAAGGCAGTTCTGGCGAGCCAGCCGACGGCGCGCCGTCCGGCACGTCGATGGATTACTTGATGCAACCGGATCAGCACAACGCCGATTCCGCCGATAAAACCAATCGCAAAATGCGCAGCCTGGCCGAAAGCCGTGGCGCCAACTGGGGCATTACCGGCCCGGCGCAAAAACAAGTGGCGGTAACGCGCCCCGTCAGAATTCAATGTAGTGGCGATCGACTGACGATTATGTCGGACAGTGGCCAAAACGCCGTAAAAACCATTTCATTTCAGCGGCAAACGGAAGATTCGATTGACGACCTGGTACTGGCGGTGCGCGAGGTTGTGAGGAACTGGGGCACAGCCGGGCGAAACATGTACTGGCGCCCACAGTTGCTGTTGGAGATTGGCCCGAGCGGCGAAGGTCGTTTTTATGAGTTGCAATCGCTGTTGGAAAATAGCGGTTTGGAAGTCGTGCGGAAATCCAACTAAGCAACGTGTCTCGCGCGGCGGCCGAATGCCAACGCGTACTTCAGGCATTGAGAGTCCGAGGTGTTTATGAAACGCATCGATCCGGTGATTAGTTTTTCACTCAGTTACTCGCGTCACAGCGGTGACGACGTCAACCAATTTGCCACTCCGTCCAAGCGAATTTCTTGGATGCATCGGTTGCTGGCTTGCTGCCCCATTCAGTTGATTGCCTCGCGCGATGCAGTCACTATGCAGCCGGCGCCGAGCAGTCATAAACCGGTCAGAAACAAGCGATAAATTGTATGGCTCGCCCCGAACCGCCTGAAGCCGTTGAGTCGTCCGGACAAGATTCGTTCTTGGACGTAGTGACCAACATTGTCGGTATTTTGATCATCCTGGTGATGGTCACCGGACTCCGCGCGCAGCGCGCGCCGGTGCAGATTGCCGCGAGCGCGCCCGATCCAACCATCCTGGCGGCGCCGCAAACGGCGGTCTCCGGCGCGCAGGGAGATCTGAAACGCGCGGATCAAGAAGTAAAAGCCGTCGAAGCTTCGCTGGCCGACCGCAATCGTCAGCGCGAGGTGCTGGCGACTTACATTTCTGCCGGCGAGTTGCAATTGAATCAAGCGCAACAGAAGCTGGGCGAAACCGACCAGGTCAATTTGCAAATGGAGCGCGCCGTGGCCGTGGCCCAACTGCAACTGGCCGAAAAAAAACAACAGTACGCCGCGCTCATCAATTACGAACCGCCGCCGGCAGAACTGCAAAACGTGCCGACTCCGCTGAGCCGCACGGTGGTTGGCCACGAAGTTCAATATCATCTCAAGCAAGGTTGCGTGGCGCTCGTGCCGCTGGATGAACTCCTGGACGAAGTCCGCCGCGTGCTCCGCAACGCACGCTCCGTCGACGAAATCAAGGACGAGCGCAAACCGGTTGGTCCGGCAAACGGCTTTTATTTGCGGTATCGCCTGACGGTTGGGTCGGACAACCGTTCGATCAGTCTGAATCGCTGTCGGATCGAGCCCGAAAAATTGCCCATTGGCGAGGCACTGCCCGCGGCGCTGGCCGATCGGTCGGCATTTCGGCAATCGTTACGATCGCTGAACCCCAAGATCGATTCGATCACCATTTGGTTTTACGCCGACAGTTTCAATGAGTTCCGCGTGCTGCGTCAAGAGCTACACCGCCTGGGCTTTGCCTGCGCCGGCCGACCGCTCAGCGACGACAACTTCATTGAAGCCGCGCCGGACGGCAGCAAATCGGCGGCCGAATAGTTCCGCGAGCATCACAGCGCCGCCGCGGTCAATCAAACTCCGGCGAAATTTTTTCGCCGCCATTGCGCGTAAGCATCGCCCGTACGGTTTGCGGGGAAGTTTCCTTCCGCAGCGTTTTCACGTGACCGTCCACGTACAGCACATTTGCTTCCATATAGGCCGAACTGGAAATCGAAGGCTTGTTAGGGTCGTTGACGTTCATGCTCATGGAATTGAACGAGAGATCGTCCGGTTCGGCCCAGTGAATCTTGCTGTTTCTGATTTCGACGATGGCGATCGTATTCGATTCGCCGTCGGTGACATTGCTCACCGGCTTTCCCGGCGGCATGAAGACCGTGTCGCGACCAACCACGGCCACGTAATCGGTCAGCGATGTGCCGGACGACTGTTCGCTGGGATTATGAAACGTATCGAGCACCAGATCGCTGATCGGTTTGTTCTCGGGGCTGTCCGAAGCCTTGGTCTTGTCGAAACGGTCGTAGAGATCTTTACGGTCCATGTACGGCAGCAGTTCCACTCGCCAACTGTACAGGGGCTTGCCGCTGGCATCGGCGACGTAGGCCGGCGGAAAACGATTGCCATGCGCCATGCGGTATGATGTAAGCGAAAGCCCCAATTGGCTCAGATTATTTTTCGATACATTACTGCGCGCCGCCGATCGCGCCGCGTTGATTGCCGGCAACAAAAGTGCAACCATAATGCCGCTGCACATCACAAAGCCAACCACCACCACAACCAGAATCACAATCCAACTTTTCGAGCCGCCGCTGGACGCCGGCGCGGGCGGCATTTCGGTGGATACGCCCGGGATGCGAATCGTCTTGCCGCACGTGGCGCACGGCCCCGATTGCAGGGCCGGCGCACACTAAGTGCTTTGTGGGAATAGGATTTCGGTGAGGAAGTCGGTGCTCCAGCCTGCGGCGCGGCGTTTCATCACGAGACTGACTTTCTTGTCGGGGTGCTGTTTGAGCAGCCCTAAAGTGAAACGCCG
>JBBRCE010000076.1:0-19822 GCA_038205115.1 Pirellulales bacterium
GGAACGGACGTTTGCTTGGCTGGGCCGCTCGCGTCGGCTCAGCAAAGATTACGAGCAGCTCACCGAGACCAGCGAAGCCATGATTCAAATCGCCATGATCCAACTCATGCTCCACCGACTGTGCCGCCCGCCCAACCGCCAAAAACGTTGATAGCTTTTTACAAACACCCTCTTAGGCACGCGATACGCCGATGCCCAGTACGTGACTCTGGTCCTGGACAACCTCAACACGCACACCAACGGCGCGTTCTACGAAGCGTCCGAACCGGATCGCGCGCGGGCGTACGGAAACCGGATTCATTTCTGTTACACGCCGAAGCACGGCAGTTGGTTGAATGTGGCCGAATGCGAGTTGCGTTGCCTCACCACCAATGCATGCGAGGACACCGCATCGGCGAACTCGCCGAAATGCAAGCCGAAATCGCCTCCTGGTCCGCCAAGACCAACGCCAAACAACGCGGCGTCGATTGGCAATTCCGCATCGAAGACGCCCGCGTAAAACTGAAGCGACTCTACCCCAAAATCAAGACTTGAGGACGCACTAGGCTCTGCGCTGCGCCGCTTCGCCTTTTACAGAATTTGCGTCGGTGCCGTTTTGGCTGGCGTCGGACGCTAGCGGAATGGTTCCAGGATGAGGGCGAACGACCACCGAATCTTCATGGACGCGGCCCAGGTGTTCGCTGGAAATCCGACAGTGGACGACAACCCGATTGTCGTCGTAACGCTTGCTGAGCACTTCGCCATGCGCCGCCAGATAGGCCAGCAGGCGACCGTTTTCAACGCCCATCTCCACGTCCACATCCTGGAAGTTGCGACTGAGCGCGGCGCTGACGGCGGCGGAGAGTTGCGGAATTCCTTGACCCCGACGAGCGCTAATGCCAATGGCGGCCGGATAACGGCCGACGATCTGCTCCACGCGGCCGCGCTCCAGCGCGTCGATTTTGTTGAGCACCAGAATCGTATCTTTCTCTTCAATGTCCAACTCTTCCAGCACTTTGTAGACGGCGGCAATTTGATCGTAGGCCGCGGGATTGCTGGCGTCGGCCACGTGCAACAACAGGTCGGCTTGACGCGCTTCTTCCAATGTGGCTTTGAAACTGGCAATCAAATGATGCGGCAAGTCGCGAATAAAGCCGACGGTGTCGCTTAGCAGCACTGGTCCCCAGCCCGGCAGTTGCCAGCGGCGCGTGCGGGTATCGAGCGTGGCAAACAGTTTGTCTTCGGCCAGCACGTTCGAGCCCGTCATGGCGTTGAGTAGCGTGCTCTTGCCGGCGTTGGTGTAACCGACGAGCGAGACCGTCATGCGATCTCCGCGCGCGGCTACCTGACGTTCTTTGCGGCGCTGGATGTTGGCCAGTTCATCGCTTAGATCGTGAATGCGTTTTTCGACCAACCGACGATCGACTTCCAGTTGTTTTTCGCCAGGGCCGCGCATGCCGATGCCCATCTTGAGACGCGATAAATGCGTCCACATCTGTTTGAGCCGTGGCAGCGAATACCTCAATTGTGCCAGTTCGACCGCCAACCGCGATTCATAGGTTTGTGCTCGCCCGGCAAAGATGTCGAGGATCAGTTCGGTACGGTCGAGAACTTTCACCTTGGTGGCTTCTTCCAAGTTTCGCGTTTGCGCGGGCGAAAGTTCGTTATCGAAGATCACCACGTCGGCCTCTTGCGCTTCGGCCAGCAGCCGCAGTTCTTCGACCTTGCCTTTGCCGAGATAGGTGGTAGCGTCGGGCATTTCGCGGCGCTGGGTGAGTTGCCCCACGACGTGCGCCCCGGCCGTTTCGGCCAGTCCGGCCAGTTCTTCGAGCGGCTCTTCCACCAGATTTCGGCTGTCGAGAAGTACGCCAACAAGCACCGCCTTTTCACTGGCGACGCTTTCCGTGCGTTTCATTTCAGTCACAGGCGACTTGCCTCCCTTATAAAATCGAGCTTTGGAATTCGATTCGATCTCGGTTGCCGCGATTCGTCACACAATTTTTAGACACCAGCGAGTCAAATTAAGTTCACCCTTTCCATATGCAATACGTAAGCAGCCGGCGAATGGATCGTCCTTGAGGAGCACTATGCCAAATCGCCCTCGTATAATTGACAGTAACTTTCGTACCTGCGCGTGTCGATTCGACCATCGGCCACGGCATCTTTGACGGCACAAAAACTTTCGTGCGTATGCGTGCAATTTGGAAAACGGCACAAGCTCACGTAGGGACGCACGTCGCGAAAGTAGGCCGCCACTTCTTGCGGGATGATGTCCCAGAGTTGAAACTGCCGAATGCCTGGCGTATCGACGACGTAACCGCCACAGTCGAGCGGCAACAAACGCGACGTGGTGGTGGTGTGCCGACCTTTTTGCGACTCGACACTCACCGCGGCCACTCGCAAATGCAGTCCAGGCTCAATGACATTGAGCAACGACGACTTACCAACACCGCTTTGCCCCGCGACGACGCTGGCCGCGCCGCGGAGTAGCCGCTGCAGGCGATTGACATTGAGGCCCGTTTTGGCGGAAACCAGCAGCACGGCGTAGCCCATTTGCGCGTAGACGCCCACCAGCGGTTGCAGATCGGCGCGGTCGATGAGATCGACCTTGTTGATGCAGATGATTGGCCGAATGCCGCTTTTTTCGGCACTGATCAAAAAGCGATCGATGAGATGCGGTTTGAGATATGGTTCGGCCGCACTGCCCACGATAATCATCTGATCGACATTGGCCACCATCACATGTTGGCGACCTTTACTGGTGCGGCTGAGAATGCCTTTGCGGGGCTCGATGCGTTCGATGACGCCTTCTTGCTGGTCCGCGGGGCGAAACAGCACGCGATCGCCGGCCGCCACCACGTGGCGCTGCTCGGTACTCAATGTTTTCAGCAGCCGGCGGGTGGCACACTTGAACAACCGCCCATCAATGGCTTGCACCAGGCTCGTCAAACCGTGCACGCTGAGCACGCGGCCGGCCAGGCAAACCGAGTGGTCCACGTCGAGCATCACGTCCGTGCGGTCGGTGTTGGCGTCGTCGGCCACGTCTGCCATCACCGTGCGGCGGCGGGTCATTTCGCCTTTACCGCTAACACGCTGTTCGCGGAGCGTGTCTTTCTGCTCGAAGCCGTGGGCGTTGAACTGCCGCGTCCAATCGTCGTCTCGTGCGGGCGCAAGACGATTTTTCCGGAACTCTGCTCGGACTTTTTTGGGCTTCTTTTTCGACACGCGGCCAAAGGGTGAAAGACGTTCTCTCGGGAAAAATGTCCGGCGCAAAGCTTGGCCGGATTCGATGGACTAACCGCCCTGATTGTAACGCCGAACCACCTCGTTGGGCAATTTGCGGTTTGCCAATCCTGCGCGTTCCAACAACGACTTGGCCATCACCTCGGCAATATTGTCATCCGCCGGCGGTCCAACCGCGCCGCACTCCAGCGGCACGTACTCAACGGTATAATTGTGCTTGGAAATCGCCAGCAGGTCGCCAGGGTCTAAACGGTGTTGATCTTGTATCAGCTTCACGTTGTTGATTTTGACGCCGTTGCGGCTGTTCGTGTCGCGCACGTACCAGTAGCCGCCAACCAGTGTCAATTCGCAGTGATGGGCGGAAACATTGGAAAAACGCAGTACGATGTCGCAGCTTTCGCGCCGCCCGATCAGCAATTGATTTTTAAAGAGCGGGATCGGATCGCCGCCGCCCACAGGCACGAGTTCGCCAAACATAATCGAGCGGGGGGTCAGAGTTCAGAATTGTGTGGCCAGAATCGCGTGAACTTCGTGAATTGGTTGCCTTGCGGTGGAAAATCCGCCGTTCTATGATCGGGGCGAAGCTTTCGTGACATTGCGTAGGCGTTGGCAATGATCGAAAGGGATTTCGACTTTGCGTGATTGGCTGTAAGTTATTGATCTGCGGTCTTTTGCGGCAGCCATTTGGGGAATCGTCCAATGATTGCCATTGATCTTCAAGTTTAGGCTCGGTGTCGTGTGGCGTCAACAAAATCCCTGCTTGTTCAAATTTCGCCGCTCGCGACAGAATTGGTTGCGCAGACGCACGTTGCAAACGCTCGCCCAGTGGCGGCCGATTGGCGTTCTGCCGGATTGCGTTATCACGCGTACAACTACTATCTGCGTGGCCGGTTCGGGCGGCGCGTTCAAAAGGTCAGCATCGATGCGGGGTTTACTTGCCCCAATGTTGACGGCACGGTAGCTCGCGGGGGCTGTACGTTTTGCGACAACCGCAGTTTTAGCCCTAGCCGACGCGTTCGCCGGCAAGAGATTTTAGTCCAAATCGACGATGGCATTCGGCGGCTAAAAACCCGTTACGATTGCGACGATTTTCTGGCCTATTTTCAACCAGCCACAAACACTTACGCGCCGGTCGATCGATTGCGAATGGTTTACGAAGCCGCACTCGAGCATCCCAAAGTGCGGGGCATGGCCATTGGCACCCGGCCGGATTGCGTGCCGGACGATGTGCTGGACTTGCTGCAAGAGATTGCCGGCCGCACCTATCTTTCGGTCGAATATGGTTTACAGACGATCCACAACCGGTCGCTGGATTGGATGAATCGCGGTCATCACCACGATGCATTTCTCGACGCCATGGCCCGCAGTCGGAATCGCGGTTTTGAAATTTGCGCCCACGTGATCCTGGGACTGCCGGGCGAGTCGCACGACGACATGCTCGCCACGGCGCGCGAGTTAGCCCGTTTGGACCTGGACGCGGTCAAGATTCACAACCTGTACGCGGTGAAAAACACACCGCTGGCCGATGACGTGGAAAGCGGCCGCACGCAACTCATCGGGCGTGAAGAATATCTGCGGACGTTGGTCGACTTTGTGGAGTTGCTTCCGCCGCACACGATCATCGAGCGAATTAGCGGAGATGCGCCGCCGCAATACTTTGTCGGACCGGCCTGGTGTCTCGATAAGCCGGCCGTGCGGGCAGCACTGGACGAAGAATTCCGCCGTCGCGATACCTGGCAAGGACGTTTGTACTCGCCGGCGTCGTGAGTCTGAGAGCTGCGCAACACCACAGTCACGCCCCAACCGGATGGGCCCCGTCGAATTTGCCCCGTCGAATTGGCCCCGTCAAATTGGCCCAGTCAAATTGGCCCAGTCAAATTTGCCTGCCCGCCGAGATTGGCGAAGAGGATAAGGTTTTTGATCGATTACGGCTTCTTCTTGGCGCCTTTGGGATCCAAATTCAGTTTGAGCTCTTCGTCGCTGACTTTCGACGGCACGCCGTCGGCCGGAACGTCCATCTTAGCGGACCAGACAATGGCGTTCAGCACCAATTTACGGAAGTCTTCGTTGGCCCAGTTCTTGTGAAAGTGGCCGCCGGTGAAGCCGAAACCGCGTCCCCCGTCGGGACGTTCCAGCGCCCAGGCGAGCACTTCTTTACGGCCCGGGTGTTCCTTGGCATCTTTGGTGCCGCGCTTATCGTCGGGCGGCGTGGCCGAAACGATGGGGATGATCTTGGAATTTTCCGGAAAACGAATGTTGAAGTACCACTCGTCGACAATCGTAAATGGCTTGACTCCGCTAGTGATCGGATGCTTGGGCAGTTCTTTGAGTTCAGCACTCCAGTGCGGGTTGGTGGAGAAATTGGTCTCGTAGTAGCCGCCAATCCAGTCCGTCAATTGTGGACCACCCCGATCCTTGGGCACTTCGACTGCGTAATGAGCGCAAACCAGACCGACGCCCTTCTTCATCAGGCCATCGATTTCAGCGAGTCGATTGTCCTGTACCACCGGGTGTCCGCCACCGCCGTCCATGAACAAGAAAATGCAGTCGGCATCGTCAAACGCGTGCGCCTCTTTGGGCCAGCCGTTGAGATGCACGCTGGTGGTGACGCCCGGGAATTCGTTCAGGCATTTGGCCAGCAATTGCGTGCCGGCGTTGAACTCATGCTCGCCCGGACCGTGGCTCGGCCGGCCGGCTACCATGACGATTTTCTTCTTCTTGGCAGGTTCTTCGCCGCGCGAAGTTGAACAGCTCAGTAGGCCGGAGACCGCCAATACAGCCATCGACACGCGAAACATTCGGTGAGACAACGTCATACTCAACACCTAAACATGTTGCTGAAACGAGGAAGCAGAATGGTACGATGATTTTGGAAGCGGCGGCGACTGCGCGCTGCAGGTCAACGCTATTGCTCGACGCCGAAGTCGCCAGCCGTATTGCGCCAGACGCTGTGGATGTGATTGGCGATATTGCCCGCCAGATCAGGTTGCGTATTGTTGAACTCGATCAAGAAGCTGGGGCCTTGAACGCGGTAGTAATGGCCAACTCCCGACTTGCCGGCGCCTGCCCAGGCGAAATGGATCTTCTCGAAACCGGCCTTGTCGATTGCCAACCAGCGGTACTCGGCCACATCCTTGGGCATGTTCTCGGTGTAAGCGGTGATCAGTGCTTTAAGCGTTTTGACTTGCTCGTCAGTCATACTGGCGGCGGGCAAGCCTTCCGCGGCGGCCTTGGGCGGCTGCTGATCGGCCGGACCACGAATATCCGCAGGCGCCTTGGCCGCCAATAATGCAATTTTGATTTGATCTTCCGTCAGAGAATTGTAAAGATCGAAACCCAGTTGCTCCTCCTTGCGAAGCAGCCGCGTTCCGACCTTGGGCGCGCCGGCGACTTCGGTTTTGATTTCGGCCGGATTTGCGCCAAAGAACGTGGGCGTGCTCGACAGCAATCGGCCGTCTTCCACCGTAAAGTTCAGCGAGAGGTGGTGCCCTTCGACACTCCAGCCCCAGCGGCCCGTGGCTTCGGGCTGACCGAAGACAGTGAAATAGTAGCGCTGTGGATCGCGAACGGGCGTCTCTTTTTTTTGCAACGACTTGAGAATCATTTCCGAAGCCATGATGGTCTCGGCCTTGCCGGCGCCCACTTCGCTGACGCCGCTTTGCAACAGCGCCATGGCCGCTTTACGCTGCGCGTCGGTCATGTCTTTAAGCTGAAGACCCTTGCGCGAATCTTTGGGGATGAAGTGCCAATCCAACCGCTTGGGCGAATCGAACGGCATCACGGCTTTTTCGCGCTGCTCGGCCGATAAGCTGGCCACAAAGGCTTCGCCAGCCTTGGACATCGTGCCGGCGGAGCCTTCGTAAGCTAACCGCCACCAGCCGCCGCCGACGGCCAACAAACCGGCCGCACAAAAGGCCATTTTCCAATGCGCGCGCATATTGCCAACTCCCAGAAAACGCTCCACGAAAAATCCCCGAACTCTCACAAAATAACCGCTCGCGGCGGTGGCCGCAACCAGTCCAAGAAAGTTCGAAGCCGACGAGCGCGTGCCGGAGGTTTGCCGTTTGACGTGCCAGCGTTGACGCCACCGCCGACGGACCAAGCGCTCGCGCAATCACCGGGTGACTTTTGCTTGGTCCGTTTGGTTCGTCGCACGTTACGCCGAGCGCTTCAAGTGCTGACGTCGAATTGAGTTTATCCGCGAAGCAAGCTGCGCAGCCGTTGCCGTTGCAGCCCACCACCGGAATCGCACCGATTGCCGGCGCGCAATTACTTGGCGGTGGCTGCCTTATCCGTCTTCGGACGGCTGGCCGTCCGCGTCTCCGCCGCAGTGCTCGTTTCATTTGCGCGCTTGATGGCTGACTTCAAGTCGACCAGTGCCGGCAGTTTGCTGGGCGTGGGCGAATCGGCCTTGGGAATCGTCGTTTCTTCCGAGTTTTTCACCATCACCGATTTTGGCCGGTCATCAGCCGGAACAGCCTTGCTAACGTCAGGTCGAACAGCCGGCGTCTCAGTCACGACCGGTTTACTCGCCGGTTTGATGGCCGTCGACTTGGCCGACTTAATTTCTGGGCCGAGCAATTCTTCCGTGTAACGGGTGAGATAGTGCATGCTGCTATCCGCGCCCGAGAATGCCAAAACGCGCTCGTCGAGATCCAATTGCTGGCCAATCAAACGTCCGGCGTCGATATCGAATTTGATCTTGCCGCGCGAGGTTTTTTGAATGAGTTGGACTTTAACTTTTGGATCGTCGATGGGCGTAAGGATTTGCGTTTCGACATCAATGGTCGCTACGCCGTGTTTGACGCTTTCCAGTTCGTAGCGTTCGCGGATTTTGATCTTCTTGCTAATATTTTTGTCGATCTGCAAATCCAGATCGTGCGGCACATTCCAGACGTACCCGATGGCGACCAGCGTTTCCGGGAGCGGCACGACAATTTGCGTGGTCGCGCCTGCCGCGGCCAAGGCGGCCGGCGGATCGGTCCGCTTGATCACGTTGCCGTGCGGGCCAATGGTGATGGTGGCGAGAATTTTGCCGACGCTCTTGGCCGCGTCTTCGTACCCTGTGGGCGGCTTGGCGTCGGTTTGGCTGTTGTAGCGAACTTCCGAACGGCCCGACATGGAGGTTCGCATTTCGATGTTTTCCACTTTGTGCTCGAAGGTCATCGAGCCATCGTTGCCCACGCCGTTCACTTTCCAGGCTTTGACGGACTTGCTCATCGTCTCGGTATGCTGCGTGGTGCCGGAGATGGTCGTCTCGACGGTTGCCTGGTGGATGACTTGGCTGCGAATGGTTTCGCCCACGTGGAATTTGTACTTGAGATCGTATTTAGGAGCATCGGATTTGTCAGTTTCCGAAGTGCTAGGTTCACTTTTTACAGGCGGAGTCGCGCCCGCGACACGCGGCGCTCCGGCAAATGACGTGTTCGGCGAACAGCAAAACCAGGCGGCCATCCAGGCCAAACTGAACGCAATGCGGGCGGTCATGCTCGAGTCCTTTCGAGATGAAGGAAATGATTCAACAGTTTGATCGAATGTGCGTTTACGGGTTGCGGCCAGCACGGGCGTCGCCCGAGTGCAACTCACCGCGGAAGCTGCCGCCCCAGCCGAGTTTCTCGCGTAAGGTGCGATAATAACTATGTCCGGCGATTTCGACCAGCTTGAAATGCGCCGGCGCTTGCCGAACTTGAATCCGATCGCCCGGCAGCACGTTGCACAACACCTGGCCATCGACGACCACCGCCGTGCCAGCATTCGGATGGCTAATCACCAATTCATATTCGCGCTCGGCCAAATCGACCACCGGCCGATTGGTCAACGTATGCGGATTGATGGGCGAAATCACAAATGCTTGCAAATCTTTGCGCAAAATCGGACCGCCCGCCGAGAGATTCAACGCCGTGCTGCCGACCGGCGTGCTGATGATCAGGCCGTCGCCGCTGTAGGTTGTGACCAACTCTCCATTGATCAGTAGTTGAACGTCTAAAATAGAAAATGGCGGCCCCGCTAGCACCGAAGTTTCGTTCAAACCCAACTGCGAATGAATTTGTTGCCCATCGCGAATCACGCGGGTTTCGAACATCAAGTGATCGATCGTTTTAAAACGCCCGGCACACAGATCCGGCAGCGCCGCGAGCAGTTCGTCGGGCAAGATCGCCGCCAGAAACCCTAGCTTGCCGAGATTCACGCCCAACGCCGGCTTTTGCTGATAGCCCATCAGTTTCGCGGCGTGCAAGATCGAACCATCGCCACCGAACACCAGCAATAAGTCCACGTTCACATCGCACAAACTCTGCGTCAGCGTCAGATCGCAATGCACCACGTCGGCCAAAGCTTCGATCATCGGCCGCACGCGGGCAATCTCGGCCGCCACGCCGGCATGCGAGCCGTAACCAACCAGCGCAATACGAAACCGATTGTTGGATTGTGCCGAACTGGTCATGGCGTTTTTTCAGTTGGTGCGGTATCAGGAATATTCGCCGGCGCGTCGCTCGCCATTTTGACGGGCGGGATCGGAAACTCGTAAACAATGTCGTCGCAATCCGTCAGCAAGCCGCCATCGTCAATTTCATTTTTGCCGTTGCTGTAGAGCCGATAGCCGCCGGATGTGCGCTGGTAGTGGAAATCGCCACCGCCAAACAAATCCTTGGGGATTGTTTTCAAATACTTGGGCGCGAGTTCATCGAGGTTTGCGGGAAAGTTGCCATGATCGGCGCGATGCCAGGCGAGCGCAATCGATATTTCCGTCAAGTCGATCCGAACGATTGACATTGATCGGCAGTTTTCCAAAGCGCTCATCGCGGTGCGGAATGTCGCGCTGATCAGTAAGCCAATACGTCGCCCGCGTCCTGCACGGCCGATGACCAGGCAGTGCAGCGGATCACGCGATGCTTCGACTTTGAATGCCTCTTGCAGCTCGTCGTCGAATTGGCAAACTGCCAATCGACGTTGCTCGCGATTCGGGATTTGCAGCGAGTCGACTAGGCGATCTTGCCAACGATTGATTTCGATCAGGCCGGCGTTCCAATCCACGTTTTCTGTGTGTAACGGGACTTGATTCAGCCAATTTTGGTTCGCTTTGGAATCCGGCGAACGTGCGATCGATTGGAGCTGGTCCAATTGCGACCAGCGATCGTCGGTATCGAACCGTTCCGTGAACGTTGGCGTTGGAGATACTTCGGCCAACTGCACAATCAGCAATTGGCAATCCTCGGCCGAAAGTGGAGCATAAAACGACAATTTTGCCAGATGGTCGAGCGCATTCGCGTGAATTCCAAATCCGACCAAATGGCTGATGATGCTCACGCCCGACAACCGAAATCGTTGTCCCAACCTTGCAGTAGCTAATATGTCCGCGCTGGCTGCGGGGATATCGCGCTGACTTATCCTCAACATGGCCCGTGCCGAAAGCGCACTGCTGATCGCCCGAGTCTTACTCAACCAATACAGGGAGATTTCAGAAGCGGTAGCGCCGATTGCCGGTTCATAGAAACGCGGCCTTTTCGACGCGGCCACTGCCAAATCGAGCGGAATCTTGTTCGAGTCTAACCAGGCGGCAACTCGCGGAAATTCCTGTTCGCTCCACGGTCGCGATTCCGACTGTTCGAACATTTTCCAGGCTTCGTCCAGTTTTTCTTCCGGAATTTCGCCAGCACGATGCAGTTGATCAATGAGTGTGTCGGAGGCATAGAAATAGTTGCCCTGTTCCGGCAACGGCGCGATGCCGAGCATGGCATAATACGGCGCGCGATCCTGCGGAATGATGTCGCTGGGGCCGAATGCTTGCGCCAGTAAGACCATCGCATTATTTTCCGGGGTGACGCCGGCACTGTATTTGGCGTTCAGCGCGGCAACGTAATCCACGTGGCCGTCCGTGGTCAGCGGCTCGACGATTCGCGTGGTTTCACAATCGATGCGGATCGCGGGCTGGCCAAACATCCACGCCCAAGGTTCTAAAAACACAAAACCTGACAGCAGCGATAAGGCGACGCTGACTATGACGATCAAAACATTTTTCTGCTTGATGAGTTGCATGCAAGACTGTTTGATTTCTGCTGCGAAAACCGCAGTGAGTAATGAGCATCGCAAACTGATCTTTGCCCAATTCGCCAGAAACGCCAAAATGGTTGAGGCTCGTTGTGGCACTGTAATCTAATCGGAAACGCGCACGGATGCGAATTCAATTGTTGTTGGACTACGGCGTCTATCTGCTGGTGCGGACGCTGCTGTGCGTGATTCAGGCGCTGCCAATGAGCGCTTGCCGCACGTTCTGCCGCGGGCTGGCCACGTTGTGCTGCAACGTTTTAAAACTGCGGCGGCGGATCGTCAAAGAGAATCTGCGAAGCGCGTTTCCGGACTTGCCGGATGCTCAGCGGCTGCAACTCGCTTGGCGGATGTGGGAGCATCTGTTTCTGATGCTGATCGAAATGGCCCACGCGCCGCGAAAAATCCACGACAGCAATTGGCGTGACTACATCCACTTTGCCAACGACGCCGAGATGATCGCCCGACTGTGGTCTGGCAAACCGAACGTTTTTCTATCTGCCCATCATGGCAACTTCGAACTCGCGGGCTACGTAATCGGGCTATTCGGTTTTGCCACGTTCACGGTGGCGAGGCCGCTGGACAATCGATTTCTCGACCGCTACATCAATGCCTTTCGTAGTTCTCAAGGGCAGTTCATCTTGCCGAAGAATGGCAGCGCAGCCGAAGTCGATCGAATGTTGGCCTCGGGCGCTTCGCTGTCAGTGCTGGGCGATCAACATGCCGGGCCGAAGGGCTGCTTTGTCGACTTCTTTGGCCGACCGGCCTCGACGCACAAATCGATTGCGCTGTTTTCCATTGCCAACGGTGCGCCGCTGCTGGTCGGTTTTGCCGAGCGGCAGGCTGAGCCCTTGCACTACTTCATCGGCACGGAAGAAACGATTGTGCCCGAGGCCTTCGCCGGCGTGCGCGAGATGACGCAGTACTACAGCCGCGTACTGGAGAAAGTGATTCGTCGCGCGCCCGAGCAATATTGGTGGCTGCACCGTCGCTGGCGCGACGAGCGCCCCGCGCGCCGGCAAGAGAAGCTGGCCGCCTAAGGGCGGGCTCGCTCATTCCGCGCTGTCGGCCAATTCTTCGATCAAAATTTCCCACAGCGACGCCAGCGACTGCGGTAGCACGCTGACTCCGGCCGTGACCGGCATGAAGTTGGTATCGCCGGACCAGCGCGGGACGATGTGCCAGTGCAGATGCCCCGGCACGCCGGCACCGGCCACGCGGCCCAAATTCAGGCCGACGTTGAAGCCTTGCGCGGCGATTCGTTTCTCAAGAATGCCGACGAAACGGCCAATGGTTTGCAACAGTTCCAACTGCGTGGTTTCTGGCAATTCGACAAGAGTGGCCAAGTGCCGTGCCGGCGAAACCAGCAAATGTCCGTTGTTGTAGGGATAGCGATTGAGCATCACAATCACCTCGCGGCCGCGATAAGCGAAGTAATTATCGCGATTGGCGGCAACCGCGTCGCGACCGTCGTTTTCGGCCACGGCCCTGCATAAGAAGCAGGTCGGGTCGGCGGCCGGCAACCAGCGTTTTTCTCGCTCGGGCGGGGGCGGCAATTTCTCCGCACCGCTGATGTAGCCCAGACGCCACGGCGCCCACAGTTGTTCTTGCGACACGCGAAAACTCCGTTGGTTAGCGTTGGGCGAAAGTCGAGGCGACGAGGTTGACAGCCTTTTCAGCCCAGGACCGCAGTTTAGCAAACCGGCCGAAATTTCGGCGCGTGTGATCGCGCATTCGTGGCTGTCGCGGGGCGATTTCGCTCCGCCAAGGCAAGAAAAACCGCCTGAAAATGCCGCAAAAGGCGATTGCGTCGGCCTGCGGTCCAATTAGGCTGGAATTGGAAGCGGATTTTTTGTTATCGCCACGGGGAGCTTCGTCTGATGAACCAGTTTCGTATTGCTACCGCCGCACTGTTGCTTTTGGCCTGTCTGAACGTGCCTTCAACCGCGGCCGCGGCGCCGCCGGCGCGCGGCGTCCGAGTTGGCGGCCGTGGCGTGAATGTGGGAGCGAATGTTGGCGGCAACCACGGCGCTCATGGCGAGTTCAACCGTGGCTTGCGATTGAACACCGGAATTTACGGCGCTGCCAATTGGGGCGGACTGGGTTTTGGTTTGGGCGGCGACTTTGATGGTTCCAATTGGGAAAATCGGCTGCCATATTACGCGCTCTACCCGCCCGTGTATTACAGCGGCATTGTTCCTCGCACCTACGGTTACAGTCCGTTTGCTTATCCGGGCTACGTGCCGACTCCCGACCTGGCCAGCGAGGTTGGACCGTTGGAAATCGTCAATCCGTATGTGACGCCGAGCAACAAGCTCGAAAGCGTCATGCCGCTGGATAAGCGTCCCGGCGGCGAAATTCCGGCGCCAGCGGAAAAGATCAAAACACGCATCAAGGCCGGCACCATCGGCAACACGACCGCCGCCGCTGATTCCGCCAGCGACAGCAAAGTGCTGGTGATCATCAATCCGTACGTCAAGCAGCCCTCGGTCGATGGAATCACTGCGAGCGAGACCGAGCGATAAACGGAGAGTTCGTCGCCGGTCGTTACGAATCGCACTGCGTTGTAGGCGGCGCAAGGCAGCGACTTAGCCGAGCAGTTCGGTGATGAGTTCGCGTACGCCAGCGCCGCGCGGTTGCGTGGTCACGTGTTTGACTTGCCGTTTGACTTCCGGCAGCGCGTTATCCACTGCCACCGGGTAGCCGCACATTTGCAGCATCGCCAAATCGTTTTCGGCATCGCCGACCGCCACGATGGTGGACGCAGAAATGCCAATTTCTGCCAGCACATTTTTCAGGCCGGCCGCTTTATCGATGCCGCAGGGCAAGATCATCACCGCGTCTTTATTCAGAATCACCTGCAGATCAAGCCGCTGCTCGGCGATCACGCGCTCAACCACGGTTTGATGTGGCTGCCAGGTAGCCACAATCACCTGCCCCACTGAAATCGGCTTGACCTCATTACGCAGCAGTTCGGCGACGAAACGTTCCGGCGGCTTAGGGCCGAGCAACTGAATTTGCTGATCGGACGATCGGTAGACCAGCGCGCCATTTTCGGCCACCACATAGTCGAACAGGTCCAGGCTCGCGCACACGTGCTGCAAGTCGTCCAGTTCGCGTCCGGTGACCATGATTAAATAATAGCCAGCGGCCCGCAAACGCCGCAGGGCGTCGAGCGTGTCGGCATCGACGTGGCCATGTTCGGCGATCGTGCCGTCATAATCCGTGGCCAGAGCTTGGTATTTCATGACTTGGCAATGGCCATCGGCCCGGGAATATCAAAACGCCCTGCAATGTCAGCAAATTGCAAGAGTCGGTTCCGACAACTTAAGTCAGTTCGCCGGCACGGATCAGGCCGCCGATGATTTTGTCGCGGACGTCCGTCTTTTGCATGGTCATGGCCACGTCCATGTTATTGCGCCATTCGCGTTCTTGCCGGCGATCGAAGACCGTCGCCCCGGTGGTAATTTCGCCATCGATTTCCACGTCGCCAGCCATGCCTTCCAATTCGAACAATTCCGGATCGGTGGCGGCAACCAACGTCACCACATCGCTGAGGTAAATCGATTCCATGCCACGATTTTGTCGATATGATCGGAACGAACACGGCAGAATCTGACGCAGAAACTTGCCTGCCCTGGTGGTCTCGGGCGGCAATTGATCGAACTGATCAAGTGTCATCGAATATTGCCGGCTGCAATCCAGGGGCACCAGCGTTTTGGTCAATGGTGCGCGGAACAACCACCGCGCGGCCAGCGGATCACAAAACACGTTGAACTCGGCTGCGGCTGTCACGTTGCCGGAAACTCCTACGGCGCCACCGCAAATAATTAGTCCACCTAACAGGCTGAGCAAGTCAGGGTCGCGATGCATGGCGCGCGAGATGTTAGTTAACGGTCCCAAGCAGATGATGGTGACCTCGTTGGGCGCTGCGCGAACCTCGTCGCAAATCACCTTTTCAGCAGGATGCATGTTGTGCAGCGAAGCGACTGGAAAATTGGCGTTGCCCAGTCCGTCGCTGCCGTGCATTTGACGGTTGTCGGCTGGCAGCGGATTATCGAGCGGCGCGGCGCCTAAACGCGGCCAGCGCGGCGGATCCAATTGCTCGACAATCGTCTGCACATTCACCGTGGCCTGTTGCGGCGAAACATTACCGCCGGTGGCCGTTATGGCCACCACTTCCAATCGCGGATCGAACAACGCCAAGCAGATTGCCACGGCGTCGTCAATTCCGGGGTCCACATCCAAGATAACTTTACGGGTCATGGTGCGATCCTCGCGATGAACCAAACGATCTGCCTGATGTCGGGTCAGTAAAGACCGCGGCTAGCAGAGATAATTCAATATCCGTTTTACTTGCTCGTTGGCCCTTGGCTCGCCGGGCCGGTTCGATGCCCGCCGGGCTAGAACTTGAGACCGAATGCAGCGCCACCCGAACCACCCAGCCCACCCTTGAGCGGCGTTTTTCGCGCCTTGGGCGGCGGCAATGGTTCCGCCACTTCTTCGGGTTCGGGCTCGGCGGATTTTTCTTTTTGCACCGGCACCGGCTTGGCGATCAACGCCTTGATCGACAGGCCAATCCGCTGATTTTCGCGGTCTACGGACGTCACCTTGGCTTCGATCGTCTGACCCTCGCTCAGGATGTCGCCAACGCGGAACACGCGAGACCAGGCCAACTCGGAAATGTGGACCATGCCTTCGATACCAGGCTCGAGTTTGACGAAAGCGCCAAAATCCATGATTCGCGAAACCTTGCCCTGCACACCCATGCCGACCTGATATTTTGACGAAACGGTATCCCAAGGATTTTCGGCCAGATCGCGGAAGGCGAGGCTGATTTTATGCGATTCGGGATCGATCTTTTGAATTTTGACTTTGATTTTCTGACCGACTTCCAGCACGTCGCTCGGATGCTTAATGCGATCCCAGCTTAGCTGGCTGACGTGCAGCATGCCATCGACCCCGCCGATATCGACAAACGCGCCAAAGTCGCGGAGGCTGCGGACCGTGCCTTCGCGGACCTGACCAATGGCGAGTTCGCCCCACAGTTTTTCTTTCGCTTCCGCCTGTTCGCGTTCCAGCACGCCTCGCCGGCTCAGAACCAAGTTGCGGCGTTCGGGATTGGCTTCGGTGACAACGCAGGCAAACTTCTGGCCGACGAGTGACGAAAGGTCTTCTACGCGATACATCGAAACTTGGCTCGCCGGAATAAAGCCGCGCAACTTATTGACCTCGCACTCCAGCCCGCCCTTATTGTGGCCGGTGACGCGCGCCTCGACGATCATGCCATCGTGAACTTGCGACCAATCTGCCACGTCAACCGCGGCCGACATCAGGCCGAGTTCGTACAGGCCATCCAAAGCATTGAAGCGAGCCACCACGACTTCCATAACGGTGCCTGGCGCGGGCGGTTCCGCGAAGTTTTTCAGCGGCACCATACCTTGGTTACGTGCGCCTATTTCGAAGAATACGTTATCGCGATGCACGGAAACAACTTTGGCTTTGACCTTGGTCTCCGGTTCAATGTTGTCCGCCACCGGTAGCGGCAACGGACTGTCGGCCGCCACCAGATCGTCCAGAGACATATCGCCCAGTGCTTCGTCCATTTCGGCCTGCAGTTCGGGCGGAAGTTCCGCACGCACGTTGGGCACATCGATCCGACCGACCGGAATCCGCTCGAAGTTTTGCTTTCGCTTGCCCACAAAAGGCTTGGGTGCATGCGAATCGTCGGTAGGCGTTTCTGCCGCTGCAGCGATTTCGGCAGCCGCGTCTGCGGCAACAGCCGGTTGCTGACTCGAGTCGGAAATCGAAGCCGTGGCGGATAAATCGTCCGACGTGGCCGCCGCGAGCTGCGGCGAAACGCTGGCGCTTGTCGCAGCAGCACCGGCCGACTCAAACGGCATTGCTGAACCTGTGGCAACTGTCGCGGCAGGAGCGTTCGGTATCGAATCTGGCGGAACTGCTTGTGCCGTCGGCGACGCAGCCGTTACGGATGGCGATTGTGCGGACCGAATCTGCACCCGCGGTTCGATTCTCGGCACGACGGCACCAGGGCGCTGCGAACCGATTTTGAATCGAGTTTTGTCGCGCGCGTCTCCGCCCGACGCCTCGCCGGGAGGAGCGGTCTCCGAGGTTGAACTTGCCTGAGGCACCGGCTGCTCACCACCGGCATTGGCCGCCGCCTCTGGCCCTGCCGAAGTTGGAGTTTGATCGGGATCAACGCCGGCTTGCGAATCGCTACTCATCGAACCTATTTCCTGCAGAACTTCAATGTTTGGGTATGCTGCCACGCCACGTTAGCAATCGCACAGTTTACTCTGCAAAACGAACGCCGCAAAGCGTTAAAAACGCAAATGCAACTGATGCGCGGCGATTGCCGGGCTGACGCGGCAAGTTATTGCCATGGCGGCTGAGGTTTAACTTTCAGTTCGAAGAAAATCTGACTGCGTCAACTTTGTGCATGGGCATGCTGCCTCATTGCCGCCCGATGACGTTTTGCAGTCCTGCCGAATTCGGTGGTGCCTCGGGCGATAATCCAATTGCGTGCAAAAGGCGGCGACGTAATAATGCTTGCACAGTTTGCCTAAACAACGCAGGCGAAATAACTTCGAGATGCCACTTTGCCTCACACGGCCCTTTCTGCTGGTGAGCAGGAAATCGCCGAAGTGATTTTGCATGCCTATCGATTTTCCAAGGTGGAGCGACGTTATGAAGGATCAGAGCGGCCGGCTAACCAGCATTAACTGGCAGGAATTACTGCCGTGGACTGGCGTTTTGCCGCGGCTGTTGAAAATCGCCCTTTCGCTGCGGATGCTCACATTGGCGGCCCTTGGCCTGATGATTGCTTGGATCGGCAGTCATCTCATTTTGATGATTTTTTCGGTCGATCGGCAAGTCAACGACATGCTGATCGATGACGAATTTGCTCATGAATTTCAACCCGTCACGGCCGGGGGTTTTCCGCAGCACTCTGCCTATCTCGACCCGCTGGCCAGCCCACTGTTCAGCCGTTGGTTGGCGTTCAGCATGCCGCTGATGAGGCTTTTAGGCCCGGCCCATTCGCCGATGTCGCTGGCTTGTTTTACGGCGCTACTGCTAATTGCGCTGTGGACGGTTGGCGTTTGGGCAGTATTTGGCGGAGCGATTACGCGCATGGCCGCGCTGGAATTGACGCGTGGCGATAAGTTGGACATGAAATCGGCGATCAAACACTCGCTGAAATATTGGACTTCGTACGTCTACGCTCCGCTCAGCCCGTTGGCGGCGGTTGCGGCCATCAGTTTGCCCGTCGCATTGCTGGGCGTCCTGATGCGCTGGATGCCAACCATTTGGGTCACGGCCCTATTGTGGCCCGCGGCATTGCTGGCCGGCGTGGTGATGACCGTTCTGGTTGTTGGCTTGTTGTTTGGTTGGCCGCTGATGTGGGCCGCCATCAGCGTCGAGCGCGGCGACGCGTTTGACGGCATCAGCCGCGCCTACTCGTTCGTCACTCAACGACCGCTGCACTACCTGTTCTACGCACTGGTGGCCGGTTTTTTTGGACTGCTCGGCAGTCTGTTTGTGTTTTTCTTTGCCCAACAAGTGGTCAACTTAACCGAGTGGGCAGCAAGTTGGGGCAGCAGCGCCGTTGTCTTCAATAACCTGTTTAGGGCGGTTGGAGATCAGCCGAGTTTGCCGAGCGTTCGGCTCATTAAGTTCTTCAACAATTTGGTCGACATGGCGGCCTGGGGATTTGTGATTAGCTTTTTCTGGACGTCGGCCACAGGCATTTATCTGCTGCTCCGCCGTCAAGTCGATGGCACCGAACTGGATGACATTTCGATCGACGCGGGCGATATTCCGCGGGGACTGCCGCCATTGGCAACCGACGCAGCCGGCGTGCCTAAAGTCGCCGACCCTTCGTCCGCCAGGACGCAAATCGATGTCACTCAGGCCGGCGGCGGATCGACACCGCCCAAGCCAGACTAAAACAGCAGCAGGCGAATTTCATCTTTGCCGCCTGACATGCCGGCCTGCCCGCAATGGTGCAATTTGGACGACGCTCCGCTACGTGCGAGATGCGCGCGGAGCATGGCGTTTAGCATTGGCCAGTTCGGCCAGCATCTGCTTTGAACTTCACGCAAGATGGCTCGCACGAAACAGCAACGCCTGCTGCGCCACGAACGTGGTTCGCGACGCAACAGGCGAAAGTTGAACTCATTAAGGTTGCAATGCTTACCTGGCGATTTGCATCCGGCGGCGACGGGCCATGACAAGCAGGCCGATGATGCCCATCAGTCCGAGTAGCCAAGTGCTCGGTTCGGGCACGGCGGTGACCGAGACTGGCGAGCCACCGAGCGAACCCAGTGTATGGACTTCACCAGACAGCGCGCCGCTTTGTGCCGCGAAAGCCGAATCCATCAGCGAGTAGTCGGCCGCAGTGATCGAGCCGTCGTAGTCGAAGTCGCCGTTGGCCCAACCGGTTTGCGGACCAAGCGTTTGTTGGTGAGCAAACGCCAAGTCGATGTTAGCGTAGTCGCCAGCGGTGATCACGCCGTCGAGATCGGTATCGCCGAAG
>JBBRCE010000077.1:0-19610 GCA_038205115.1 Pirellulales bacterium
GTTGACAAAAACCGGCGAACACGATGCCCACTGGAAAAATGTCGCAGGCGCGGACGGGCGGTTTTCGCCCTCGCATGTCGAAGTACCCATTTTGCAAGGTAGCAAGAAATGGGGCGCGGTGGAAATTTGCTTTCGGCCACTCGACTCAGGGAATTGGTTGTCGTTTATCAGCGACCCGTTTCTCCGCTTGGTGGCATTTGTCACCTGCGCCTCGTTGTTTGCCGTGTGGCTCTATCTGCGACGCATTTTGCAGATGCTCGACCCGGCGGCCGTCATCCCCAAACATGTTCGCGAAACGCTCGACACACTCGCCGAAGGCGTGCTGGTGCTCGATAAAAATCAGCGCATCGTCTTGGCCAACCAGGCATTCTCACGCACGGTCGGCAAAACGGCCGAGCAACTGCAAGGCCGCCTGGCGCGTGACATCGACTGGACAGAACCGCAAAGCAACAAAAGACCCACGGATCTCCCCTGGGCCAGAGCGCTTGCCGATGGCAATCTGCACAAGGGCAGTATGCTCGGTCTTCGCAACGGCAGCGAAGGTCCACGGACGTTGATGGTCAATTCCACATGCATCAAAGACGATAAAGGCCGCAGCCGCGGCGTACTGGTGACGTTCGATGACGTGACGGCCGTCGAACAGAAAAATCAACAACTCAGTACGATGCTCAGCGAACTGCAAACCTCGCGCGACGAAATTCACCGCCAAAACGCGGATCTGCAAGCCCTGGCATCCCGCGATCCCATGACCGGTTGTTTCAACCGTCGCGCCTTCTTCGAACAATTCGAAACTCATTGGATCGCCTTCCAACGCTATCAGACGCCCACCTCGTGCATCATGGTGGACGTCGATCATTTTAAGTCCGTCAACGACACGCATGGGCATAGCACCGGCGACCAGGTGCTGCAAAAAGTGGCCGCCGCGCTGCAGGCCGCGGTTCGCGAAGGCGACATCGTCTGTCGTTACGGTGGCGAAGAATTCTGCGTGCTGCTGCCGCACCTGGAAATCACAGAAGCCGCGCAAGCCGCCGAACGCTATCGCCGCGCCATCGCCAGTTTGATATTTCCGAATTTAACCATCACCGCCAGCTTGGGCGTTTCGTCCACCGCCTATGAAGCGGCCAGCCCACAGGAATTGCTGGATCAGGCCGACAAATGTTTGTACGTTGCCAAGCGCAACGGCCGTAACCAAGTGGTGCGATACGACGCCGTGCCTGCGGATTTAGTGGTTGATGAAACGAAAGCCTCGCGCACCAGTACGCCCTGCGAGTCCGAACCGGACGTCTCGATTCCGTTTCATGCCGTCATCGCGCTGACCTCGGCGCTGGGCTATCGCGACACGCTCACCGCCGAACACAGTCGCCGCGTGGCCGATCTGTGCGTGCTGGCCGCGGCTGGCATCATGTCGCAGAGCGAATCCTACGTGTTGGAAGTCGCCGCGCAGTTGCACGATATTGGCAAGCTCGGCGTGCCGGATGCCATTCTGTTAAAACCCGGTCCGCTGACCACCGAAGAATGGGAAGTGATGGGCACGCACGACCGGATTGGCGTCGAGATCATCTCCGCCGCGTTCTCCAGCCCCGCGCTCACGGCCATCGTGCGTACGCATCATGCCTGGTTCGGCGGCAATCCGCGCGATCCCAATTTGCCGACGGGCGAGAACATCCCCGTCGGTGCGCGAATCTTAGCCATCGCCGACGCTTACGACGCCATGGTTTCCGATCGCGTTTATCGCCAGGGTCGCGCGCCGGAGGCTGCGTTCGCCGAGTTGCGCAAGTGCGCTGGCAAGCAGTTCGATCCGGAGCTTGTCGAACGATTTGTGGCCGTGATCGGCTCGCACGATCAATCGCGAAATTCACCGCGAATGAACGTGTCCAAACAAGCCGCGCTGCGGATTGGCGTGCAGATCGAACGTCTGGCCGAAGCGCTCGACACGCAGAATCTGCCCGATCTGACCGCCATGGCGGGCCGCCTGGCTGCCACCGCGCAGCGTGAAGGCGTGCTGGAAATTGCCCAATTGGCCACCGACCTGCAGCGCACGGCCGCCAGCGAAAAAGACCTGCTGGCCGTGGTCGAATTGACGACCGATCTGCTGAAAGTCTGTCGCTCCACGCAAACCGCTTACCTCAATAGCCAACTGCCGCCGCAGGAAAACCTGGTCTCGGCATAATCGCGACGGCGACCACCGATCAAGCAAACGGCCCAGCAGCGCAAACTGCGCCGCTGGGCCGAGTGTTAACTTTGTGCGTTCCAGACAGTCGTTAGCTGGGAAACTTCACTTCGCGATTGTCGGAGTCTTGGCACTGCACCACCAGATGCTCGGGCGTGGCGCCTTCGCTGGTCAAGATCATGACCGTCATGTGGCCATCGTCTTCCAGCCGCGCCATTTCGCGCCGCTTTTTGTTGTTCAAATACGTTGCCACTTCATCGCAGACGGTCACGTTGATTTTGGCAACCTCCGCGTGCTGGCTGGCCAGCATCAGCAACCGCATGACTTCAATCGCCATACTTTCGGCGGTCTTCACCACGCCGGCCCCCGTGCAGCCCGGACAATCTTTGTAAACGCTGCGTTTGAGGCTCGGTCGAATCCGCTGGCGCGTCATTTCGATCAAGCCGAACGGACTGGTCCGCAGAATTTTTGTCCGCGCTCGATCGCGCCGCATTGCGTCTTTGAGCGCCCGTTCGACGCCGCGCCGATGACGTTCTTTGCGCATATCGATGAAGTCGTTGACGATCACGCCACCCAGATCGCGCAGGCGTAACTGCCGTGCGATTTCCTTGGCGGCCGCGATGTTCATTTGGTACGCGGTCTCGTCGGCGTTGTCTTGCGCGCGGAAGTTGCCGCTGTTGACGTCGATGGCGACCAGCGCTTCGGTCGGGTCGATGACAATCGAACCGCCCTGCTTGAGCGGCACCTTACGCTGATGAATCTTGCTGATCTCTTCGTCCAGCCGATATTTATGAAACAGCGGTTCCTTGCCTTCGTACAAGTGCAACCGATGCACGTAGCGCGGCATGACGATCTGCAAGAATTCCTTGGCCCGCTCGTAGGCTTGCGGTTCGTCGATGTAAATCGCATCCACGTCGCCCGTGAAGATATCGCGAATGGTGCGAATGATCATGTCGCTTTCTTCGTAGATGTCGATCGGCGCCGGAAACTTCTTGATCCGGCGGACGATGACCTTCCACAGACGCAACAAGTAGGCCAGATCGCGCGACAGCTCTTTTTTGGTGCGTTCCACGCCGGCGGTGCGGACGATGAAGCCCAGACCCTTAGGCGGATGCAACTCGAGCATGATCTCGCGCAATTTGCGGCGGGCGTCGTCGTCTTCGATCTTGCGCGACACGCCCACCCGGCCCAGCGCCGGCATCAACACCAGGTAGCGTCCCGGAATGCTGATGTAAGTTGAAAGCGTGGGGCCTTTGGTGCCGATGCCTTCTTTGATGACCTGCACCAGCAGTTCGTCGCCGCGGCGCAGAATATCTTGGATTGGCGGCTTGATGCGGGGTCGCGCCCCGATGCGTTGCTTGCGTTGCGCGGCCGGCGCGCGGCGGGCTGGCGCGTCGAAATCTTCGCCGTCGTCGTCCGCCGCCTCGTCGCCCAAGTCCACGTCATGATCGCGAAACGCGCGTCCGCCGCTGGGCTCGATCGGCTGACGCGGATCGTAACCGCCCTGGCGGAAGTATTGCGGCTCGATGTCGCTGATGTGCAAAAATCCGTTGCGGCCGACACCAAAATCGACGAACGCCGCTTGGATGCTCGGTTCTAAGTTGACGACCTTGCCTTTGTAAATGTTGCCGACGTAATTGTCTTGGCTGCTGCGCTCGATATACAGTTCTTCGAGCACGCCATCTTCAACGATGGCAATCCGGCATTCTTCCGGTTGCGAGACATTGATTAACATTTCCTGCTTCATGACACTGCTTTCTGTATCGGCAAATCCTTGCACCGACCGATGCCTCGTCCACGCCTGACAGCGCGGCATGCAACCCGTCTGGCCACATGGCCGCCGCTGACCCGAGCGCGTGAGCGTGCGCAATCATGCGTACAACTCCACCGCGGTTCGCGTCAACGCCAGGCCGTGCTGCTCCAAGTCCGCCGCGCCCAACACGCCGAGAATCTCGCCGGGCCGGACCGTGCCGAGCAGATCGATTCGCAGCCGCATTTGCAGCGTATCGCCAATCAATTGCAGACGGTCGAGCATCGGGCGGAGATCCAGCGGTTTACGCTCCTCGCGCGCAACCAGCACGCTGGTTTGGCCAAGCAGCCACTCGATACGCTGGGCCAATTCGGTCCTGCGCTCGGGCGGAACAGGCAACTCGTAACTCAGCAACTCAGCCCGCGCTTGCTTGACTTCGTCGGGCAGCACGTCCAGTTGCGCGATCGTCAGGCCAGGCGGCGCCTGCGCGGACAATCGCGTTTGGAGTGCGGCACCGTCGGTCATCAGGCTGGTCATTTCAGCGGTGAGTTCCACCTCAACAACTTCTTCCAGCCCGGCCACGCCCAGGCTCAAGGCCGAAGGAAAGTGGATGCGGGGCTTGGGCCGAAAACCTTCGCTTTTGGCCAATTGCAAGTTGGCGCGGCGGAACATGCGTTCCCAAACGCGCGCTAAGTCGCGGTGGCTAATCAAGCGAAGATCGCCAAGTTTGCTGAACCGAATTCTGACGCGGTTTCGAGCCATCGGTCTTTGCTCGCCGTCCTGCCGAAGGACGACGGCTTGCTAAATTCAAAAAAAACGAAACGTGAACTCTTCGTCCATCAGCCCAACCGCCGGCCTTATCGATGGCTGTCGCGCGCCCGCAACTCAAACTGGGTTGCCATTGGGCGCGAACTTTTCTGCATCGAATTCGCTGGCCGGCAATCGAACCGCCGCCGCTCGCTAGGGAGTCCGGCGACTTACGACTTCCTAAAACATTGATTCCCAATCCAAACATCCGACCCTGTCCCGGCGCGAGCGAGATCACATCTCACTCCGACGCCCGTTAGGCCGTTTCTTGCTGACGGTTACCAATTCTCCCCGAGCTTACGCCACGGGCCGATCTTGCAACGCGTCGCTTCAACCGTGCTTCCGTTTTGCCCCGCTGCCCGTGGTCACTCTGGCCCGCTGCATTCAGCGCGAGCGCTGCCGCATTCAGCGCGAGCGCTGCCGCCAGCACGAATTACGTGGCGAGTTCCGGAGCAATCTTCTTCAGTTCCTCTCGTAGATAATTTTTGATGTCGCGGGCGTTTTCCAACGTCAGCACATGTTGGGCAATCGCCTCGCACTGCGGCACGTTCACCGCTCGACACAAACGCTTGATTTCCGGAATGGCTGACGGCGTCACGCTTAACGAACGCAGCCCTAATCCAATCAGCAATTGCGTGTACAGCGGATTGCCGCTCATTTGCCCACACATATTGCTCGGAATGCCTTTGGCGTTGGCCGCCCGCAAGGTCATGGCAATCAGTTTGAGCACCGAGGGATCGCTGGCGTTGTACAAGCTGGCGACGTCTTTGTTGCCGCGGTCCACCGCCAGGGTGTATTGGATCAGATCGTTGGTGCCGATGCTGACAAAATCCACCGTTTCCAGAAAATGATCGATCATCATCACCGCGGCTGGCACCTCGACCATCATGCCCACCAGCAATTCGCGATTGAACGGAATCCGATTTTCTTCCAGATCCTCCATCACGTCTTGCAGGATCATTTTCGCCTGCCGGAATTCCATCACGGTGCTGATTAGCGGAAACATCACCCGCACGTCACCGTGTGCGCTGGCCCGCAAAATGGCGCGCAACTGGGTGCGAAACAACGGAAGATTCCGCAGCGACAACCGCACGCTGCGCAAGCCCAGCGCCGGATTTCGCTCGTCTTCCGGCTTAGGCAGATTGTTCATTTTGTCCGCGCCCAAATCCAACGTGCGAATCGTGACCGGCCGGCCTGGCATGGCCTGCACCACGCGCATGTAGGCGTCCAAATGCGTTTCTTCGGTGGGCTCGACGACCGCGCCTAGGTACAGGAATTCCGTGCGATACAGGCCGATGCCGTCGGCGCCGCGCTCGACGCAATGATCCACTTCGGGCGGAAATTCAATGTTGCCCAACAACATGACCCGTTGGCCGTCGGCGGTTTCCGCCGGCAGGTCGCGGAGCGTGTTGAGCCGTTCGACGCGCGTCCGCTTCTGCTCGACTTCATGCCGGTAGCGGGCGATGGTTTCTTCGTCGGGCTGCAAAATCACCACGCCGCTGTTGCCGTCGATGATCACCAGATCGCCGCCGGAAACATCGCTCAGAAATTTGCCGGTGCCCACAATAGCCGGAATTTCCAGACCTTCGGCCACAATGGCGGTGTGGCTGCCCGGTCCGCCAATTTCGGTGACAAAGCCGCGGACGAATTCGCGATTCAGATTGGCCGTTTCGCTCACGGTCAAATTGTGCGCCAGTACAACCACCGGCGAGGTCAGGTGCGAAAGTTCTTCGCGCCGCCGCCCGAGCAGATTCCGCAGCAATCGCTTTTCGATATCGAAAATATCATTGGCCCGCTCGGCCAGGTAACTGCTCTCGACGGTCTGAAACACCTTGGCATAGCGCCGCAGCGTGCGGCTCACGGCATATTCGGGCGCGTAGTGTCGCTCGCGAATCATGCCTTCCAGTTCGTTGCGCAGACGCGGATCGCGCAACATTTGCAGATGGGCATTGAAGATGGCCGCATATTCGTCGCCCAACTCGCGGCGAATGGCGTCGCGATTGTGCTCGATTTCGCCGCCGGCCGATTCGATGGCCAGCGTCAACCGCTGAATCTCCTCGTCCACGGCATCGCGCGCGACAAACCGCCGCGGGATCCGAAATCCCTCGGTGTCCATCACCAGCGCTTCGCCAATGGCTACGCCAGGCGAAACCGCGATGCCTTGTAATCGCTGCATGTCGTTTGAGGCCGCGGAAGAATGTTTTCGAAACGCAATAGGGCCTGTGGCCAGGAGCCGTTAGCAGATAGCGATGGGCCACCGCGGGAATTCGCTCCCCGTGGCCAATTGCTAATGGCTAACCGCCGGTGGCCAATTGCAAATGGCTAACCGCCGCCCACTTCGCCCTCGCGGTGCGATTCTTTTTCCGGAAACCCCTGCGCAAAAAGTTCAGCGAGCGCATCGACGGCCACTTGAGCATCCGGACCATCCGCCTCCACAGTCAACTCGGTTCCTTTCTCGGCAAACAGCGTGAGAATATCCCAAATGCTCTTGGCGTCCACGCGCGTGTTTTGCTTGATCAGGCCAACTTGCGTCGATGAAAAGCGGCTAGCAGTCCGCACGATCATGTCCGCGGGTCGGGCGTGCAGCCCTTGCGCGTTGACCACAACGACCGTTCGAGTTGCCTTGCTGTTTTCCATCGATACGACCAACCACGTTGAAACCCAAACTTAAGAATGACGCTGAAACGCAGCGTTTTTTCGAGATTTCCGTCAAAAACTCACCGCAATCCATCAGCGGCTTCGCGCAACGGACAACCGCCTGCCGCACGCTGGCGCCGAGCTGGTTGCCGCCAACCACCGCCGGCAAGCCAAAAAATCGTCACTAATCGCCCTCACGTCAGCAGCCACACCACTACGCGCCAAACTGGTTTTGGTCGGCTTCTTCCAGCAACTGCTTGATGTCCGCCGGCGTTTTGGCTTGCTTCAAAAACTTGCAAAACGTATCGTCGCGCAATTGGCGTGAGATATTTTCCAGCGCCCGCAAATGTTCGCCCGGCCGATCCGGCGGCGAAATCAGCAAGAAAAACAACTGCACGCGTTCGCCGTCCAGGCTGTTGAAATCGACGCCTTCATGGCTCACCGCCACGGTGCCAACCAGGCGGTCGACGCTGGGGTGTTTGGTATGCGGAACAGCCACGCCACGGCCGATGCCGGTGCTGCCAAGCTCTTCGCGCTTGAGAATGGCCTTAACGATGCTCTCGACCTCGCCGGCGGCAATCTTACCGGAATTCAGCAACGATTGCGTGACTTCGCGAATCACGCCTTCTTTGCTGTCGGCCGCCAGTTGGGCCGAAATCGCCTCGAAACAGATGAAATCGGCAAACTTCATGAAACGTCGATCCTTTCTCTCGGTACACCCGCCGGCTGGCAGAGTCGAAGGCCAATCGGACGGGCCATCGAAAAACGCCAGCAACCGCGCGGGATGGTGTTAGTCTTCGGTCAATTCGCTGGCACTGCCGGATTGCTTGGCACCTGGCCCGCGGTGCCGATCGACCGACTTTTCTTTGTACCGCCTAAGTTGTTGTTCGATCTTATGAATCGCGCCATCCAGCGACGCCCAAAGTTCTTCGGACTGTTCGGTGGCGACGAAGTCGTGCTTGTGCTCCGCGGAAACTTGCAAATCCACGGTGGGCTTTTCGGGATGCTCCAGGTCAACCGTGACCACAATTTCCGTCAGTCGCTCGTGGAGACGCGACAGTTTTTCAACCTTGGCCTCGATCTTCTCGCGTGTGGTTTCACTGAGATGACCGTGCCGCGTGGAAATTTTAATTTGCACCACGACGCTCCTAAACACTTATCAATTGAAATCTAAAACCCAGCGCGACGGCAACTTCGCCAGCCGCCGCATCGCGGGTAATTCGTTGGGAAGCTCGGTATTTTAGTCGCAGAGGCCTTCCTTCACAAATGGCCGAACCAAGATTTTCCGCTGGCAGCATCGCAAACACTCCGCGGACAGGCCGTGGCCGACGATTCTGACCCACCGATTCGGCCACAAGTCGGGCCGCTCAACAGCGTTCGGAAAACCGGCCGTGACTCCGCTGGGCTCATCATATCAGGTTTGATCCGGCTTCGCAGCCGTCTTCCGCGCCAGTTCGGCACCGCGCGCACGGCGCGGCGTGCCGCAAAGGCACCGTCGAGAAGGCACACGTCGCGGCCATTGGCGAGCGCATTGGGCGCCGCTGCTAGCAACACGGGACTTCACTTGTCAAAAATCGCAAATTCGATTAATTACCTGCCCACCATGAAGCGGAATCGGGCTGTTCGGTTCCGCATGGCAATCGCGAGACGGCCGTGGCGGCACGCTGAATCGTGACGGACGCGACATTCAGGAGTTGGACGTTGAATCAGGCGATCAAAGCGTTCTGGATGGTTACGCTGACGATTTGCTGGCCAGCAATCGCCGCTGCCCAAGCCGATTCGTACCCACCGCTGGCCGATCCGGTCGTCGCCTGGCCGGCGTTACCGTCGGTTTTGAACTCGCCCGCCGATACATTTGGCCGTGCCGCGGGGCAGCCGCATTTTGCGGAGATCGTGCCTGGCAAAGAATTTGTCGATTCGCGCGTGTTGCCGGCCCAGGCTTTTTTGCTTCCGCCGCCGCCGCCTTCGAACATGTATATCGATAACCCTGACGACTGGCCAGCATCCGGGGCGCCGCTCTTGAATTCCGCCGCGCCCTTGACGATCGCGGCGCCCGAGCAGCCAGCCGTGGTGATCGTCGTCGAGCCGGAAAAACTCATCGAGCCGATCAAGCCGCCCTGGTCGAGCAGTGTGGAGTTAGGCCTCAACGGCGCCAGCGGCAACAGCGAACTGATCAAGCTGCGATCGGCGTTTTCGACCAAGCACGAAAACGAGCAACACATTCTGACCTTCGACGTCACCTACAACTACTCCACCTCCCACGCGCAAGAAACCGAAAACCGCGCGCTGGCGAAAAATCGTTACGAATGGCTGTTTGCCAATTCCGCCTGGAGCGTCTTTGACGAGGACGAACTCGAATACGATGAATTCAAGTCGTACGATTTGCGCGTTTCCGACCACGGCGGTGTCGCCTATATGATTTTCAAAAACGACATCACCAAATTCAAAGGGCGGGCGGGCGTGGGCGAATCCTGGAAATTCGGCGGCCCCGATGCCGGCGGCACGACGGAAGCCCTGTTCGGCCTGGAATACGAGCGACACGTGAGCAACCGCCAGAAGCTCACCATGGCCGGCGAGGTCTTTCCGGCCCTGAATAGCCTCGGCGATTTCCGTTCCGACGCCAAGATCGCCTATGAACTGCTGGTCGATCCCATCTGGAACATCACGCTCAAACTCGGCGCTTCGGATCGCTACGATACGCAAGCCACCGGCAAAAAGCCGAACGATGTCGAATACTTTGGCGTACTGCTCTGGAAGTTTTGACGCCAGCGACGGCGGCAACGACGACCACGGCTCGGCCGCACTCGAAGTTCCCGCGAGGCGCGGATATATTGAGGTCTGAGCGAAGGCCTTCCCGCGGGATTTCCCCGACGATCGATTTCGACTTCGCTTCGCCAGCCTAACGTCCATGCATCGTTCACGCGACAGCTCCGAATTGCCTGCCACCCCCGATGACGAATCGTCGGCAGCCGCGCACGTCGAACAATTGCTGGCCGAACTGAACGTGCTGGCCGTCAGCGACGCGGACGAATCCGCGTTTTTCTCGCAACTGCTGTCGACCGCCGTGAATGGACTGGCAGCCGTCGCGGCAGCCGTTTGGCAGGCCAACGATCAAGGCGTCCTCCGCCTGGCGCATCAGTTGTCGCTGGCCGAAACCGATCTGGCGGAAAATCGCAATCACCAACGTCGCCACGGCCAATTGCTGGAAGCGGTGCTCCGCTCCGGCGTGCCGCAATGGGTGCCGGCGCGAGCGGCCGTGGCTGCCGCGTACGAATCGCCGGCCGAGCTGCCGATCAATCCGACGGACTACTTGCTGCTGCTGGCGCCGGTGACCACCGAGGGCGCGGCCGTCCTCATTTTGGAGGTCTTTCAGCGCGAAGATCATTCGTCGGCCGCGCGGCCGGGATTTCTCAAATTCGTCGCCACGCTGGCCGCATTGGCCGAAACATTTCTCGCGCGCCGCGCGACGGTCGATCGCGAGCTTCCGGTTGAGCAACAGCCGCCACCGTCGCCCAGCGCAGCGGTCGTCACAACCCGCGCGCTGGCGCTGGCGTCGCCGCTGATTGCGTCCGAATCGCAAAGCGCGCGGGGCGATCGCTTCGACACGTTCGTCCGCGCAATTCACGCCTCGCTCGACCCCACCGCCACGGCCTACGCGCTGGCCAACGAAGGGCGGCTGCTGATCGATTGCGATCGCTTGTGCGTGCTGCGACTGGACGACGGCCGGCCGAAGTTGCTGGCCGTCAGCGGCATGGATACGTTTGATCGTCGCGCGAATTTTTCGCGGACCTTGGAAGCGTTGGTGCAGCGCGTGGCCGCGACTCGCGAGCCGCTGTGGTACGACAATCAGCCCGAACTTTCGCCGCAATTGGAAACCGCGGTTCACAACTATTTGGACGCCGCGCATTGCCGCTCGCTGGCCATTATTCCGCTGTTTGTCGCCGAAGATCCTGCGCCGCCCCCCTCGGCCGCACAACCCGATGGCACGTTGATCGCCGCGCTGGCGGTCGAATGTTTTGACGCCGGCCGCTTCGATCCAGGCTTTCGCCAGCGGACGCAATCGGCCGCCGACCACGGCGCGCTGGCGCTGCATAACGCGCTGATTTACCGACGCGTTCCGCTGATGCCGCTCTGGCAATCGCTCGATCGCCTGACGTGGCTGACGCGCGCCCGCCAACTGCCCTGGACCGTGCTGGCCGGCATAACCACGCTGGTTGCGATCGCCGCGCTGGCCTTCATTCCCGCGGACTTTGATGTGATTGCCCACGGACAATTGCAACCGCAACGGCGCCGCGACGTGTTTGCCAGCGCCGATGGCCAGGTGATTGATGTGCGGGTGGCGCACGGCCAGCGAGTTGGCGCCGGCGAAATCCTGGCCGAACTCCGCCGGCCGCAGGTCGATCTGGAATTCAGCCGCGTCTCGGGCGAAATGGATACCGCGCGCAAACGCCTGGCGGCCGTGCAAGCCGCGCGGCTCAGCGGCAACGACGCGCGCATCGATACGCCGCAAAAAGCCCAGCAACTGACCGCCGACGAACAAGAACTCAAGGCCACGTTGGAAAACCTGGCCCAACAGAAGCAATTACTCAACGGTCAACTGGCGGAATTGAAACTCACCAGCCCCATCGCCGGCGAAGTGCTCACCTGGAACGTCGAGCAAATACTGCAAGCGCGTCCCGTGCAGCGTGGGCAGTCGCTATTGACCGTGGCCGATGTTGATGGGCCGTGGGTGCTAGAAGTTCGGCTCGACGATGACCGCGTAGGTCCGGTGATGGCCGCACAGCAGTCCGCTCGTCAGCCGCTCAGCGTGCAATATGTACTGGCCACCGATCCCGGCGTGGCGCATCGCGGCACGGTCGAAAAACTGGGGCGAACCGCCGAAACCGACAAAGCCGGCGCCACCTGGGTGTCGGCCACCATTGCCTTGGATCGGTCCGATTTGCCCAACGCCCGCCCCGGTGCCGCGGCCGTGGCAAAAATTCACTGCGGCCGCCGCGCCGTTGGCTACGTCTGGTTTCACGAACTTTGGCAAGCGATCGAAACCCGTCTGTTCTGGTAGCCCGCGAGGGGTGAGAGGGGCGAGAGGGGCTGGGGGCGAGGGAAAAATACGACCCAGTTCGCGATGCCGAATCTGTCTGCGATCTTCGCGGCTTCGCGGTGAATGGCTTTCGTTACAGGGCGATTGGTTGATCATTGTTAAGAGCGTTCGCGGTTGTCCATTCGGCGATCATTTCTTGACGGCGGCCTCACGCAACACGTCGTGATGCTTGGACATATAGTACAACGACTTGGTGACGCTCTTTTCGCCCAGGCAGAACTGAAACTCAATGCGGTAGCCGCCCCGCGGCCATTCCGGGCCGTTCACGCTCAAGATGTTGACGGTTGTCGATACGCTTTGCTTAGGTTCAAGTGTCACCGGCGTCAGCTTGCCGGCGTCGGGCTTAAACCCAGGGCAAGCGTACGCTTTACCTTGGCACATTAAAACCAGGCTGTTTGCCCAGGCAATTTGCTTGCCGTCGGTCAGCAGCGCCGGCGCTTTGAGCGGCTTGTCAGTGGGATTGGTGACGGTCACCTTATACAGGCCATCGCCGTCGGGGTTGGTCCATTTGATCTCCTTGGCCGGCGGCAGCGATTCGACTTCCAGCGTTGCTTCGCCGAGCAGCAGCGACGGGCGTCCGCTGGCGCTGCAAACGAGCTTGGCTGTCTCGCCGTTATCGGTCCAGGCAGCCCTGCCGAGGCTCGCCCAGGGAGATAATGGCTTGTCGTCTTTGAGCACCCAGCCCAGCGGCAATGAGCAGTCGGCTTCGACATCGACGATCAGTTTTTCGGACGCTTCTTCCATCCGCATCACTTCCCAGCCTTCGCGCGATTGCTTGGCGGAGACCACATAGCGTTTGTCGACGGCATACTCCGGCGCGGCAGCCTGCCGGGCAGAGTGGTGCATGCCCACGGTCTCTTCCAGCCGCAGCGGTCCGCGCAGCACTTTTTCGACCTTAAAGAGCAGCGTGGAATGGTAGATCGGCGGCAACGAGCGGGAGGTTGGGCCAGGCTGCACTTTGCTCAGCGTGGCGACCACCACCGTCTCAGCGCCGTTCCAACTGGCCTCGGCGGCTTGCGCCGATCCAGGCATATTGCCAACCATCAGCACCGCACATGAGCCGAAAACCGTCCACGCCGATCGACCGCGCAAGAGTTGCATGACTGACCTCAATGAGTGATGAAATGCCGCGGTCGTGGGATTGCCTAAAAGCCATGTATAACCGTCCGCGGTGGATTTCGCGAGAATCCATGTCGAATTATTTCTCGATTTGCTCGTCGACCGGTCGCTGACGGCGGCGATTCGCAGATTTCTCGCTTGTCATTCGCGGTCGACCTCTGCCAAAATGGGGCCATGTCGACCGACTCTCCAAATCCTGTGCCCAGCGCTGCGCCGCATCGCCCGTTCAAACGCGCCGTGCTGCGCGGCTTGGCGGTCATGCTGCCGCCGGTGCTGACCGTGGTGATCTTTTTGTGGATCTTTGGCACCGTGCAGGCTTACTTGCTGGGACCGGTGCGGAACATCACCGTGGCGGTGGTGACTTGGTCCGTGCAAGACATTCACTACGGTCTGCAACTCAGCGATGCCGAGGCCAAAACCGCCAAGCTGGGCGACAAAGTCTACCAGCAACTCGACAACCGCCAGTTTGTGCCAATCGACGTTTATAACCGCGTGCTGGCCGATCCGGGCGAAGGCCCCATGCCCAACACCGCAAGCGAAGTTTACCGGCGCTACGTGGAACTGGAATTCGTTCAAGACCGCGTGATGATCCCGGTGTTTTTATGTTGCTTCGTGCTGGTGCTGTACTTGCTTGGCAAAACGCTCACCGCCGAAGTTGGCCGCGCGCTGCAGTGGGTCGTGCAACGGTTGCCGCTGGTCCGCAACGTATATGCCTCGGTCAAGCAGGTCACCGACTTCATGTTTCGGCAGGCCGAATTGCATTACGCCCGCGTGGTGGCCGTGGAATATCCGCGGCCCGGCGTGTGGGGAATTGGCTTTGTCACCGGCGAAGGCATGCGGGAAGTCAATCAATTGATCCACGAGCCCTGCTGGACCGTCGTGCTGCCCGGCTCGCCTGGACCAATCACCGGCTACGCGATCACGGTGCCAAAGTCCAAAGCGATCGAACTCGACATCACCATCGATCAGGCATTGCAATATTTGATTAGCTGCGGCGTGGTGATTCCGCGGCAGCAGCGCGTCGGCGAAGCAGCAAAACTGCTCGCCAACGGCGCAGCGCCGGCGCCATCTGCCAAGCACGCTCATTGACGCAACCGCCGACGGATTCAGCGGGCAATCGCGTCCACGTGCAGATCGTCAATCACCTGGTGCACGCCAGCCACCCGCCGGCAGCAATGGCTAGCCAATTGCTTTTCGTAAAACGACCGCACGCGCCCACGCAACGTCACGGCGTGGCCGTCAACGTCCACCTGCACCTGACGTAAGCCGGGCAAGTTCCGGCCGAACAAAAAGCTGATCACGCGCGAACGCAATTCGGCCGCTTGCTCTGGGCGGTGCGGCGCGCTCTCGTATCCCGGTGCGGTTGCTTCGAAGGTGTTATTGTCTGCCCGATTCGACATCGATATCTCGCCTATGCTAAACCCAAAAATGTGATTCGGCCGCCAGAAGCGCCAGTTGCAAAACTGCCTTGCATCACACACGGCAATCGAGACCGGCACGGCCAACCTAAGAGTGCTCACCATTCCAGACTGAGCAAATGGCAGTATACAAATCCGGCGCTCCGATGGCTAACGCAAGGCCCATGATTTCGCCGAATTTCTTAAAATTGGATCGGCCTGCTGCTGGCGCACACTTCAACTCATTCCGCTTCCGACGCTTCCTCGTTGAGTTCGCACCAGCGATCTTCGGCAATCGCCAGTTCGTCGGCCAGCGCGGTCACTTCGTTGTGGAGCCGCAGCGCTTCGGCCGGATCGGTCGACTTCATGAGCTGTGCGTTGATCTCTTTTTTCTGCTGATCGATGCGGGCAATATTCCGCTCCAGCGTTGTGATTTCCTTGCGAACCTCGCGCTCGCTGCGGCGATTGGCGCGCGCGGCCGCCTTGTGCGCTTTGCCGGCCACAGCCGCCGGCGCCTTCGACATCCGCGTGGCTTGCTCGCGCTCGCCGTCTTCGATTTCTTTGTTGACCGAATACAGATAGGCGTCGTAATCGCCTCGGTAGTTGGTCACGTGGCCATCGCGAACTTCGATGATGCTGCTGGCCACGCGCTTCATGAAATGCCGGTCGTGGCTGGTGAAGATCAGCGTGCCTTGATATTCCAACAGCGATTCCGCCAGCGCCTCGACGGTTTCGACATCCAAGTGGTTGCCCGGCTCGTCCAGAATCAGCACGTTGTAATTACTGAGCAGCAAGCCAGCCAAACACAGCCGGGCGCGCTCGCCGCCAGACAGCACGGAAATTCGCTTTTTAACCTGCTCGCCGCGAAACAACAGCGCACCCGCCAGATCGAGAATTTGCTGGTTCTTGGTGCCCGGCGCGGCATTGTATTCCAAATATTCCAGCACGGTTTGCTTGTCCGGCAAACTGGTGTAAACGTGCTGCGCATAGACGCCCACCAGGCAGCCATAGCCCCAGCGGACTTCGCCTGCTAGGGGGTTTAGCGAATCGACAATCGTCCGCAGAAACGTGGTTTTGCCTTGGCCGTTATCGCCGACGATGGCCGCCCGCGAACCGTGATCGATGTCCAGGTCGATGCCGTCGGCCACTTGCCGCTCGGGGTAGCCGACGGCCAAACCACGGCAACGCAGCGCCGGGCCTTTACGAGGCTCCACCTGCGGCGCGCGAATTTTGGCTGTCGGGTCGTCGCCGGCAATTTCCGTGACTTCCAAACGTTCGAGCTGCTTGCTCTTGCTCTTGGCGCGCGTGGCCGTGCTGGCCCGCGCTTTGTTCTTGGCGATAAACTCTTCGAGCTGTTTGCGCTTGGCCATCACAGCCGCGTTGGTCCGCTGATCGTGCTCCAAACGCTCTTGCTGAAAGGTCAAGAAGGCGTCGATTTTGCCGGGATAAACCGTCAACTTGCCGCGCGTTAGATCGAGCGTGCTGCCGCAAGTGGCGGCCAGAAAAGCGCGATCGTGCGAGACAATCAAACAGGCTTCCTGATAGTCGCGTAAAAAGTGCTCCAGCAGAATTTGCGTCCGCAAGTCGAGGAAGTTCGTCGGTTCGTCCAGCAGCAACAAATTCGGTTCATGCAGCAGCAGCGCCGCCAATTTGACGCGCGTTTGCCAACCGCCCGAAAGTTTGGTGACCGGTCCTTCCAGATAACTGCCTTTGAGTTCGAACTGGCCGGCAACCTCGCCGCACTTCCAGTCTGGCTGTTGGCTGTCGCGCATCAGAAACTCCAGCGCGGTCTCGTTTGGCTGAAACGGATCGTGCTGGCGAAGATAACCGAGCCGCAGCTTGGGATGCCGAATGATTTCGCCGGAGTCGAGTTCCTCATCGCCCAACAGCACGCGCAGCAGGGTGCTCTTGCCGGCGCCGTTGCGGCCGACGAAGCCAATTTTGGTGTCGTCGGTGATGGTCGCGTCGGCTTGATCCAGCAGCACCTGGTCGCCGTAGCTCTTGGACGCGTTCTTGATTTGCAGCAACACAGCCATGCGTAAAAACTTCTCGAAACAAAAGGTGATAAAACGTTTTCGCAATGATCGGGCCGTGTTCAAAATCCGATCACGGTTTGACCCGGTAGCCCAGCTCACGCAGCACGTCGCGAATTCTTTGCTGGTGATCGCCTTGGATTTCCAGCGTGCTGTCTTTCACCGCGCCACCGGCGCCGCAGGCGTTTTTGAGTCGCGTTAGCAGTTCGCTCAGCGGTTCCGGCTCGCTGGCCAGTCCGGCAATCACGGTGACAATCTTGCCTTTGCGGCGCTTTTCGACGCTCAATCGCGCCGTTTGATCCGCCGCCGGAGTTCTCGGCCGGGGCGCCGGTGGGCAGACGCAGACCGATTCCAACTCACCACATCGCGCACAGCGCGGCGGGCGATCCAGCGGCGTTCCGGCAAACAATCGGGTCACGGTCAATCGTCGAAAAAGATCGTCGGAGGGCATGCGACGCCGCAACTTCGCCGACCGTCGTTTTAGCGAATGGCCCGCCAGGCTGACAACCGCAATTCCCCGGCCGCACGGCAACATCCGCTCGCCCGACATGCCTCCTCACGCCTGTCCGCTTCGCTGCTGGGTGCGACGGACCCTCGCGGCGACGCGTCATCAGCGTCGCGGCAAATGCAACTTTTGTGGGCGGCACGAGTGTTCGAATCATCTACGCTGCCCAGCAAAGCCGATATCGTGCCGGCGTTGCAATCCGGCGGCTATCTGCAGTCCATTCGCCATCCCAAGACCAATGCCGATCTGGCCGATGTGCACTCTTTGCATCTGGATAACGTCAACGCCCAGCGACAGCCTTCTGAAAAAGGTCGCGCGCAAGCCAAAGCTTTGGGCGCGGCGTTGAGAGCGCTGAAAATTCCGGTCGGCAAGATTTGGTCGAGCAAGTTTTATCTCGGTCAAGAAGCAGCCAAACTGCTCGATGCGGGCGACGTCGAAGCTTCGCTCGACATCACCGAAGGCGGGTTGGTTATCAGTCCCAACGAAAATCAGCGCCGCGCCGCTCCGCAAGCTGCTCGGCAGGCCGTCAGCGTCTGGCAAAAACACCCTCATCGTTGGCCACAAACTGAACCTACAAGACGCGGCTGGCAAAGAATTTGGCGATGCCAGCGAAGGCGAAGTCGTAATCTTTCGCCCCACCGCCGCAGGCAAATTCAAGCTCATCGCTCGCGTCGCGCCTGTCGCCCGCTGGACCGAGTGGGCCAAGTCAGCAACTGGCCAGGCAAATCGCGGCGCACGTTCAGCCCCGCGCACAATTCGGCAAGACTTTGCCGAAAGACCAGAAGCGACTCGCGTGCAGGGCAGCCTGTTTATTACTTGAGTATGCTTCTTTGCCAACCCATGATTTTACCATCGTTGTCCGTGAACACGTAAAATGCGACAAGCGAATCCCACGTCGCCAACCGTTTCGCCTCCGACGGATAGTGACTCGTGATAATATAGACCCGTGACACCTCTGCAAGCGAGGCCTCTGGACCCTTCCAATGAATAGATTTGGTTAAAGTACGGCGATTTTCAACGTCTCCCTTGTCACGTTCGTTTTGAAACTCGTTTTCCATCCAGTCGCCTAACGTTTGAAATTCCGATTTCTTTTTATCGACGTCAGCAAGGGAAGCCTTTACAATTTCCCGTATCGGCTCTTCGCTGAGCCGCTTAAACAGTTCTGCAATGTTTCGTAGCTTTGGATCAATCAGCCCCGCGTCAACTTGTTGGTAGTTGAGAGGCTCGTTGCTCGTCCCCGCGGTTCCCGAACAACCGCAGATCACAAGCATCGCCAAGCTTAAAGGCCACAGAGCATGAAAGCGCTTTCGTGAATCATTTGCGTGCATCGCTATTTATCCAAGGTGGGCCGGACTGAAAGCTTTCGGACGGGCCATCCGCTCGCGGACCATCAACGGCGAGACGACCGGCGAGGTGCAAGGTTACATTAGCATCCTGAATCGCAAGCCGTATACCTTCGAGTACGTTTTTGTCTGTCAGTCGCGAGACTTGGAAGCTGATTGCTGTGTTGCTGAGGAACGACCGAAAAATAACTTCCGTTTTTCGTTCGGGTCGACGCGCGCTATCACGAGCAGCGGGCGTCTCACTCAGAGGAAGTTATTTTTCGGTCGTTCCTGAGCGGCATTCTCAAACTCCTGTTAGCGGTGCTAGCAACGACGTTAGCCGCGATTGTAAGCGAAGTCAAAAATTCAAGTCGGCGTGCGATGAACTCATTGGCCGTTTATCGCCAACGGTTTTCACCCTGTTCCCGACCGTAGTAGAAACGCACAAGCGTTTAGGCCGGAAAGCTAACTTGTCGCCCGCCACATTATTCATACTCTTTTCCTTTTCTTCCGCATTCGCCGCCAGCCAAGTGGGGTACGCATATGTGCGTGAGCGGAGCAGCCACTTTCTGAGGTCATCATACGCACATCTGCGTACCACTCACCAGACAAGCGCAGCGCTTTGCCGCCCAAATCGCAGTTGTGCGGTACCGGACGCGTGTGGAGTTGCAACGCCGCGCCGCGATTCGTCGGCAATGGTGCGACTCGCATTGGGCGAATTGTCAAGCTGGCAGCGCACAAATGCCAACCCGACTCAATCCATTCCGCCGAT
>JBBRCE010000078.1:0-18612 GCA_038205115.1 Pirellulales bacterium
AAACAGGCCGCAAAGCAACCGCGGAGTTTCTGGACAACAGCCCAATCCGCTACAACACCTTCCTACCACAACTCAATTACACCGCTCCCCGGTTCGACTGATATGAGTCAAAAGCGGAAGTTATTTTTCGGCTGTTCCTAAGGATCTCCGGAGTCGCGACAGGCCATTTTGGAACTCGTGACCAAAAAGCCAGATTTCGATAGCTGGACTCCCGACGAGTTGTTCAGCGTATTGCCTCAGCACCGAATCCACGGAGCGTTTCTGGCGCACGACTCCAGCCTGCACTGGGCGATGGCCGCGCTCAGCGCAATCGTCTTCATGACGTTCATCCTCCTGGTATTTCCGCGAGGGCATACCAAGGTCGCATCGCTCATCGGCGTGGCAGCGTTTACAGGCACCGTCGGCATTGCCATGCTGTTGGCGTTTCAAGAAGTGGCCATACGCATGCCCCTTTTGATTCCGCGCGGTGGGCTGATTGGCGTGGCGATCATTTTGGTCATCGACATCATCGCGCTGATTGGCCAATCGTATCAGTTGATCAGCGGAGAATATTCCTTTCCGATCACATTGCTTGGATTCACTTGCGGCGTGGGCTTGTGCGAAGAAGTTTGCAAAGCCGTACCAGCGATTTTCATCGCCGCCAAATCCGGACTCCGCACTTGGCGGGCCGCCTTGCTGTGGGGATTAGTGTAGGGCGTGGGATTTGGAGTTTCGGAGGGCGTGAGCTACTCGCACGATTTCTACAACGGCATCCTTAGCGCGGATATTTATTGGGTACGATTCATTTCTTGCGTCGCGCTGCACGCCATTTGGGCCGCGTCGTCGGGCATTGCCGTTTTTGATCGCCAAGGCGAATTTCAAGATCCCGGCGAGTGGACCGACTTTGCGAAAAGCGTGCTCCAAGTTGTCGCTGTGCCAATGGTGCTGCACGGTCTGTACGACGCGCTGCTGACGCACAATTACCATCTGATGGCGTTGGGCGTTGCAGTGCTTTCGTTCTTCTGGCTGGCTTATCAAATCGAGACGGTCGGCAAGAATTACGATCGTCGCGATGCTGCCCGCTTCGTTCACAATTAGCCATTGAAGCCTCTGCTTCCGGCTGGACCAAATTCCTGCCTCTTTGCCCCGTTATGGATGCTAGCAGCGTTGGCCACGCGGTCGAGCACGCATTACGAGGCACGCGAATGACGTTTGGCGATAGTGAGCCCTCGGGCAGCGTTCCGGCAGACTGCTCTTTGTCCATTTCGCCCGTTTTGAGATACTGCCCGCCCAGGGATGGCAGGCAGCGCAATGTGGCGGCAAGGATGGAGCCGGGTATGAAGATTTTCTTTTCGGTCGGTGAGCCTAGTGGCGATTTGCACGGCGCGAATTTGATTCGCGAGCTGCGGCAGCGGCGGCCGGATATCGAGGCGGTTGGCTATGGCGGTCCGTTGATGGCCGAGGCTGGCTGCCAATTGCACGAAGACCTCACGGCGCTGGCCGTCATGTGGCTCTTGCGCGTGATTCTGAACATTCACAAGTTTTTGAATTTGCTCAGCCGGGCGGATCGCTACTTCCGCCAACATCGGCCCGACGCTGTGGTGCTGGTGGATTATCCGGGCTTCAATTGGTGGATTGCGCGCCGGGCCAAAGCGCATGGCATTCCGGTGTTTTACTTTGCGCCGCCGCAGGTTTGGGCCTGGGCCAGTTGGCGTGTGAAAAAGATGCGCCGCTTTGTCGATCACGTGCTTTGCAGCCTACCGTTCGAAGAAACCTGGTTTCGCGAACGTGGTTGCAACGCGGTATTCGTCGGTCACCCTTACTTCGACGAAGTTCGCCGCCAAAAGCTCGATGCCGCATTCGTGCAGCGACACCAAGAGCGTCCCGGCCAGTTAGTGACCATTTTGCCCGGTTCGCGGACGCAAGAAGTCATCCACAATCTGCCTTGGTTCCTGGCGGCCGCGGCCGTCGTGCAACAGCGCGTGCCTGGTACCCGGTTTGCCATTGCCGCATTCAAGCCGCACCAGGCTGAAATGGCGCGCAACAAAGTTCGCGAGGCAGGACTGGATGTGGAAGTCTTCTTGCGGCGTACGCCGGAACTCATTCATATGGCCACCTGCTGCATGGCCGTCAGCGGGTCGGTTTCTTTGGAGTTGCTTTACCAGCGCAAACCGACGGTCATCTTATATTGGATCAGCCGGTTGGCATTTAAAGTTCAGGCGCAATTTCGCAGGGTGAAGTACATTACGCTGGTCAACTTGTTGACGGCCAAAGAACTGTTTCCCAAAGATTGCACGCCCTACGATCCGCAAGCGCCCGGCAATGATCGCGTGCTGTTTCCGGAATATCTGACCTGCGAAGATCGCTCGCTGCAGATTGCCGGCCATGTGATTGGCTGGCTGACAAACGAGAGCAAGCGCGAAGGCCTGGTGGCCGAGCTGGCCAAACTCAAAGCCCGCGTGGGCCACGGCGGCGCGTCGCGAATTGCCGCCGAATATATCCTGCAGCACGTTGTCGAACCTCGGATGTTGGCACCCCAACCGCACTTTCTGCCTGGCATGAAGCTCGCGAGCAGCGGCGACGCTCCGGTCACGCGTGTGTAGCGGCCAGCGATCAGCAACGCCAACCTCGTCCCGGCGCGCTGCGTACCTCGCGCCAAACGCCTGGGAAAGCTGTTTTTGTTAACTTTCGGCCGAAGCTACGGTTGTAAAGTTAACGCAACCGCTGCTTCGGCGGCTGACGGTACATGGCCGATAACCCATTACCGGCAAACACCTTATTGACTAGAATAAGGCCGCCCTAAAAAACTCCGCACGGGCAACCTCACAATGCGTCGCTGGCTGCGTTGTTGAAGGGCCGTTTTTAGTTTTTGTGGGGTTGGATATGATAGAAGTTCCGTTTAGATCATAACGCTGAGAGCGAGGCTGATCGAAATGCCAGCCGGCCGGCTTAGCGATCGAGTGATGAATACCATTGCGAAAGGGTAGCCTTGGCGACCGTCGTTCCCGCTTCTTCGATTTCCGCACTGCCTCCGGCGACCAAAACGGAACACGGATTGCCTAAGCACGGCATCATTCGCCGGCATGGCGGCGATCTGAAAGTTGTGCCCGAACCGAGAGCTTTGCGGGAGCAGATCCGCGCTGCCGCTAGCGAAGTGGCTGCCACGCTAGACCGCTTGCAACCGCTGTCGCGTCATGAGCTTGAGGCGCACGCTCGGCAGTTGCTCACGGCGCTTTCGCTGCCTGAAGGCTATGCCGGCTGGACAATGGTCATGCTGGCGGGCGCGTTCTGGCGGGAGCAAATCGTCGCCACGCGTTGCGACCGGCGATTGATGCTGTTGCCGGTGATCGCCGAGCACGCTGCTCATTGCCCTCGCGCCGCGAATAACGGCGGGCGGCGGCCGAAAACGTCGAAGGCTAGCAATGATTCCAGCAAACACGTGAATTGCCTGCTCTGCCAGACCGACGCCTGGCGTCAACAAGCCCTGGAGCACGGACATCAAGTGCTGCCGGCGGAGAATTCGCCGCAACTGTTGCATAAGATTGTCGGCGGGCAGATCGACGCCATCGTCGGCGTCGCCAGCCTGAACATTCTCGAAAAAGCCATCGATAAAGTACTGTTGGCCGGCATTCCCTGCATGGCCGTGCCGCTGCTTTCAGCCGAACTGACGACGGCCGCCAGCGATGCGGATTGGGTGGGCGAAATGATCGCGCTGCCGCATTGCCCAAACGCCATTCGCCACGCCAAGCCAGGGCCGAACTACGGACCGCTGATGCAAGCCGCGACCGGCATGTTCCAACATGGCGAGTTGCAACGCCTGATGCCTCGATTGCGCGGCGGGCCAAGTTTGGCCGAATTGAATGGGCATGGCGTCGCCGGGCTCGACCCGGTCAGCGGTACCGAGGCGATTGCCTACGACTTTTTGGTCAAAGGCGGCAAGCATTCGCGACCGTTCATCACCCTGGCGGTTTACGACGCGATGACGGGCGGACACGGTGCCGGCCCGAATTCCGCCGAACACGTTGCCTCGCTGCCCGACGCCGTGAAGCGCGCGGCGCTTTCGATCGAAATTTTTCACAAAGCGTCGCTCGTACATGACGATATCGAAGACGATGACGAATTTCGCTACGGTCAGCGGACCTTGCATCGAAAATACGGCGCGGCCACGGCCATTAACGTCGGCGATTACCTGATTGGCCTGGGCTACCGCATGGTCAGTCGCGAGACCGCCGCGCTGGGCGCGGAGGTCACCGCCGACATTCTCGACCGGCTAGCCGACGCCCATATGAAACTGGCCGAAGGGCAAGGCGCCGAACTGCTGTGGCGCGACGCGCGCGACAAGCGGCTCTCCGCGCACGACGCCATGGAAATCTACGCTTTGAAGACCGCGCCGGCCTTCGAAGCGGCCATGCACGCCGGCCTGCGAATGGCTGGTCCGCTGCAAGATTACGTGCAGCCTGTGCGCGCCTTTGCCCGGCATTTGGGCATCGCTTTCCAAATTCTCAACGATTTGGCTGATTGGCAGGGCGACAACTTCAACAAAATGATCGCTGGCGGAGACGCGCTGGGCGGCCGCCCTACGGTGCTTTGGGCGCTCGCGCTTGCCAACTCCACTCCGGATAACCGCCGTCGGCTCGAGCAATTGGCCACTCAATCCGCAGACGCCACGAGCAAAGTCAGCGAAATCCAGCGGCTTTATCAGGCCGCCGATGTCTTTGCCCAGGCTGCACAACTGGTCGAACAGCATCGCTTGGAAGCCACGGCCGTGGCCGACGCACTCGATCCGCCGGCGCTGCAAAACTTGCTGTATTATCTGATCGGCATGGTGCTCGCGCGGTAGCTAGGTGATGAGCCAGCGATTAATGCACATAGTCGCTGTCGTTCAGCGGCGGCAAACCTGCCGGAAAGCCCGGCGTGGCCTTGCTGGTATCGATCGTCATCAATTGAACGTAAACGCTGTATTCGATGGCGTCGGTCAGGAACTGGCCGTGACCATCACAAAATACCACATTCACGCCGCTGGGATGCTTGCTCGAAGGACGCGCGTAGTCGACGCTGGAGTAACTGGCTGCGGTGGTTAGCGAATCTTTACCGCGATTGATTTTCCGTACCGGGGTGTTGTCGGGCGAACCGGTGGTCACGCCTGCGGTGCCTGCGTTGTCGGTCTCGTTGAACGTAAAGCAGGTGTAGCGCAGGCAATCAGCGGCGCTGGCCGATTGAGCGTTAACGGTCGAGAGCGTGCCGTTCCAGTAACCAGCTTGGCAATTCTCCGAAAACATCAGCGTTTGTGGTAACCCGTCTTTAATGGAGTCAGGCTTAACGATCAGGCCGGTCGCCAGAAAGCGATCCGTAAACAGCCCGTTGCCGACGTGCGGGGTGGCATTGTTCGAACCGCCATTGCCAACAAAGCACAACTGGGCCAGCGGGGTGTCAGGCGGGTTGCTCGGGCAAATGCAAATTTCCAAATACGGCGTGGGCGTTGTCGTCGAGCCCGAGGGCGCAGGCTTCTTCAGGCTCCAAATTTCGTAGAGGTCGTTGTGGTCCACGTTCGGCAGCAAACGGACAACCCACGATGCCCGCACCGAGGTGGTGGCATTGCCAATCTTGTTGGAATAGCCAGGAAATTCCTGAAAACTTTCCGCATAAGCCAAACAGGCATGCGACCACTGCTGCTGACGCTGCAGGCAGGTGGCCGATCGCATCAGCTCGCGCACCGAATTCACGGCCGGCAGCAAGAGTGCCATCAGAATGCCAATAATGGTGATCACCACCAGCAATTCGACCAAGGTAAAGCCGCGGTGACGCCGCATAAAAGTTTCCTTATGACATGGCAATGGCGAGCCGTGAATCGCTCTGAAGATGTGGCGAATGTTAGTTTCGCAGATTATTACAGTTCTGTCGAGCTTTTTTCTAAAAAGTAATTGGCCCTGGCGGAACGGGGTTTTTCTGCAGACATGCGGCAATCCCCGCCAAGCGATGTCCAGGCGAAGTGTCGAAGTCTCAACTTTTCTTGAAATATTCTTGACTCTGCCGCGCCGGCCTTTAAACTGAAGATGTTAGGGCTGCGGTCTTTGGTTCCCACGATCTATCTGGCAATCTGCTCATGAGCGGTTGAGTGTCGTCGGCAGTGCGGCAGGCTGTTCACTCGGCCGCCGAAGTTTGACGACCATCTTGATTTAGCGACGGCGCACCGCCCACCGAACATAACGTTTGGCTTCGCGCGCGGCTGACGTCTTTGCCGCGCCGCTCGCATGTCTTTGATGCCCGCTCGACTGCTCTTGGATCACGATTGTCGAATGAATCTGCGCGGCGGACCGCGCGTTATGAAAGCGTTTTCGGTGCGGGCGGACCTCGCCCTGCGCTTTGATTTTTGCCGGCAACCGCCGAAAGATAGCTTGACGCCCGGTGTTTTTGATTTTTTCTGCTCGATAGCCAACAAGTGTTGATCTTATGAAATTGGTGCAAATCGCCCGCTCCGCTTTGTCTCGACGCTGGCCTTTGACGAACTTGCTGTGCGCGGCGGCCGTGCTCTGCGGAGCTCGTTCTTCGCCGGGGCTGGAAATCTACGATTATTCCGCCACCAAGAACAACATGTATATCAACACGTCCACGCCGTCCGGCTTGGCCCCGAATCCGAGTCCGGATTTCATCGGGCTAGGCATCGATTACTCGGGCGTGGGCCTAGGAGAAGATAACACCTTTGGCCGTGCGTCCGTTTTGATTGGCTCACAGTATTTTCTGACCGTCAAACATCGGGCCGACGAATTCAACGGCAGCAATCCCACCTACCAGTCCATTCGCATCGTCGACCGCAACAACACGCTGCACGATTATTCCGTGAGCACGATCACGCCGCTACATTACACGGATGGTTCAGGCACGCACGTTTCCGATCTGGTACTGGGAAAACTCACTGCGCCCATCACCGATCCGGTGGCCTTTTATCCGATTTACTCGCCAACCGTCGACCTGACGAACAAACCGTTTCAGGTGGCCGGCTTGTTCGCTTCGAAGAACGATACCACCGCCGTCGGCGGCGCGGCCGTGGGTTTAAATAACTTCGATGGGATCGCTCCGTTTGACGACGGCGACGCGCTGGGCGCGTATCGTTCGCAAGGTTTTAGTTATTCCTATACCTTGGGCGCAAGCAACGAGGCGGGCGTGGTCGCTGGCGATTCGGGCGCGCCCTCGTTCTTGATCTACAAAGGCTTTCCGGCGCTAATTGGACTGCACGCCGGTAATAGCACGGCCACCGGCAATCCCCTGGCAAACACGACTTACGACTCCACCGATGTCTACCTGCCGTACTATGTCGATGAGATTCAGTCGCTGCTGTCGGCCAATGGAGCGCAACTGACCGTGGTGCCGGAACCGAGTAGCGGGGTTCTGCTGCTGGCCGGAGTTGCCGGCGCTGGCTTGCTGCTGCAACGTCGTCGCCGCCGCCAACTGCAGGTTGGTTGAGCCCACCGTTTGCAAATATCCGGTTGGCCGCTGTGTTTCAGAATCCGGCCGAGACGTTTCGTCTCACCCGTTGCCGCGAATCAGCGCGGCAATCCGTGGCCAACTCGCGGCAATATCGTGCGATTCTGCCGCGCGCCGCACGTTTTGCCGCGCCATTTCCAGCGCCAGTTCGGGCGACTGAATGATCCGACGCAGCGCAGCGGCTAACTGCGGTTGATCGTCAACGGCAACCAGCAGGCCGTTACTCCCGTCGTCGATCAGTTCCGGTACGCCACCGACGGCGGTGGCCACAATCGGTCGTCCGGCGGCCATCGCCTCGAGCACGGCGTTTGGCAGGCCTTCGCTATGCGATGGCAGGCAAAACACCGTGGCTTGGTGCAGCGCGCGTAAGATGGCTTCGCGATCGGACCAGCCGCGGAGTTCGACCACGGACGATAATTGCTCATCGTGGATGCGTCGATCGAGAGCTTCGCGCAGCGCGCCGGCTCCGCAGACCACCAGTTTGATCGCCAGGCCTTCGCGATGTAACTGCGCCACGGCGGAAATCAGTTCTCCAATGCCCTTGGCCGGCTCGAGCAGTCCGACAAACAGCACCACGGCCGGCCGCGCGGCAAACGTCTCCAGCGATAGCGCCGCCGGCCGAAACCGCGCGGCATCGATCCAGTTTGGCGCGATGCAGATTGTGCCCGCGACGTCCGGATACATCTGCTTCAAGTCGTTGGCCGCGCGCTGACTTTGGCAGATGAACGCGTCGCAGTGCTGTAGCGCATAGCCGATGAAATTTTGCACCGTGTGCGAAAACGGTTGCAAGACGCGCGGCGTAATTTCCGATCGCAAACTGATCACCACGCGTTTGCCCAAGGATTTGGCCAGCACGGCCATCAGCCCTTTTTCCAGCAGGCTATAACCAAGAAACGGCACAAACAGCAGCACGGCCGAAACGCGCCCGAACAACAGCAAGTACAGGAGCCGCACAATCCGCAGCGTGGCAATCCACGAGCGGACGAGCAGGCCGGCGGCGTCTTCGCCTTTTTGGGTGGAATCGATCAGCACCCACTGAAATTCCTGGGCGATGGGGCTGGCGAGCAGTGCGCGGCAAGCGTACGATTGCCCGCCTAAACGCCCTTTGCCGGGCTCGGCGAACGAGCCGACAAACACCACACGTTGCTGATTTTGGTCCATGCGGTAATGTAAGCTGACCGCGCGATTTCTGGCTAGACGAAAACGCGTTTACCAACGCGCGGAGCGCCTTGCCGCTCAGCTTTAGCGCGGCAGGATTTTGCCCGTGTAACGAACCTCGCTCCAGTCGCGAATGCCAATCACCGGCAGCGCAAAGCGGGTGGCTTCGTCCCAACGGTCGGTTTCGATGGCCTGAAAAACGGCCCAGCTTGGCTTCTTGCCGAGCGCGTCGCCCGGCTCGTTGGAAAATTTGCGCAGGCCCAATCGCAGTCCGCCTTCTTCGCGCGCGTCGGCCCAGCGATGATACTGAAACACGCTGATGGTTTTTAGGGGTTCGATTTTTTTCCAAACGTAGGCCAGGCTGGCGGCCTGGTCGATCAAACCTTTTTCCGTGTAGTCGCGGGTGTTGACGCCTTGCTCAGTCAACTGCACTTCGCGAGGCGTCTTGCCTAGGTAAGCCACGCGCGGTTGACTGGCCCAGGCATCGATGACTTCCAAGTTTTTATAGGTAATCAGCGGCGTGCTGAACTGGTAGCTGATCTCCGAATCTTCCCAGACGCGGGCGTTGAACAGATCGTGCGAGTAAGGATGCAGACCGATGGCCCAGGGAAAATCGCCTTCGGCATGGCTGAAATCCACCAGTCGATCAAGCAGTTCGCGACCGGCGTAACCGCGCTTGTCCAAGTTTTTGCCCCAGCAATGATCCAGCGAAACCACGGGCCGGGCGTGCCGGTCGTACTGGCCGGCAATTAGGTAGGCCAGGCGTAGCGATTTTTGATACAGGTCCAGATAGGTCGTTGCCGTTTTGTCGCCGGCGGTTGTCCAGCAGTATCCGCTGGAGACTTCGTTGTGCATGATCCAGTGATGAATCCGGCCGAACGGGCCATCGGCACGGCTATACCGCTCGGCCAGAAAGTTCATGGCTGCGGCATAAGCTTCCACGCCTGTTCGCGTGGTGAAATTGGGCATCACGAAGGGGGCAATCGGATCGGCCTCGGGATGCGCCGCCTCGCGGACCCAAGCGTCTGGCGGCGCTTTACGCACCGGGGCAATCAGAATGATGGCCGACACGCGCCAGCCATGATCGGCGGCGATTTTGAGGTTTTTGTCTAACCGCGCCACGGCCGCGTCGCGCGTGTGCCAGGTGCGACCGGCATACGAGTAATCGCTCTGACCCTTCCCCGATTGCGAGCCAATCAGATCATTAAGCACGATGTTCAGCGTCACTGAGCCAACGCCCAGCTCTTGCATGTCTGCCGAATCGAAAGGGCAGCCGCAGATGCCTTTTCGCGACGTGAGCTTTGCCGGCGGCAGATCGGCCCGTGGCGTTTGGCGGTCGATGTAGTGCTGTGCGGAGAGCAATTCGTAACGCTCGCCGTTGCGACGAACAATGGCCCAGGCAGACAGCAGCCGATCGCGACTCGCGTCGGCCATCCGCTCGGTTTTTTTTACGAACCGCCCGTGCGCGTCGGCGACAATTGGTAGCAGCGTCAGCGGCTTTTGCAGCGCAGTGATGTCTTCCCACATCGGAACTTCGGCCAGTTGCAAGTCGGCCGATGGCTGCGATAACTGCCCGGTGATGGTAATGGTGCCCGCATCCAGCCGCACTTCCGTGATGCGCTGGGGAAATCGGTTGGACAGATATTCGGTTAGTCGGGCGGCGTGCGCGCGATCGACTTGGCTCGGCTCTTCGCCCGGCCGCGCCGGCGCGCGCGATTGGCCGGTGGGCTGCGCCGGCGTTTGCGGGCTCGCAATCAATACAGTGAGCAGGATGATTGCCGCGCGCAGCAGGGCAGTTGTGCTGCGCCGGTGCGGCCAGTCGTGATAGGACATCGCTGGGCCTGAAACGTTGAGCAAGAGATCGCGGGCGAGTGTGTGGTTCGCCTGGCCGTGTTGGCCAGACTTGCATCGTACTTGAGATGCCCGTCGCGCGGTAACCCTACCCGCGAAGATAGCGACGCAGCGTCGTTGCATTACGCGAATTCGCCACGGCGCTATTCCGGCGCAGCATTCCCATTTTTGCGGTGCCAAAGTGACGGGCGCTCGCGATCTCCAAATTAATACTTAAGGATAGGGTTCCCAAGCCTCAATACCTTTTTCCAGTTTGTCTTTTACATAATGCCTAATCGCTTTACCGTCTTCGCAATTGTGATAACCGCTCAGGCCAAGACCAAGCTCCGGAAAAATCAGAAATCCAACCATCAGCTTAACGACGGGCGTCATGCCGCGCAGCAGGCCAATCAGATCAGGATGATTGAACAAATCATGCCCACGGAAAAACAACTGGGCACCGGGCAGAAAGATGACTTCGTCAAGGAAGTTTTCGGGCGAATATCCAAGATTGACATGAGTTCGTGATTCTGACAGATTTCGGAAAAAAATGCGAAACACTTCCTCTGGTGGTCCGATGACCGACGCGACCTCATTCGGGGTCATTCCAAAGCGCAGCGGTAACGGGCCGACAACGGGTTCGATGCAAAATTCAATCATCATTTTCGTCCTGCCAGCTCACTTCTCATCGAAATTGAAGCCGCAGCAATCATTTCTCGCATGGCTTAGTTGACGCAATCATTTCTTGATGCTCTGCAGAAATGCGAGTAAATCCGCCAGGTCTTGATCGCTGGCCTCGTTGAGCAGGCCGGTGGGCATGAGCGATTGACGGCTGGGACGCATGGCTTGCTTGTCGATGCCGGTGAGTCGGACGATCGTGTCGGGGCCGGTTTGCAGCAGCGTGGCATCCGGCGATTCGTAAACCATCAGTCCGACAACGGTTTGCCCATTGCGATCGGTGACGCTGGTGGTGCGGTAAGGCGGCGCGACGTCTTTGCTGGGATCGAAGATGGCTTCGAATAAATCGCGCCTGTTGAACCGGGTGGCCGCGCCGGTCAGATCGGGCCCCAGTTTGCTCGCGCCGGTGTGGCAGCGGTGGCAAGACAGTTTTTGAAATTCCGCCTGGCCGCGCGTTTGATCGCCTGCGTCCCAGTTGATGGCATCCAGTCTCTTGAACCAAGCGGCCGAATTGACGTTGCCGCTGGACGCCAGTTTTTTGGCTTCGTCCGGATAGGTTTTTGCGAACCAATCGAACCACGGCTGATACGCGTCCAGCGGCCGGGGCGTATTGGTTTTGGCATCGGCCGCATTCTTCGCATCGCCGCTGTTTTTAGCCGGTTTGGCAGGTTCGAAGACTTCGATTTTCTCGCCTGCAAGATGCGTCAGCAGCGCGGCCAGGTCTTGCCGCAGATTACGCTGCGCTGGCTCGCTGCCGAACTGCCGCAAGGCTTGCAAGGCCGCGCGAATTTCGGTCGGGTTGCCGGGCGTTTTAAGTTTGGTCAGCGCTTTGGCTGCCGAAGAAACCGAGGCGGCCTGCACGCTGCCGAGCGTTTGCCGAAAACGATCGCGATCTTCTTCTTGCGGTTTTTTCGCAAGAAATACGGCGATGGAGTCGCGTAAGCCAACATTCTCCCAGCGCTTTCGCAGCGCCGGGGCGAGATCGTCGTGCGGCAAGATCGACAAAGCATCGATCAGTTCTGGCGTCCAGGCGAGCTCGCGTTTGCTGTGCTGCAGTGCCGTGAGCAGCGTCCGAGCGGCGTATGTAGCTACCTCGGCCGCCATGTGTTTGATGAGCAAGCTGTGTTCGGGCAGTTCGAAGTCCGGGTCGTCGGCAATGGCCTTTGCTAGCAATGGATCCTTCTTGCAGAGCTCTTCAACCAGTTCGCCCACGCGGTCCGGCCAGTTGCGGCTGGGAATCCAATCTCGTGCAGCCATTTTGGCAAACAGATCAACCAGCGCGTGGGCAACCTGCCGGCGAATTTCCGGCGTCCACGGCGTTTCGAACTGCGACAAACATATGAGATAGTGAATATCGTCCACGGGCGAGGTCAGCGGCGAGATACGCTTGACGCACCACGCCAATCGACTCGCATCATTCATATGCAGCATCGCAAAGGTGCGCGCCAACTCACGATCGAGCTCGGCATCGTCGCGCGCAGCATCAGCGAGATTGGTGATATCGACGACGATTTGCATTTTGTCTGCCGCGATCGGCTGCGACGTATCGGATTCGTAGCCGTTATACGCGGCCGGTTTGGCGCCGGTTTTACGAACATCGCCCAGCAGAATTTGGCAGTGTCGCAAATTGTCGAAAAGAATATCTGGCTTGCGAACGTCGTGCTGGAATTTCCAGGTGGAATGTTCGGATGACAACGAAGATCCGCGATCCGGAAAACCTAACTCTTTCCGCAAGAGATCCGGCGTCGGTCCGTCGTTGGAGATGACCGCCATACGATAGCTCACGGGATTTGCGTTCACGATCACGTCGATGGCTGCCGTTCTCGCACGCCGATCCGCTTGCCGAGCCGATTCCGGCAGCGCCATCGTTTTGATAACTGGCAGTCGCGCAGCTTCGTCCTTGAGATTTCGATACGCTGACGAGCAGGCCACACTTTCCCAAACCGCACGTTGAATCCGGGGTTCGCCGGCGAAAGTCCACTTGCCGAGCAGCGCCAGCGTGGCTGGCGAATCCACGCTTCTGGATATCGCCCAGGCTGCGCGTGCGACGACCTCTGCGGACGTGCCGTCGGCCCCGATCGCGCGCTGAGCCAGTTGGGGCGTCAGCCCATCGAACAGTTCGACTAGAATTTCGATCGCTCGCATCCGCTGGGCGGAGGTTAACGATGTATCGCACGCGGCCTCTTCGAACGCCATTTTCTTCAGCGATTTCGCTTTCGGTAGCCAATTGGCGCGCGACCAGCTTGCCAGTGGCTGATCGGCCGACAAGACTTCGTGCAGCGGCCCGCCGGCAATGGGCGCTGGCACCGCGCCGCGGTAATGAATGCGGAACACGCCGCCTTGCGTTTGCCGTCCGCCGATGGCCACGTACAGATCGCCATCAGGCGCGATGGCCATGCCGGTCGGCGCGAAACCGCTGGCGCCGGTGGCTTCGCAAAATGTTTCCAGCTTGGTGGTGTACGACGAGCCGTCTTTCTCCGGCGTGAGCGGGAAGTAATATATTTTGCCGAGCGACCAACAGGCGCTGAAATATCCGCCGCGGTAATGCTCCGGAAACGCGCGATGCCGGTACGCCACGCCGCCGGTGGGCGAGCCGCGGCCAATTTCGCACAGCCGCGGCACGCTATCGAAATAACTGGCCGGCCGGTTCCAGGCTTCTTGCCAGCCCGCGTTTAGCCAACCGTGACTATGCCCTTGTGCGACGTCGAACAATCGCGTGGGCGCGTACCAGGGCAGGTACTGATCGCGCTCGTTGTCCGAATCGACCGTCAGGATATTACCGGCCGCGAGGAAATCGAAATCGTACGGATTGCGAAAGCCATCGGCCACAACTTCCGATCGATCGATCACGCCCTGATCGTTGATCGTAAATCGCACGATGGCTCCGCGCGACGGTTTAACGACCGGCGAACTCTTGGTCGTGACCTGTTTATCGGATACGCCGGGATCATTGCCCAGGATGTAGTAAAACCAGCCGTCGGGGCCTTTCTTAACGCTATGCGTCCCATGCTCTTTCATCTGCGGTTTGCTGGGCGCGACTTGCGGATTGGTGGCCCGGTCGTTTTCGCCATGCAGGCGGAAAACGGAATTGTCGCCAATGCAGATCAGATCATCGCCTTCGAAGTACATGCCCTGGGCACCGCCGACCGGCACGTTGGCAAACACGGTCACGCGATTGGCCCGGCCGATATGTTGGTCGTCGTGCAGAATCTTGATATAGCCGGGGCCGCTGACGACCACGCGTCCGTGGGCGTCGAACGTCAGCGAGAAGATATCGTGTGCCTGACTGTCGTCGGCAAACCGCGTGACCTCAAAGCCCTCGGGCACTTTCAGACCGAGCGTTTCGGCCGCCGCGCAGCGTGATGCGGCATTTGCGGCGATCGCCAACGGCAGCGCCAACAACACCAGCCAGCGACTCGTGTGAACGAGTAATTCATAACGCGATCGTCGCATCGATCATCATCCTCCGGTGAGCGCCTGCGGTTGAGCCCTTCGCCACGCCGCATGCAGCCCGCGGCGACAACCCATCATAACGTCTGTGGGTGTTGCCGCGTGAGCCTACGAAAACTCAAAACTCCGAGTAGAATGGTTGCTACTCGGCATCGCTTTTTTATCACTGGCCAAGGGAAGATTCTCGCACACAACATGAATAACGCGCAGATTTCGAATGTTTTTGAGACGGTGGCCGACCTGTTGGAATTTCAGGGCGCGAATTCATTTCGTGTGCGCGCGTATCGCAATGCCGCGCGCACGATTCATGATTTGGAACAGCAGATCAGTTCGATCGTGGCGGATCCGAATCGCAAACTGACCGAAATTTCCGGCATCGGCGCCGATTTGGCCGACAAAATCGCCACGCTGGTGGAAACCGGCAAATTGCCGATGCTGGTCGAACTTCAGGCCGAAGTTCCGGAAAGCGTGATGACGCTGCTGCGGATTCCCGGCCTAGGTCCGAAGAAGGCGGCCACGCTGTTCAAAGAACTCAAGGTCACCACGCTGCAAGAACTGCGCGAAGCCTGCGACAAACACTTGGTTCGCGAGCTGAAAGGTTTTGGCGCCAAGACAGAAGAAACCATCATCGCCGGTCTGTCACTGGCCGAAACCGCCAGCCTGCGAATGTACTGGGCGGAAGCCGATGTTGTCGTGCAGACGGTCTTGAGCTACATCAAGCAATGTCCCGCAGTGCAGCAGGTCGAAGCGGCCGGCAGTTATCGGCGTGGCAAAGACACGGTGGGCGACCTGGACATGCTGGTCGTAGCGACCGACGTCAACCGCGTTATGGATCACTTCGGCAAATTCCCGGGCGTGTCCGGTTTGCTTGGCCGCGGCGAAACGAAGATGTCGATCCGTTTGGAGTCCGGCCTGCAAGTGGATTTGCGGATCGTGCCGACCGAGTCGTTTGGCGCGGCGCTGCAGTATTTCACCGGCAGCAAAGAACACAACGTCATTCTACGCGGCCTGGCAAAAAACCAAGGTCTGAAAATCAACGAGTATGGCGTCTATCGCGGCGAACAGTCGATCGCTGGCCGTAGCGAAGCCGAGGTGTACGCGACGCTCAATCTGCCGCCGTTTCCGCCGGAAATGCGCGAAGGCCGTCGCGAATTCGATTGGGCTGCCAAGGGTGAACTGCCAAAACTCGTTCAACTTTCGGACATCGCCGGCGATCTGCATATGCACACCACCGAAAGCGACGGCAAGAACTCATTGGCGGAAATGGTCGCTGCCGCGCAAGCCCGTGGACTCAAATTCATCGCCATTACGGATCACTCCAAACGCGTGAGCATGGCGCGCGGCTTGGACGGCGCGCGGTTGCGGCAGCAATGGCGCGAGATCGATGCCATCAATCAACGCCTCGACGGCTTTTTGGTACTCAAGGGCGTGGAATGCGATATCCTGGAGCGCGGCGGCATGGATTTGCCCGACGATGTGTTGGCCGAAGCCGATTGGGTTGTGGCCAGCGTGCATTACGGGCAGAAGCAACCGCGCGAGCAGATTACCGACCGCATCGTGGGCGCGATGGAGAATCCGCACGTTGCGGCCATCGCACATCCCACGGGACGGATTCTGAATCGCCGCGCGGCGTACGAAGTCGATCTGGAAATCGTTTACCGTGTTGCCCGCGAGCAGGGCAAGTTGTTGGAATTGAATTCCAATCCGGCCCGACTCGATTTGGACGACGTGGCCTGCGCGGCCGCCAAGCGACACGGCATACCGATCGTGATCAATAGCGACGCGCACAACACGGCCGGGCTGGGCGTGCTGCGTTACGGCATTTTGCAAGCGCGCCGCGCCGGTCTGACCGCGGCCGATGTTGCCAACACGCGCGACTGGCCGGCGATGAAGGCGTTGATCGGTCGAAAAGCTTAGCGGCCGAGTTTACTGGCCTACCGAACTCAGCTTGCCCACGGTGCGCCGTGTACGTTGGGCATATCGAAGGCCGGCATCACGGTTTTAAACTTTGGCGGGCGAATGGCGTGGCCGCCCTTGCTTTCGGTCGCGCCCTTGGCCGCCAGACCGAAGAAACTGGCAATTCGCTGGACCACCAACTTCTGTTCGTTAGCCAGCAGTTCGGGGAAGATTGGCAGAGCCAGCGTTTCGTTGGCGGCGCGTTCGGATTCTGGCAGGCTGCCCGGTCCATACCCCAAATATTCGAAACATTGCTGCTGATGCAGCGATAGCGGATAGTAGACCTCGGAACCAATTTTGGCTTGGGCGAGATGATCGCGGAGCGAATCGCGGCGCGTGCCTGGCACGCGGATCACGTATTGATTCCAAACGTGTTGCTGACGAGGGCCCGTCGTCGGCAAGCCGATGACGCGGTCCAGTCCACAGGCCGTGAACATTTCGTGGTAGCGATTGGCATTGGCGCGTCGCGCCGCGGCCCAACTATCGAGATGTGGCAACTTGACGTTCAGCACGGCCGCTTGAATCGAGTCCAGCCGACTATTGATGCCGACCACTTTGTGGTAGTAACGCGGCTCCATGCCGTGCGCGCGGAGCAGGCGAAGGCTGGCCGCCAATTCATCGCGCTGGGTGGTCAACATGCCGCCATCGCCAAATCCGCCCAGGTTTTTGGTGGGGTAAAAACTGAAGCAGGCCATGTCGCCAATGCTGCCGGCCGGCGAACCGCCATACGCGGCGCCAATTGCCTGACAGGCGTCTTCGATCACCCACAATCGGCGGCGCCGCGCAACGTCTTGAATGCCATCCATGTCGGCGCACTGGCCGAACAAATGGACCGGGATGATCGCCTTGGTTTTGGAGGTCACCAGCGCGTCGACCAGATCGGCGCGGAGGTTGTAGGATTCCGGATCGATGTCGGCAAACACGGGAGTCGCACCCAAGCGCGTGACCGCGCTGGCCGTGGCGAAGAACGTATAGCTGGGCACAATCACTTCGTCGCCGGCGCCAACATCGCAGGCCATCAACGCTAACAGCAGAGCGTCGCTGCCCGAGGCACAGCCAATACCATGACGGGCGCCGCAGTATTTGGCCACGCTCTTTTCGAGTTGTTCGCAATCGGGGCCCAGGATGAAGCGGCCGGAATCGCAGACTTTGTCGACGGCCGCGCGAATCGCCTCGCGCAACACGCCGTGCTGGCGATTCATGTCCAGCAGCGGAACCGGCTGCGTCGTTGCGGCAGGAATCGGCTGAGCCGCGGCGGTCGGAGCGGAAATGGTTTGCGGCAGGTTGTTTGGCAGACTGGACATACGCGACTCCGTTCGGGCAATTTCCAACCCCGCCGTCATCCATGAGGCGGGTAAGCATCGATTGGTGCCGAAAAATAGTCCGCCGAAGGCAATGCGTCAAGACGAATGCCGGACAAGCCTGCTAGCAGCAGGGAAAACCGCATGGCATGCGCGCTCTAAACACACGGCTCGGATGGAACGATCAAACGGCCAATTTCGCGCCCGCCTTTTCGATACAGGCCAAGTTGAGCAGCGTTGTCGGCGACAAGTTGCATGGGGTGCTTGACGCTCAAAAAGTAATATCCAACTACGGAGCAACCAGTGACGCGATCGGCACCGGCTCTTCCCGTTCTGGCACAGGCACGAACGGCGGCGCGATGAACATCAGCCGCTTATGCGTTTTGGTCGCCGCCTGTCGCCAAGATCACCCCAACGGCGATAAGGTATCCAACGAGACGGGAAACCAGCGACGACTTCGGGCAAAAATTGACTTCCATGTCCAACTCCGATCCGTGAAGTTTGCACTGAAAAGTGGACGTGGATGATGTTCGCCCAACGTCAAAAGGATAAAGAGTTTAAGTTGACGAAACGACCCAGACAGGATGGTTTACAGGCTTCGAAACGAGCTTCGGCCGCAAAAACGGCGCTCGCTAGACCTTAACCAAGCATATCCGTTTGGTACTTTTTGAGGTTGCGTAAAAAAACTCGAAATCCGCCGGTGATTTGCGGGGTTACATGGTTGTTGAAAGACTATGTTCCGCAACTCAAGGAGGATTTCGAGTGAATGTAATTATCA
>JBBRCE010000079.1:0-18154 GCA_038205115.1 Pirellulales bacterium
CTCGCCCAACTTGCCATTCGCCTCCATCGCGCCGCGTTTCAGCTCCACACAATTCGACCCACATCAAAAAACTCGCTCGCGTCCGCCATCAACGCCTGCCACGTTGCCGCCTAAATAGGCTTACTTCGACGGGCTGTTAGACGCGGACGATGCGGGGCAGTAAAAAGTTGGTCGGACCGTTGCTAAAGTTTGACAGGCTCAACTGCGGGCTGAATCCGGTGCCGCCGTTGCTCACCGAGTCGAAACCGCTGCCGGCGTCGATCTGACTATAGCGGTGCAAAATGGTGCTCTGTACCACAACGTTATCGTTTCCGGAGCCCGCGTAAACAAACAGGCGGTCAATATCCGATGCGCTCACGATGATGATGTCGTCCCCATTAAACGTCGAGATCGAAACCGTCTTGGCCACGTTGTTGGCAAAGGTGACGGTGCTGTCGGCCGTGCCAGACATCGAAATGACCGTGCTGCCGTCGATGACCGAAGCTTGAATGCTCACCGAAGAAGCATCACTGTCGTTAATGAACAATGTTCCACGAACGTGGATTGTATTGAGGTCGATGTTGGCGTTCTCGGTCTGAATCGACATGTTGCCGCCCGTGCCGATGCGAATGCCGTTGATGTTCGACGGTCCGCCGAAACTGCTGATGCCAAGCACTCCCTGAGAGTAGAAGTCGGAAATGTCAATTTGCACATTGCCGCTATCCTGCATGTCAATGGTCGTGGCGCCCACCGAGGATCCGCGGGTGATTTTCAAGAAGCTGGCATCGCCAGCAAACTGATAATACTGGCTTCCCGTTGACTGCACGACGTTGGCTGTAATTGCGTTGACGGCACCCGAGGTATCAACGTAGCTGATGTTACCCTTGACCAAAATTGAACCGCCTACGCCAAGATTGACCGTGTTGGTTCCGGCGAAGGAATCAACAATATTGAGGTTTGCAGGCAGCACGACGTTGTTGACGGACAAAATATCGTCGCCGTCGTCGAGGTCGATCGTGACATCGCTGGTCACGCCAACAGCTAAAAAACCTGCGGCCATGTTGACCGTGGTACCATTGTTGCCTCGCACCAAAAAGGTGTTGGCAATGCCGGTTGGCAACAGCGAGATGTCGTTTGCAGCAGTGTCGCCGGTGATGGTCAGCACGCCGCCAGCAACGGCCGCGGTGACGTCGCCCGCCATCATTTGCCGATTTTCGAGCGATTCAAAACGCAGTTTCCGTTTGCGAAGCATGACAATGTCTCCAGTGAGGTTCTGCCCAAACCTGACTTTCCAGCGGCTGAGATTGACGTTTGTGACGCAATCTCCGGTCAGTGAAAAGCGGCGATATGTGTAATTTGATCGATCATTTCAGCATAATTGGGATGCTGATTTTTTACCAGCAAACGCCGGCGATCCGAGCAATATTTTGCGTCTAACCGTAGCGCAATCGCTACAGGCGGCACAATCTTGGTGGCGGAACCGCTGCAACGGCCATTGACCTTGCAGGAATTCCAAATGCCCGGTGCGTAGTCTCGAACGACGGCGGCGCCGCGCCGCGCAACTTGGCATTTCAAACGATCCCGAAAGCGAACCAAGCAGTGCCGGATTGCTGTCCGTGCCCCACTAGTACCGCGAGGTGGACCGCCGTGGACTCTTTTCGCTTGCCACCCTTGCTCGCATAATGGCAAGTTTCTATACTAACTGGCTTGCTGGACGCTAGTTCCGTCGAACCGCTGGGTCGACGGGTGAAGTTATTGCGGCGTACGTTCGTCGCCACGTCAAGATTTTGGGAGATTGTGTAACGATGACCATGGATAAAAGCTTGCGAGTGCGCCGCGGTATGGCCCGCGCTCGTGGAGTGCTCACGCGAGCGGAACGGATTACCAAGCTGCAAGAGGGCGATGTCTGGACGGAAGCCTCGGCGCCAATTGGCTTGCCCAAGGTGCGCGTGTATAAGCTCTCGATGAAGAAAAAGAAGAAGAAAAAGGAAGAGGGCGAAGAAGGCGCAGCCGCAGCACCTGCCGCTGGCAAGGCGGGTGCCAAGCCCGCCGCCAAAGCAGCTGCCAAACCGGCTGCCAAAAAGTAGACGCTCGCTTCGGTTCGTTTGCAGCGCCAGGTCAGGGACGAACTGGTTTTGGGTTCCTTCAACCAGTAGTGTGCCAACATGCGCGTACATCTCGAGTATGGCCGGACCGGACTCGATGTGGAACTGCCCGAAGAGCGGCTGGTTCGCAGTCTGGCATACAAAAATGCGGTTCCGCTGCCGGATCCACACGGTTCACTGGCGGCGGTGTTGAGCTTGCCTAGCGGCACGCCGCCGCTTGCCGAACTGGCGCGTGGACGTAAGAGCGCGTGCGTCGTGATCTGCGATATCACGCGCCCTGTGCCCAACCAGATGATTCTCACGCCGGTGCTGCGGACGCTGGAAGACGCCGGCATTCCGCGTGACCAAATCACGATTTTGGTCGCCACCGGTCTGCACCGCCCGAATCTGGGCGCGGAACTGGTCGAACTCGTTGGGCAGGAAATTTTCGATAACTACCGGATCGAAAATCATCATGGCACCGTGCTCGATGAACATGCCTTTTTGGGCACCAGCCCACGCGGTGTGCCAATTTGGATCGACAAGCATTATGTCGACGCCGACCTCAAGATCACCACCGGCCTGATCGAACCGCATTTGATGGCCGGCTTTTCCGGCGGCCGTAAGTTGATTTGTCCGGGCATCGCGGCGCTGGAAACCGTCAAGGTTTGGCACGGGCCCGACTTCTTGGAGCATCCTAATGCGGATTGCGGCATTCTGGAAGGCAACCCGGTCCATGAAGAAAACACCTGGATCGGCCGACATACGGGCTGCGACTTCATCGTCAACGTGGTGATCGACGCCCAGCGGCGTCCGTTGAAATGGGTGGCGGGCGACATGGAAGCTGCCTTTCACGAAGGTGTCGATTTCGTGCGCGGCGTGGTCACCGATAAAATCGCAGAGGCCGTCGACGTGGTGGTCACTAGCTCGGCCGGCTATCCGCTGGACACCACATTTTACCAGTGCATCAAGGGCATGACCGGCGCACTGCCGATCGTCAAACAGGGCGGCACGATCATCCTGGCCGCGAGCCTCTCTGAAGGCATCGGCAGCCCCGAGTTTCAAAGCTTGTTCAAAGACAATCCCAGCCTAGACGTTTTCATCGAGCGTATTCTCGGCAAGGACTATTTCGTGATGGACCAATGGCAATTGGAAGAGTTGGCCAAGGTTCGCCGCAAAGCCAAGGTCAAAATTGTCAGCGACGGTCTGCCGCGCGAACAGCTCGACACGCTGTTCGTGGAAAGCGCGGCCAGCGTGGAGCAAGCCGTGGCGGATTCGCTGGCCGAATATGGCGATGCCGCCACGCTGGCGGTCATTCCTAAAGGCCCTTACGTGCTGGCACAAGTTGGCTGACGATTGTTCGTCAACCAGCGCGGTCCGCAAGTTCAATACTGCAGCAAGCTGTGCGACGGATAGGGCTTAACTCGCTTTGCGCCTTGCAGCTCGAGCAGTTCGATGATGAACGCGCAGCCCATCACATGGCCGCCGGCTTTTTCGACCAGCCGGCAACAGGCTTCGATCGTGCCGCCAGTGGCCAGCAAGTCGTCAACGATCAGCACGTTTTGCCCTGCGGAAATTCCGTCGATGTGAATTTCCAGCGTGTCGCTGCCGTATTCTAGATCGTACTTGAAGGCATGCGTGCCAAACGGCAGCTTGCCCGGCTTGCGGACCGGCACAAAGCCCACGCCAAGCTCAAGCGCCAATGGCGCGGCGAAGATGAAGCCCCGCGCTTCGGCGGCCGCTACAAGTTGCACGTTTTTGTCGCGGTAATAATCGGCCAGTTGGTGAATCGCCTGCCTGAACGCCTCGGGATGCGAGAGGAGCGGCGTGATGTCGCGGAACAGAATTCCCGGCTTGGGAAAGTCGGGAATCGCCCGGATGTAATCGGTCAGTTCGAGCGGCATCGAGAGATCCTTGCAAAAACGGAAACGGCGCATTCCAGCCGGGGCGATATTCGGCACTATAACTTACGCAGGCCTCATCGCAAGCGGTCCGGCGACCGAGCTTTGCCGCGAGACACACAATACCTCGCCCATCGGCATCACTCAAAACGCAACTCGACATTTCGGCCGGTAGCATCTTTTCCATGCCGCTGCTAAAATCGTACGAACCAATTCTTCGGGTCCATGTCGACTCGCTTCTTCGCGAGATGCCGCCAACTATGAGCACCCAAACGCTTTCGCCGCAGCAACGTCCCGCCACCTGGACCCGCCGGCATTTACTCGATTTGGAAAGTCTTTCGGCCGACGAGATCACGACGATTCTCGATACGGCCGACATGCTCAAGCAGGCCACCGACGGCTGCCGCCGCAAACTGGCGGTGCTGGCCGGCAAGACGGTGGCCAATCTGTTTTTCGAAAATTCCACTCGCACGCGCACCAGTTTCTCGCTGGCCGCGCGTCGCTTGGGCGCGGACGTGATCGACTTCTCTTCGTCTGGCAGCAGTCTGTCCAAGGGCGAAACGGTGATCGATACCGCCAAGAATATCGAAGCGATGGGCGTCGACGCGGTGACCGTCCGCCATCCTACGCCTGGCACGCCGCAATTACTGGCCCAGAATTTGAGCTGTTCGGTGCTGAACGCCGGCGATGGCCCGCACGAGCACCCGACGCAGGGTTTGCTGGACATTCTTTCGATCCGTCAACGCCGAGGCAGCCTGGCCGGTCTGACCGTGGCGCTGGTGGGCGACATCGCGCACAGTCGCACCGCGCGTTCGAATATCTGGGGTTTGAAAAAGCTAGGCGCGAATGTGATTTTGTGCGGACCATCGACGCTGGTTTCCAAACGCTGGACGGAGTTTGGCGTGGAAGTCTCGCACAATTTGGACGAAATCCTGCCGCGCTGCGATGTGCTCAACCTGCTGCGAATTCAGTTCGAACGCCAGAACGCACGCCCGTTTCCGTCGGTCCGCGAATACGCCTTACTGTATGCGATGACTCGCGAGCGCCTGGCGATCGCCAAAGACGATATCTTGGTACTCGCGCCGGGTCCGATCAATCGCGGCGTGGAAGTCACGCCCGACGTAGCCGACGGCCCGCATTCGCTGATTTTGGAGCAAGTGTCCAACGGCCTTGCTGTCCGGATGGCCGTGCTGTGGTTGATCTGCGGCAACGATTGAGCACTTTATTTTCTAGCAACGATAACCTTTCGGCCCAATCGAAGATTCAGCAGCGTTTATGCCCCACAATTTGCCAGACATTTTGATTCAAGGCGGTCGCGTGATCGACCCGAGCCAAAACATGGATCGCGAGACCAATGTTTTGATTCGCCAAGGCCGCATCGCTGGTTTTGACGTGTTGGCCAACGGCGAAACGCAGGTCATCAATGCCTATGGCAAAATCGTTTCGCCCGGCTTGATCGACATGCACGTGCATTTGCGGGAGCCTGGCCGCGAAGAAGACGAAACCATCGCCAGCGGCACGGCTGCGGCGCTGGCGGGCGGCTTCACCTCCATCGCCTGCATTCCCAACACCGAACCACCCATCGACACGCAGGGTACCGTCGAATTCATTCGGCAAAAAGCCCAACGTGCCGATAACTGCAACGTGTTTGTGGTGGGTTGCGTCAGTAAGAATCGCGAAGGCAAAGAGCTGGCCGAACTGGGTCAACTGGTGCAGGCAGGCGCCGTAGCATTCAGCGACGACGGCGCGCCGGTCTACGACGCCGAGCTCATGCGCAGAGCCTTCGAATACTGCCTGATGTTCGACAAGCCAATTCTCAACCACGCGGAAGAACGCGAATTGAGCGAAGGCGGCGTGATGCACGAAGGACTGGTTTCTCTGGTACTCGGGCTGCCCGGCATGCCGGCCGTCGCGGAAGATGTGATGACCAGTCGCGACATCGCCTTGGCGGAAGTTACCGGCGGGCGGATTCACATCATGCACGTTTCTTCGGCCGGCAGTGTCGACTTGATCCGCCGGGCCAAGGAGCGAGGCATTCGCATCACCACCGAAGTCTGCCCGCATCACTTCACGCTGACGGACGAATGCCTGCGGACGTTCGACTCCAACTACAAAATGAGCCCGCCGCTACGCGGCAAGCGGCATGTGGACGCCTGCATCGCCGGGCTGGTGGATGGCACCATCGACGTGATTTGCACGGATCACGCGCCGCACGCGGTCGAAAAGAAAATGCGGGAATTGGATCGCGCCCCGTTTGGCATTCTCGGGCTGGAAACCGCGCTGCCGCTGGTGGTCATGCAATTGATTGAACCCGGTTTGCTCGATTGGCCAACCGCCTTGGCCAAGATGACCATCAATCCGGCCAGAATTCTCGGTATCGATAAAGGCACGCTAGCGATTGGCGCCGACGCGGACGTGACCGTGATCGACCCTGACGCCCGCTGGACGTTGGATGTCGGCAAACTGCGTTCGAAGAGCCGCAACACGCCGTTTGGCGGTTGGGCGATGCACGGCCGCGCGGACACCGTGATTGTCGGCGGTCGCATCAAGTACCGTGCAGCCTAACGCAGCAATCCGCACAAAACGACGGGCACCATGTCGCTGCTGATCGATGGCTATAACCTGCTGCACGCCACCGGCATCATCGGCAGCGGTCGCGGGCCAGGCGCGCTCCAGCGTTCGCGAACCGCGCTACTCAACTTCATCGTCGAGTCGCTCTCGGAAACCGACCTCGGCAAATGCACCGTAGTGTTCGACGCCTCGAACGCGCCTTACGGCGTGCAGCGAAATACCAAGCATCGCGGTCTGGCCGTGCTGTTCGCCGACAAAGACGCCGATGCCGATAGCCTGATCGAAGATCTGATCATAGCCCACTCCGCGCCCAAGCGGCTGACCGTAGTCTCCAGTGACCATCGCATTCAACGGGCGGCCAGCCGGCGCAAAGCCACGCCCGTCGATAGCGACGTCTGGTTTCGGCAAATTCTCCAAGCGCGATCCGATGCGGGCAAAAAAAACGACGACGGTCCGGTCATTAAGCCCGAAGGACCATTCTCGCAGGGGGAAATCGACTTCTGGCTGAAGACGTTTGGCTTTGACGAAAAGTCGTAGTCGAATTCAGCATGAACGACGGAACTCACCGCCTTGACGCGGCGAAATTTGCGCAACGTTGAATTCGCTGGCCGATCAATCGCAAATGTTATTGCAACAGTTGTTCGCGTGCGGCTTTGAGCGTATTGTGCAGTAGCATGGTGACCGTCAACGGGCCCACGCCGCCGGGCACCGGGGTAATGTGACTGGCGATCTGCGAGACGCCCGCAAAGTCCACATCGCCCACTAAGCCCGTGTCCGTGCGATTCATGCCCACGTCGATGACAACCGCGCCGGGCTTGACCATTTCGGCGGTAACGAAATGCGCTTTGCCGATCGCCACGATCAAAATGTCCGCCTGGCGTGTGATTTCGGGCAGGTTAGGCGTGCGGCTATGGCAAACGGTCACCGTGGCGTCGGCCCCGCGCTGCATGAGCATCAGCGCCATCGGCTTACCGACGATGTCGCTCCGGCCGATCACCACCACGTGCTTGCCCGCGGTGGCAATTTGATTGCGCTGCAGCAATTGCATAATTCCATACGGCGTACAGGGCATAAACCGTGGCCGCCCTTGCACAATTCGGCCGACGTTTTCCGGATGAAACGCATCGACGTCTTTGATGGGGCTGACCGCGCTCAGAATGCGGGTCTCGTCAATTTGCTTGGGCAGCGGCAACTGCACCAAAATGCCGTGCACGGGCGTGTCTTTGGCTCGGTTCAGTTTGGCAATCAACCCTAGCAGTTCGTCTTGTGTGACGTTGGCCGGCAGGGTGTGCAATTGGCTTTCGATGCCCACCTTTTGACAGGCTTGCCGCTTATTGCGAATGTAAACTTGGCTGGCCGGATTTTCGCCGACCAGCACCGCGGCCAGGCAGGGAATCACCGAATTGTTGTCAATGAAATCGAAGATCTCATCGGACAGTTCGCCTTGAATCTGCTGGGCCAGCTTTTTGCCGTCGAGAATGATCGCCGCCACAAAGACCCCGCCAATCATGAGGAATTACGATCGGACACGCTCACCGATTCCGCATTCTAGCGAAATAATTGCCCGCCGCGAGGGGCCGGCAGCCTGTGGCGCGCTCATTCGCCACGCAGCGCCGGCAGCAGCGGTGCCTTGAGTGTTGCCCGCACCGCCAACAGCCCCGCAATCAAACCGGTCAGCAGCACCAACCCAAGCGTAGCGGCCAGCGGTGCCCACGGCAGGTGCGCCCGACCTCCGAACAACTGCGGAAAAACCGCCGCCAGCGCCGCCAGCGTGCCCAGCGTCAGACCGGCGAGCAGTAGCGCGGTATTCTCGAGCAGCACCATGCGGGCCAATCGCTGGCGACGAAAGCCGGTAGCGCGGAGCAGCGCTAGCTCGCCGCGTCGCTCGAACACGCTGCGCAATTGCACCGTGGCCAGGCCGAATGTTCCCAGCAGCAGCCCGAGTCCGCCCAAACTTTGGAAGGTCGCCAAGTAGGTGTTTTGCACGCCGGCAAATCGCTCCAGGCGGGCGGATGTCAACTCGGCGGCAAATCCGTAGTCCGCCAGTTCCGATTCCAATAGTTGCTTGACGTCTGCCTGATTATCGCCCCTGGCCTCCACCAAAAACGCGTGGTAACCGCTAACTTCCGGAAACAGCCGCAGCAAGTTGGCTTCGGACATCAGAATGACGCCCTGAAACAGGCTGTTGTCCAGTAGGCCCACGATCTGCAACTTTTGTTTGCGGCCGCCGGCGACGGTGATTTCCAGCGTCTCGCCCGGTCCGCCGAATAAGTGCAGACTGTACATGGCGGTATTCTGATCCAGCACCACCGGAATGGGCGCGGTTGGCGCGTCGCCCGGCGGATCCGACAGCGACTTTTTGAGTAGCAGCCAGGGATTCTTCTGCTGCTGGGCGTCAGCCGCTTTATCGACCGCTTGCCAGGCGAATCCGCCGCGTTGCAGCATCGAATCCGGAATGCCCAGCACGCGCGGTTGCCGCGATTGATAAAGGTTTAAGCAACTGGCATCGTCGCCAGCCTGTCCGCGGAGGGCAAAGATTTTGGCACCGTCGGCCTGTAGCGTCGCCAAAGCGTCGTCGCCCAGCAGTTGGTCAACTCCCGCCTGCGGCTGCATCAAGTCTTGGTTAATTGGCTGATCCGCTTCGGCATACAGCGAAAAGCCGCCGTCGCCGCTATCGCGGTTTGGCGTTGCCGACGGCGGATCGAGCCGAAACGCGCCGATGGCCACAATCAAAAACGCGGCCGCCGCCATTAGTCCGACGCTCAGTGTACTTCGGCCCGGATTTCGCCCGGCATTGCGCACTGCCAATCGCGCGAGCGGCACTGCGCCACGAATGGCGGCCAGCGATTCGCCGCGCCGCAAAAACAACCACACCAGCGTCATGCCCGCCGCCAGCGTCAACAAGCCTGCGCTAAAAAACGCGCCGGCTTGCTCCATGCCGCCCAATTGCCGTGCAAACACACCGGCAACAACAGCCAACGTCAGCAGCAGCAGGGCAACGGCCAGCGGCAACCGCGCCGATTTCTTAGAAGTCAAGTTCGGCTCACCCATTTGTCCCGCCAGCAACTGCCGATTGGGCACGTGCTTCATCTGCCGTAGCGCGTACAGAATGGTCAGCACGGAAATCGCCAGGCCGCTGACAAAGCCGATCGCCAGGCTCACGCCGGTGACGTGCAGTTTCACAAACGGCTCGGTGATGGCCTTAACCCACAGTGTGTTCAGCCCTACCAGCATCAGCCACGCGTAACCCAGCCCCACCAGCACACCAATCGCCGCGCCAACCGCAGCCACCAAGGCGCCTTCGCGCAGCAGCAGCCCGTGGACTTGCTTGCGCCGCCAGCCCAGGGCCAGCAGCAGCCCAATTTCTGCCGCGCGTTGTTCGATGCCCAACCGAAATAAAATCGCAACCAGCATCAATGCCGAGACGATGATGAACAGGCTAAAGCCGATGAACAGCCCATTAAACTCGGTGGTGCCCTTGGCCGCCTGCAGTGCTTGCGCGCGCACCGGCTGAAATGCCAATCCCAAACGGGCCGGATCGAGCCGGGCGGCTAATTCGTCCGACAGCGTTTGCAGTTGCCGTTGCGTCGGCGGTTGCTCAACGCTGAACTGCTTGATGGCCAAGCGGATGGTGGTAGTCTTGCCAAAGCGGCTGGCCCACCATTTACGCCCGGCGGCCAGCGAAATAAAACCCTTCGGCGTGGTTTTGTATTTCTTCCAGTAATCGTCGTCCTGGCTGTTAGGCGCAATCGATCGCACGCGATCCTGATCGTAGGGAAATGGTGGTGTCCAGTTACGGATCGACTTTTTGTCGCTGACGCCCTTCAGTTCCGGCGTCAGACTGGCGTCGTCGGCCGCGCCCGCGAGTTTGACAATCGACTTTAATTTGAAACCGGCGGTTTGCTCGCTGACCACGCCATGCGTGCTCTCGGGATCGAAAAACGTCAGTTGAATCCAGTCGCCCGGATGGAGATCGACGCCCTGCTGCTTGAGATCGTCGGCCGCCCAGGAGTTGAGCGCAATTTCGTCGTCGGCCAGCGATTTCAGCGGACTGCCATCGATCGTTTCCAGCGGACCCAGCGGCGGCTCAACACTCGGATCGAGCGCTGTAATTGTCGAATACGGAATTTTGCCGCGACCGTCGCCCGCCAGAATGTAGTTCGCCAAATAGGTCAGCGTCGGCTGCCGCTGCGCCTCGGGAAACTGCTTGGCCACAGCCGCCTCAAGCGTGTCGGGCAGCAACATGCGATCGCTGGTGATCTGCAGAAAACCTTTCGGGCTGTAGGCCAGATGCAGGCCGTAATCTTCCAGCTTGGGGTGTAGCCCATGCTCCGTTTGGGCAGCCGACGGCGGAGTTTTGCTGTTGGCATCTAAGAACTGAAAAATCGCGTTGACTTGCTGTGGTCGATCCAGGGCAGCAGGCTGTTGCAGCGTTTCCAGGTCGACAAACGCATTGAGCGGAAGTTGCTGGTTGGGCTGCAGGCTGAAATTCGCCCCGCCGGAATCGACGATTTGCTGCACGGTCAAACGCAACGACGGCAGCGCGCCGGACTTTTTGCCCAACGGGCTGTCGGCCGGAATTTCGCTTTGTCGCGGCAAATAAACCAGCACCTCGTCACCCTGTTTTACTCGCAATTGCTCCGCCAGCGGGCGATTCAAGACGATCGATTGCGCCGCAATTGGCGCAACGCTGGGGCGCACCGGCGGTGACGGCGCCGACTCCGCAGCGCCGGAAGTGTTAATCGCCGCCCACAGCGTTTGATCAACGCCTAGCAAATTGACCTTGGGCGCGATCGTGTGGCGCTCATCGCCGGCCGAAGTGAGCGATGCCGTCAACGAGATGCCCGCCGCAAGGTGTTTTTCGCCTGCCGCGGTCGCTTCTTCGGCCAGTTTCTGTCGAAAGAATGTCGGGCTGAGCATTGCGCGTTCGACGCTGCACAGTCGGTTGAGGGCCAAGTCGCGGAGGCTGCCACGCATCGAATCGCCGACCAGCAGCGCTCCGGTCAACACGGCGGTGGCCGCCATCACGCCAGCCACGACGGCCCAATGGATGCGGCGGTAATGGCGGAGCGACTCCCAAACCAACTGGCGGACGGTCATGTGAGAATTCGGCAATCGATCCTAGAACGCCCGCACCGCGGCGCGGCGCTCAAGCGAGGTTCATTCTGCCAGTTCCACACGGCAATGGGAAGCAACAATGGCGGCTGAGTGATCGGCGTGATGCGCCACCGGTCGTCGAGCGAATTCCAGGCAGGTCGGCGCGGACGGCAAAATCTTTTTGCATAATCCAGAGGAAATTTTTTCGCAAAAACAAATCGCGTTTGATCGCTGGTTGACGCCACGTAGAAAAAAATCTCGACGCACCAACTTTCCGGAAGCTCGAAAAAAATAGGCTCGCCTGTTCAACCGCACAGCGACGACGAAAAAGATGTTCTCAATCTGCTTGACTTTGAATTGACGGCGATACAATGATCGCAGGTGGTGCTATCGAAAACCTCACTTGTCGGTTTTGGGCAGCATTTGTTATAAGGCCGCGACACCAAATGTTGCATCGGATGGAACTTTTGGTGTCAGGTGCGCTGCGACACTGGACGTTGTACGGAACTGTGGCGACGGAGCCCGGTTCTTTTTTCCCTCATAGGAGGTGGCAAACGCCTTAACGATGAACGAGCATAGCGCCGGTTCACTGGTCAACGGCAACACGGGATTGTTGTCGGAGACCGAGGAGCCTCCCGGTACGGGGCTCATCCAGCAAGCATCTCTCAATTCCACCGGCAACTTGCCGCCCGTGTTTGTACCCGGTCGATTACCGGAGCGGCGACGGCATCCCGTTTGGAGCAACGTCTCCGACCAACTGTGGGACGATTGGCGCTGGCAGCGTCAGCATGCCATTCGCACCACGGCTCAATTGGCCGAATTGATTCCGATGACGCCCGAACATCGGGCCGCATTGGAAGCTCTGGACGCCAAATTTCGGATGGCGATTCCGCCGTACTACTTCTCGCTCATTGATTTGGAAAATCCGTTCGACCCAATCCGCCTGCAAGCGGTGCCTGACCCGCGCGAAGATGACAACCACTCGGGCGTGGAACTAGACGACCCACTGGAAGAGGACAAAGACTCGCCCGTTCCGGGCCTGACCCATCGTTATCCGGATCGCGCACTGCTGCTCTCCACGCCAGTTTGCAGCATGTATTGCCGGTTCTGCACGCGCAAGCGAGTGACGATGGATCGCGAAGGCTGGGACGGCCCCAGCCGTGACGAGCAGCGGATGATCGACTACGTTCGCAACACCCAGGCGATCCGCGATGTGATCCTCTCGGGCGGCGATCCGCTCACGCTACCCGTCAGCAAGCTCAAATGGTTCATCGAAAGCCTGGCCGAGATTGACCATGTGGACATGATCCGCCTGGGCACTCGCGTACCAGTCACCCTGCCACAACGGCTATACGATCCCGCGCTGATTGACCTCTTGCAATCGGTGGGCAAGATTTGGATTCAAACGCATTTCAATCATCCGGTTGAAATTACGCCTGAAGCATCGCGGGCAATCCGCCTATTGGTCAACGCCGGCATGCCAGTCAATAACCATGCGGTGCTGCTCAAAGGCGTGAACGATTCGGTACAAACCATGCGTGACTTGGTTTGCGGACTGTTGAAAATCAAAGTCCGGCCGTACTACCTGTTTCATTGCGATCCGGTAACCGGCGCGGGGCATTTCCGGACCTCGGTTTGGCGCGGGATGGAAATCATGGAAGGTCTGCGCGGACATGTTTCTGGCCTGGGCGTGCCGACCTACGTGGTCGACGGATTGCACGGCGCTGGCAAGATTCCGGTCATGCCCAACTACTTGATTTCCGCTTCGGAAAACGCCGTCGTGTTGCGAAACTACGAAGGTCTGATTTTCCGCTATGCTCCGGAAGACAAGGAAAGCGGTGATCGACCGGTCGAAGCGGTCGGCGTGAGTGGCGTGCTCTCGGGCGGTGGCAAACCGCTTGTGCCCGAAGGCAACCGTCGCCTGGCACGACGCCGGCGGAAGGCGATCGTCGAAATCGATGAAATGCTTACCGATCTGGTAGCCAACGGCGGTGCCGCAGCGTCAACCGCGACCAACAAGACCAACGGCATGCCCGCCAAACCGATTGTGTCCAGTGGCAAAACCAACGGCCATGCCAATGGCCAAATAGCCAATGGACATGCCAACGGCAAAACCAATGGAGCCAGCAAATCCAACGGTCACGCCAATGGTTCGGCGATCGCGGCCGATGGTGATTCGCACTTCAACGGCAAGTCGGCCAGCGCAGCGGCCAAGCCTAAAACCGTGGTCGCCAAGAGCAAGACGGTCAAGCTCAATGTGCCGGCCAAGCTAAAGACGGATTTGTTGCGACAACCGGCCGTGGCCCGGAAGCGCGCCAGCGGAATTCGTAACGCCAAGCCCAATGGTTTGCCGGATAACTCCGACGCTCCATAACTTGGGCTGGACAACCCCATGAGTCGATTCTGGCCGGCCGCAATCAATCCGATTGACGGCCGGCCTTTTTTGTCGCCTTCGTCAGGGCCGGCGGCACGTAACGACAATCGGCGCGTCGCGGCAAGTTGCCCGCCACGAGTTTGTCGCTTGCGAGTCAGCGGCCAATCGGGCATCATTTTGAGATTATCCCTTGGCCCCGCGATAGTTTGCCCATGCTCGTCGGCATCACCTGCACGCTGAAATCCGAAACGGTCCACGGCACGGCTATTTCTGGCTTGGCCAGCGACACCGAGGAAGAATTCGATTCGCCGGCCACGGTCGAAGCGCTGGCCGCGGTCTTTCGCGGCTTGGGCCACACGGTCGAAGTTCTGGGCGATGGCGAGCCGCTGTTGCGCCGCTTGCTGAATGGCCCGAAGCCGGATTTCGTGTTTAACTTTGCCGAAGGTCGCGGCGCGGGCCGCTCGCGAGAAGCCCGCGTGCCGGCTGTGCTGGAGATGCTCGGCATTCCGTACTCCGGTTCCGATCCGTTGACGCTGGCCGTCACACTAGATAAAGACTGCGCAAAACGTTTGGTCCGCGCCGCCGGCCTGCCCACGCCCAACTGGGTCTTGGTGGATGGTCCGCCTGAGCAGTTCGCTTCTCATTTGCTGGCCCTGCAGTTGCCGGTGATCGTCAAACCGGCCTTCGAAGGCTCGAGCAAAGGCATCGCCACCAAAAGCTTGATTCAGAATCGAGCCGATCTGCTGCCGGCCGTGCGACAAGTGTGGGAGCTCTATCATCAGTCGGTGCTGATCGAAGAGTTTATCGACGGCACGGAGTTGACCGTGGGCATGGTGGGAAATCCGCCGGACGTGCTAGGCATATTGGCCGTCGTGCCCAAGCCCAGCCAAATCGGTCCGTTTGTTTATAGCCTGGAAGTCAAACGCGACTGGGAAGACCGCGTGGAGTATCAATGCCCCGCACAAATCAGCGAAGCCGACACGCATGCCGTGCGCGAGGCGGCCCGGGGTGCATGGCGCGCGCTCGGCTGCCGCGATGTCTCGCGAATTGACTACCGCCTGCGCGAGGGCGTGCCTTACTTTTTGGAAGTCAATCCGCTGCCTGGCCTGGCGCCCGTCACCAGTGACCTCGTGATCATTGCCAACCTGCAAGGCATCGAGCACGCCGAGTTGGTGCGGCGAATTTTCTCGGCGGCAGAAACCCGAATCTTTGGCGGCGGCGCAACGTGTTAATTCGGCGACTGAAAGCCGGCTTTGCCGCCGCGGCGAAATGCGAACGCCAGTCGATTTTTCGCCAACCGCTGCGGATGGGGTCCGCGGAGCGGCTGCCAATTCGATTTCGTTTGCCGTTCGCGAGCGGAGGCCAGGTATCGATGCGCTGAAAAGTGCTCCGGCGCTACTGCATCGGCATATTCGGCGAATAGTTGTTAAAATGTTCTCCGCGTATCAATGGAATGCAGCCGTCTTGTTTCCGGTACTTGTCACCGTTTGATTTTGGTACCTTTTCGAAGTGCGAAGCCGATCTGTGAATTCACAACCATTGCATTATCGAACGCGCAGCACTTTGCGCGGACGATCGATTTCCGCCGCCCTTTACGCCAGTATCTGTCTGGCAGCTTCAGGCAACATCTTGGCTGAGTCACCTCCCATCGCTCACATCGAAATCGTAACCGACAAGTACTTTGGCATCGCCATTGACGACCCTTATCGATACATGGAGGATTTTAAATCACCGCAAGTTCAATCATGGGTGAAGCAGCAGGCGGAATTCGCCGATCATACGCTGCACGCGTTGTCAGGACGCGACAAGTTGTTAGCGCGGATCGAGCAGCTCGATGCCGGCACTCCCTATACGATTTCGGAAATCGTTCGCCGCCCCAATGAAGACCTGTTTTACTTAAAGCACTTCGCCACGGAAAATGTCGCGAAGCTGTATTATCGCGAAGCAAGCAGCGGCAAAGAACGACTGCTCATCGATCCGGAAACGTTTCCCAAAGCGGATCTGCAAGACCATTTCACGCTAAGTTTTTTTCGCGTTTCACCGGATGGCCAACGGTTGCTCTACGGCTTTGCCGCAGCAGGGTCGGAAGAAACAACGCTCAAAGTGTTCGATCTTGCGACAAGCAAGGACCTGCCCGACGCGATTGACCGCTTGGAATCGGAATATGCCTTGCCGTCGTGGTTGCCCGACGGAAAAGCGTTTGTTTATAGCCGTCGCCGCCTGGTCGCGGAGAATGCTCCGCCCACCGACGGTTACAAATTCACGCAAAGCTACCGCCACACTTTGGGCAGCGGCCTGGGTCGCGACGAATTGATTTTCGCGCATGGTGCGACCGGTTCGCCCGACATGGCCGAAATGGATTTTCCGGCTGTCATGATTCCCGCCGGTTCGACGTGGGCGATCGGCCAGGTTAAACATGGCGACGAAACCGATATTTCGCTGTACGCCGCGACGCAATCGTCGTTGGGAACCGCCGATGTGCGGTGGAAGAAAATCTGTGAACGTAGCGATCAAGTGACCAGCTTCGCCGTTCGCGGCGACGACATCTATCTGCTTACCGCGCAGCCAGCTCCGCGATACAAGGTGGTGCGTACACCGCTGCAGGCGCCTGATCTCGCCGCAGCCAAAGTCGTTGTGCCCAGCGGTGAATACGTTGTCACTTCGCTGTCAGTGGCTGAGGATGCCTTGTATGTTGGCATACTGGCTGGCGTGCCGAGCAACATCCTCCGCGTGCCTTACGCCGATAACGCAATTCCGGAACGCATTGCCTTGCCTGCGGACGAACCCTCCGGTTCGGTTGCCGCCTGCCATGCCAAAATCTCGGGCGTGTTCATCAGCACGTGTTCGTGGACGCGGGCAGCGCATCTCTACCGTTACGACTCCCAGCAGCACATTTTAACGGACACCGGCTTGCTGCCGGCCGGAAAATTCGATGCCCCGGAATCGTTAACCTCCGCGGATGTCCTGGTGACGAGCCACGATGGCGTGCAGGTTCCGCTCTCGATCATCTTTCGGAAAGACATTCAGCTCGATGGCAGTCATCCCACGCTCATCTCCGGATACGGCGCGTACGGCATGACCAATCCCATGCGTTACGATCCGATTCAACTGGCCTGGCTGGAACGCGGCGGGGTGTTGGCGGTTGCCCATGTGCGTGGCGGCGGCGTCTATGGCAAGCAGTGGCACCACGCCGGCCGCAAACTCACCAAGCCCAATACCTGGAAAGACTTCATCGCGTGTGCCGAATATTTGGTGCAGCAAGGCTATACGTCGCCGCCGAAATTGGCCGGTAAAGGCGGTAGCGCAGGAGGCATTTTGATCGGACGTGCAATCACCGAGCGGCCGGACTTATTCGCCGCCGCTCAAATCTCCGTTGGTTGTACCGACATGCTGCGGTTCGAAACGACTATGAACGGCCCGCCCAACATCCCCGAATTCGGAGCGATGAACCAATCCGATGAGTTCCGCGGCTTGCTGGCGATGAGTACGTATCACCATATTCAAAATGGCACCCGATATCCGGCGGTTCTCTTGACGCACGGCATTAACGACCCGCGGGTGGAACCGTGGGAATCGGCGAAAACAACCGCCCGACTTCAGGCAGCCAGTAACAGCGGCAAACCCGTGTTGTTTCGGGTCGATTATCATTCTGGACACGGCATTGGCTCCACCAAAACGCAGCGTCAGCAAGAACTTGCCGATGTGTGGTCCTTTTTCCTCTGGCAGTTTGGAGACCCCGACTTCAAACCGCGATGATTCAGGCAGTAGCTTGTTACGACATCCCGGCAGAATTCAGCGCGAGTTCTGGCCATTGGTCACGAGTTGCTCAGGCATTAAGCCTCGCGCGAGTTGCTCCGACAAGACTTGAGATGATCGGGTGATGGCCACATCGCCCGCAGGCCCTTCGGATTTGAAGCATAACGACAAATCCTCGCGGCTTGAGCGGCGAGTCGAATACTCAAAACACGTCACCACCCGCTAAGTTTAAACCCATACCTGGTCCACGTACTGTCTTGCCTCAGATGAAAGTGGACAAAGTTGCCGGTTGGGTTAGCATAAACCTGACGGGAGGATTTTTCCATGAGTTCGAACAAGTCTCGAAGGCACTTTAGTGCCACCCAAAAGGCCGCCATCGTGCGGCGGCATCT
>JBBRCE010000080.1:0-17656 GCA_038205115.1 Pirellulales bacterium
TCGTCGTCCGCCTTCCCTTCGGTTTTGGCGCAAGGCGATAAAATCCTCGCGGCCTCCGGCCACGAAAAACACCATCGACCCACTTCACCACCCGCTAACGCCAACCCACACTCTCGTCCACTTCCCGCTGAACCAAGACACTGGCCACGACGAGTCGCGAAACCTGCGAGATGTTCGTGCCCGTCGTCTGCAGTGTGACAGTTCCGGTCCCGAATGAGCCGGATGCGTTGGCGTTGACGATGGCATGGTCGATCAGTGTGCCGCCGGAGTATGTATTGGCGGAAGTAGGATTCAGGGTTAGCGTGGTGAGGCCCAAGAGATTGCTATTTCCTAACGTCAACACCCGAGCACCGCCGGTCTCGCCAATCACGCCTGTGATCGTTCCGGTCGAGGTGCTATTGGCGATCGACGCATCGCCGGAGAGCGTAATGGGACCGGCATAGGTATTGGCCTGCAACCGCAGCGCGCCAAGTGCATTTCCCTGTCCAACGAGATTCTCCTGCGTCCAACCGATTCCAGAAATCGTCAACGGAGTTGTGTAGGTAACTGATCCGTTGGCATAGAACTGGCCGCCATTGGTGGCGGAAATCGAGGCTATTGCACCAAGTCCGACTTGGGTGGGAGACTGAAAGCGAGCGCCCTGAATATCGATGATGCCTGTAAAGCTTGTTAACGTGGCGCTACTGCTATACTGATTCGTCAACGAAGAGGGCGCGCCGGTGCCGGCAAGCGACAACGTTCCAGCGCCGCTAATTGTGCCGGAAATCGCCGTCAAGGCGGCCGTCATATCGATATAGCGAAGCGTCGCCAGAACTGATTGTGACGTTGGGAGTGGCCCCAACCGTGCCGACGGCCGTCAAAGCCAAGATTCCACTACTGACGGTCGTTGCTCCAGCGTAGCTGTTGACGACGTTCAGTGTCGTCGTGCCGGCGCCGGCTTGCACCAGCGAACCCGTGCCTGTGATAGCCGTCGAGCTGAAATCCGTTCCTTGGGCAATGGCATCGCTGCGTTTGAAGGTCAGTGTGCCGTTGTTCACAATTATGCCCGCTGGAGGCAGGGAGCCGGTCGTGCCGCCAGCGCCGAGTTGCAGCGTGCCGGAGCCGATGTAGGTTGTGCCGCTATAGGTGTTCGTGGCTGTCAGCACTGTGACACCTGTGCCGGACACGGTCAGGTTCGAAGCGAAGGAGTTGTCGGCGATGACGGAATTGATCGTGAGGGCATTCGAGGAATTGTTAGTGAGAACGAGGGAACCACCAGCGAATGCATCCATTAACGTGCCGACGTTGGCGCCGGCGCCGGACCCAACGGTCAGCCCGCCCGCGCCTGGACCCACCAGAATGCCGTTGGTGGCAAGCAACTTCCCAGCGAGGTCGATCGTGGCCGCGCTCGTGCCGCCAGAAGTACTCTGGTTGAGCGTATTGATTGTGGTCGTTGCCGCGCCGAGCGAGATGTTGCCGGCAGTGCCGGCACCTTCGATCAATCGCACGTTGTTCGCGGAGTTGTCAGCGATCACACCGGGAGTGAGTCGCTGGACGTCGGTATAGCCCGTATAAGCGGTGATGGGACCGGTGGACGAGTTGGTGGAATTCACCGCCCAATCGGCACCGGCAATGGTGGCATAGGTACCGAGAATGCCTGTTGCGTCGTTCAAGTTGTCGGTCGTCGCGATTCCGGCCGCGCCAAAATCCACAACCGCAGCGCTGCCGACCGAGATGCTACCGAGTTGCAGCGAGGCCGTTCCGGTCCCGCGCGTCACTTTGGAAGCCGTGCCTGCGGCGAGCGTCGTCGAACCGACGATTTCCGTATGCGTGCCCCCATTAAGATTGAGCGTACCGCCGCCCAGCGTGAGCGCCGCGGAGTCGTTGATTTTCGAAGTATCAGTGGTTCCGTAGTCCAAGGTCAGTGTACCGCTGTTGATGGCCACCGTGCTACTGCCCGTTAGCGCGCCGGTGACGATTAGCGTCCCGGCGTTGACGGCGGTGGTGCCAGTGTACGTATTTACGCCTGTGAAAACCTGGGTTCCGGTACCCGTCTTAGTGATGTTCGTGCCGCTGGCGAAGTCGGCGATGACGCCAGAGTAGACGTCATTTGCAGCTGCCCCCGTGTTGAGGATGAAGCCGGTGACGGCGGTCGCGGCGAGCAACGTCTCGTTGTTGCTGGCTGTCGAGGTGAACATTGAATTGAGATTCCGATTTCCCTTCAGACCGCCGAGAGTGGGGTTGGGGGCGGCGGTGGCACCGGTAATATTTCCTGAGACAAACGTTGCCTGCAGTGCGAAATTTCCACCAAGATTATCGCCTACTATACCTGTATTGAGGGCACTGTTTTGCAATGCGAGCGTGTTGCCGATGACAAGTTTGCCGCCGGCTCGGATTGTGGTGTCGCCGGTAAATGTGTTTGCGGTCACAAGTTCCACACGATTACCGCCCACCAGCAGCGACCTGGAGTTGGTGCTGTCCGTGAGAGGCTTGAGAATGCCCAGCAACCCGGAGCTAATTGGGGATCCTAAGCGGTAGGCGTCGTCGGCGGGCGTGATAACACCGCTATACTCGGCCTTTGCTCCGTTGCTGGCAAAGTTACCGAGGAAGGCATTCGGCAGGTAGGCTCCACCCCCGCCGGAACTGAAGTCCACGTTCGTCGCGCCGGTGCCGGTCCCAACCGTAATTTCACTGTTGGTCAAAACCAGCCGCGCCAAGAAGGCGTTGTCGAGGGCCGTACGAGTCACGCCAGCACCCGGAGCGACAAAAATGTTGCGAGCGCTGCCGCCACCAAAGCCAGTCAAGACAATCGCGCCAAAAGCAATTATTCCGGAATTGACCCTCGTGGCACCGCTGTATTTATTGGCGCCTGAGAGCGTTAGGGTACCGGTGCCGCTGTAGGTAACACTTCCTGCCGCGGCACCGTCTTTGATGACTGCCGAAATGTTGATACCCTGCGCATTAGCGGCGATGACAAGTTCATTGCTCGAGCCGATGATGATGGCGCCAGCCGTTGGCCCACCGGAAATCGTCAGCGCACCGGTGCCGGCATTCATCAGACCGTTCAACGTCAACGTGTTTGTTGAACCGATGGTTGTCGCCGTGGCTGCGCCCGAGTAGCGCAGAGTGTTGCCAGTCAGATTCGCGGCCGTGGTGGCCGCGACCGAGTATTCGTAATTTGCTGCCGGGTCGGTGACGTTTACCAGGGTACCGGCAGTCGCCGTTGTGCCCGTGAGCCCGGTGATGGCGGCTGCGCCATTCGCCACGGCATACTTCAGGCCTGTCGTCGTTCCGAATGTTGCCCACGGTCCAATGATGCCGTTGGTGTTCGACGTTGACGTGATGATTCCACCTGTGTTGGTGGCGAAATTGAGCACGCCGAAAGCGGCGGCTGTTCGGGTGATTCCGCCCAAAGTCAGCGTCTGGCCAGAGACGGTATTGCTAACCGTGGCGGCGCCGGCATTGATGGTCAGCCCGTTCACAATCTGGCTCGCGCCTGTTCGGCTGTAAGTGAACGCTCCACCGCTCATCTTTAATGCACTGCTGCTGCTCAACGAGCCGTTGGCTCCGGAACCCAAAGTGAGCTTGCCGAATGTTACGGCGGTGTCACCCGTGTACGTGTTGGCGCCGGATAAGATTGTGGTACCGTTGCTGACGCCGTTGCCCAAGCCGCTGACGGACAGGCTGACTGTGCCACCGCCCGCGCCATCGCCGATAATTCCGTTGAACGTGACACCGCCCGTGCTGCTGCTGCTGACGGCGACGGTCTGCGTGCCGGTCGTGGCCGCACCAGTGACGGCGCCAATGGTCAACAAAGCTGCGTTCGAATTACTAACGCTGAACGTCGTTGTGGACGCATTGAGGATCAGGTTGGCCGAGATGGCTTCAGCGGCCGTTGACTGATCAATGATGCCCGACGATGCGCCCGTACCGCCGATGGTAATGCTCGTGCCGCCTAAGATCGTCACGGCGCCCACCGTCTGGGCGAAGGTAATGCTGCTGGCCGCTTGCGTGCCGCTAAGCGTGATCGCACCGGTGTTGATGGTGGCCTGCGGAATGATTAGATCGTCGGCCGAAGTCGTCACGGCAGTCGTTGTGCCACCCGTGGAGCCGGTGCTCGACGAGTTCCAGAAAACATTTGTGCCGTCCCAGCCGCCAACAACGGTGCCGAAGCCCGGCGTGGCAGCTCCGTCGACATCCCAGAAGTAAGTGGCGGCCTGGGCGAGCGGTGCGAATTGCAAAGCAAGAATTGCAATGGCGAGCAACCCGATTGCCGCACGGTGGGCAAACCGAGTTCGAACAAATGCCAATTTTTTATGCGAAACTGAACGCGACCGCAAAAACGACATAACGAAAGCCTTGCTGATATTGTGTTCGGGGTGAAAACAGCATCAATCGTTCGGCGATCGAGTCAATTACGCGCATGGCAACTTCAAATGAACCTTGTGTCTCCGACACGCTACGCCACTCATTGCGCGAGCGGCGCGGCGCCCTTGACCGCCCGCTTTGCATAGGCACAGGAAATTCCTGATCTTCTCCGGAATTTCCCGATCCGCACGACATCGAGAACAAGATTCGCAAAGAAATCACTATAGCCGACGTCCATCGTTCCGCAAACGGTTTTTCCTCGCAAATTTGCATTTTCGCCATTCGCACAACAATCGCCCCGAAAGTTGCGCCAGAGGAATGAAGAGAACGGAGAGCAGCGAAGCAACAGGCAGCGTGACGACCGCCGCTGCAAATCGAATTGCTAACACACCGTCAGGTGGGCGGAGAATGAGGCGCTGACAGTGCGCTATCCGATCATCACGTTTCGCCTCCTCTCCAGTCACCCCGGTTCGCAATGCAGGCAAGCGATAATGCTCAGCGGCCTCGTCGCTCAAACGAACCGATATCGGTCCGCCGACCATTGCAAAATTCGGAAGTACCGCATCGCATCATTCGTTGTTCTCAAAACAGCGGAACGGCGTCGATCCGCGTTAGCCGAGCAGCGCAGACTAAGGGTCCAGCTCGTTGTTCTGCTCCGCCGCGCGGTCGGTGAGCCAGGTCAGGCGCGAGGGTGCCCAATCGCTCTGGCTCTCTTTGCCCTGGCGAGATTCGGTACCAATACCGCCATAGCTGGGCAGAAAACGATTCATCAATCTCAGCACCTGGGCGCTGATGTTAGGTAGCAAACTGTTGAGCCGAATTGCCAGTTTGGCAGGGAGCGAAATTGCCAAGTAGGGCTGCCCTCGGCGGCAAGCGGCCACAATCTGCTTGGCCGCGCGGTGCGAATTGATTGACGCCGCTGGCATCGAATCGCCGATTGTAAACCAGGCGAATTCCTTGCGATGCTGGCCTTTGAATTGCGCATTGCGTGGGCTGCCCGTCCGCATCAAGCCAGGGCAGACCGTGGTGACGGTCACGCCCTGATCGGCCAGCTCAGTGTGCATGCCCTGCGAGAGCGCAACGAGCGCGAACTTACTGACGCTGTAAGGCAGCATGTGCGGCACCGCGACTTCTCCGCCGATTGACGCGATGTTGACAATCCGGGCGTCAGGGGCCGTCATATGTGGCAGCGCCTTCTGAATCATCTTCAGCGGTCCCCAAAAGTGCGTATCGAGCCCTTCGCGAAAATCATCGTCGCGCATCGTCGTCAGTGGGCCAACCTGAATCAGGCCGGCGTTGTTGACCAAAACGTCGATACGGCCGAATCGTGTGACAACCGTCTGAATGAATCGCACGATTTGCGCCGGCGAGGTGACATCGCAGACTTCGCCAATCACGGTGGCGCCGCGCGCTTCCAGTTCGCGTACCGCGCGCTGCAGTTGCTCGTGCGAGCGAGCGCAGATCGCCAGTTTAGCGCCTTCGCCGACGAAGCAGCGGGCAAGTTCCAAGCCGAGCCCTCGCGAACCGCCGGTGATGACCACCACTCGGTTGGTGAAATCGATTCGTCGTGGCAGGAATTGCCGCTCGACAATCTTTGCGACTCCCCAGGCGGCGCCGGCCAGAATCGCCGCGTTTCTTAAAGTGAAGATCGAACGACCCGCGAAGCGATTCAGATTATGTTGCATGGCGCTCGCTCTTGGCTGCGACTAGGAATTGCCGAACGGGTGCATGATGCACTTCGTGCAATTTTCTTGTTTGTCGCGGAATGTCTGATAGAAACGCGGTGCATCGTCCAGTCGACCGCGGTGAGAAACAATTTCAGTAGGATCAACTTCGCCACGCTCGATCCGTTCCATCAAGGGCTGGATGTAGCGATGGACATGCGTTTGCCCCATTGCGAACCGCAAGCCTTTGGCGAACGCCGCGCCAAACGGAACTTTGTCGAGAAAACCTCCGTACACGCCCGGCACCGACAATGTGCCGCCTTTGCGGCAGCAGTAAATTGCCTGTCGCAGCACGTGCAGTCGATCGGTTGCTAAATACATCGCATGCTTGACGCGATCGTAACGTGCATCCAGCGAAGTGCCATGCGCTTCCATGCCGACAGCGTCGATGCAACTATCCGGACCCCGTCCATGCGTGATTTCCATGAGCCGTTCAAAGACATTTTCTTGGCTATAATCGAGCGTTTCGGCATGCGCAAACGTCTCCGCCAAGCGCAATCGCTCGGGGAACCGATCGATGGCAATCACCCGCTCGGCGCCCAACCAAAACGCGCTTTTGATGGCGAACAGGCCAACCGGACCGCAACCCCAAACGGCCACCGTATCGCCTTTTTCGATATTGCAGTTTTCGGCCGCCATGTAACCGGTTGGCAGCACATCGGCCAGAAATACGGCTTGATCGTCAGTCACGCCGGGCGAGAGTTTTTTCGGCCCGATGTCCGCATATGGAACACGGACGAATTCCGATTGCCCGCCGGCATATCCGCCGTAGAGATGTGAATAACCAAACAGCCCCGCGCCGCTCTGGCCGTACATTTTTTCGAGAATTTTGGCATTGGGGTTGGTGTTGTCGCACAACGACCATTGCCCCTTCTGGCAGAAATAACAGTTGCCGCAGGCGATGGCGAACGGCACGACGACTCGATCGCCCACTGCCAAATTCTTCACGAGTCCGCCGACTTCGACCACCTCGCCCATGAATTCGTGGCCGAGGATGTCACCACGCTGCATGCCCGGGATGCAGCCGCCATACAGATGCAAATCCGAGCCGCAAATGGCCGTTGCTTTGACGCGAATGATGGCATCGCGCGCGTTTAGAATCTTGGGGTCAGGTGCCCAACCGACTTGAATGGAACCCGAACCACACCAAGTGACTGCACGCATGACGAAATCCTCAAAATAGGCAGCGTTTCGAATCGTTCAATAAACTCAGATGTTACGACTTGCATTCGCCACGCGACTGTCCGACGACCGTCGGCTCGACGCCAGCCTCCAACAATTGTTTCATCCGCCGCAAGCCTTCGCGAAGTTGCGCTTGCACGCCGATGCCAAAAAACTCGGCGATCTTGCCAACCGTCTGCCCACCCGGCGGATCGTACAATAACGACAGATGCACAATCGTGCCGCCGCCTTGCGATTCGAGATGAATGGAACCGGCCGTGTTGAGGTGCGAGTCTGGCAGCGATTGCCAAGCAAGCATTTCATCCTCGCGCTCGGTGATAATTTCGGCATCCCACTCGATCTTGTTGCCAAGGTGATTAGCGGCCGTCCAATGCGAGCGCTTGCCCTCAAGCTGACGGACCGATTCCAGGTGATCGATCACGCGCGGCAGATTTTCCAAGTTGCGCCAGAACTCGAAGACCTTCGCGGGTTCGCAGTGAATTCGGATCGACGTTTCAACCCGGACGCCGTGGCTCGACTCAACGCCAGATTCCGAACTGCGAGTGCGGGCGCGATTCACACCTAACGCGCTATAGACTTTGCAGTTGCCAGTCAAACCACGATACAAGAGCCCTCCGCCAATGGCGGACATGCCTGCACCACGCAGCACGCCCCGGAGAAGCCCTAGCGTTAATAGTCCCGCGCCAACTGCCGCCGACGCCAGCCGCTCGTTAGCCGGCACATTGATCAGCGCAGCCGGCTTGTGCCGTAAAATTCGATTGCGTGAGCTGTTCTTGTTGGCGCGAATCTGCTGAGTGACTTGGACCATGGCCGATATCCTCCAGGCGAAAGGAACTGGTGAGCGGCTCAGGCAGTGCAAAACACGTGCCGATCACTGGCGCAAGCCGTTTTTGCATCGTGCTGGCCAACGACGCGTCGGTGGCAGCAGCGCAATCGCCTGATCGCGGGCCGATTTGGCCGCGTGGTTAGAAAATGACCGACCAAGCTGGTACATTAGGCGTCAGTTGCCTGCCGCCGCCATTACCGCCTGCCACCGTGTCAGATTCTTTGCCATCGACCCTCACCTGCGCCGGACCTTTGCCTTCGGCCTGGGATCCGTTGCGGCTGCCCGACTTCCGCCGGCTGTTTGTCGCCACGTTTTTCACAACCATCGCCAGTCGGGCGATGGCGGTGGTACTGGGCTATCGAGTTTACGAACTAACTCACAGCCCGCTCTCGGTGGGTATGCTGGGACTGGTCGAAGCGATTCCTTCCTTAGGGCTGGCCCTATACGGCGGCCACATTGCCGATCGCCGCGATCGGCGCGCCATCCTGAAATGGGGACTGCTGGTACTAACTGCTGCTGCCGCGGCGCTCAGTTTTTCGGCACGGTTGGAATCCGAACGCTGGCAGTTGATTGCGATGTATGTGACCGTCTTTCTGGCCGGAATCGCCCGGGGCTTTGCCGAACCGGCCGTCGGCGCGTTCGAAGCCCAACTGGTGCCGTGGGAATGGATGGTCCGTTCGTCGGTGTTGATGGCCACGTGTTGGCTAACGGCGGCGGCCATCGGTCCGCTGCTCGGCGGCGTGAGTTTGGATCATTTCGGCCCGACGATAACCTTTGCAGGGATTTCGGTTTTGTTTGCGGTGGGCTGGGTGGCCGTGTATCGCATTGCCCCGCGTCCGCCGCCACAACCGCAAGTTGGCGAGACGGTTTGGCAAAGCGTGGCGATTGGCGTGCGCTACGTTTGGCGCGACCAGGTGATTTTGGGCTCGATGGCATTGGACCTGTTTGCCGTGCTCTTTGGCGGCGTTATCGCCATGCTGCCGGTGTTTGCCAAAGACATTTTGCACGTTGGCCCCAATGGGCTCGGCGCACTGAACGCGGCGCCAACGTTGGGCGCGCTGCTGACCATGTTGTGGTGTACACGCAAGCCACCCGTCAAGCATGCCGGACGGACGCTGCTGATTGCAGTCGCCGGATTTGGCGTGACGATGATTGTGTTCGCACTTTCCGCATCGTTCTGGCTCTCGCTGCTGGCCTTGTTTTTCAGCGGCGTGATGGATGGCGTCAGCGTGGTCATTCGCCGCGCCATTCTGCGATTGATGTCGCCCGAGCATCTGCGCGGGCGGATCGCCGCAGTGAGCATGATCTTCATCGGCAGTTCGAACGAACTGGGCGCAATGGAAAGCGGACTGGCGGCCGCGGCCGTCGGCACGGTGCCTTCGGTCTGGGCGGGTGGATTAGTCACGCTGGTTGTGGTGGCGCTGGCGACCATGTTTGCGCCCAAGCTGCGACGCCTGTCGCTGGATCAACAACAGGCGCGAAACTGCGATGACGAGGTCGACGCCCTGGCCGGCGATGCACACAAACGGTCCGGCGAAGATTGATTCTAGCGCACCAGCCGCGGCGCGAGCGTCGGCGCCGAGCAATTGGGCTGATAGTACGTCGTGCGGCAGTGGCACTGCGGCAAAAAATTTGGCCCCACGTCCAACAAGGATTCCGACGCGCCGGTCATCAGCACACCCGGCGCGGTCAAGCGCTGCGCTAAGCGGATAAACAGATCGCGGCGTGGTTTGGGGTCGAAGTAAATGGCCACATTGCGGCACAAGATCACGTCAAACATGCCGAGTTCGTTGAACGACTGCAGCAGATTGCGACGCTGGAACGAGACCATGGCCCGCAATTCGTCGTTGATTTGCCAGCCCTTGTCTTTGGCGGTGAAATGTTTGGCCAACAGCGACGCGCGCATCCCGCGGTCGATCTCGTGTGCTGCATACCAGCCACGACTGGCGGTGGCGATGGCCGTTTCGCAAATGTCGGTTGCCAGAATCGAAACGTTCCATTGCGAGAAGTTGGGCAGCGTCTCGCGAATGATCATTGCCATGCTGTACGCTTCTTGACCCGTACTGCTGGCGGCCGACCACAATCGCATACGCTTGTGTCCCGCACGGTTACAGATGTCGATCAAATCGGGCAGGATTTTATGCTGCAGTGCTTCGTACGGGCTGTTGTCGCGGAAAAACAGTGTTTCTTGGGTGGTAATGGCGTCGATGATTTTCTGTTGCAGCGCTTTGTTACTACCGGCGCGCGCGCGCTGGCACAGTTCGCGGTACGTTTGACAGCCTTCGTCCACGGCCAATTGTCCGAGCCGACTTTCGACCAGATAGCCTTTGCTGCTATCGAGCACCACGCCGCACAATTCGCCGACGAGCCTGGCGACGTAGTTGATATCTTCAGCAGTTACTTGCACAGCGAGGCTCCTCGTTTTACGAGTCGAGAAATCTCGCTGGCGATGTTGCATAGCGGCAGCACGACATCAGCAAGTCCTTTTTCCACGACTTCGCGCGGCATACCGTAAACCACGCAGGTCGATTCATCCTGCGCGAGGATCGTGGCGCCACAATGCTTGAGTCGTCGGCAGCCCAGCGCTCCGTCGCTGCCCATGCCGGTCATAATTACTCCGAGCGAGTGGCCGCCAAAAATTTCGGCCACGGATCGAAACAAATAATCGACCGACGGCCGGCAACTGCCCTCGGGCGGATCGTCGGTCAGCACGATCGCAACCTGGTTGTTTTTGCGCTCGATCTTCATTTGCTTTCCGCCGGGAGCGATCCAAATTTCGCCGCCTCGCACCGGGTGACCATCAATAGCTTCGCGTACGGGCAGTTGACAGCGGCCGTGCAAGTCTTCGGCCAGCGACTTTGTGAACACCGGCGGCATGTGCTGGACGATCAGCACGGGCACCGGAAAATCGGCTGGCAACTGCGGCAGCATCTCGGTCAGGGCCTTGGGACCGCCGGTCGAGATACCAATCGCCACGACATGCGGCGGACCAGCCCACGGTTGTTTTCGGAGTCCACCGGACTCGACTGACGACGACGCCTGCTGCGCAACCGGCGCCGCGCGTTGGCCGTGTAGCGCGCGCTGCATCGAGCGACGTCGAGAAAACGCGGCAATTTTACTCTGCAGTTCGTTGCGTAAGTGCGAACTGTTTTCTTGCAGGGAATTACCACTGGGTTTTAACACAAAATCCAGTGCGCCGGCGTTGAGCGCATCGAGCGTGGACTTGGCGCCTTGAGCGGTCAGCGCGCTGAGCATGATCGCCGCCGTGGTCAGTTTTTGCCGATGGATTTCCGCCAGCAGTTGCAGCCCGTTCATTTCTGGCATTTCCAAGTCGAGTATTAACAGATCGGGCGCGTGCTGCAAAATGCGCTGCAGCGCAATCTGGCCGTTTGCGGCCGTGCCCACGACGTCGACGCCGGGGCATCTGCCGAGCAAGTCGCTGACGATCTTGCGGTAGGTGACGTTATCGTCAACGACCAGCACACGAATTGGCGCATCCAAACTCGATTGCATTTTTCGGCGAATTCCTCAGTTGTGAAGCGATCGGCGGCTCAAGCCTGGTTTCTCGCACCGGGAACGCGGCAAGCACGACGCCTTTGCACACGTCATGCCTGTCGATGCCGGGCGTCAAGTTCGCTGTCTACGCACAGGTTTTGAATTCGGCAATCAGGGCGTCAAGATGCTCGATCACGTCGCTGACTTTATTGCTGGCCGTTTGCGCGATGGTGGCGCCGCGCGCGGTTTGACGAGCGGCTTTATCGACTTCCACGATGTTCTTGACGATTTCGCGGCTGACGTTCGCAGACTCGGCAATGCCGCGGGCGACGGCCTGGGCGGCAGTGGACGTTTCGCCCACGTTCTTCGAGATTTCGCGGGTGGTGATACTCTGTTCTTCCACGGCCGAGGCGATGGTTCGCGAAACTTCGTTCACCTTTTTGATGACTTCGGTGATCTCGCCAATCGAACGCACCGCTCGCGTGGTGGAGTTCTGAATGCCTTCAATGCGGCGGCGAATATCTTCCGTGGCCGCGGCGGTTTGCTTGGAGAGCTCCTTGACTTCGGTGGCGACCACGGCAAAACCTTTTCCGGCGTCGCCGGCGCGGGCGGCTTCAATCGTGGCGTTAAGCGCCAGCAAGCTGGTTTGCTCGGCGATGTCTTGAATGACTTCAATCACTTTGCCGATCTCGGTGGCTGCCGCGCCCAACGCGGTGATTTGCGTGTTGCCCTCGCCAGCCAGCCCGGCAGCGCTGCTGGCCACGGTCGCAGCTTGCTCGGCATTGCGAGCAATTTCCGAAATGCTGGCCGTCAGTTGATCGATGGCCGAGGCCACCACGCGGACATTGATCGACATTTGCTCGGTGGACGCCGCCACGCCGCTCATATTGACCGACATTTCTTCAGCGGCGGCAGCCACACTGTTGCTTTGCGCCGTGGTTTGTTCGGCGCCGCTGGCCAATTCGGTAGCGGTTGACGACAACTCGTTGGCTGAACCCGTCAAACTCTGAGTGTTGATCGCAATGTTACCGAACATCATTCGCAAGTTTGCGCCCATGGTGTTGAGGGATTCAGCCAGTTGTCCGAGTTCATCCTTGCTGGTGACTTCCAGCGTTTGCGTTAAATCGCCGGCGGCCATTCGTTCGGCAAAGATAACGCCTTTTGCAAGCGAGCGGCTAATCGTCAGCGACATCACCATGCCAATTAGTGTGGACAGCGCGAAGCTGCCGATCGTGGCCGAGACCAGGCAAGTCATGGCCGTCTTGAAGTCGGCGGCGGCGGCGAGCGTCGCGTTGGACGCATCGGCCGCATTCATGGCGGCGAGTTTTTCGAGCAAGGCCGATGATTGACGCGCCAGCGGAACACATTTCTCGTAGCCAAACGACGAAAGGTCGGAGGTGATATTTGAAAAATGCTCGAATTCGCGATCGAGCGATTTCGAGAGTTCTTCCAGCGCCTTGGCCGACGGATCGTCCGCGCCGCGTAACAGCTTTTCGAGACCGACTAACGTGTGTTCCTGATGTTTTTCCGCGGAGTGCATCGCGGCACGATACCTGTCTGTTAGGTCCGTACACAACTGCTCGGCGTCAATGGCCGGTTGCTCGGGCAAACCAATTGCAACCAACGCGACGCGAAGCTGCTCCAAACTGGCTTGCGCTTTCTGACCGTTTGTGAAAAGCTCGTCGCTATCGTTGGTCCAATCGGTCGCATTGCTTCCGCGCAGCAGCAGGTTTTTCCAGGCCAGAGTCTGTTTATTCAAATTCACCCGCGCGTCGCGCGCTAGCCGCACGCCCCGATTGATTGCGTCTGGGTGATTTCCCGGATTAGGCACTTGTTTGCTGACGCAACGTTCGAGCGCGGCCTGGTACTCGTTACCGAGCGCGAAATACTGTTCGTTGGCAGCGCTGAGTTGACTCCAGACCTCGGTGAATTCTTTCCATACGGCGGCTTCTTCGTCGCTCTTGGGAAGCGCCGAGTAAGTTTTGACGGCATCCAAGCTACGCTTGCTGGCAGAGATGGCCACGTCGCGATTGCCACGCAGTTCCGACAATTGCAGGCAGGGGTTGGTGATTGTCCGCCGAGCCATCAGCAACAGGTCGGCACTATCTTTGAGTGTGTCGAGCGACTGCAGCGCAGGCAGCGTGCTACCGGCAATGTCGTTGACGTCCTCGCGAAGACGGTGCAGATTTCTCCACGCGATGCCACCGACCAACATGGTGGTCATGGCCACGGCCGTGAACGCCATCAACAGCTTGGTGCGCAGGCGAAAATTCCGGAAAGGATTCATCGGTTAAACCGTAATGAGGGGTAATGAATTGCTGGATGGGACAAGAGTGTTCAACACGCGGATTCACAAATGGCCGTTGCCGCCGCGACTTTTAAAATGACGAGTAATTCGTTTTCCAGGCGATATACGGATGCGAACATTTCGCCATCGCCGCACATGTTTGCCGGCGGAGCCAACAACGCGCTGCGCGACGCACGGACCACGTCCGCCATCCGGTCGACCAGCAGGCCAATTCGTTCGCCGCCATCCCGCACAATGACGTTTCGCGTGCGATTGCCGCATTCGGATGTGCCGAGGCCCAGCACCACGCGAAGATCCAGCACGGTCACCACCTCGCCGCGCAAACTCATCACGCCGCGAACCGCTGGCGGCGCGCCCGGCACCGGCGTTAGTTCACGAAAGCGCCCGATCTCTTCGATTTGACTGATCGGGATTCCCAGCAGGAGCTCGCCCAGATAAAACGTGGCGATTTCCAACTCGGTCTCTTGGCCGACCTGTTTGCATAATGCGCTGGCAGTGTGCATGGGTTGGTTTCTCGTTTGCGAAATAAGTGCGATTAGGCGGTGGCCAGAACGGATTTCAAACGCGTGCGGATGGCCGTGATCAGCGACTCGCGATCGAGCTTGATGTGGTATTCGTCCACGCCGGCGGTGCGGGCGCGATGCTGGTCTTCTTCGCTGGCGAGCGAACTGACCGCAAACACCGGCAGGTGCGATACCGACGGATGTTGGCGAATCCGGCGAATCAATTCGAAGCCGTTCACATGCGGCATTTCCAGATCCGTCACGACCATGTCAAAATGTTGCTTGGGATCCTGCAAGGTCTTCCACGCCTCGGCGCCGTCGGGACAAGCCACCACCTCGTAGCCGCCGGCTTCGATCGCTTCGGTCATGCGGGCGCGGAAGAAGTCCGAATCTTCCGCCAGCAGAATCCGGGCTTCGCTCGCGCCGCCGGACTGCAGCGCGTCGATGTTTTGCAGACAATCCGGATGCGCGAGCTTGGTGATTTCGTACAGGTCCAACAGTCGCGTGGTTTTGTCGCCGATGACCATCGAACCCAGCACGCCGGGCTGGCGAAACAGTTTGCCATCGATGGCGGCCGTCGTGGTGTGAATGTCGATTAGTTCGCGGATCAGCAGACCCACCTCGCGACCGCCCATCACAAACACCACGACATGCATCCATGCGGATTCCGGCATCGGTTGGGCGTCAATGTATTGATCCAGCACCAGCAGCGGCAGCACGCCGCCGCGATAGCGCAGTGCTTTTCGACCGCCAATCTGATCGATCTGATTTGCGCGCACGCGCTCGAGCCGCGCGACCAGTTGCAGCGGAATGGCGAACTGCTCGGAGGGGTCGTTCTGAAACAAAATCAGTTGATGCGTATCGGTGTTCACGGTTGCCGAAGCATCTGCTGCCGCACCGCGGCCGTCGTCTTCCGGCGAACGCATGCCTGTGAACGCGGCAATACCGGCCGAGTCGAGAATCAGCGCGGCTTGACCGTCGCCGAGAATCGTGGCGCCGGACAGCAACGTGCAGTTGCGCATATGCCGACCGAGCGGCCGCACGACGATTTCCTCGGGATCGTGCAAGCCATCGACAACCAGCCCAAAGCGGACCGGCCCTGCGTCGACCACCACAATGTTGTGAGCGGAGGCTTTGTCGTGCTCGTCGTGAGCCGCGCCAATGCCGAGCACGGTTTTGAGCCGTACCAGCGGCAGCAGTGTGCCCCGAAGGCGCAGCACTTCCGCGCTTTTGAGTCGCTGAATTTTCGTTGCGACTTCGCTGCGTTTGACGCGTACCAGTTCGGAAATACTCGATTGCGGAATGGCGTAGCGATTGCCGGCCGTGTGAACAATTAGCGACGGAATGATGGCCAGCGTGAGCGGCAGCCGCACGTGAACCGTCGTGCCGCGGCCGACTTCCGTTTCGACCCAGACGCTACCGCCAACGCGTTCGATGTTGGTTTTGACCACGTCCATGCCGACACCGCGACCACTGACGTCGGTCAGTTTTTCGGCCGTGGAAAATCCGGGACGGAAGATCAAATTGAGCGAATCGCGTTCGTTCATGGCGCGGGCTTGCTCGGCCGAGATCAGGCCTTTGCTAACTGCTTTTTGCCGCAGATTGTCCGCGTCGATCCCACGGCCATCGTCCGAAATCGTAATGTTGACTTTGCCTGACTGATGAAACGCTGTCATCACCACAAGCGCCTTGATCGGCTTATTGGCGGTACGGCGTTGTTCGGGCATCTCGATGCCGTGGTCCACCGAATTGCGAATCAGGTGCGTCAATGGATCGCCGATGGCTTCGATGATGGATTTATCGAGTTCGACTTCGCCGCCTTCGATTTTGAGCTCACACTGCTTTCCCAATTGGCTGCTGAGGTCGCGGACCACGCGCGGAAAGCGATTGAAAATGGTGCCGACGACTTGCATCCGCGCCCGCATCACGGTCTCGTGCAGATCGCTGGTCACCTGATTAACGCGGGCAGAAACGGCATCGAGCTTTGCATACTCTTTGGAATTCAGCGTTTGCAGCAATTGGTTTCTTGAGAGCACCAATTCGCCGGCTAACGTCATCAACCGATCCAGCACGCCAATTCCAACGCGGATGCTGTTATCGGCCGGCGCTGCGTTTGAGGTTGCGCCTTCGGACGCGGCGGGGCGCGGGGCGGTGGTAGTACTGGCAGGCTGTGGAGCCGCAAAGGATCGGGCCGGCGCGGCAACGTCTGTTGCCGGGACGAGCAACGATTGGGGATCTGTTGGCATCGGCGCTGCGATGTCGGTGGCGCGCGGCGCATGCTGGGTTACCGGCGACTCTGCAGCGATCAAACCGGCGACGATCAACTCCAGCGCTTCGAGGTGGTCGGCGATTTCGGCCTGGTTGGAGTTGTCGATATCGTCGATCATGTTCCGCAGCTTGTCGGCCGCTTTGAGCAGGATGTCGATGATCGGCGAGGTTGGCACGAGTTGCCCCATGCGCACCAAATTCAGCACGCTCTCCAGTTCGTGAGCCAGTTTGCCCAGCGTCACAAAGCCCATGAAGCCGGCCGCGCCCTTGATGGAGTGGATGGCGCGAAAAACTTCGTTCACCAATTTCGGATCGGCGTTGGCGCCGCCAGCTTCGATATCGAGTAATTGACTTTCGATATCGGCCAGGTGTTCGCGTGATTCGTTCACGAACTCGCCAATCAGTTCACGATCTTCAAACATGATTGGCCTCCTGAACGCAGTTCTGACGTGAGGTCGGCGGCCCTTCGTGGGCTGTGCTCCAAAAAAATGATCCGGCTGCACTAACACTACGCCGCAAAACCTCGGTTCGCCAGGAATTCGATTCTGCGCACCAACCGCGGACGTTGCCTCGGCAGCGCTGCGATGGGCAGGCGTACCGGTGGCAACGAATAATCCGCATGTGCCGAGCAATTTGCTCAATTTTGCGGCCAAACGCCAAGCAAAAATGGACTTCGTGCCGAAATCTTAGAAGGTAGCGTGCGAGTGCTGCCGAACTCCAGTAAACCGGCACGCTGAAACACGACCGGCGCTGCGCACAATCGTCGCGCGGCTGAAATCGGCGGGCGCTACGACAATCGATTTTGCCCGCAAGTTGTGACGGCCGCTGTCATCCGCCGGTACGTTTCCGGTACGCGTAGTGCCGTAGCGTAGTGCCGTAGCGTAGTGCCGTAGCGAAGTGCCGTAGCGAAGTGCCGTAGCGAAGTCACCGAGCGAAGTCACCGAGCGAAGTCACCGACCGGACCGCGACAATTAGCCGGGCGGCGTGGCGTCGCCGTGATCGG
>JBBRCE010000081.1:0-15694 GCA_038205115.1 Pirellulales bacterium
TGGCCAGAATCGCGGGAACCAAGAGAGCTTTGAGAGCGTTCATCGGAAAAATCCTTGTAGGCAAGCGTTTTTGAGGTTGTTTGTCTGATTAGCAGGAGCGAAGTTCACTCCCTTCCTGCCAGTACATCCGCTTGCCGACCATTCACCGGACAAACCGGAAAAAGATTTCTCGGAAAAGTTTGCAGGGTGTTGTTGCGTCGCCGCACGTCACGAATCTTGCGAGGCAAGGGCCAATGCGGCTCAAAGGCTGTCGCGGATAATCACCGCTAACTACGACGCCCGCTGGCTAACAGTCGCAGTGCGGCAGGGTAGGCCCCGCACTCGGCCTGAAAAACTCGCGCGGCGAGCGTGTCGGGCGTGTCGCCGGCCAGCACCGGCACGCGACGCTGCAAAATGATGGGGCCGTGATCGTATTGGTTGTCGACAAAATGCACCGTGCAGCCACTCTCCGCCACGCCGGCCGCCAGCGCAGCTTGGTGGACGTGATGGCCGTACATGCCCTGGCCACAAAAGTTGGGAATCAGCGAGGGGTGAATGTTGACCACGCGATTTTCGAAGTCGGGCGGAATGCGCACCAATTTCAAGAACCCGCCCATCACCACAAAATGTGGCTGGACCGCGCGGCAGCAGTCGAACAGCGCCGCGCTGTACGCGGCGACGGACTCAAACGAGTTTCGCTCGATGACTGCCGTGGCAATGCCGGCCTCCGCGGCCATTTGAATACCGCGGGCGGCCGGATTGCTGGAAATCACCAACTCGATCTGTGCTTCAAGCTGGCCCTGGGCAATTTGCTGGATCAGGTTTTGCAGCGTAGTGCCGCCGCCGGAAATCAGCACGACGAGTTTCAGGTTCGCCAGCGATGGCTGCGGGTGAATGTTGCCGTTCACGAGGGAATCACTTTCACGTACAGCCGCGCGACGTGCTCACCAAGCTTGACGTCCAGCGGCTCGACGCCCGGCAGCGCGCCGAGCGAAAGCTGGCTGGCCAATGTTTCGCCGCAAATGAAATCGCCGTGAGTCACAAGCGCTTGCCGCAGTTCGGCCGAATCGGTCTCGACGCCCACAGCGATGCGATCGGTATATTGGCAATTGCGATCTTTGCGGCAGGTTTGCACGGCATGCACCATTTCGCGGGCCGCACCTTCCAGCAGCAGTTCCGGGCTGATCTGCGTGGCCAGCACCACGACGCAGGCTTTGCCTTGCGCGGCGGCCCAGCCGTCTTTGGCTTCCAGCCGAATTTGCAGTTCGTCGGCAGTCAGTTCCACCGCGCCGTCGGGCAGCGGAATCGCCACCGCGCCGCGCTGTTCGAGTTCGGCCATCAACCGGCCGCCATCGGCTTTCGCTAGCGCCTGCTTCACCGCCGGCAAGCGTTTGCCCAGCTTCGGCCCCAGCTTTTTCAAGTCGGGCAGCACCGTGTACGATATGTACTGATCCGCGCGGGCGGCAAACTCCACCGCCTTGACGTTCAGTTCTTCGCAAATCAGGCCGGCGTGTTCGGCCAGCCAGGCTTGCTGCGAAGCGTCGGCCAAAATCACTTCGACTTTGGCCAGCGGTTGCCGCACTTTGAGCTTGGCACCCATCCGCGCGCTGCGGCCTAGCGAAGAAATTTCGCGCACCAGGTTCATCCGCGTAGAAAGCTGCTGGTCCACCAGCGATGGGTCGCAGGCCGGATAATCGCACAGATGCACGCTTTCGCGCGCCGCGCCGGCAAACTCGGCCACGGCCAGATTCTTCCAGATGGCCTCGGCCACGAACGGCACGAACGGCGCCACCAGTTTGCAGGTAGTGAGCAGGCATTCGTACAACGTCCAATAGGCGTCGAGCTTGTCGCGATCCTGTTTATCCGCGCTCCAAAAGCGATCGCGACTGCGGCGGACGTACCAATTACTGAGCGCGTCGACAAACGCGTTGATTTGCCCACAGGCGGCAAAGTTATCGTAGGCGTCCATCCGCGCCGTCACTTCGCCCAGGGTGCGATGCAACTCGCCGATGATCCAGCGGTCGAGTTCGCCACGCTGGGAAACGGGCCGAAACGTTTTTGCCTTGCCGAGCGTTTGCGCGGTGAGTTGGTCGTCGGCCAGAGATGCGTGACCGGCGATTTGCGCGGCCGGATCGAAACCATCGATTCCGGCGTAGATCACGAAGAAGCTGTAGACGTTCCACAGCCGCAGCAGGAATTCCGGAATGCTGTCTTTGATGGCGCGTTCGCTGTAGCGAATGCTGGTCCACGGCGCCTGATTGGCGAAGAAGTACCAGCGCAGCGCGTCGGCCCCGTATTTGTCGAAGATTTCGTTGGGCTCGCGGTAGTTCCGCATACTTTTCGACATCTTACCGACTCGTTGCGAATAATGGCCTGCGGCCTTCGCTTCGTCTTCGGAAAGATAAATGCGCTTCTTAGTGCCAACACCTATTGATTGCCGGATGTTTTCTATTGGTGATTCAGCTTCAAACCACTCCGATTGCATCAGCCCCAGCACGATGCAGTTCTTGAACGGGTGCGGAAACTCCGCCGCGATTCCGTCTGTCCCCTCGCCCCTTGTCGTCCCTCGCCCCTTGTCGTCCCCCGTATTGCTGAAGAGCATCGTGCTGATGGCGAGTTGGCTGTAGAACCAACCGCGCGTTTGATCGATGGCTTCGCTGATGAAGTCGGCCGGGAATTGTTGTGCGAAGTTTTCTTGCGAGCCGGCCACGTGCGGATATCCCCACTGCGCAAACGGCATCGCGCCGCTGTCGTACCAACAGTCGATGACTTCGGTTACGCGGCGCATTCTGGCGCCGGCATGAAACGGCGAATCGTACGTCATGGCGTCGATGTACGGCTTGTGAACGCGCAAATCGTCGGGCAGTTCGGGATGAGCGGCCTTTGCGGCGGCCCAAACGTCCTGGCCGCTGACGCCCGGCTTGGCAAGCAATTCGTCGTAATTGCAGATGGCTTCCATCTGCCCGCACTCATCGCACTTCCAGATGGGCAGCGGCGTGCCCCAGTAACGCTCGCGGGAGAGCGCCCAATCGACGTTGCTTTCCAAGAAGTTGCCGAAGCGGCCATGCTTGATATGCTCGGGCAGCCAGTTGATCTGCTCGTTGTTGGCCAGCATCCGATCTTTGAATTCCGTCGTCCGCACGAACCAACTGCGGCGCGGATATTGAATCAGCGGATCTTCCTCGGCCCGCCAACAAAACGGGTAGTCATGCAAATACTGCTCTTGGTGAAACAGCAGGCCACGCGCGCGGAGTTCGCGCGTGATATCGCGATCGCAATCTTTCACCCAGCGACCGGCGTAGTCCGGCGCTTCGTCCGTGAACTTGCCGTCCGGAGCGACGGCGCAGATCAACTCCGGACCTTCGCGATCGACGAAACGACTTTGCTCGGTTTGCAACACGTGGTAATCGTCCTCGCCAAACGCCGGCGCCTGATGCACAACGCCGCTGCCGCTTTCGGTGGTGACAAAATCGGCCGCGACGATCCGCCAGGCCAAATGCTGCCGACCACCGGCCATCAACGCGCCGCGCGTTGCGCCGGATTGCTGGTGATAGTAATCGAACGGCGGCAGATAGCGCAGTCCGACCAACTCGCGGCCGAAAATTGTCTTTTCGAGCGTCAGCGCGCGGCCCGCTTTGCCGGCCAGCGTCTCGACCAGCGCGCTGGCGACGATCAGTTTTTTCCCGTCTTCAGTATCCACCACCAAGGAATATTCCAACTCGGGATTCACAGCAGCAAACTGATTGCTCGGCAGCGTCCAAGGCGTGGTGGTCCAGACCAGCAGCGAAGTGTTTTCGTCCAGCCCGAGTTTCTTGGCGGCGTCGTCGGCAACGATCGGAAAGCGAACGTAAACGCTGGGATCGGCAACTTGCCGGTAGCCTTGGCCAACTTCGCCCGCCGAAAGCGCGGTGCCGCCTTGCGCCCACCACCAGACGATTTTATGTCCCTGGTACAGCAGTCCGCGGTCGAACAGGTTTTTAAGCGACCACCAAACGCTTTCCACGTACGTTTGATGGTAGGTCACGTACGCGGCGCGGAGGTCGACCCAAAAACCGAGTCGCTCGGTGAGGCGCTCCCATTGCTGCATGTAACGCCAGACGCTTTTTTGGCAGAGCTGAATGAATCGCTCGATGCCGTAGGCTTCAATTTCTTCTTTGCTGTGAATGCCGAGCTCTTTGCAAACTTCCACCTCGACCGGCAGGCCGTGCGTGTCCCAGCCCGCTTTACGCTCGCAGAGATATCCGCGCATGGTGCGATAGCGCGGAAACAAATCTTTGATGGCGCGGGTCAGGCAATGCCCTGGATGCGGCAGGCCGTTGGCGGTGGGCGGACCTTCGAAGAACACAAACCGCTCGGCGTCGGCGCGGCGATTCAGCGACTGCTGGTAGATTTGTCGCTCTTTCCAGAACTGGCCGATGCGGCCTTCCAGCGCCGGAAAATTCACACTGCCTTCAACGGGTTCGAACATATGCCCACATCGCGCATGGCCGCGCGTCTTCAGCCGGAAAACCCGTAATATCCCACGCCCGGCCGGGTTTTTCAATCCGAGATGCGAAGCGCGACGATGCCAGGCTGGACAGCCGGCCAAAGGAATTGTCAGACAGCCGACGCCAAGGCGAAGCTCGCGCGGCCGCCAGCTTTTACGAATCGCCCCAGGCTTGCGACAGCGGATCGGCGGACCACTCGGCTTCGACGCGTTCCGGCGACCAGGCACCTTCGTGCAGCGAATAAAGTGGGCGGCTGCGGAATTCCTGGCCATCCAGCTCGGACGCCACGCCCGGCCAGCGCCCGACAAGGCTGCCGTTGGGCGCGCCGTTGCGGCCAGCCAACCAGGCTGGCGGGCCGCTGCCGTCTTTGAACCACTCGGCCACGCGCTGCACGTCTTGCGCGGCTTCGAGCCGGCCAATCAACTTTGTACTGGCGTTGGAAAACACCTGGTAATCCACTGAGCGTGGGCTTTGCGTGCAAATCAAACAGCTCACGCCAAATTTGCGGCCCTGCGCAAACAAACGCAGTAGCGGGTCTTTGGCCGGCGGCTTGCCTGCGCCTGCCGGCAAAAAATCTTTGGCTTCGTCCAAAAACACCAGCAATCGAACCCGACCGCTGGAGGCCGAGGTGATCATCCAGCGGTAAACTTCGGCGGCCAACGCGGCCACGAAGTATTGTTTTTGGCTATCGTCGGCCATGGCGTTCAGATAGACCACGTTCAGCGGCGTTTTGCCCGCTTGTCGCGGCGTCACAAACTGCTCCATATCCAGCGGTGCGCCGCCAGAAAACAGATTGGCCGTTGGTCCCTTCAGTCGGGCGTAAAGTTTTTGCGTCAGCTTGGTGCGATCGGCCTTGGTAATCATCGTGGCCTCGGTTTCCAAACCCAGCGACTCGGGATCGGACATGGCCGCAATGATGTCTTCCAACCCCAGGGGGCGCGGATCGATTCGATCTGTCAGCTTTTGCAGAATCGCCAGCACGAAGGTTTTTTTGACTTCGGCGTCTCCACCGGATTGCGCCAATTGCACGATGTTTCCGGCGGCAATGCCCAGCATGGCTTGCCATTCTTCTTGCCGGCGCTGCGGACTTTCGATGCCCTGCAGGTCCGACTGCCGGGCTAATCGCAGCGGCGAAAGACACAACCGGCGGCCGTGCGAAGTGCCTGGCGTCCAGATGCGAACTTCCATTTTCTGCCGCAGTTCGGCTTGCCGCTGAAGATCGACCGCGGTGGCCTGCTGCGATTTCGAGAGATCAAACGGTTTCAGGAATTGCGCGAGGTCACCTTGCGGGTCGATGGCCAAGACCGGCACGCCTTGCAAGATGGCTTCTTCGGCCACGACTTTGGCGAGCCAGCTTTTTCCGCTGCCGGCCGCACCCAATATGCTGACGTGCGTGGTCAGCGCGGCCAGCGGCATGACCACCGGAATTCCGCCGGCCAGCGTTTGCCCCAGCAACAGGCCGTCCGTCGGCGCGGTGTTCTGCGCCGCGGCGGCCGGCGCCTCGCTGGAGATATCGCTGGCTTCTTCAATCGTCTCCGGCGGCGGCGATTCCGGCGGCTTGTTGGCGTGCACGTCCGGCTCAATTGGTTGCGTTTTCGCCAGTTCGCTCCAGCGCGTATCGCGTACGCCGTCGCGATACGGTCCGAGCCGCTGCTGGCAACGGTCGCCGCGGTTCCACGTGCAATGTTTGCAGAGCGCGGGTTCGCCCGGCGGCTTGAGGCCGGTTTGCGTGGCCTCGTCGTAGTTGCTCCAGGCAGCCATTGAAGCCAGCAGGTCGTAAACTTTAAACCGCTCGGCGTGAATCTGCTGCCAAGGCAGGCTGTGCATCTCACGCCGATGGCTGAGATAAAACACAGCCGCGTCGGCCTGCGTGCCATGCGCTTTTTGGTGCATCAGCGAATACAGCGAAACCTGCATCAGGTCTTTGCTGATGGCGTCGGGTGGCAACAGTTTGTAATCGATGATTCGCTTGGAATTCTGGCGGTAATCGAAGTAAATGTAATCCAGAATTCCACGGACGCGGACCGGCACATCGTTGGCGGCCACGTTGAACGAAACGTCCAACCGTTTGCGGTCGTCGCGAAAAAACTCGTCGATCAGTTCTGCCGACTTGCGGCCTTCATGAATGGCCTGCGCAAAGACCTGCGACAACTCTTTCACGTACTGGTTGACCGCCGCTACAAACGCCTGGGCTTGCGGCGGCGTCTTCGTCTGCAGCGCCGCGCGGTTCAGGCACTGCAAATTGATAAACCGCATGCAGGCCTGCGCGATGGCATCGACGCGATCTTGCCACGCGGATGCCCTCGCCGCGTCTGCAAACGCCTGCGCGAAGTCGGCTGATCGCCCGGCCTGCCGATTGAAGGTTTCGATCGTGTCGTGAAATAACTTGCCGCAGCCAGCCACCGGCGAAGCGGAATCGACCCAGATTTGCGTCAACACTTTGGATCGCGGCCGATTGCGGCGAAACCGCTGCTCATCGAAATAAAACACCCGAGGGCAGGCGATGGCCGTCCGCGCTTCGCTGACCGTGAACTTGAACATTACAGCTTCGTTCCCATGATCAAGTGCAGATCGCCTTCCCAAGGCTTGGCGCAGACCACTTCGTCCTTGTGCATCTGCATCACAATCTCCTTGGCAGCTTCGTAATAATCGTCCGCCGAGTCCTGCAGTTTTTCCTGCGCCACAAAGCCTTTGAGCAGCTCACGCAAATAGGCGGCGGGCAGCAGCGAAAGTTTAGATCGCACATATTGCACGAAGGGCTCGACCGGATGCAACAGGCCGACACGCGGTAATTCGGCGACCGTTGCCGTCTCCGTTGGCGGCTCGGTAAGAAACGCTTGCAGCAGCTTGTGCTGGCGATAGCGATCCTGCCGATGAAAGCTATCGATCACTTCGGCCGGCGACACGGCCCGCGCCAGGCCCGGCGCGGAACTGATTTCCAAGTCGTGCGAACGTGCCAGACCAATCACCGTGGTCATGGCGTCCAACTGCGCGTACTCCGGAAACGTCAGGTCGATGTGCTGAAAAACAGCCGGTCCAAGCAGCTTGAGTTGGTGCAAATAGTTTTCGCCCGCTGGCCCTAACGATAGCGGCGCGCGACTTTCGGTGACCAGAATCCGATGGTCGGCCGCGCTATTGAGTAATTGCCGCAACCGCGAAGCCGCGCTGGTCTTGCTGGCGGTCACCACGAACTGCACGCGGTTCAACACCGGCGATTGTCCGAGTCGCTCGTGAATCAGCAGATCGACATCTTGCTTACCTCGCGGCTCCACTTTGGTGAGCGTGTAACCGTGCCGGGCATCCAGGCAATCGTTTAACAGTTGCACGGTCAAGCCGCAGAAGTTCTTGGCGTCGGCCGGCAACTCGCCCGGCAAAAGCTGGCGTTGATTCACGGACTCGATCAGCTTATCGGCCACTAGGTAGTCGATGGCCGTTTGAATTTGCGCTTCATTCGGCACGATTGACGGTGAAATCGTCGTTGTTGCGGGCCATTCTTTGAGCCACTGCGGGCCGCCACGGCCTGTAATGTTGTCTTGAATTTGCCGCCAGCGAATTCGTCCCCACGACATTACGTCGCGTGGGCGAAATTCAAGCTCGCCGGGTTGCAGATTTTGGAACCAGGTTTCGCCCAGCGGAAACAGCGTGTCGTTGACGAAGTACGGTTTGCAGGGCTCGGGCGGCTGCAGTTCCTCCATGAATTTTTCGAGCCGGGCGTGCAGCAATTCCCGCGCTTCATCGCGCTTGATGCGGCTTAGCGAGACGACGTCTTCTTGGTGCAGTCGATCGGCGGCCGCCGCGCATATGGTACCGTCGTCGATCCGCCGCAAAATGTCTTGCTCCACGCCAGCCACAATCACCAACAGCGCCGGGCGATATTCGGGCGGCATCCGCTCGGCCAACTGGCTGACGCCGTCGATTACCATTTGCAGCTTCAGACACAGCCCGCCCAATTGTTCGGGCTCCATGTTTTCGACCTGATCGATGCACAACACAAACGGCACATGGTCATGCCGGGCAACTTGGGCCAGAGCCAGCAACACCGGCAGCACTTGCTCGTCTTTGAGCCCTACGTTTTCTTGTCCGGCCGCAAAGATCAATTCCAAACGCCGCGCATCGTCGGCATCCAATAGATCGCCTTTTAGCCAGCGCAGCGCGAGCGTGGACAGTTCCGCGTAATTTTGGCGCTTCTCGGCATCCGTGGCATTGCGGAATTTGGCGGCGTAGTAGAAAAACTTGAACAGCACATCAAAAATCTGCCGGTCGCCGCCTAAGCGGTCGGCCAAGCGATGAAAAACCTCGTTGCGGTTCTCCTCGTTGACCGCAGCCTGGCCCACATCGTGGGCGGCATGTTTGATGGCTTTTTCGACCATCCGAAACAGTCGCGTTTCGTGCAGCCGATCTTCACGATCTTCGGCCAGACTGCTGATACAACATTTGACCAGGTACCGCGCAATCGAATCGCGACTGACCTGAATGTTGTGCAGCGCCACCAGACAAATCTGCTTGGACTTAGCCCACCGCGATAGCCGTCCAATCAAATGGCTCTTGCCAACGCCGGCGTTGCCCAGCAGCAACAGCCCTTCGCCACCGCCGGTGCGCAAACGCGATTCGGCACGGCGGCAAATTTCGTTGAACGGCTTGGCGTGAATCGTCGGCACGTCGCACTCCAAATGCGACGGATCGCTGACGCGGTTGCGATCGAACGGATTGCTGGCCAGGATTGCTTCGAAGAAGCGATCGGTCAGTTCAGGCGTTGACGTGGCAGGCGGCGATTTTGCGGGCAGCGATTTTGCGGAAGTGGACGAGGGTTCCGCGCCGTTGGTACGTTTGGGTTGCATCTGTTATTTCCTTTTCACAAATACAAAGAGCGAGCTGCCCTCTTGGATGCCGGCGCGACGTTCTTCGTCGCTGAGTCGACTGTATCCGCCGTGATCGGTTTCCATCGAATAGCGATCGGCCTCGCGTAATTGTCGTAAGCCCTGCTCGAATTCCGCTGGCGAATAGGCTGGCAACTCGCCGCGTAGATCGATGGTTTTGACCAGACTGCGTTGGCCACCGCGTTGAAACAACCGCAAGAAGGCCGCATCGAAATCCGCGGCAAAATTTGCGGTCCCAGTTCGCGCTGGCTGCGCGGCCGAGTGCGTGGCCTCGGTATGCGCCGGCAAACCGGCCTGCACCGCCGAATTGCCAAGTGCCGGTTCGGCATCCTGTCGGCGAAAGTAGACGCGTACGCCTTTGAGATACAGCCAGGCAATGTCCGCCGGCAGTTGCCGCTGCTCGGCCAAATGATCAATGTGCGCGGCAAACCTTGGCACACTGGTTTTGTCGGATTTGGGAGCTTTGATGAGCGTCGCTGCAATTGCGTGCGATGCCAACATATTGGTGCGTTTGGCTGTCGTCGAGCCAGCGCGAATTGCCAATTCGAATGCCGAGGCAACAAGGTTTGGCGGCGGCGATTGCAAGTCAACGCGAAGAATCAAACCGGCCTTGCAAACGCCCAGTTGATCGGCCAGCACGAGTTGCTTGATGACCACCTTGGCTGCCGCCGCGGGCGAAATTTGGGCTAGCGCAATCAGCCGTTTTTCCGCGATCGGATAGAAATCAAAACTGCGATGTCGGTGTGATTGAACGATCTCCATCAATCGTGCTGCGATCCGTTCGGGCGATCGCTCGATTGCGTCGGCTTCCGCCTTTGCCCTGGCTTTTTCGTCACGGGCGAGTTTCTTTGCTTCAGCGGCGTCCTGTGCGACTTTCGCCTTGGCGGCGCGTTCGGCCTGATTGTTTGCAGTCGCTACGGCCTTGGCGTGTTCTTTTTTTTCCGCTGCGCGCTGTTTGTCGGCCGCTTTTTCGGAAGTCTTTCTCTCCGCGGCTTCAGCTTTGAGGCGTGCTTTCTCTGCGTTGTTTGCCGCAGTCGCCGCCAGTTCTTCCGGCGACTTGCTCTTGCGCGCGCGTTTTTGGTCAGTCGCCATATTGAAGCCTCGCTGAGGCGGTCCAAGGTCACAGTCGCTTGCCGCCAGCATAAAACGACAATTGCTGTCCGTCAAATAGCTGTCGCGAAATACTTCTTTTCGGTGGCAGACAGGATAAACCGAGCAAGAAATGACGCGCCGATTTGACCTGCGGGCAGTCGTGGCGGACAATGTCACCTGGAGCGGCGGCTGGCAGCGGAACGGAGATCGGTGATGAGCGAAGAAACGCCAATTACGCAGCAGCACGCCGCGACCCCTGTAGCACGGCCGGTTTTTCGGCCCTGGCAGTTCGGACTGAAAGGCATGCTGCTGGGCGTCACCGCGTTGTGCGTGTTGTTTGCCGTGATGGGTGCGGCCGGCGTGCTGGGCGGCGTGGCGCTGGGTTGGTTTGCGCTGCTGGCTCTGGCGCACGTTGTTGGCAATGTGCTCGGCACGCGATTACGCGACGACATCCGGCGGCAGCGCGAGCAAGAGCGGCTCGAGCAACTCCCGCAGCCCAGGCGCGACGCGCCACCGCCGCCCAACCGTTTGCCGCCGGTCAAGCTGCATGAGAACACGCGCGTCAGTCGCTTGGCCATTGCCTGCGCATTCTTCGGCGTGCTGGGCGGCGCGATCTTGGGGCTCAGCATGCTGTGGGGCCAAGCTAACGGCATTGGCGTGCTGATCGGTACGATTTCGTTCGCCGTGCTGGCCGGGTTTTTTTGCTTCACCGCCGGCAGCTTCATGCAGATGGTTGGCCGCGCCTGGGGCGAAGCACTGGAAGGTTAATCGCGCGACGCAGCCGCACGAAACATCCCGCTTCGAACCGCTTCAACTAAAACGGCGGCTCTTCATCCACCACGCGAATCTTGGGCGACTTGGCCGGCGCTGGCGCTTTTTTGACCGGCGCTTTCTTCGCTCCGCCAGCAGGCGAGGCCTTCTTTTTGGCCGGTGCCTTTTTAGCCGATTTGGGCGTGGACGATTTAGGTGCTGTCGTTTTTTTGGCCGTTTTTTTGGCCGCCTTTTTCAACTGACTCTTCGAAGGGCCGGCCGCCGCGCGTTCGGCTAGCAGTTGCAATGCCATCGGCATTGTCAGCTCTTCCAGCGTGGCGTTCTTAGGCAGCGACGCATTGGTCGTACCGTCGGTGACGTACATGCCGTAGCGGCCGTCGAACAATTGGATTTTTTGCCCTGTGATAGGCGATGCGTCGAGCTCTTTGAGCGGCTCGCGTTTGGCGCCAAATCCTTTGCGAACCGCCTTGGGCTGCGCGAGCAGTTCGATGGCTTGTTGCAACGTGACGTCCAGCGGCGAAACATCGGCCGGCAGCGAGCGCGTATCGCTACCGCTTTTGATGTACGGGCCAAACTTGCCGTTGAACGCCTGAATCGGCTCGCCGGTGGGCGGATTGTCGCCCAGTGCGCGCGGCAGCGAAAGCAGCTTGAGCGCCACTTCCAGCGTGACGTCTTCAGGCGTCATGCCCTTCATGAGCGAAGCGTTTTTCGGTTTCTCTTCGTCATCCGGCGTTCCGCGTTGCACGTAGGGACCGAACCGGCCCACTTTCAGAAAGATGGGCTGATGCGTGTCGGGGCAAATGCCCAGCGGCTCTTCGGCCACGCTGGCTTGTGCCAGCAATTCCTGGCAACGCGCCATGGTGAGTTCGTCGGGCGGCAAGCCATCTGGCAAACTCGCACGTCGCTCGCCGCATTGGATGAACGGACCGTAGCGGCCCACGCGCACAAACACTTCTTCGGCGCCTTGGTCTTCCGGCAGGCGGCCCAGAAAAATCTGGCTGACGGTTCGCGCGTCGATTTCGTCGGCTTTGCTATCCACCTGCGGTTTCAGGCCCGAATCGCCATTGCCGAAGTAGAATTTCTTGAGGTAGTCCAAATGCTCGGTTTCGCCGCGACTGACCGAGTCCAACTCGTCTTCCATCTGCGCCGTGAAGCTGTAGTCCACCAGGTTCGGCAGATGCGCTTCAAGCAATTGCGAAGTCGCAAACGCCACCCAGGTAGGTACCAGCGCGTTGCCTTTTTTGAACACGTATTCGCGCGCTTGAATGGTGTCGATGATCGACGCGTAGGTGCTGGGTCGGCCGATGCCCATTTCTTCCAGCGAGCGGGTGAGCGCGGCTTCGCTGAAGCGAGCCGGCGGTTGCGTGGTATGACTTTTGGGATCGAGCTTGCGGCAGTCGATCGTCTCGCCAACCGCCACCTTGGGCAACACGGTTTCTTGATCGGCCAGTTCCGCCTCGGGATCGTCGGAGCCTTCGACGTATGCCCGCAGGTAGCCTGCGAATTCGATGGTTTTTCCGCTCACCTGGAACACCGCGCCGCCGCCTTCGATCGTCAGCATGATGCGGAAGCCGCGGCAATCGGCCATCTGACTGGCGATCGTCCGTTTCCAGATTAAATCGAACAGTCGGAATTGATCTTGGTCCAGCGTGCCACGGATCGCTTCAGGCAATTGAAACGGATGGCCGGCGGGGCGAATGGCTTCGTGCGCCTCTTGCGCGTTTTTGACCTTTGTCTGGTAGGTCCGCGGCGCCGCCGGCAGATACTCGCGGCCGTACTGTGTGGACACCAGTTCGCGGGCCGCATCAATGGCCACGCTGGCCAGATTGGTCGAATCGGTACGCATGTAAGTGATGTGGCCGTTTTCGTACAAGCTCTGCGCCACTTGCATGGTCCGCCGCGCCGTGAATCCGAGCTTGCGATTCGCCTCTTGCTGCAGAGTGCTGGTCGTAAACGGCGGGTAGGGCTTGGTGGTGAACGGCTTTTCTTCGATGTTGGTCACTTTGAACGGCGCCGCTTGCAGCCGCTGCACCAACTGGTTGGCCGCGTTTTCGTCCAGTAGCAAATACTGCGGATCGATCAGTTTGCCCGTGGTGGTGTCGAAGTGCTTGCCGTCGGGAATTCGTCGGCCATCAACCGAGACCAGCGTCGATTGGAATGTTTCGGTTGCTTGTTGCTTGGCAAACGTGGCCAGCAAATCCCAGTAAGTGGCCGAAACAAACGCCATCCGTTGGCGCTCGCGTTCGACAATCAATCGGACGGCCACGCTTTGCACGCGGCCCGCCGAGAGCTTGGGCCGCACTTTGCGCCAGAGCAGCGGCGAAACTTCGTAGCCGTATAGCCGATCGATGATCCGCCGCGTCTCTTGGGCTTTGACGAGTGAGTTGTCGATCGAGCGCGGATGCTCCAGAGCGTCGTGAATGGCTTCGCTGGTGATTTCGTGAAAAACCAACCGATGGACAGGCACCTTAGGTTTGAGCAGTTCGTGCAAATGCCAACTAATGGCCTCGCCCTCGCGGTCTTCGTCCGTCGCCAGATACAGGCTTTGTGCCGACTTCAGCAGGTCTTTGAGTTTTTTGACCTGCGCCGTTTTGCCCGGCGGGACAATATATAGGGGGTCAAAATCTTTATCGACGTTGACGCCCAACCGCGACCAGGCTTCGGACTTGTAAGCGGCTGGAATTTGCCCGGCGCCTTGCGGCAAGTCGCGGACGTGTCCGATGCTGGCTTCGACGGTGAAGTTTTTGCCGAGAAATTTGCTGATGGTGCGTGCTTTGGCCGGCGATTCGACAATCACCAGCGCATGGCCGCGTACGGCCGCCGATTTGCCGGACGGTTCCTGGCCTGTGGTATCCTTGGCTGCGGATTTCTTCGCCATGTGCTTCCTAAATCGTTGCAAACGCCGCGGTCGATTGACCGTCAGGCAATGAACATTGGGAACTTTTGGAGCGGCTTTCTGCGGGACGCAATGACCGCGCGGCGAGAAAAAAACGTGTCGCGCGGCCGAGCCTTCCGGAACCGTTGGATTGAATTCTCCGGCAAAAGTCAAGGCGCTCGCCAAAGGGTTGTGAGTCTTTAATCCTGTTTGGGATTGCATTTAGGGCGCAGAAAATTAAAATCAGCGGCTTGGCAGTATTCGGCACCGTTCTGGCCGCTCCGTATTTCCGGATAGTCCGTGCGGCCCCTGGCGGTCAAGGTCTTTGACCGCCATTTGCACTTAAACGTCGTGAAGGATTCCACTCAAATGTCAGGCGCATTCGGCATATTTCGTAAACGGCAAAAAACCTTGATGGCGTTCTTCGCCGTCGTGCTGATGATTGCCTTCGGCTATTCGTACGTCGCGGGCCGCGGCGGCGGCGGAGACTCGCCAACGAGTCGGGTGCGCCGCGATACCGTGATGGCCACTTGGAAATACGGCGAGATTACCGAAGGTCAACTGAAAGAGCGCCTGGATTCACGTAAGTTAGTCAACAGGTTCTTGCAAGAAGCCTCGAGTCTGGCCGCCAGTAAGCCGGCCAAACCCGCCGCGGAACAGCCGCGTCAGGCGCACTTTCCCGAGACGGAACCCGATGTTGTTGACGCCATGCTGCTGGCCAAAAAAGCCGAACTGTCGGGTCTCGTCGTCAGCGACCAGGCCGTCAATGATTTCTTAAGCATGATCACGGCCGATCGACTGACTGCTGACGAAATGAGTCAGTTGGTTTCGCGGTTGAACGGAGCGCAGATGCGCGTCACGCAGCCGATTCTGTTCGAAGCCATCGCGCACGAGTTGCTGGCCTTTAACTACGCGAATTTGTTCGACAAATCGCTGGATCGCTACGGCGACACGGTTGGCCAGCGTTGGGATTATTACAACCGGCTGAATCGCGAGATGACCGTCAAGGCCATGCAAGTTTCGGTTAAGGATTTTGTCAAGAAAGCGCCGAAGCCCAGTAGCGAAGAACTGCGTACTTTTTACGAGAAGCACAAAGACACCATTCCTTCGCCCGCTTCGCCCGAATTGGGTTTTAAGGTGCCGCGGAAGGTCAAGTTGCAGTACTTTCGGCTCGATCTGGCCAAGTTCATTGATAACGTCGATCCCAGCAGCGAAGAAATCAGCGAAGCCAACATCAAGAAGTATTACGAAACGCACTTGAATGAGTTCCGCAAAATCAAGTTGGGCGGAGACTTCAAACTGAATCCGGACGAAAAGCCGGAAAAGACCAACGTTTCGCCGGGCAAGAGCGAACTCGAACTGCGTAAAGAAGTCGATTCACCAGCCAGTGACGGCAAAACCGGTGAACAGCCCAAGGGCGAAACGCCAGACACCGCTTCTCCGCCAAAAGCCAGCGATCCGCCTGCGACAGAGAAATCGGCCGACGAAAAGAAACCCGACGAAAAGAAACCCGACGAAAAGAAACCCGACGAAAAGAAACCCGACGAAAAGAAACCCGACGAAAAGAAACCCGACGAAAAGAAACCCGACGAAAAGAAACCCGACGCAAAGAA
>JBBRCE010000082.1:0-15596 GCA_038205115.1 Pirellulales bacterium
ATCGCGACGTGCACGCCCGACAACCTAGACAACGACAAGAAGCACGCAGTCGTGGAGAGCCGGATGCGCTGAAAGGTGCAAGTCCGGTTCGGAGGGGGGCCGAGAAGCGTTCTCGCTGAGACGCTTCCGGCCTACCCTACTCGAACAGATCGAGGGACTTCCCGCACACTTCTACGCGCAGCCGGTGAACCCCCTGCCCCTCTCAGAGCGCATCGAGCACGCGGACCGCTTTGTGACCGCGACCGGTGCCGCCATCCACCACGGCGGCAATCAGGCGTTTTACGCGCCATCACGCGACATGATCCAGCTTCCGCCGTTTGAGGCGTTCAAGGACAAGGAGAGCTATTATTCAACGGTGTTGCACGAGCTGACTCACGCGACTCGCCACGAGACACGGCTCGCCCGTGACTTCGGCCGCCAGCGCTTCAGCGATGAAGGCTATGCTCGCGAGGAACTGGTTGCGGAGCTTGGTTCCGCCTTCCTCTGCGCCGACCTCGGCATCACGCCCGACATCCGGGAGGATCACGCCGCCTATCTCGGCCACTGGCTCAAGATCCTCAAGGACGACACACGCGCCATCTTCTCGGCCGCCGCTCATGCGCAACGCGCCGCTGACTTCCTGCAGCAGCTTCAACCGTCTCCGGTTGAGCAAGCGGCTTGATCGCGGCCTCTTTAAACGGGTTATTAACATGCTTGACCTTACACTTAAGTGTAAGGTGTACGATTAGGAGGTATGACAATGGTGAACAGGAAAAATGAGCTTATGAACATTGGCCAGGTCGCCCGTGCTGCCGGCGTGGCAACCACCGCCCTCAGGTACTACGAGCGTGAGGGCGTACTTGTTCCCAAGGGACGAAGCGAGGCGGGATACCGGCTCTACGACCAGCGAGCGGTCGAGCAGCTGGCGTTCATCCGCTCGGCCCAGGCCGTGGGGTTCACGCTGGAAGACATCCACATGCTACTCGACAGTAACGGCGATAGGCAAAGACCTTCCAAAAAGGATGTCCAGGCGCTCATCGAAAAGCGGCTTGGTGAAGTTGAGCAGAAGATGAAAGATCTAAAGCGAGTATCGGCGGCCTTGAGGGACGCCCTCCAAAAATGCCGGCAGTCGGAAGGTGCGTGTCCGGTTCTCACAGACCTCCACGCCCAGGAAAAGAATAAAACCCGTTCCGAGGTGAAACGTGGAACCAGGGGAAAATAGATCTCTTAAGAGCATTTTGCTCTTATGCGTCATCGCTCTCGCGGGCGGTCTTGTCTTCGCCCATCCCTTGCGGGCAGAGCTCGCGCAGATGACACAGATTCCCGCAAGCGTCCAGCTGAAGACCGTGAGTTTTTCCGTCGAGGGGATGTCTTGCGGGTCGTGCGTGGCTTCGGTGAAGCGCGCGGTGAAAGCTTTGGACGGTGTGACCATGGTTGACGTGAGCCTCGCCGATAGGCGGGCCCGCGTTCAATACATCGAGGGAAAAGTGACGCCTGACAGCATCGCGGCGGCTGTCCGGCAGCTGGGCTATAAGGCCGGGGAGCCGGCCGGGGAGACTGGCCCATGACGCTCGAAGACTTTCTCCATTCCTCTGGCTCAAGCCTTCCCCTCGGTTCTGTGTGGGCTCCGGGCATTGCCCTCTTTGCCGGCGTAGTGGCAAGTGCAGTTTGTCCCTGTACCCTTCCCATGGGCCTTGGAATGGTGGGTATGGCCGGAGCGTCTGAAACACAAAGCCGGAGTCGCGGTATTTTAATCGCACTTTCATTTTTCGCGGGGATCATCGTCAATCTCGCCATTCTTGGGGCCGTCGCCGGCCATATAGGGGCGGTCCTCACGGAATCCTTCGGGAAGTACTGGACCTTCATTATGGCAGTCGTCTCCCTCATCGCTGCCGGCGTGGTCTTTTTCGGACCACAGCTTCCGGTGGAGAGACTTACCGCACTCCGGAAACCGGGTCTCGCGGGAGTTTTCGCATACGGATTTATTTTTAGCCTCGGCACCTCGGCCGCTCCGCTTCTTTTGCTGCTGACGATTTCTGCGGCACAGGCGAACTCTCTTTATGGGCTTCTTCTCGCGGTTGCCTTCGGAGTTGGCAGAGGCCTTCCCTTCCTTCTGATCGGGGTCTTCGCCGGTACGGCGGTGCGGCTTACGCGGCTCGGGCTGTGGCGGCGACCGATCCAGATTTTGAGCGGTTCCGTCCTTTTTATTGTGAGTATTTATTATGCCAGGGCGTTCATGTCCCTGGTCTGAACACGGAGGTGTCGTATGGCAACTGAAACTGTGCAAATGAAAGTCTCGGGGCTCATGTGCTCTTTCTGCACGATGAGTGTCGAGAAGGCATTGAAGCGCTATCCCGGCGTCAAGAGCGTCATGGTGAACCTGGTGCATGGGATTGTCTTGGTCGAGGCGGACACCTCGAAGATGAGCCGCCCCGCACTGGCTGAAGCTGTCGAAAAACTCGGCTACAGCGTCTCCGTGACGGAGGTCCAGCAGTACGCAACCGATGCAGCCCTGTTCGGTCTCATCAAGCAGCGCGGCATGATCGGCATGGCCGTCTCGCTGATCGATCTCATTGTCGATCCGCTGAACCTCTTCGGACTTCCCGCCTATCCACGGGCGCTCTTCAGTCTGGCCGTCGCGGCGTTTGTCCTGTTTTGGGTCGGCTATCCCATCCTCAGGAAGACTTTGATGGCCATCGGTCAGCGCGTCATCAATGCGAACGTGCTCCTTTCTGCGGGAGCGTGGGGCTCGCTCATCGTGGGATCTCTTTCTCTTTACGATCCTCGCTGGCCGAACTTTCTCCCAGTGGCGGCATGGCTCATGTCGCTCCATCTGTTCTTTGGCTACTTCAAGCTGGATACCCGCCGGAAGGCCTCCGAGGCGGTGCGGAAACTCCTCTCGCTTCAACCGCCCCGTGCCCGAGTTCTACGTGGCGAGCAACTGATTGACGTCCTGACAAAAGATGTCGCCGTGAGCGAACTGGTTGTCGTTCGCCCCGGTAAGCGCATTCCGCTCGACGGAGAAGTGATCGAGGGGACGGCAAGCGTTGATGAATCCAGCTTCACCGGAGAATCGGTCCCCGCCACAAAAGAGACGGGCTCAAAGGTCATCGGCGGGACGCTCAATCTCGATGGTGCGCTGCAAGTAAGAGTCACCAAGGTCGGAGAGGACAGTTTCTTAAACCAGATCGTGCGTCTCATGGCTCAGATTGCCGAGCGGAAACCATCGATTGAACTGATGGCTGATTGGCTGATGAATTATTACGGCCCGGTGGTCATCGCCGCGGGCATTCTGGCCTTTGCCGGCTGGATGTTCGTCACGGGCGATATCCTCATGGCGAGCGTGGTCCTGCTGACCACAATCATCATGGGCTACCCTTGCGCTCTCGGAATCACTACCCCCATGCTTGCGGCGATCGCGGGCGGCAAGGGGATTTCGATTGGACTTCTTGTCAAGGCAAGCGAGGTCTTCCACGGGCTTTCTATCGTGAACACAATGGTCTTCGACAAAACGGGGACGCTGACTTACGGCCGGCCGACCGTGACCGATGTCATCACCTTCGATCTTGAACGCGGAGAAGTGCTGGGGATTGCCGGGGCAGTCGAGGTCCAATCCGAACACCCAGTCGGCCAGGCGATCGGCTTTTATGCTGAACGGGAAGGAGCGAAGAAACCTGTTGTTCAAGGCTTCCGCGCCACGCCCGGAAAGGGGGTGTCAGCGACTCTCGACGGAATGGAGATCATCGCCGGAAAGCCGTCTTTTATCGAGGAACGCGGGATTACATTCGCCGAAAATGTGCGCTCTCATATAGAAGCCCTGAATGCTCAGGGGAAGACGGTCGTGGTCGTCGCCCGCGGGAACAAAGTGATCGGGGCCATTGCGCTTCAGGATACGCCGCGTCGCGGTGCCGCACGGGTTATCGCGCGGCTCCGGGATATGGGCGTGAAGACGGTCATGCTCACGGGCGATGCGAGGAGAGTGGCCGAAGCAATCGGGAAGACGCTCGGCATTGATGAGGTCCGGGCTGAGCTTTTGCCTGCAGACAAAGTGGCCGCGATCGAGACGCTTCAGAAAGCGGGTCGCAACGTGGCGATGGTCGGGGATGGCATCAACGACGCCCCGGCGCTCGCGCAGGCGGATGTCGGCATCGCCATCGGTGCCGGAACGGATGTGGCCATTGAGTCGGCCGGTGTCATTCTTATCGGTGACAGGCTCGACGACGTAGTGAGTGCGCTCACGCTGGGGAAGGCGAGCTACCGCACGCTTACGGGGAACGTGATCGTCGCCGTGCTTTTTAACTTCGTCGGGATGACGCTTGCGGCTCTTGGGTACATCACGCCGCTCCTGGCGATCGCCTTTATGATCGTGAGCATCTTCGCCATTCTCTTGAACACCCTCCGCATTCGTGGCATCGACCTTGGACGGGAAGAGGTAGAAGACAGGGGGCCGCTTGCCGACGTGGAGCTGTTTGTTCCCAACATGGTTTGCGAAGGGTGCGCCTCGAAGATCAGCACGGCTTTAAAAGCCGTGCCAGGCGTCCGTGAGGTTAAATCTAAGGTGCCGCAGAAGCACGTTTACGTTCAGTACGAGCCGGGCCAGGTCCATATGGAGCAACTGAAGGACGCAGTTAGCAAGGTTGGCTTCACGGCTGTCGAGGCATAGCAGGCTTCCGAACAAGGATTTCTGCAGCAGCTCCAACTGCGTCGGGTTGAACGGGCCGCGTGATTTCCATCGAGCCTCTGGCTTCACCGCCAGAGGCTCTTTTTATGTCTACGGGGTCGCCTGTTTCCCACCCGACCGGATTCCGGTTGCTATGTATCATAACGGCCTTTATGATACATTCATCGGAGTATGAGCATGCCCTCAACTGCCCTGACCATAAATACTTCCACCAAATCAGCCGCCTCACCCGCTTCCTCCAAAACAACTTGACTCGCTCTCTGTTCCGAGTCATAATAAAGAAAGGTGGATAAGTTTCTACCATGGAGGATCGTATGACCTTGAACATCAAAGACCCGGAAACGCACAAGCTCGCGCATGACCTTGCCAAACAAACAGGCGAGACTATGACGCGTGCCGTCACGCAGGCACTCCGAGAACGTCTGGAACGCGTCCAACGCCAGAGAAAGCCCGAAGCCACCGTTACCGAGCTGCTCGCCATCGGACGCCGCTGCGCCAACATGCTCAAAGGCAAGCCGACTGATCACGCCGACCTGCTCTACGACGATCGTGGTATCCCGCGATGATTGTGGATACTTCAGCCCTCCTCGCCATTCTCTTTAACGAAAGCGATGCGGAAACCTACGCCCGCGCCATCGCTCAAGCAGACGTCCCCCGCATTTCTGCGGCGAATTTCGTTGAAGCCGCGATCGTCATTGAAGCTCAAACCAAAAACAGCAGCAGCAGCCAGCTCGACGCCTTCATGCGTCGCGCCGGTATCGCCATTGAGCCTGTCACCGAGGAACAGGCGCATGTCGCACGCCAGGCCTACACCGACTTTGGCAAGGGTCGCCATTCCGCCGCTCTCAACTTCGGTGACTGCTTCGCCTACGCGCTCGCCAAAGTCACCGGCGATCCACTCCTCTTTAAGGGCAAAGATTTCAGCCAGACCGACATCACACCAGCTATCGCCACCCACCCCAAACGAAGCAAATAGCTCAAAAAAATGACCTCAACCGCTCTCACCGTTTCATTACCCAAAGCTCTTTCCAAAAGACTCGAGTCCCCTTCCGTCCCGGCGCTCATCCAGAACGCCGGCGAAGACGCCCTCACCCGCTTCCTTGAATTCTTCGCCGCCCAGATCCGCAACCGGAACACGCGCGAGGCCTACGCCCGCGCCGTTACCCAATTCTTTCACTGGCTCCCCTCTCATCGCATCAACACCCTCTCCGATATCCGGCCGCTCCATGTCGCGGCCTGGATTGAACTCAAGACCAGAACCCAAGCACCGCTGACCGTCAAACAGCACCTGGCCGCACTGCGCCATCTCTTCGATTGGCTTGTGACCGGCCAGATCATCCCGGTCAACCCGGCCGCCGCTGTGCGCGGGCCGGTTCATTCCTATACAAAAGGCAAAACTCCAATTCTCACAGCTGAGGAAGCGAGGCACTTGCTCCGCTCCATTCCGCCCGACACGGTCACGAACCTCCGCGATCGCGCGTTGATTGCGCTCATGACCTATACGTTCGCCCGCGTCAGCGCGGCCCTTTCCATGAACGTCAAAGACGTATTCCCCAAACAGCACCGCCTTTGGGTCCGCCTGCTGGAGAAGGGCGGGAAGTATCACGAACTCCCCTGCCACCACAGCCTTGAAATTTATTTGCGGGAGTATATCGACGCGGCCGGCATCGGCGAGGACAAGGCGAAACCGCTGTTTCGCACCATCAACCGCACCACCAAGAAACTCAGCACCGACCGCCTTCAGCGATCGGAATCGTTGCGGATGATCCAGAGAAAAACCAGACAAGCAGGCATTGAAACCCCCGGTATCGGCAATCACACCTTCAGGGGAACCGGATCACAGCCTATCTTTCACACCCGGATGCCAGGCTTGAACACGCGCAGCGCATGGCCGGTCATGCCGATCCTAAGACCACACGCCTTTACGATCGACGGTCAGATACCATCTCGCTCGATGAAGTCGAGCGCATCGGTATTTAACAACTCGGCAATCTCTTCCTGATTCATCCTCTTTCCACCACAGGGAACTGACGGCTGCGTGCTCGAACCGAGCTATTTTGAACAGACTTCGCCATCTCCGAATGATAAGGTTTTTGTCAGAACCATTGATCGATCATCGACCCAACATTCACAAACGAAGGAGAGATGATCATGAAGAGCACAACAGCTGTGAAAGATCCTGTGTGCGCTATGGACATATGAAACGGCTACCGCCGCTGGACGAACCGAGCACAAAGGGCAGACGTATTACTTCTGCGGCTCCAAGTGCAAAGAGAAGTTCGCTCTTAATCCTGCCGAAAGATGTATTTCATCGCAGGGTCGGAAGTCCTTTTTTCACTGGCTATGCCGCCGCCTCGATCGACGCGAACCAGCTTTTTATTCACGAACTCCTGGATATGTTGCCCACGTATTGCTCCCGATCCTCTTTGCTGGGGCGTAGTCCCCCATAATCTACGATAGGATTATACTCATAACGCCGCCGCCCCCCGGCGCAATAGGCGTGCAGTGAATTTGCGAACGCGACGTTCGCTGAAACAGAAACGAACAAAACAAAAAAGGAGAAGAAACATGATGCCATCTACACAGTACGAAAGTTGTCTCGAAGCCTGTAATGCATGCGTCGCCGCGTGCGAACATTGCGCGGTATCCTGTTTGCACGAACAAGACATCAAAACGATGGTGCGGTGCATCGAGCTTGACCGGGACTGCGCGGACATTTGCAGTCTGGCCGCTCAATTCATGTCACGCGGCTCCACGTATGCCGCGAAATTCTCCGCGTTATGCGCTGAGATTTGTCAGGCGTGCGGTGATGAATGCGCCAAACATAAAATGGAGCACTGTCAGCAATGCGCGAAAGCCTGTCACAAGTGCGCTGAAGAATGTCGGACCATGGCAAAGAAATAACTCCGACCCTCCATTGCCGGCAATGGAACAATCCACAGAGATGACGATGACAATATCGATTGAAAAGACAGGCGCAGCTATTGAGCTAGCCGGTGGTGAGCGAAGCGCACCGGCAGCAGCTTCTCGAGGCTAACGAACTATTGGACAATGAGCCGTCCTACAGGAATCGGTGCGCAGATCATGAAAGAGACGAGAGTGCAAATCGATGGGATGATGTCCATCGGTGACGATGCAGGCGTCGAGAAGCAGAGCACGCGTGTCTCGCCGGATGACATCTACACATTTATCGTGGAATGCGGCTACCACTGTCGCGGCGAGGTCATGCCGGCGCACGTCTGCGAGCCGGGCACGCTGGTCCAAGCCGGGCGCGGCCCTCCGTGCCGCTCCAGTTCCCACGTTGTCCAAGACAGTTCATTCGCACTGCTTATTGATAGAAAATGGAGGGGTACGCCATGCTGAAGTACAGAACCGTTACACTCGCAATTGTTGGGCTCTTCTTGTCCGTATCGTTCTTTGCCTCCTCCGTGGTGGCCATGGAGAAGGATGGCGTCATGATGAAGGATGGCAAGATGATGATGATGCAGGACGGCAAAATGATGGGCCCGATGGACCACGAGATGACCATGTCCAACGGCACAAAGATGATGATGGACGGCAAGTGCATGACGAAGGACGGGAAAAAGATGCACATGAAGGAGGGCGAAATGATGATGATGGACGGGAAGAAGATGATGATGGACGGAAAAATGATGGAGGGCAGCAAGGGCATGATGGGTGACAAGGGCATGAAGATGGAGGGGATGGACAAGTAGCTTCTCGGAGTCGTCGGGTCTGACGACGCCCGGCGTCCTGGCGGCTAGCGAAGCTCGGCGTGGCTCCGCCCCGCCCGTTCGTCGGGCAAGCGATCGCCGCCCATGCCGACCAGAAGGCCCTGCACCGAGCCGTTTTCCCGCCCCACCGCACCGGAACAGGCGTTTCCGCGCGCCCCTCCGGGGTCGCCTCACGAAACGGAATTTAAAGTACGCTAAGGATTGGCTGTTGCAAAAGGTACACCTTTAGCCTATGTTGCGAAAACCCTTTATTAAAAGGATTTCTCAATGTCGCAAAACCTTGTTGCAATAGTCGAAGCCGGAAGGAAGATCGGATACGCCAGAGTATCCACCGACGACCAGAACCTTGATATGCAGATCGACGCCTTGACCAATGCAGGCTGTCAGAAGATTTTCGCTGACAGGTTCAGCGGAGCCACAGCAAAGCGCGTCCAGTTACAACGAGCCCTCGAGTACCTTCAACCGGGCGACACCCTCACCATCTGGAAGCTCGACCGCGCAGGACGTTCCCTTATTGATCTTCTCAACATCATCAAAACGCTCCATGAAAGAAACGTTCAGTTTCAATCCCTCACAGAGAGCATAGATAGATACATCAACCCCGGCAGGAGAATTCTTCTTTCACATGATCGGAGCCGTTGCACAGTTTCAACGCGCCGTAATCCTTGAGAACCAGAAGGCAGGGATAACCGCAGCAAGGCAACGCGGCAAACATCTAGGCAGACCCCGCAAGCTCACCGCTGAACAGATAGCCCACGTTCGGGAGCTGATCGAGGGCGGCAGCACCATTTCAACCACGGCAGAGCTATTCAAGGTTGACAGGGCAATAATGCACAGGGCATTAAAGACACCCGTTTGATACTCCCCTCCCCTAACGTTCTTTAAATTCCGAATTCTGCCGTGACCCCAACTTCAGCCGGGCGCACGCGACCGCTGAAACAGCCGTCGCGCCAGGCTCTACGCGCTTTCGCTTACCGAGCCTGTTGTCTCGGCCATCCGGTAACGATCCCTTGCGCAAAGATGCAGCCGCGCGATCCTTCAGCTCACGCCGCTGCCAGAGAAGGCTAGGGGCTTCTGCCCCACGCGCCGCACAAGGGTAAAGCTTCGCCGCCTGACCGGGTTTCCCACAGCTCCCGCGCTCCGCTTGTGCAGCCGGGTGATCCCCCTCCCGGATCAGTCGCCCTTGCACTTTGCTACCCCCGATCTCGCCGATGGGCATGGTTTCAGACGCAAGTCGAAACCGCCCTCAAAGGGTAAGCAAACAGAACTTGAGTTCTAACTCCAAGTGCAACACTACAGGCCCTGAAGGGTTACGGTGTTGCCATGCGAAAGAAATGTTACACACACTTGAGTGCGGAAGACCGTGAGACCTTGAGTCTGGGCCTGGTCCACGGCCACTCGCTCCGGGCGATGGCGAGGGTGTTGGGACGCGCCCCCAGCACCGTGAGCCGCGAGTCGGCTCGCAACCGCACCCGAGGCCGCCCCTATCGCGCCTGTACGGCGCAGGTCCAGGCGGCCGTCCGAGCCCGTCAGCCACGGCGACCCCGCACACTCCTGGATCCCTGGCTGTGGCAGTACGTGCGGACGCAGCTGGCCGAGGGCTGCTCGCCCGAGCAGATTGCCGGACGTCTCCAACGCGCGTCTCCTGACGACATGAGTAAACATCTCTCGGCCGAGACCATCTATGTGGGACTCTATGTGCTGCCCCGCGGAGCCCGGCGGAGCGAGCTGTTGGCGGCGCTGCGTCAGGCGCGCAAGGCGCGTCGACCTCGGGCGCGAGGGATAGACCGCCGCGGCCAGATCCCCAAGATGACGTCGATTGTCGAGCGCCCCGCCGAGGTGGCCACCCGCACGGTGCCCGGCCACTGGGAAGGCGACCTCATCAAGGGGGCCCGCAATGGCGCGGCCGTCGGCACCCTGGTGGAGCGGACGACCCGCTTGGTCCTCCTGGCCCGGATGGAGGGGACGGATGCGACGAGTGCCCGACAGGGCTTCACCAAGAAACTCCGGCACGTGCCCGCCCTGCTGTGCAAAACCCTGACGTATGATCGGGGGAAAGAGATGGCCGAGCACGAGCAGTTGGCCCAGCGGCTCGCCATCCAGATCTTCTTCGCCGATCCGTACAGCCCCTGGCAACGCGGCACCAACGAGAATACGAATGGGCTGCTACGCCAGTACTTGCCGAAGGGCACGGACCTGTCGGGCTACACCCAGCGCGAGCTGAACGCCATTGCCCATCGCCTCAACACGCGCCCACGAAAATGTCTCAACTTCGCTACGCCCCTGGAAGTCTACGCGCACCTGCGCCCTCATGCACCCGTTGCACTTGGAACTTGAAACCGCCGAAGGAAAAAATCATGACACGCAACATCGAAACATTCCGCACCGACTGGAACGGCATCACCTTGGAAATCCGCTGGGAACCGAACTGGCTCAACATCGACACCGGCATTGACCCCGCGCACCTCGAAATCGAAAGCATCCATACTGAGGGCTATTTCGTTAGCAACCTGTATCTTTCTCTGGAACGATCTAGCAGCTGGAGCGTTGGTAAGCCACCCGAAGAGCCCTCTTTAATACGAGGTGCAAAAAAAGAGGGATCGGAGAAGAACAAATGTCTAAGAACAAGACAAAATCAAATGAGATCGTAAAGGGAGCTGACTACCGCCTCTCTTTGATGCAACTGCAAGTCGAGCTCGTTAAGTTGCAAAAGGCAGTCATTAAAAACGATTATAAAATTCTTGTCATCCTGGAGGGGCGTGACTCTTCCGGTAAAGATGGTACTATTAAACGTATTATCAAGCATCTCAGCCCCCGCGAAACGCGGGTCGTAGCACTCAGCAAGCCGTCCGACCGTGAGAAAAACTCCTGGTACTTCCAACGCTATGTAGCCAAGTTGCCGACTGCGCAGGAAATGGTTCTGTTTAACCGTTCTTGGTACAATCGAGCTGGTGTCGAACGCATCATGGGGTTCTGTACGAAATCGGAGTATGAAGATTTTTTAGAAACTGCGCCTATCTTCGAGCAAATGCTGGAACGCTCCGGCATCAAAATATTTAAGTACTACCTTGATATCAGTAAATCCGAGCAAAAAAAACGCCTCAAGAAGCGCCGGACAAACCCGCTCACTCAATGGAAAAGCAGCCCTATCGACGATGTAGCGATCGCACACTGGAAAGAATATAGCGTCGCGCGCGACGAAATGTTTGCTCGCACACATAACCTTTTTGTCCCATGGTTTATTGTACGTTCTGATAACAAACATGCAGCGCGACTTAATCTAATCAAACACCTACTTAGTCAAATACAATATGCCGGCAAGGACGATCGCCTCCTTGTTCTCGACTCCAAGGTCGTCTTTCCTTACGACAAGACGTGCCACAAGAAAAAGATGATCGCACCGTAAACGCCAGAATGCTGAAATTGAGAAGGCGATGATACAGCCTGCAAAACAACGTGGCGATAAAAAGGACGAAAATAATATGGGCCACGATCAGCACGCAACGTTAAAGCAATCTCCGGTTCAGGAAAAGCATGATTGCTGTGTGGCTCATCCGCAGCCTGCAAACCAGACGGCTGCACCCAAAGCAGGGGGTGACACGATCTATGTTTGCCCCATGCATCCAAAAGTGCGCCAAAAAGGTCCGGGCACTTGCCCAATCTGTGGCATGGCTCTTGAGCCGGAAGTGGCAACGACAGACGCGGGCCCCAATCATGAACTGATTGATATGACCCGCCGGTTCTGGATCGGGCTTGTTCTGACTCTTCCGGTATTCGTGCTGGAGATGGGAAGCCATTTGTTCAATCTACACCATCTTGTTTCACCCAAGCTTTCATCCCTTATACAAATGACGCTTGCCACGCCTGTTGTTCTTTGGGCAGGCTGGCCCTTCTTCACACGCGGCTGGGCTTCCGTGAAGTCCCGCAACCTGAATATGTTCACCCTGATTGCGCTCGGTACTGGCATTGCATGGCTGTATAGTATGGTTGCGGCCCTTATGCCTTCAATATTTCCACCTGCCTTTCAACAGGAGGATGGTTTGGTTGCCGTTTATTTTGAAGCGGCGGCAGTAATCACAGTCCTTGTTCTTTTAGGACAGGTTCTTGAACTGAATGCGCGGGAGAAAACAGGCGGAGCGATCCGTGCTCTGCTGGATCTTGCGCCCAAAACGGCGCGGCGCATTGGCAAAGATGGCAAAGAAGAAGATATCCCCTTAGAGGACGTCGCTGCGAGAGATTCACTGCGCGTCCGTCCGGGTGAGAAAGTTCCCGTGGACGGCGTTATCATTGAAGGCAAAAGTGCGATTGATGAATCGATGATTACGGGGGAGTCAATGCCCGTCACGAAGGAAAAAGACGCTCACGTTATCAGCGCCACCATGAACCAGACCGGCAGTTTTATCATGCGTGCCGAGAAGGTTGGCAAAGACACCATGCTGGCGCAAATCGTCAAGATGGTTGCCGAAGCGCAGCGTAGCCGGGCCCCTATTCAGGGGCTGGCGGACAAAGTCGCCGGATACTTTGTTCCGGTCGTGATCGGGGTTTCGATCATCAGCTTTATCATTTGGTCTGTTTACGGGCCGTCACCGGCCTATGCCTTTGCCCTGATCTCGGCCATCTCCGTCCTCATTATAGCGTGCCCGTGCGCCCTTGGCCTTGCCACGCCCATGTCTATCATGGTGGGCATCGGGAAAGGCGCGGAAGCGGGTGTCCTTATCCGCAATGCTGAGGCTTTGGAGCGCATGGAGAAAGTGAACACGCTGGTCGTCGACAAGACAGGCACGTTAACAGAAGGAAAGCCCAAGGTTGTCTAAATCGTGACTGTGGCTGATATAAGCCAGGATGATCTTCTGGCTTTCGTCGCAGCTCTTGAAAAAGGAAGCGAACACCCATTGGCACATGCGATCATCGTGGCAGCAAGCGAGAAACATCTCACCATACCGGAAGTGACTGGGTTCGATGCGGTAACTGGCAAAGGGGTGACCGGCAGTATCGGGGGCAAGGCAGTGGCGCTGGGCAACATCAGACTCATGAACGACCTTTCTGTTGATACATCCGATCTAACAGCCAAAGCGGATAGTCTTCGTGGTGACGGCGCAACAGTTATGTTTGCTGCTATTAACAAGAAACCTGCCGGGTTACTGGCCGTTGCTGACCCCATTAAACCCACAACGCAGAAAGCGATCAGCGATCTACAGTCTTTAGGCATTCATGTTGTTATGCTGACAGGCGATAATAAAACCACAGCGGAAGCCGTTGCCAAAAAACTGGGGATTACAGATGTGAAAGCCGAAGTACTGCCGAAAGACAAAGGCGACATTATCAAGAAACTGCAAAGCGAAGGAAAAATCGTCGCGATGGCAGGCGATGGCACCAATGACGCGCCTGCGTTGGCCTCTGCGGATGTGGGTATTGCCATGGGAACAGGAACGGACGTTGCCATGCAAAGCGCCGGTGTCACGCTGCTGAAAGGCGATCTTACCGGTATCGTCAAGGCGCGGCGCTTGTCGTCAGCAACGATGAGTAATATCCGCGAGAATCTTTTCTTTGCTTTCATTTATAATGCGGCGGGCGTCCCTATCGCGGCGGGCATCCTTTATCCGGTCTTTGGATTGCTCCTGAGCCCGATGATTGCGGCGGCGGCTATGTCACTAAGTTCATTCAGCGTCATTGCTAATGCGCTGCGGCTGAAGCTGGTGAAGCTTTAGATATTACCGCAGATAATATTTTGCAGCTTTCCGCCAGCCTTGAGCGGTATTCCAAACACCCCTTGGCCACCGCTACATTGTTGTCATTGCTTCGTGAACGCAGTAAGTGTCTTCGCCCTGGAGAAGTTCAAGCGAAACCTGTAAAGACGGCTTGAGCGGTGTCCGGTGTAAAGGTGGCGTGACCAGAACACAGGCGCATTCACGGAACGTGGTAACCTGAACTTGCATGACACCGGCCTGTATGACCGTCGCGACGACCAGCTCACGCTCGATGAAGTGGAACGGATTCTGATTTAGGCACCGCCTGCCGTAAACATAAAATCAGCAATCTCATACTCTTAGGGGCAACCCCCCAAATACTTATTGACAGTGTGTAATATTGTGTAATATTATTAATGATGAACAGTAAGGAAATAATCAAACGCCTGCAGGCAGACGGCTGGTACTTGGTAGCCACAAAGGGCAGTCATGCAAACTACAAGCATCCGCTGAAGCCCGGGCGGGTTACAGTCCCGCACCCTAAAATGGATTTGCCAATAGGCACGTTGAAAAGCATAGAGAAACAATCAGGAGTAAAACTAAGATGAAAACAATATATTTCGGAGTAGTCCACAAAGAGAAAGGCAGCGATTACGGCGTCAGTTTTCCGGACTTTCCCGGCTGCGTTTCAGCAGGAAAAACCTTAGAGCAAGCTGTCACCCTCGGCAATGAAGCCCTCGCTCTGCATATTCGCGGGATGGTTGACGATGGAGAACCATTGCCAGAGCCCACCAAGGCTGATGACCTTGTCCATGAGGATGCACCTATGGCGATGTTCCCCGCTTATGCCCAAGTGCCGAGAGTCCGCGTGAAACGGTTTAACATCGCCGCCAGAGACACAGACATGAAGAAAATCGACAGGTTCTTAAAAATCAGCGGCAGGAGCAGAGACAGATCCAGCTTTCTTATCAACCTCGCTCTACGCGAGATCGACAAGCACCCTTCAAAATCAAAACGGCCTGTCCCCGCATGAAGAAGATCGCCCCCTCGAAGGTTCCCAATGGACAAACACTGGTTGCTTTCCGCGAAAGCCAGAACCCCAAGAAGGCATCTTCCTACAAGAATTTCCGGGAGCTGCGCGACGAAATAGGCGTCGCCAAACCCCGCCCGAAGAAATCAAGGCCTCGCGCCAAACTCAACCGCACAAAGCCGGCTACGCACCTCGGTTCCATCCTCGATGACCTTCTCAAAGAGGAAGGGATTTTTGAAGAGACACAAGCACAAGCCATCAAGGAAGTGATCGCGTGGCAGCTTTCACAGGCTATGGAGAAACAGCACATCTCCAAGAAAACAATGGCAACATGCCTCAACACCAGCCGCACTCAGGTGAACCGCATTCTCAATCCCAAAACAGACGTAACCCTTTCCAGCTTGCAACGCGCCGCCGCACTTGTCGGCAGACGGTTGAAGATTGAGCTTGTTTAACAGGAAATAAAATGACCGATAAAATATGGA
>JBBRCE010000083.1:0-15436 GCA_038205115.1 Pirellulales bacterium
CAGCGAGTCGGCCACGGCGAACGGAATCCGATCAAGCTGTTGCCCCAGGCCCATTTGGCGAATGGCGTCGATGCCCGACCGCTGTAAGCCCTCGCCACGAAACGCGCGGGCAAAATCGTGATGCGACTCCAGTACCGTCACGTGCACGCCCCGGCGGGCCAGCAGTTACGCCAGCGCCATGCCAGCCGGCCCCGCGCCCACGACAATCGCCGAACCGACTCGAGTACCCATGTTGCACCTCGCCGCAGTTAATCGCCAAATCAAGATGACCAGTCGTTCATCCGGAAATCCGCTCGCCGCCGGACAGGTAAGGCGAATTCGAAATTGTAACGAACCTCGCCCCCGTTCTGCGCGGCTTCCGTCACGACCGACTATCGCCGCCGTGCGCGCCAGTCGACAAAAAAACTATCCGCACGAAATCGCCAGCAGCATTGCGCCAATCAGCAGCGTGCGCACGCTGCACGGAAGCCATTTGCGGCAAACGGGCGATCTGAACATCTCTCGATTGCTGCCGCTTACCGGTTTAGTTCGAGACGAAAACCATCGAATCAGTGATGGACAACAAATTTCTGTCAGTCTTTGGGCGAATCAGGCAGGCGTTGCGTATCGCTTGCGAGTTTCTCGAAATCAATAAACGGAAACAGCGGAACACCATTCTCAACCAATTGAATGCTCGATTCGGGAAATAAAACGGCCAATTGCAGTGATTCTCGTTCGAGGCTGGACGGGATGCGTAGGTTGGGAACGGGTTGATCGCCGAGAAGCCGACGGACAGGCGGAATCGTTGCGGTATAATATTTTTTCATTTGCCTTTTACAGATGGCGGCCACGGTCCGCCCAGACGCGCAAGAATTGCCTGTCGTTGACGAACAATTTGCGCTTGCTGCGCGACATAAGCGCATGGAGTCGCCAGTAGCGTTACCGCAATGAACAGCGTGCGCAGGCTGAATTGGCACCAGCGGCGGCAGGGTGGTGTTTGCATACGGCGTTTCACTTCTGGATTTTGCAGTTCGGCAATGCAGCCTGCAACTGGGCGATTTCCTGGTCGGTTAACTGGCTGTATTGCAGGTCGAGCGTCTTGAGCGATTTCAATCGCGAGAGGATTGCAATGCTGCCGGCGGAAATCTTTGTGTCGCTCAAATCGAGCGATTCGAGTCTGCTCAGCGGCACCAGCGATTCTAGGCCGGCGTCCGTGATTGGCGCGTAGCCGAGATTCAACGATTCGAGCTGCGGATACTGACAGACGCGAATCATATTCTCATCGGTTATTTGAGTATCGCAGAGATCAAGGCTGGTTAATTGCGTCAGGTTCTGCAAGTAGCGGAAACCGGAACCGTTGATCGTCCCCGTGTCTAATTTCAGGCTTTTGAGGTTGACGAGGTTTTGCAGATGCTTGAGATCTTCGTCAATCACGACATCTTGAGTGTCGCGTAAACTGAGGCTTTTGAGTTGTTTCAGCCGGCCAACCAGGGGCAAGGAGTTCCGCATTTGCTCACTCCCAAACTCGAATGTTTCCAGCCTGGTCAAAGCAATCAAGCGTTGCACCGTGGCATCGGTCATCGGCTGTCCGACCCAGACGATGGAGGTCAGGGCCGGCATTTCGCGGAGTTGGTCGAGGCTTTCGTCAGAAAACTTGAGCTTTGCGTCAACATTATGATTGTCGTAAAGAATGAGTGTTTTCAAGTGCGGCAGCGATTTCAGATGTTGCAGCCCGCCGCCGTTGATTTGGTTGCCTGAGATATCCAGTTCCTCCAGCTTGGTCAGCGGCTGCAATTGCCGTAGGCCTTCATCGGTAATGTCCGTGCCTCTGCGGTCACACCTCCCGACGTGGCGCCGAACACAACGACATCAAAGTTTTCCTCGGCGGCGCGAACAAGGGCGAGATTCGCGCTCGCGAGCAATGCCAGCATCGCACCCGCCAACATTGCGGTAAGGAACTTGGCGCGGATCGAGATGCAAAAAGACCGCAGAAGAAAAGCAAAGGCGGGCATGGGAAATATCGCGAGGTTTTGCTGGCCAAATCACCATTATGGTAACCTGCAATCGCTAGGATCAACTACTGGGTTTTCCTGAGCGCCGCCGCTGCCGCGTTCTGGACGCCTTTACGTTTGTCTTTTATCGCTGCTGCCAAGGCATCCTTAACCACCTGTGAGTCCGGACGGATCGCTACTAACGCGGACGCTGCCTCTTCACGGATGTAACCGAAAGCATTCTGATCCTTAAGTAGCCTCACTAGGGCAGGAATCGAATCCTTGGCCTCACTACGGTACGTTGCAAGCTCGGCGGCAGTTCCCCGGCGAACTTGTGGGTCTTTGCCGACAAGTAATTTCACAAGTACGACTCGACATGGCTCGCCTTCTTCGCTAATCGCGTGAAGTGCAACTGCAGCCTGAAGCCGAACTTTCTCATCAATGCTTTCCAGCAATCGTTTCAGGGCCGGTGCTGTCGACTTACCTTGACCGATGCTGCGTAGTGCAATAGCGGCTTCAAGCCTGACTTGTTCATCGTCGTTTTCCAACAATGCGGTCAAGCCAGGTACTGCCGCCTTGGCCTCGACGCCGATCTTGGCGACTGCCGCGATCGCCGCGGTACGCACGGCGCGGTCGCCAGCGAATGCCTCGACCAAGGCGGGTGTTGCTTCCTTAGCGGCCGGACCGAATTGTCCAAGACCGTTGGCCGCAGCTTGTTGCATTCCAGCATCTTTGTCCTTCAGCAAGGTCACCAGGGCGGCGACCGCTTCTTTTGAGCCCGGGCCAGCCCGACCGAGGTCTTTGACTGCTCGCATGCGAACCTGGGGATCGGTGTCGGACAACGCGGCGATGGTCGCCGGCAGGTCCACAGGCTTGCGCGCGCCAACTATTGACGGCTTGGCCGGGGCGGTGATTTTTGCGGCGGGCTCCGCGGCTGGTGCGCTGGATGATGCGGGTTTGTCGGGCGCCCCACCGTCGTCTGCCTTCGATTCACTTAGTTGGCAGGCTGGCGAAGTCAGCAATAGAGCCGGCAATAGCACTGAAGTAGCAAATCCGCGAAAAAACATGGCTGCACCTCATAAATTGTGTTGAAACCGACGACGCTTAAGTTCGATCCAACCACCAGCAGCTAGTAGTCCTAGCGATCGGCAGACGCCACTGCCAGTATCGGTGCCGTCCCGCGAGTCGCTGTTTGACTCTTTCGGTTCTGCCGCCTTAACTACAGACCTACTCGACCAAGGAACGCCGGCGCGAACGAGCTGGGTTTCACCACGAGCGGCGTCAGCGACCGAGCATTTCCACCATCTTCTCGCCCATTGCCTTGCCGTTGAGATACTCGCTCTCACCGTTGTGGTTCCAGTGATAGCCGAAGTTGCTGGGAGATATTGATGCATCGCGCCAGAACGGCCGGGTGTCGGTGGTTTTGACGTTGCCGTCGAAGGCGGGATATTTTTTCGGGTCGCCCACGGCGAGTTGGGCCAATTCCACCGCAGTGCGTTCAGGCGGCGGCGCCATGCTGGTGGTGGTGATGGACACCGGCAGCTTGGGATTGCCAAACTCGGCGCGCAGATCCTTAATCAAATCCACGAGGTTGGCCGCGTAATTGGCCGAGCCGTCCTTGTCGACGCGGTCGTTCCAGCCCTGGTGCCAGCCGAAACCGGCGATGCGATACCCCATGCCCTTCCACTCGGGAAATTCGCTGCCGAGATTGCTCACGCAGTCACGGGTGTATTCGATCAAAGCCTTGTAATAAGGCCCCACCGTGCCACCGCGGGCCACCGCGGCACTTGGCGGGCGGAAATCCACGTTGAGGCTTTTGCCGCCCCACGCAACCTTGATGATCAAGACCGGCTGTTTGAGGCGATCGGCGATGGCCCATCCGAAGCCATATTCCGGCCCAATCCAGCCTGGGTTCCGGCTCTGAGCATAACCGATCTTGAGGTTGCCCTTGATGACGGCGCGCGGGGCGGTGACATCGCTATCGCGCCACCAGACCTTGACGTCGTCGCGCGTTTTCCAACTGCCGTCTTTATCCACCAGGTGACCGTAATTTTTGGGATCGTGTTCGACCTGGTACCGCAGACTGCCGATGCCTCCCTTCAGATTGTCGTGGCCCTCATCGGCCTTGCCGTGGCCGACCATGTTCGACTGCCCGGCAAGAATGAAGACCTGCACCCCTTTGGAATCGGTGTCCCAAGTAAAGGGCTTTTCTGAAGGCTCTTTGGCAAAGGCCGCCCCGCTGAGCGCCAGTCCGAAGGTCAGGATTTCCAAAACCAGCCGTGGGGAGAATCGCTTCATGTTATTTACTTTAATTGCTTTGATGCTGCTAAGAAATCCCTGCTGGGCATCGAAACGGACGAAGATGCAGGCCGCCTAATTCCGACGTCTCAGAAGTCTTTTTCGCAGCCGGACCGGCGAGTTCTAGGAACCGCGCACGCCCCACTCGACCCGACAATCATCCGCACTGTCTGTCACACGACCTGTGCCGGAAGCCGCCGCTAATTGCTGGCATTCGTATTACCTCGATAAACATCGACTTCATAAATCGACCAGTGATACTTTTCACTCGTCCCGGTTTGGGTCACTCGAACGTATCGGGCTTGCTGCTCGGGAAATTGAATCGTCGTGATACCGAGCTTTCCCGCACCCGTCGCGATCGGCTCGCTCCATTTTTTGCCATCGTCGGAAACGGTCACGGAATATCCGACGGGCGAGTCCCATTGTGCCCAGGTGTTATCGAGTACGATTGTTTCAAAGGCTTGTTTTTTCCCCAGGTCGATTTGGAACCACTGACCGGGATATTGGCTTTTGGTCATATCGCGCCAGCCGGTCCAGTGATCTCCATCGATCGCGTTGGCTGCGGACACGTCGACGGGAATCTTCGCACCGCTGAAAGGAAACGTCCCGTCTACGACGGAAGCGGAAGCGGTCCAGGTTTTTTTGTCGAGTGCGACTCCCTGCGAAGGTGTTATTCGCGGCGCCGGCGGTTTCGGCGACTTGGTCGAAAGTGCGCCGCTGCCAACGAACTTCCAAACGCCGGGTACGACATTGAATTTCAAGAAATCGGCATCTTCCCCGTTCCAAGTGACACCCGGCAACGAGGCGTGAAACTGGCCGTCCCAAAGGGTCGTATCGTTCACGGCGATCTTATTGAGTTTGGTGAACGAACCCTTGGGAATGCCAATGATCGCCGTCGTTTCCTCAGGCGAAGTAATGTGAAGGCTGAATTCGGAGTTGGTCTTTTTTAGATCGACCGAGATGTTCCCCTTGATCGTCGGAACGGTCGTTTTGATCGCCGTCAGAAAAGCTTCTTTAGGCAAGACATGAAACGTTTTCCAAGCGGGCTCGACGGGTGAAATTCCGGCGATCGTTTGCGAAAGCAAAATCACGGGCGGATTCCAACCATGATTCAGCGACGAGGCGGCGTCGAAGGAGTCGACCCGCGAGGCCCACCAACGGTCGTAATGTTCCCAAAGCGTGGTGAATGCGCAGGGGATCATGGTCTGGTAGCGTTCATGCATCCGCAGGAGCGCGTATTCTTGTTTTCCCATTTTGCACAGGGCTTCAAAGACCCAGCGATCAAAGAAACAACTCGCATAGGTTTTCTTCGTCAAGACGTTGTCGTAAATCGCCGACCATTTGGAACGGTCGGCCAACCCGACATTGACAGCCATCGCGTTCGCTCGATCATCCGGTTCGGAAACCTGGGACGACATGTAATAATTGCCTTTCCAGAAATCCTCGTCGAACTTTCCTCGAATGGCCGTGAGCTTTTGGTCGATTTCCGGAACGTCGGCTTCATGCCCGGTGACGAGTGCGATTTTCTTCAGTGTTCCCAGGCAGTTGAAATAAAAACAGGTCTCGATAACGGCCGTATCTTTATTTTCTTTGCCCCAATCGAACCACGTTCCCTTGTTGCCGAACTGATAGACGTTGAACAAAAACTCTTTAGTCGGCTCGTAAATCATCCGCATGGATTCGAGATCGCCCGTCTGCAAGTAGTAAAACCACAAGCCATAGTCGCCGAGAAATTCTAGATGCTGTCCTGGATAGAATTTCGGCTCAAGCTTTCGCCGGACCAACTCTTGGCAGAGCCGATGCGACTTTGAATCGAAGGCGTAGAAACACTGATTGAGCTCGGGCGTTCCATCGCCCCAGAATCCGACGCGCTCGCGGTCAGGACAATCGTAAAAAAGGGTCTCTCATGCAGAGATACGCCGTTCTTGCCCCCTTGTTCCACAGCACGTTGTAATCGTTGTCATTACACTCGAACGAACCGACAAACGCCGTGTCGTAACCGGTCTCTCGATATTTAACGGCGCGCACGGTGACCCCGGCGGGAATCGAATAGATGGCTCCTTCTCCGCTGACCCATTTTTTCGCTTCATACTCCTGTACGCCCGCGACAGTCGTGTAGGTTTCCGTTTTGGTCAGGTACAGGACGAGTGGATTACTGGAGTTAAAGCGGATCTCCCGGCCCGGTTCTGACTCGAGTTCGATCCAAGGTTGGAACTGGCAATTGTACGGCATCGTGCAAACGAGCTTCCAAGGACGATCCTCGACATGCGGAAGATCCTTCGAGAGCAGGACGTAATTTTTCTGGCCGTAGTCCTTTAACCCTGGACCGAGTTCCGCTCGCACTTTCGTGGCGACCTGACAAAACGCAACCGAAATCGCGGCGTTGATCACCAGAGCTGCCAAAGCTGCGATGCGGATGGGCATGTCGAGTTTCCGACTTCCTGTTTTCGTTTGTCGCTATTCAATTCGATCCGTTGGAAGGAACGATGCTAAATGCCAAGGCGGCGACGTGATTGGTTCCAGAGAGGAGTTTAACTTCGCAGCCGTCGCAATGACAACCAGAAATATCACCGACCACTTATACGGACTTCTGTTTTTTGGGGCGCGACGTGATAACGTCACCGCAAACGCTTGCGCCGGAAAAGGGCGCCGCGATGCGCCGGTGAGGCGCGTGAAGATAAGCTACCTCACGACTGTGCCGTCTTCCTTCACTCGGCCTTCTTCGTTTTCTTCGCTGCCTTACCCGCGCCGCCGCCATCGGTTTTTCCGCCGGCCGGATTGAGTTCGGCCAGTACGGCCATGAGTCGGGCGCGGGCGGCTTTGCTTGCTTCGGTGTCGTCGCTGGCAGCCACCGGCTTCTCAACGAAGGGTGCGTCGCTCATGTCGAAGAGTTCGCCCTGCTCGTTCAACTTGAATCCTCGTTCGCGCACGAACCATTTCGCGCCAAGCTGCACGTAGGCCCACTCGCGCGGCGTGCCCTTCTCGCCGCGAATCTGCGGAGCGATGCTGCGGCTGTCGTATTTGAATCCCCCGGGCAGCTTCGCGCCGCCGAGTTCCGCGAAGGTCGCGACCATGTCGGTGAAATTTACGATGTCCTCGTTCACTTTTCCGGCGGGTGTGGTGCCAGGCCAGCTGGCGATGAGCGGCACGCGCGAGCCACCTTCCCACATCGAGGCTTTCGCGCCGTTGATCAGCCGGCCGTGCACCGGCGAGGGGTAGCCGACGGCCGTCCCGTTGTCGCCCGAGAAAATGACGAGCGTCTTCTCGCGCAGGCCTAGTTTTTCTAACTCCGCAACGATCTCGCCGACCTGCTTGTCCATGTATTTGATATTGTCATCATACCGCTCGGGCCCATCCTTCGCCGGCGAGTCGGGCGTGTGCAGCGTGGGCTTATGCACGAGGTGCATCGAGTAGTACAGAAAGAACGGCCCTTCCTTGTGCCGCCGGATGAAGTCGAGGCTGAACGCCTGAATTTGATCCGGATTGTACATGACCGCTGGCGTGTTCACCGTCTCCCCGTTTTTGATGAAACTGTCCTTCCAATACCATCCGCCAGCCGTCGGGTCGGTCATGTATTCGTCGAAGCCCCAGTCGTGCGGCGTCTCGCCGACCTGCCGCCACTTGCCCGATTCGCCCGTAGCGTATCCAGCCTGCTTGAGCACCTTGGCCATCGGCTGCTCGTCCTTGGCCAGCGCGCCCGGCCCGTTCGCACGCCATGACCCGTTTTGCAGGCCACCGGTGCGGAAGGCGTAGCGCCCTGTCATCAGCGCGCAGCGCGACGGTCCGCACAAAGGCGCGGCATAACACGTCTCAAAGCGCGTGCCCGACACAGCGAGCTTATCGATCTGCGGCGTCTTGTGCGCGTCCGCGCCGTAGCAGCTCACCCCGTCGAGGCCGAGGTCGTCGGCGAGGATGAAAATGATGTCAGGCTTGGACGCTGATGCGTCAGCAGCATTGAGTGCCGCAAGTGGCGTAGGCAACAATGCGATGACGAAGATGAGTTTTATGAGTTTCATGGTTCCTAAAGGGTGCGGCGTTCGTCGCCAAGCCCTGGTCCGAGTCGAAAACAATTGAGTCGTGATCGGAAACATAGCTTCCGACCACGACGTGAAAAAAACAAATACCAAAACGCGATCGAGACCCGCGCCAAGCCGACCTACTTGTTCTTCATTTTCTTCTTTTCCTTCTTGGCGGAGGCAAACGTCACCTTACTGACTTTACCGTCCGAAGCGGCCGTCACCGTAATCTTTTCGCCGGTCTTCAGGTCGGCCAAAGTGGCTGGCGTTTCGGTCGCGTCTTTCTTCTTGCCAGTTACCTTCACGATCGTGGTGGCCGAAGTCAGCGTGAATTTTTTGTCGACTGCGGCGGCAGGCGTGGGATTTTTCTTGGATTTATGGCCGCCAACCTTGACCGTCATGGTGGTCACACCATCACCGTTGGTCGAGTCGATCGCGGTAATCACCCCGGCTTCTGGATTATTCTTCTTTTTCTTTCCCTTAGCGGCTTCCGCCGAGCCGGCCTGCAAAACGAGTCCCGTCAACAATGCCAACACCAAACCGACATGAATTCGAGCCATTGAGAAAGCCTCCGCCAAGGGATGAAATGGAAGTCGCAACGGTTCACGACCGGCGGTGGACAACCGCCGGTCAGCCGCAATGACAGCAGGCAACTGCTGCCACGGATATCAACGCTCAGTTTTAAGCGATGTTAGCGATTTCCCGCCTTTTTTCGTCGCACGGCAAGCTGGTCCAAGTCGACCAGAGTCTTCCGCACAGCAGTTTGTCACGGCATTCCATCACTTGGCCTTCATCAAGAGAGTGGCCACGCATCGCCGCCAGCACCGAATCTTTCGTAGCATCGGCAGGCTTAATGTTCAGATTGCAATCGAGCGCGTATAGTTTGAAAAAGTAACGGTGGCTGCCGCTTCCCTTGGGCGGCATGAGACCAAGGTACCCGACCTGGGCCAGGAAATCTTTCCCTGCGTTGCGTCGTCCACCTCTGGTGGCATAGCAGTCTGGGTCACGCCTTCCGGCAACTCGCTCACATTGGCGGGAACATTGAAGATCACCCAATGGACCCAAGGTTCCGCGGCGGGATGCTTCGGGCTGGGCGCGTCGGGATCGTCGCAGATGAGCACAAATGATTTCGTTCCGGCCGGCGCCTGCGACCAAGTCCGCTGCGGCGAAACGTCGCTGCCTTCTCCGGTAAACCGGATGTCGATCGCTGTCCCATTCTTAAACGGCCCGTCAAGTTGCATGGCGATAGTCTCCGGTGTGGCAAACACGGGCCAGCCAACTGAAGGCCCTGTGCATCCGCACGGCCGTGGAATGGCTGGGGCGCGGTGCATCGAGTTGCTGCTTCTGCGGCTTCCAGCGTCGGCGCAGATCGCGGACCGATTGGTGTGCTGGATCGTCGATCGCCTTTTCGATGGGTGACAATCCTCCCGCCATGTTGCCGCTCCGCTGAAGCCATAGTTGTGCCGCGACCGACTAAGCCCGATGACTAATTCCGTCATTCACCTTTCGCAAACTCGCTGGTTTTTGCCACAATCACCTCCCAGCGAGCATCTCGCCGCAAACTTCGCAGGTCGGCATCTCGACGAAGATGCTGAAACTCACGGAACCCTCGCGCTACCTCGTAGGATCGCACAGATCCTGGTTACGCCACGATCTCGTAGCCTTTGCGCTGCTCTCGGGAAAGAAAACTGTTGGCCTCGCTGTCGCCGACAATTTCTTCTTTTGCTGGATCCCACTGGATTTTGCGGCCGAGGCGAATCGCGATGTTCGCCAGGTGGAGCGTAGACATCGCCCGATGGTGCGAGTAGACGTCCGAGATCGGCTGCGTGCGGTCCTTCACGCACGCGAAGAAGTTGCCCATGTGGCTGCCAGGCTGCTTGCCTTTGTACAGCTTGGTGATGGCGTCGGCGGGCAGCGGTTTTTGCTTCATTTCGTCTACAGCCTTGCCGCGCAGGGCGCCGCGGCTAACGAAGATTTCCCCCTTGTCGCCTTGAAACGTGATCCCGTTTTCGCCGCTGGAGCGGATTTCGAGCAGGACGCCGTCGGCAAATTTGCACGTGATCTCGAACTGGTGCGCGACGTTGTAGCGGTCGTTCTCGGTGGGCATGCCGTTCTTGTACGGGACCGGGAACTCGGCCTTGCCTTCGATGCTCGTGGGGCCGGTATTGTCGGCGCCCAAGGCCCAATGCGCGATATCGACGTGATGCGCGCCCCAGTCGGTCATCTTGCCGCCGGAGTATTCGTACCACCAGCGGAATTCGTAATGCGTGCGGCTTTCCTTGTACTTCTTGTTGTTGCCGAACCCGCCTTGCACGTAATCTGTCATCGGCGCCTGGCCGAGCCACATGTCCCAGTTCAGTTCGCTGGGAACGGGTGTCTTCGGCAGCTTGGCGCTGGTCGGAGCTTCGCCGATGACGCACGTCACTTTTTGGATTTTGCCGATCCGCCCGTCGCGGATCAGGGCCACGGCGTCGATGAATCGATTGCCCATCTCGCTCCGCTGTTGCGTGCCGACTTGAAACACGCGGCCGGTTTCCTTGAGCACCTTGCTGACTTTCTTGCCTTCGTCGATGGTCAGCGTCAGCGGCTTTTCGCAGTACACGTCCTTGCCTGCCTTGAGGGCCTCGATCGCGCATTTCACGTGCCAATGGTCCGGCGTGACGATTGTCACGATCTCGATGTCCTTGCGGTCGAGCAGCTTGCGATAATCTTCGTAAGCGTCGGGCTTGTGCTTCTGAGTTTGCTCGACAAGCTTCTGGCCATTTTCAAGATGGCTCTTGTCAACATCGCAGACCGCGACCACGTCGCCAAACCTCATGGCTTGCGGGCCGACCGCGTGCCAGCGGTCGCCGGTGCCGATGCAGCCGACGATGGGCCGGTCGTTTTTCGATTCCGCCGCAGGCGACACCGACGTGAACACGTACGGGACCGTCAGGCCGGCGGCCACCACTTGCGCCGAACCTTGCAAGAATTTGCGTCGATTAAAACGGGATGTACTCATGGCGAGAAAGCCTTCATGGGTTGGGGTATCGGTTTAACTCTACGGCGACAATGCCGACTAAGGTTTCAGCTTGTCCGTTTCTCCTCAATCATCTTCGGTGCTGGCCATTCACCTATCTTGCCGGCGAAGGGTTGCCACCGTCAAGCGGCAACTTGGCGACGGTGGGCGTAAATTCCGGCAATTAAAAAATCACTTAGGCATTGCCGTTGTAAACATGGTGGGAGCTGTGCACGTTCAGCCAGTGGTCCATGGCGCCGTCAAGCTCTCAGCTGATCTTGGTTTCGTAGTTCGTCTCATTCTGGGTGGCGGGCGCTTCTTTTGCACGGAGGGACAGGACACCGAGCAGGCGGCCGAGGGTCAGAGTGAGAGCGAAACTACGGCGGGTGATCGCAGATATCATATTCAGGTTGCTCATTTTGGTCTCGGTCGTTGCAACGTTAACAAGTGCTGAAAACATGTCCTGGGTTCAGTTTGAATCCGGCGTGCTGCGGTTAGAGGCGAGGATTATTCTTTGCCTGCCTTTTTAACCTTGGCTTTGGGGTCTGCTATTTCCCGGGCGGTGTTTGCGCGGGGCATCTTCGCGCCGACATCCTTGCGCCAGGCGACCATCTCTGTCTGGAGTTCCTTGACTTTGTCCGGCATTTTCTCGGCGAGATTGTTCTTCTCGCCGATGTCCTGCTTGAGGTTGTAGAGCTCGAGATGGTGGTCTTCAAAAAATTCCAGCAGCTTCCAATCGCCGGATTGGACGGTGCCCACGGGCGTGGTGCGCCACAGTCCGGGACCGGATCCCAGATAGCCGGGAAAATGCTGATAGATAGCGCTTCGCTTCAGAGACGCGCTGGCATCCTTGAAAATGGGCACCAGGCTTTCGCCGTCCAGCGGCTGGTCAGGGCGCGCGGCGGCCGCGATTTCCAGCAGCGTGGGATAGACGTCCACATGGATCGCCGGCACGTCGCAGGTGGTGCCAGGCTTAGTTACGCCGGGCCAGCGCACGATGAACGGATCTCGCGTGCCGCCTTCGTAGAGCGAGCCTTTGCCGCTGCGCAGCGGGGCATTGTCGGTGATGGACTTCGTGTCGCCGTCCGCATCACCGTCCGCTCCGTTGCCGCGCTTCTTTGTGCCTTTGCCCTTCGTCTGCCCTTCCTTGCCGGCATCGCGGATCAAGCCGTCGGGCCTGCCGTAGCCACCCACGCCTTCGTTGTCGCTGGAGAAAATGACCACCGTGTTGTTGGCAATTTTTAGTTCATCCAGCAGCGCCGTGATGCGGCCAACCGAGCGGTCCACGGCGTAGATCATGCCCGCGTAGGTCGCATTGTCATGACCGCCGGCGGGTGCCTTGCCGGTGAAGTGATTCTTGTCGCTCTCGAGGGCCTGATGCGGAGCATGTACGGCGAAATGCGGCAGGTAGAGGAAGAACGGCCCCTCCTTGTGACGGCGAATGAAATCCACCGCATGATCCGCCAGAAAGTCGGCCAGATACTGGTCCTTCGGATGAGGCGTCTCCGGGTTGGTCTTGAAATTGAAGTGAACGCCCATGGAGACGATGGCCTCGTCAAACCCGCGCTTCAGGGGATGATGCTTCGGATCTTCCCCGAGATGCCATTTGCCGAACATCGCCGTAGCGTAACCGGCTTTCTTCAACTGCTGGGCGATCGTGATCTTGTCTAAGGGGAGTTCGGTGACGTTGTCCACGGGATGCAGCGGGCGCGACTGCCAGTCAAAACGCCCGATGCCACCGACTGTGTAAACGCCCGTGCGCGGGCCGTATTGGCCGCTCATCAGCGCCGCGCGCGTGGGCGCGCAGTTCTGGCAGTTGTGATAACAGGTCAGCTTGAGTCCCTGCGACGCCAGCTTGTCGATGTTCGGGGTCTCGTAGTATTTGCTGCCGTAAGCCGCAGTATCTGTCCAGCCAAGGTCGTCAGCGAGGATGAAGACGATGTTGGGTTTCGCCGCGTCAGCGGCATGGATTGAGGCAAGCGGCGAGAAAAGCAGCGCAGCCACAAGAGTGAGCGTGAGTTTTATGTTCATGGTGTTCCTAAGTTTAAGATGGCATCAGAGAGATTCGAACGGGGCCGGCATGGACCCGCGTGGCTGCGGCTTCAGTTCATCTCCGCACCTTTCTTGAGTTTCTTCTTGCCATTGTTGCCATCGCCAAAGTCTTCCGCACCCTTGCCTTTGCGTCCGCCGATGTCGACGTGATTGGCCTTCGGCAACCATCGGGCGAGCTCGGCGATCTTTGTGATGGACTCCGGCTTCATTGCGAGGTTCGTCCATTCGTTCGGATCGTCGGCTTCGTTGTAGAGTTCCTGGTCGCCATTCGCGTAACGGATATAGCGCCAGCCTTCGCTGCGCACGGCGTGGTTTTGGAAGAGATAGGTCGTGAGCGCGGGCTGGTTCCACTGGGCGTTGGGGTTCTCCAGCAGGGGCTTGATGCTTTTGCCTTCGACATGCTTCGGGATGTCGATGCCGCAGAGGTCGCAAAGCGTCGGGTAGATACTCATGAAGTCCACGGTCCGTTCACTGATCGTGCCGGGCTTGGTCACGCCGGGTGCGACGAAGATCAGGGGCGCGCGTGTGGCCTCCTCCCAGAGCGCAAATTTGCGCCAGTGATCCTTCTCTCCGAGGTGCCAGCCGTGGTCGCACCAGAAGCAGATGATGGTGTTGTCCTTGTCGGCAGACTTGTCGAAGGCATCCAGCAGGCGGCCGATGTTCATATCCGTGTAGGCGATGGCGGCGAGGTATCCCTGGATGGCATCCTTCCATTTGTCCGCCTTCACGATGTTCGCATGATCGCCATCGGGCTTTGCCATCTTGACGCCAGCGGGCGGCACGTCGGCGAGGTCGTCCTTGAGGTAAGGCGGGAGCTTGATGCTCTCCAAGGGGAACATGTCGTAGTATTTCTTCGGCACGTTCCAGGGCATGTGCGGCTTGTGCAGGCCGACGGCCAGGAAAACGGGTTTGTCGTGTTTTTTGCCAAGCTGCTCGATGCCGTAGTTTGTGATCTTCCAGTCGTTGAGGTCTTCGTCCTTGCAGTCGAGCGGTGCGAACTTAATGCCGCCAACGCCGTCGCTCTGGCCGGCGGGAACCTTGGGCAGGCCGCCTTCGTTATCCAAATAATCGTCCCACTCGCTGCGCCGCTTGTAAGCCTCGTGATAGATCTTCCCCGCGCCACAGACGAACCAGCCGGCATTGCGGAACGTGGTGGGCAACGTCTTGTCCGGCGCGATGACCGTGCGCCAGTCGTTGTTGTTTTCATAGACGCCGGTCGTGAAAGGCCGGAGGCCGCTCATCAGCGCCGCGCGCGAGGGATTGCACACCGGCGCCGCGCAATAGCTACGGCGGAACGCGGCGCCCAGCTTCGCGAGGCGGTCGATGTTCGGCGTCTTCGTCTGCTCGTTATGATGCAGGTAGCCGACCCAGTCCCGCAGATCGTCCACGGCGATCATCAGTACGTTCGGTTTCCTCGGCGCGTCGGCTGCGCTAATCGCGGCAAGTGGAGCGAGCAGTAGGGTGGTGAGGAGTGTGAGTCGTGTGAGGATATGTTTCATGTTTATAGTGTGGGATGAGAATTCCTGGCAAAGGGGAATCGCACGATGGCTTTCATGGATTTTCATCGGATGATGGTTTCGCAGCGCGGCCCGGTTTGTTTGGGGCATTGTTGGGTTTGGAATCGGGCTTCGCGCCCGAACGCTTGGCATTCGACGGAATCGGCAAAGGGAGATAATCGAAATCGAGGATCATCTTTTTCTGCATCGCCTCCTTCAATTCCAGCACGACTTCGGCCAGTTCCTTCAGGCCATGCAGATTGTGAAGCTCGTACGGTAACCGTTCACGGGCTGAAATGTAGGTTATTTGCTGTGGGCGCGGAGCGGTAGCGCGGGGAAGTGTGTGAGAGGGTTGCTGGCCAGAGACGCGGCAGGGTGTTAGGCCGAATTGTCGATCAACAGCGTCGGCGCGGGTTGGTCTTGGCAGTAGGCGTGCACACTATGGAACGACCGAAAAATAACTTCCTCTAGCAGCCCGTCGAAGTAAGCCTATTTAGGCGGCAACGTGGCAGGCGTTGATGGCGGACGCGAGCGAGTTTTTTGATGTGGGTCGAATTGTGTGGAGCTGAAACGCGGCGCGATGGAGGCGAATGGCAAGTTGGGCGA
>JBBRCE010000084.1:0-14615 GCA_038205115.1 Pirellulales bacterium
ATTCGACGCAGTTTGCCCTGTCGTATTCGACGCAGTTTGCCCTGTCGTATTCGACGCAGTTTGCCCTGTCGTATTCGACGCAGTTTGCCCTGTCGTATTCGACGCAGTTTGCCCTGTCGTATTCGACGCAGTTTGCGTCGGTGGATTGTGCTGTTGGCGCTGGATTGGCGAATGGCTGCGTGCGATCGATCGTTAGCGAAGCCAGCGGCGATGAACCCCAATGCAGCCGACGCTGGCACCATCGCCCACGGTAGAGCCACTGGGCAGCGTACGCGGCGCAAAAGCGACATCGGCAATTCGGGGTGACGAGCCTGCGGTCCGCGCCGGGGTGGCCGAAAAAACGTGGTCGACGGTCGCTCTGTCCTCACTGTCCACTGCGTTTTTCGACGTCACAATCGCTGCCAAGCCATGACGTGGAAAGCTCTTTCGACAGCGAACCGACCACATTGGCGGAAATTTTCCCTCGCCGCTCGACGTTTCGATTTTATCGCCATGAGTTGGCGATTCGGCATGCTTGCTGCACGGCCGGACGCTGGCAACCAGCATCTTCGATAACCGTTGTGATCTTTCGTGGCGCAGTCCGTGCTTCAGATTCGTGAACGATCGCCGGCCAATGCTAGCAACCGCGCTAGATTTTATCTCAGCCCAAAGCGCCCTGTCGCGGATGATCGGCGCGGCAACCATAGCGATTTCGATGGCGACATCGTCGGGCTTGCCGCACTTGTCGAACATCCCTATACTCCGCCGCTAATGAGGCCGCGAGCGACAATTGGTGAAGGCTCGCGGCGCGTGCTTCGCCAGCAAGGAGGCTGACGGATGTTTGTCCGATCGATCTGCATCATAATCGTCATGTTGACGTTGGCCCTAGTCGACAGCGGCCGGTCGGCGGCGCAAGGGCCGTCCGCATCGCCAGCCGGGCCAACCGCGGGCGCCGGCATGAACTGGCGACCGCCGAATTCCAGCGGTCCGGCGCCGGTCGCTTTTCCGCTGGTCGCTTTTCCGCCGGTCGCCTACCCGCCTGTCAACGCGTTGAGTCCTGCCGCGGCAGCCCCGTCGGGCGTTGTCCCGATTGCCACGTCGAACCCTGGAAATCCCTATGCGATGGGCGCTGGCGCGTGGGGCGCCAATGGGCCGCGCGTTGCCAACAGCGCAGCGGGCGTCGGACTGCCGCCAGCCACGCCCGTGTTAGCCACTGGCACGCCAGCCACAGCCACTCCACCGCGCGCGCCAATCGCCAAGGTGACCAACGGCAGTGGTACGCTGCCCAACGACGCCGGTCAGGTGTGGCGCGAATACGATATTTCGCCTTACACGGCCCGCGTCACGTCGACCGCTCGGCCCGAACAAGCCATCATCGATTGGGTGCTTCGCGATACCGGCTACGAAACCTGGCATTCGCAGCCGGTCGGTTTGCTGAGTGCCGATTCGCGCACGCTACGCGTCTACCACACGCCGCAAGTGCAGCGCGTGGTGGGCGAGATGGTCGATCGTTTTGTGAATGGCGAGGCCGAAACGCACGGCTTTGCCATGCGGGTGATCTCGCTGGGCAGTCCGAATTGGCGATCCAAGGCCGCTAAGATGTTGCACTCCGTGCCAACCCAAACCCAGGGCGTGCAGGCCTGGCTAGTGGCCAGAGAAGATGCCGCGCTGGTGGTTAGCGAGCTGAAAAAACGCAGCGATTACCGCGAGCACAGTTCGCCGCAATTGTTGGTCAGCAATGGGCAATCGACGGTGGTCTCCGACATGCGCCCCAAGACGTACGTTCGCAACGTGAACCTCAAACCGGTTTGGCCAGGCTTCGAACAAGAACTCGGCCAGGTGGAAGAAGGCTTTGCCATCGAGTTCAGTCCACTGCTGGCGATCGACGGCAAAACCATTGATGCCGTGGTGAAGTGCAACATCGACCAGGTGGAAAAAATGACGGCCGTGGCCATCGACGCGCCCACCGCCGCTTCGCCCCGGCAGCACACGCAAATCGAAGTGCCGCAGATCAGTAGCGCGCGTCTGCAAGAACGATTTCGCTGGCCCACCGATCAAGTGCTGCTGGTGAGCCTGGGCATGGTGGCGCCGCCGATGCCCATCGATCCGGCGGTAAAGATTCCGCTGACGATCACCGCGCCCAAGGCCGACGTGCTGTTGATGATCGAAAGCAAGGGCGTGCAAGTGAAACCCAGCTCCACGCCAGCCGGCGCGCCGGCAGCCAACGCCAAACGCGAAGCGCCGGTATACAACGGCCGCTATTAGCAGCGGTGCCTGTGACGAACCAACCATTTCGCCCGCGCAATAAAACGGGCCACGGAAAGGCTGCTCTCCGTGCCCGTTGAACGTCCCGCGTTTGGTGCGAAACGCTGATGATCGTCGATCCGTTTAGCGAGGCAGATCTTTGAAGATCACTTGCGTGTGCGAGACCGCCGCGCCGTTTTCCAGGTACACGGCAATCTCGACGGTCTTCATGGTCTTCATGATATCCAGTGCCGCATGCACTTGGTCGAGGATGAACTTCACTTCTTCGGAATCGTCGACGGCAATCTGCAATTTCGGCCGGCCACTGTCGTCGGCCAGATATTGCAACGCGCCGGCGGCCTGCACGGCGTTGTCGCCATATTTGCGGACGCCGTAATCGATCCACGGACCAACCGCTTCCAGCAGTCCGGCCACGTCCACATACGAGGCTGCCCCCAGCGGGCGCTTGGTGTCGGCCAGCGGGCCTTTGCCCACAAACGGCGTGCTTTCCAAAATGCGCGTCGTGGCCGATTGCGTCAGCGACAAGACGGCCACTCGTTTGCCAACGCCAATGTTGGGCGTGAGCTGCGGATCGGCGCCGGCTTCCGGCGGCAGCGGATAGTAGTAGATGCTGCCTGTCGCGGACTGCTTGGTTTGCGGATCGATCAGTTTGACTTCCGGCGGCACTTTGCCCGGTTGGAGTTCTCGCATCGCGGCGATCGCTTCCTTGGCGACGGCAAAATAATCGCGGCCCGACTTCTTCAACAAGTCGGCATCGCTGACGCCAATAACCATGGCCGGTTCAATCAGCATGAGCGGACGATCACTGGCTGGCATGGCAGCGAGCCACTGCTTGCTGCCGGTTTTGGCGTCGAGCACCAAGCCGGTTTGCCCATCGGCCAGGGCTGGCAGAAACGACTGCGTGGTGATGTGATCGGCTCGCACAATCAGCGGCAGCATTTTTTCTTTCCACCGCGTGAACTCTTCTTTGTCTTTGGGCTCCATCTGTGGTACGCCATAGTCTTCGAAGTAACCCCAGGCGACCTGCACCCATTTGAGCACCGCCTGGTATTGTTTGGGCGACGATTGATCGCGGGCCACTAACATCGCCAGTGGCTTGCCGCCGATATGATTGAGCAGATCGAGCGGCTTGGAAGCATCCAGTTCGCCACTGTACTTCCAGGTGTAAGAGTAGCCCTCGTAACCGCTGTCGGTCATGAATTCGAAGGCACTCGCGGCCGACGGCGTGGGCAGAATCGCCTTGATATCGGCAATCAGCGCGGTCATGTCGGTGGTGATTCGCTTTTTGAGCGGTTCATCCAGCGGGGCAATGGTGAGCAGGGCTTCGTACATCTGCTTGAGTTGATCCAACTGGCGATCGTTGTTGGAAACTTTTTCCATCATCTTCTGGCTGGCATAGCCGACGGACGTCATTTTTTTACCGGTCAGCGCCTTGAGCGGCTTCATTTCCGCCGCATCGGCCAGCAGTTTGCCTTTGCCCAGGCTCAGCAGCCCCGCGTGGCCTTCGCTGCCAAACGAAGCCAGCAAGAAACCTTTACGGACGCCCAGCGCGACGGAAATCTTTTGCGCCTTGAGTCTTTCGACAACCTTGGCAAACTCGCCGGGTTGATCTTCGAAGTTGCTAATCGGGAATTGTTCCCAAGGGATCATCTGGCCGTCAACCGTAAAGGTCAGATATTCGACGCCATCGATCCGCTCGCGTTTAAGTCGCTGAACGAGGTCTGGCATTTTGAGTTCGGCGGCCATCTGCTTGAGCGCAATTCGCGTCAGCACTTCCAAACGCTTGAGCTGCGTTTCGGCCGGTTTGGCGTCGGAAATTTTGAAGCCCGTGATGACTTCCGGCACTTTGACCAATTCGGGATTCTTCATCATGGCTTGCAACATGGCGCGAGCTTGAATCCGCTGCTCGTCATGATTGCCGCCGCCCAGCAGCGCGCCGTTGCGAATCATTTCGATCATGGCGTCGGTGCGCGCGGCGTTAAGCTGCATGAACAGTTCGGCAAACCCGATGGCCGAGGAATCGCCATAGACAAAGGTTTCGTTCGAGAACATATCGCCCAGCAGTTCGACGGCTTCGCGATTTTCCGGCAACTCCATGGCGTCTTTGACGGCTTCCAGGGCGCGGGCCTGGTCGCCACCTTCGCGGGCCATCTCGTCTTGCAACTTCTGCCATGCGAGCATCACCGCCGGCATCGATTTGAGCCGCGCCCAGGCGTTACTGTGGGCGACAATATCAATCTGCTCCTTGATCCGCAGATGGGCCGAGTAAAACGCCGCGTCGGCCGGAATCAGTTCCAGCGAGGCGATGTCGCCCGCGCGCGCCGTCGCAGCGGCGCTGCAACACATGGCCAGCAGCACGACCGCGGTCAGTCCGCGGTGGAGCCATCGCGCCTGAAAAAAAGTTGACATTGTGAAATCCTCGATGCGAAGGGACGTGCGAAAAAGTGTTTGGAGACGTGTGTCGCCATTTTAGGGGCTCGGTATCAAGTACACAACGAGCAACGACGATTTCCAGCGGATCGCAAACGCTCGTCAGTAGCCACGTTTCAGATGGTCGCTGACCAATCGCGGCGCCACGCGGGTCAGTTCGTGCCCTTGTTTGTCGTAGACGATGCCCAGCACTTGATACTGCCCTGGCGCGGCCAGATCGTTGGGCCAGGTAGCTTTGGCGCGCTGAAAATGACCTTTCTCCTGAAAGGTCTCGATCTTGGCTTCGAACTCGCCCAGCGTTTTTTGCTCCAAGTCGACAACGCGAAACACAACCTTGCCGACCGCCGCGGAATGATCGGGCGGAATGGCCATCAGACCGGTAACCATCGCTCGCACCGGTTGGGTCCATTCGGTATCGCAGCGGATCGGAAACATCGACGCGCCACACTGTTTGAGATATGCGGGCTCAACGCGCGCCACCAATTGCACCATGGCTTGCGAGGCTGGCTGCTGCACCGAGAGCGGACTGCCATAGGCGAACGCCCGATCCACGCGGCTGGCACCATCGCTGTAGCAAAGTTCCGCATCCAAAGCGATGACAGCGTTCTCGGCCGGTTTGAAGTCCGGAAAGTTCGACCAGGGCAATTTGAATTCCGTCTCCGCGCCGAAACTTGTTTTGCGCGCGGCCACTTCCACGCCTTTGCCTTCGATCTTGGCTTCGATGCCTTGCCGCACCGCCCAGCGTGGTTGCACGTCTTTGCCTTTGAAGCCGGTCCAATACATGTGTGCCGCGCCAGGGCCCCAATCTTTGCCGCGCAGTTGATCGCCGCCGCGGGTATCGAAGTACCACTCCACCGCGTCGCCATTGAACAGCGCTCCCTCGCCGGCCGGATTCGCCACGTTTTGATCGTAGGTTCGCAAGCCGCAGTAAAACGCCTCGTCGTCCCACATGTAAAAGAATTGCCCGGCGCGATTCTTCAGATCGTTTTCGAAGTAGCCAACCGGCGTGCAGTACGCGCCTTGGTATTTATCGAGATTGCCGTCCAGCTTCATCTCTTTAGGCGCCCGGGTGGCCAATCCGCGCACGCCGGACTTGAGTTCGGCAGCGACGGTCGAAGTCGCAAGCGATGCCAGCGCGGCAATGCAAATCAGGGTCAGCGGAACAATACGAGTGTTCATTGTGAAGTGAATCCAAGAAGCGAGTGTAAAGCGAAACGGCAATCGCAGGGCCTGCGCCGCATGATGGAAATCTAAACGCCCGGGCTGCGATTGTCAAAACAGGCGCGGCAAACTTAGCGACCGTGCGCTGCCGGCACCGCTACCGTCTCCAGGCACAATTGTGGGTCGCCGCCGATGCGCAACATGCGTTTGTTCACCAGCGGATTCCGCTATAATCCCGACATGTCGAACGTCATCGAACCGGTGCTGATTCTCGGCGCCGGAATTAACGGCGCGGCCATAGCGCGCGAACTGGCCATCAACGGCGTGCCGCTGCGCATCGTGGAACAGCGCGATCTGGCCAGCGGCACCACCGCCTATTCTTCGCGACTGATTCATGGCGGGCTGCGCTACTTGGAATTCGGCGAGCTGGATTTGGTCCGCGAGTCGCTGGCCGAACGCACGCATTGGCTGCAATACGCGCCGGACTTCGTGCGGCCTCTGCGGTTGCTGATTCCGGTCACCAGCCGCGCCGGCGGATTCCTAGCCGGCGCGCGGCGCTTCTTCGGCTGGAAACCGCGCAAGGCTGCCAGCGAACCTCGCGGTTTGTGGATGATTCGCCTGGGCTTGCGGATGTACGATTGGTATGCCCACGATCGTACGCTGCCCCGGCATCGCGTGCATCGCAGCGACGCCATTGGCATGCCGGCCGTGGATCGCCGCAAGTATCGCTGGCTGTGCGAATTTTCCGACGCGCAAATGCTCGCGCCGGAACGATTCACGGTCGCCTTGCTGGCCGACGCGCGGGCGGCTGCGGCCGAGCGTGGTTCGCTGTTCGAACTGCTCACGTATCATACCGCGGAGTTGCAAGACAAAACGGCGATTGTGACATCGAATCGTCGCGACGCGAACGATACTTCTTCGGTCAGCAAAGAAATTCGCTGGTCGCCGTCGGCCATCATCAACGCCACCGGCGCGTGGGTGGATCAGACGCTGGCCCAGATCGCGCCGCGTGAATCCGCGCTCAAGCAACGCATCGCCGGCACCCAGGGCACGCATCTGCTCAGTTGGCACCCAGGCTTACGGCAAGCGCTGGGCGATTTCGCCTTCTATGGCGAGGCCGACGACGGCCGCCCGGTGTTCATTCTGCCGTTTGGCGACGCCACACTGATCGGCACCACCGACGAGCCCTTCAGCGGCAACCCCGACGACGCGCGCGCTTCGCAGACCGAAATCGAGTATCTGTTGGCAACCGTCAACGCCACGCTGCCGAGCGTGAAACTTTCGCTGGCGGATATCGGATTGCATTATTGCGGCGTGCGTCCGTTGCCGCACACCGATGCCACGACCACGGCCGCCATCACCCGCCGCCATTGGCTCGAAGAACATCAAGACTGCGCCGTGCCAACCTATTCCGTGATCGGCGGCAAATTGACGACCTGCCGCTCGCTGGCCCAGCAAACAGCACAAACGCTACTCGAAACGCTGCAGCTCCCGCGCGTCGGCAGTTCGCAAGCGCGTCCGCTGCCGGGTGCGGAGCAGGTGGCTGTCGTGTTTGATTCCGCCGGCTGCCTGAATGCCGCGAGCATCGAAAGCGTGAGACAATTGATTGCCGACGAGTGGGTGACGACGCTCGAGGATCTGGTGGAGCGGCGGCTGATGCTGCACTTCGATCAGCGGCTGAGCGTGCGGTGTTTGGAACAGTTGGCGAAGCGACTGGTCGCATCGTGTAATCTGCGCGACGAGCAAGTTGGCGCTGCGGTTGCGAGTTATCGGCAGAGATTGGCGGAGCGATTTGGGAGGAACGTCTGATGGAGGCGGGAAGGTTCAGAAAATTAAAATGAGTAACTGGTCATTGAGAATTGAAAAATGTAGGAGCGGCGCTGAGCACGCCTGCGCCAATTTGCAATTTTCATTTTTCCATTCCTAATTTGCAATGGCCTGAAAAACGCCGCACTTTTTACGCGCTCACGAGCTGAGTGTGCCTTTGGTGCTCGGAATGCCGGTCATCCGCGAATCGCTTTCCACGGCCATCCGCAGCGCGCGGGCCGTGGCTTTGAAGATTGCTTCGCTGATGTGATGGCTGTTGCGGCCGTGGTGCAGCACGATGTGCAGGTTGCATAAGGCGTTGGCGGCCACGGCTTGCCAAAAGTCTTCGACCAGCTCGCTATCGAAACCGCCGATCTTGGCCGCGGGAATCGGCGCGTTGAACACCAGATAGAAGCGGCCGCTCAGATCCAGCGCGGTAGTGACCAGCGTTTCTTCCATCGGCAGCGTAAAGTGTCCGTAGCGGCGGATGCCGGCTTTATCACCCAGTGCCTGCCGAATTGCCTGCCCCAGCGCAATGCCGGTATCCTCGACCGTGTGATGCGCGTCCACGTGCAGATCGCCCGTGGCATTCACCGTCAGATCGATGGCCGCGTGCTTGGCCAGCAGCGTGAGCATGTGGTCGAAAAAGCCTACGCCGGTTGCGATGGACGACTTGCCGGAACCGTCGAGGTTCAACTCAAGCTCGATCTTGGTCTCGGCGGTGTGGCGTGAAATTTTAGCAGTGCGCGACATGATCTACTGTTTCGTGTGGGCAGCGATTGATTGCAGTTGGGACGCCAAGTTAACACAGATCAGACAAGCATCGAGGCCGCCGGGAAATCGCTGCTGCAAAAAATGTTTCGAAAACTTCCATCGAATCCGTTCAACGCAATGTTCGCCACGCTTGAAAAATCCATTTGCATGAACTTCTCCTTTTTCCCTTCGCGATCTTCGCGTTCTTCGCGGCGAAAATTCCTCCGTCTGCCGCAACCGCCGTCAAACCATCGTCTTCAACAGTGCCAAGCAAGCAGCGTTTTGCTCGTCGGTTCCAACCGAGATGCGGATGCCATCGCCCCAGCCGGCGTAGTTCATGTACCGGATCAGAATCTGGTTGGTCTTGAGTTTTTCGTACAGCATTTTGGCGGCTGCCGTGGGGTGCGTGGCCCACACAAAGTTAGCCTGCGAATCCAGCGCCTGAAAGCCAATCTCGCGCAATCCGGCGGTCAATTTCAGCCGGGTAGCCAGGATTTTCGCCCGGTTTTGCCGCAACCAGACCTGATCGTCGATGGCGGCTGTGGCGGCGGCAATCGACAGCGAATCGCAATTATACGAGTCTTTGACCTTGGTAAGCTGCTCGATCACCTCCGGGCGGGCGACGCAAAATCCAAACCGCAAGCCGGCCAAACCGTACGACTTGCTGAGCGTGCGCGAGACGATCACATTTGGGCAATCCCGCACAAGGCGCAGGCAGTTGTCGTCGGCAAAATCGGCATAAGCCTCATCCACCAGCAGTGGGCAACTCAGTCGCTGGGCGATTTCCAAAATTTGCGCCGGGGCCAGCACCGTGCCGGACGGGCTGTTGGGATTTGGCAAGAACACCAGCTTCAAACGCGGATCGGGCCGCACGAAATCGTCGCCCAGTGACCAGTCCGCGGCGAAGTGAATTTCTTCGCTCTTCGCGCCCTGCAATTGGGCCAGCGTCTTATAAAGAATGTAGCTGGGATACGGCAGTCGCAGCAGGTCGCCCTGGCCGACGCAGGCGCGAGTGACGACGGTAAGAATGTCGTCGCTGCCGTTACCGCAGAGAATCCAGTTGGGCTCCACGCCTAGCACTTCGGCCGCGCGCTGGCGGAACGATTCGGCCATGGGATCCGGATAGCGCTGCAAACCGCGCTCGACCGCAGCAGCCACCGCCTTGCCCACCGCAGGCGACGGCGGATACGGATTCTCGTTGGTGTTAAGTTTGATGAACTTGCTCACGCCGCGCGGCTGTTCGCCCGGCACGTAGCCTTTCATCGCCAATACATCGTCTCTAAACATGGGACGCCGCTAAACAAAATGCAAACCGAGAACCAAGCAACCGAAAAAACGAAAATTGGCGGTGTTGCGCGCCGATGCCATTTTTCCCTTTGCAATTTGCAGTTCTCACTTTGCAATTTGCAATTTCACAACAGCGCAGCCAGCGCCCAGGCGGCATTTGGTGCGACGGATTGTTTGCACTTCCGACGCTGGCAGCGTCGGCAACCAGTTGTCGATTATTTCGAGCGAAGCTGACAGCGTCGAGTGCGTAGCAGTTATTCGCCTTCCAGCGCCGCTTTGGCGTGGGCCACGACATTATCTACTGTAAAGCCAAACTCTTTGAACAGCACATTGCCGGGCGCCGAAGCACCGAAATGCTCCATGCCCAGAAAGCGTCCGTGGCGGCCCAAATAGCGATCCCAACCTTGTCGCACGCCGGTCTCAACGGCCACACGCGCGGTCACCGCATCCGGCAACACGCTCTCTTGATAATCGGCCGACTGCATTTCGAACCACTCCCAGCAGGGCATGCTCACGACACGCGCGGCGACGCCTTCCTTTTTGAGCTGTTCGTAAGCGTCAACGCACAGACTGACTTCGCTGCCGGTGGCCATCAGAATCACCTTGGGCTTGCCGTCAGGCGCGTCGCCCAAGATGTAGGCCCCTTTGGCCGCATTGCTGGCCGCGGCATATTTGCTGCGATCGAGCGTCGGCAAGTTCTGACGCGTGAGCGCGAATACCGCCGGATTTTTGTGCGACTTCATCACCATCCGCCAACACTCGGTCACCTCGTTGGCGTCGCCCGGACGCACGACCATCAAATTCGGAATGGCACGCGCGGCAGCCAAATGCTCGATGGGCTGATGCGTGGGGCCGTCTTCGCCAACGCCAATTGAATCGTGCGTAAAAATATACAGGGCCGGCATGTGCGTCAGCGCGGCAATCCGAATCGACGGCCGGCAGTAATCCATGAACACGAAAAATGTCGAGCCAAACGGGCGAACGTATGTCAGCGCCATCCCATTGACCGCCGCGCACATGCCGTGTTCGCGAATGCCAAAGTGCATGTTGCGACCCGCGTGATTGCCAGGCTCGAAATCGCCAGCGCCGTCGAACGTCATCAGCGTCATGGTCGAAGGCGCCAGATCGGCCGAACCGCCAATGAACCAGGGCACACCCTTGGCGACCGCGTTGAGCACCTTGCCCGACGAAATTCGCGTCGCCACGCCTTTGGCATCGGTCGGAAACACGGGCAGTTCTTTGTCCCAATTGGCCGGCAATTCGCCGCGTTCCATCACCCGCCATTGTTCGGCCAGTTCCGGGTACTTCTTGGCGTAATCTTGCAATTGACCGCGCCATTCGGAGTACAAGTCGCGGCCGCGCGCACCGAGGTTCTGCTTGAAGTGCGCTAGCACCTCGCTTGGTACATAGAATTTTTTGTCCGGCCAACCGTAGACGGCTTTGGTGAGTTTGATTTCTTCTTCGCCCAATGGCGCGCCGTGCGCGCCGTGCGTATCGACTTTGTTGGGCGAACCCCAGGCAATGTGGCTGCGGACGATGATCAACGTCGGACGATCTTCCGTGCGTTTGAACGACGCATAAGCGTCCGCCAGCAACTCCAGATCGTTGGCGTCCGGCACCCTGATAACGTGCCAACCCAGGCCTTCGAAGCGCTGGGCGACGTCTTCGGTAAAGGCCAGTTCGGTATCGCCTTCGATGGTGATTTTGTTGTCGTCGTAAATCCAGCAAAGATTCGATAACGCCAGGTGGCCGGCGATCGAAGCGGCTTCGTTGGTGACGCCTTCCATCATGTCGCCATCGCTGCACAGCGCGTAGACGTCAAAGTCAAACAGTTCGAAGTCCGGCTTGTTGAAGTGTGCGCCCAACCAGCGGCTGGCCATTGCCATGCCGACGCTGTTGCCGCAACCTTGGCCAAGCGGCCCGGTGGTCGTTTCGACGCCGGTGGTTTCGTAATGCTCGGGATGCCCAGGGCAGCGGCTGTGCAACTGGCGGAAGTTCTTGATGTGCTCCAGCGGCACGGCCAATTCGCCCGTGTGTTTGCCGCTGGCATCCAGTTGCTGAACGCCGGCCAAATGCAGGGTGCTGTAGAGCAACATCGAGGCATGCCCGCACGACAGCACAAACCGATCGCGATTAGGCCAGGCTGGTTCTTCTGGATTGTAGCGAAGTACGTAATTCCATAGCGAATACGCGACGGGCGCGAGCGCCATGGGCGTGCCGGGATGGCCGCTATTGGCGGCTTGCACGGCATCCATCGACAGCGTCCGAATCGTGTTAACGGCCAGTTGATCGATCTGCAGTTCGGTGGTGCTCATGGCGACACGACTTTCCGTTGGTGCTGCCCCCGCGGGCCGATCCGGCAGAAATCGGGCGCGATTGAGGCGATTTTAACTGGCTTGAGTGTAAAACTCGCAGTGGCGGGCGTCAATCGCCGGCATGCAGCGAAGGGACGCAGCGAAGGGACGTTGCCGACGCAGCCTGCGTCGGTTAGCCCTGCGCGTGCGGCTACAAGGCTGAGAATTGGAGTAGCAAACCGGCAATCAACCGGGCGCGAGCAGTAGCGAGTGAGCCAAGCGTAACGGTGAACTAGCCGATTTTGCCGATCTTCACGCGGGTGAAGATTTGGCGATGGCCCGTGCGGCGGCGCGAATTCTTGCGGCGGCGGAACTTCTGTACGACCAACTTGGGCCCTTGTTGCAGGCCGACAATCTCGGCCGCGACCGAAACGCCGCTGACCAGCGGAGCGCCAAACTTGGTGGTCTGGCCGTCGTTGATGGCCAACACACGATCGAATTTGAGGGTTTCGCCCGCCCCGAGTACGCGATAATCGATGTCGAGAAACTGACCTTCAGTCACTTTGAATTGACGACCGCCATCGGAGATAATTGCGTACATATGTCGTAGCCTTGCTAATCGGCGGCGCGTTGGTGAGCCAACGTCGGCGACGCCCCCTCGTTGAGTGCCTAAAAATCAAACGCGCCGAGACGATCTACCACTCGACGGTTATTGCGGCCGGAACGCTGCCAGCCAAGCCCCATAATCTACCCAAACGCCGCCGGGTCGTCGAGGGCCAATTGCGAAAATTCCGCTCCCAAATCGCCCGTCTGACCGCCCCGCGAAAATCCATACTCCAACGGCGTCTTACGGCAGCATTTGACGTGCTGCCTGCCGAATGGTTCAATTCACTGGCTCGGCGCCCGTCAATCCGACTGCGCCAGCCGCCGGCCAGCCCCCAATCCAATCCTTCCTGCCTAACCGAGGAATTCCGATGCGAACCCGAAATATTTCGCTCGCCATTGCCACGCTCATCTCAAGCTTGGCCGTTGCCAACCTGCAGTCAGTCGCAGCCGCGGCCGACGCCCAACCGCCCAAAGCCGAAGCAAAGTCGGAACCTGTCATCCAACCGCTGTGGCCCAACGGCGCTCCGGATGCCAAGGGCAAAGATCCTGAAAAGGATGTGCCCACCATCACCATTTATCAGCCCGCGCCCGACAAAGCTTGCGGCACGGCGGTTGTGGTCTGTCCCGGTGGCGGTTACGGCCATCTGGCCATGGGTCACGAAGGCGTCGACATCGCCCAGTGGTTGAACTCGCTGGGCGTGACCGCCTTTGTGCTCAAATATCGCCATGCGGCACTGGGCTACAAACATCCCACGCCCATGCACGACGCTCAGCGGGCCATGCGCGTGGTCCGCAGTGGCGCGGAAGCCTGGAAGATCGATCCGAAAAAAATCGGCATCATGGGCTTCTCCGCCGGCGGGCATCTGGCCTCGACCATCGGCACGCATATCGAAAAAGGCGATCCCAAGGCCGAAGATCCCATCGATCGCGTCAGTACGCGGCCCGACTTCATGATCCTCTGTTATCCCGTGATCTCATTCACAACGGCCTACACGCACCAAGGCTCAAAAAACAATTTGCTTGGCAAAGACGCGGACCAAAAGTTGGTCGAAAATCTCTCCAACGAAAATCAGGTTACCGCCGATACTCCGCCCACTTTCCTGTTTCACACCAATGCCGATACCGGCGTGCCAGCAGAAAACAGTGTTCTGTTTTATCTAGCGCTGCGACGCGCCAAAGTACCGGCCGAACTGCATATCTACCAAGACGGCCAGCACGGCGTTGGGCTCGCAGCAAACAATCCCGTCTTAGCGACTTGGTCCAAACGCTGCTCAGACTGGATGCAGGTCCGGGGGCTAATTAAGCGAGCCGATTGATTCGCGTAGGGCTAACGCGCACGTCGCCCGCCGAAAAGTTGCAAAACGCGCCGAAAAGTTGCAAAACGCGCGATCCTCGCACTTATTGGCGTGTTCGGAATGCGGGGCTGCCCGTGTAATAGTGCGAAAGATTCATGTATTGCGATGCGACGCCACCGGTGGCGCGGATGCCCCGTCCGGCGTTGGCATCCGGAGCAACGCCATTGCCCGAGCGACCGGCGTTGACTTGCCGCTGCAACGTCTGCAACTGCGACTGCTGTTGCAAGTAGTTGTTGCGGGCTTCAAGCTGCGGCCGAACCAACTGCTGATAGTTCGCCTGGTTGTTGTTAGAACCGCCTCCATTATTGAAGAGGTTCAAATACGGACTGGTGGTGGGCGTGGGCGTCACGTCGGAGAACGGCGGAGCCCCCGGCGCTTGAGCGGTTGCCGGTGATGCCGTCAACAAGGCCAATAGCAATGCCGTTACGCCGCAACCGGCGGCCGAAGCGACTTTTAGTAGGCGATGCATGGCAATTCTCCCATTCAGTTGAAGTATTTGCGTCTGATGTAATTCTAGGCGTCTAACCGCGTTAAGGCAACTAATTGTTGCCGCCCGAGTTTTGTCCGTCGGGGAAGCGGTTGACGGTTTGCACCGCTTGGCTGCCCAGCGAGACCACGCCGAAGATGCGTTCGAACGGCGAAATGATCCGCCCCAACGTCGAGTCCGCCGCAATCAACC
>JBBRCE010000085.1:0-14524 GCA_038205115.1 Pirellulales bacterium
AGTCGTCGTTGGGATCGACCGAATGCGGAGGCTGTCACCGCGCTGGATTCGCTCGAGCGTAGCGGCCAATGGCAAAAATACTGGCCAACTCCTTGCCCCACCGCGGCTTAACACCGCCAAGCACTTTTGTCACACCCCAGCGATTTCGGGCATCGGACGCCCCGCGCGCGTGAGTCTAACCGGCTTGCTCAGTGGCGCCGGAGCGGGGAACATTATTAAGAGCTGCCATCAACGTTTTCAGGTCGACCGGTTTCACCAAGTGCTCGTTAAAACCGGCCGCCGCCGTATTCTGGCGATCTTCGTCGCGACCATAACCGCTCAATGCAATGAGGTATGCCGCTTTGAGCTGAGTATCGGCCCGCACCGTTCTCGCCAGCCCGAAACCATCGAGTTCGCCAGGCAGGCCGAGATCGGACACGATGACTTCGGGCTGAAACTCCAATGCCGTGCTCACGGCCGAACGGCCTTCGAACTCGACGCGTACGTCATGCCCCATGAGCGCCAACAGCGATTGCATGGCGGTGGCGGTATCGACGTTGTCTTCGACCAACAGGATTTTGAGTGACTCGTTCAACGCATTTCGAGTGTTCGTCGTCGCACCCGCCGGCGCATGCCGCCGACCCGATAACGGGATCGTTAACGTAAAGGTCGATCCTTGGCCAACGCCAGGGCTTTCCGCGCAGACCGAGCCACCGTGCAACTCAATCAAACCCTTGGCAAGCGCCAATCCCAAGCCCAACCCGCCTTTGTCGCGATCGATGGCTTGATCGGCTTGACTGAACGGCTCGAACAGCCGTTGTCGCACGCTCGGTTCGATTCCAGCGCCATTGTCGATCACGGTGACCAACGCGTTATCGTGTTGGAGATCCGCGGCGGCACGCACGGTGATCTTTCCGCCAGAGGAGGTAAACTTGCAGGCATTATGCAGAAGGTTGCCGATGACTTGCGTCAACCGCGTGGGATCACCTTCAATGAGCAGTTCGTCGGGCTGAAGTTCCAATTGCAAGGTCAAACCGGCCGCCGTGACGGTGGGCGCGTAGTCTTCCGTCGTTTGACGGACGATCGGCACCAAGTCACAGCGCTGCTTGCGGATCTGTACTTTTCCCCGCGCTATACGGGCCACATCCAGCAGGTCGTCGACCAGTCGGGCCATGTGATGGACTTGCCGGGCAATAATTTCGCGGGCTTCGTCGGCAACGGTCGGGTTATGTTCCGCAATCCGCAGAATTTCCACCGCGCTGGAGATTGGGGCTAGCGGATTGCGCAGCTCGTGGGCCAGCATGGCTAGGAATTCGTCCTTACGCTGGTCGGCCAGTTTGAGTTCGTCTGCGCCATGGCGGCTTTCGGCCAGGAGACGTACGTTTTGCGCGGTGGCCAATTCGAGTTCGTCCCGCTGAAACGCTACTTCTTGTCGCTGGCGGTAGAGTTCGAAAAAAACCTCGGCCTTATTGCGGAGAATATGCGATTCGATGGGCTTAGTGAGAAAGTCGACGCCGCCGGTCTCGTAGCCTCGGAAGCGACGCTGGCGGTCGCCGGAACCGGCCGTCAGAAAAATGATCGGAATACGCCGCGTGCGTTCCGTGCCGCGCAATAATTCGGCTAACTCGAAACCATCCATGCCGGGCATTTGCACATCAACCAGCGCTAACGCCACATCGTGCTTCAACAGCAACTCCAGCGCTTCCGCGCCGGATCGGGCTTTGAGCAGAACCAGTCCATCTCGTTTTAACAGTGCTTCCAACGCAAGCAGATTTTCGTCGAGGTCGTCGACTAACAAAAAATTCACAGGTGCAAGATGAGAGCTATTCATTGCCAATTTGCGACCTCACACAGATATGCGGAAATCTCTTCGAGGCTCATCGAACGAGCCTCTGGGCATCGTTTCAACGCCGCCAGCGGCATTGCCGTCGCGTAGGCCTGCGCGGGGCATTGCACCAAACCAATGCCGCCGGCGGCCAGGATGCTTTGCAGTCCGAGCGAGCCGTCATTATTAGCGCCGGTCAGAACAATGCCAATCAGTGCCGCGCCGTAAGCGTCCGCCGCGGACTCAAAGAGCACGTCAATGGATGGCCTTGAATGCATCACAGGCTCTTCGCTGGACAGCGACAATCGCCCGTCGGTTTCGATCAACAAGTGATAATCGGGCGGCGCGAAATACGCCACCCCGGGTTGAACGGGCTCTTTGTCCTCAGCTTCGCGCACCTGAATCTGGCATTTGGAATTCAACAATTCAGCGAGCAAGCTGGGGCGGTCGGCCAGCAAGTGCGTCACGCCGATGACCGGCAGCGCGTACCCCGCGGGAAGGTCGGCCAGCACGCGCGACAACGCATCCAGCGCTCCGGCCGATGCACCAATCACGATCGCTGCTGGCTTGACGGCAATCATTTGAGCGCTCGTTTCTGATAGATTCGAGCCTCACGAGAAATTTCAGTAAACGCGGCATGGTGCCGCGAAAACCGCAGACTCTCCTTGGCGCCTAACCCTAAGAACCCGTTCCAGGCCAAGGCTTCGCTGAATAACCCGATCGCCCGTTCTTGCAATTCTCGATCGAAATAAATCATCACGTTGCGGCAAGATACCATCTGCACCTCCGCAAATACGGCATCGGTGACCAGGCTATGGTCGGAAAACACGGCCCGTTGACGCAGAGATTTATCGAACACCGCCGCGCCATACGCGGCCGTGTAATATTCCGACAGCGACGACTTGCCACCGGACAGACGATGATTTTCCGAGAACGTCGCCATCCGCTCCAGTGGATAAACGCCTGCCTTGGCGGCGCGAATGGCGTCTTGATTGATGTCCGTTCCGTAGATCAGAGTTCGATCTTCCAAGCCTTCTTCCCGCAGCAAGATGGCCAGCGAGTAAACTTCTTCGCCCGAACTGCAGCCAGCGACCCAGATTTTCAGCGATGGAAAAGTCCTGAGGTATGGAACCACGTGCTCGCGAATCGCTCGGAAGTAGTGCGGATCGCGAAACAGATCGCTGACTTGTACGGTTAGATACGAAAGCAGCCGCGGAAGAACCGATTCATCGCGCAACACGAGATCTTGTAGACGCGAATACGTCGGACAATCGAAGGCGTGCTTGGCTTGCGTCAGCCGACGTTTGAGCGATGCCATCGCATAACCGCGAAAGTCGTAGTGGTACTTGCGATAAATAGCGTCGAGCAGCAACTCCAACTCGATAGTGTCCGTCGACTCACTCATACCAGCCGATCCTTGCTTGCGAGCGATTACGCAATGCCATCGATCCGCATGTTGCGCAATGCGTCAAGCTGCAGCCGAAAACCGAGACGAAGCTGAAAGTCATCACGCGGTCGTTCCTTATCGAGGAATCCACACCCGAACCAGCGAAAGCAGTTTTTCAACGTCGAGCGGTTTGGCCATATAATCGTTCGCCCCGGCTGCCAAACATTCTTCATGGTCGTTCTTCATGGCCTTGGCGGTCAGCGTGATGATCGGCAGTTTTTTCCAAACGGACTGCTTGCGAATTTCACGCGTGGCGGTAATGCCATCCATCTCGGGCATCATCACGTCCATCAGTACCAAATCGATTGTCTCACTGGTCTGCAGCGACATTTCGAGCGCCTCGAGCGCTTCGCGGCCGTTGCGGGCAATTTGAACGACCGCCCCGCGGGACTCCAAAACGCTGGTCAGCGCAAACACGTTGCGGACATCGTCCTCGACGACCAAAATTCGACGGCCTTCGATCGCCGCGTCGCGGCTCTTGGCGCGCTCCAGCATCCGCTGCTGTTCTAGCGGCAGATCGGAGATCACTTTGTGCAAGAACAGCGTAATTTCGTCGAGCAAGCGTTCGGGCGATTTCGCGCCTTTGATGATGATCGACTTGGAATATTTCCGTAACCGTTGTTCTTCTGCGCTAGATAAATCGCGACCGGTATAAACGATGACCGGCGGAAACGAATAGGCATCTTCGCGACTGAGCGTTTCCAACAGTGCAAACCCGGTGGAGTCAGGCAGCGACAAATCCAAAACCATGCAATCGAACGTCGCGCCCCGGAGACGCTCGAGACATTCGGCCGCGCTTGCCGCTCCAACCGTTTGCACGTCTTGCGAACCGAGCAGCTTGCGGACGCTTTCAAGCTGGATGGGGTCGTCTTCAACCACCAGCACCCGGCCCATACGTTGCGAGAGCCGCGATTCAAGCACCTGCAGAGTGAGGGCTACATCCTCGCGCTTGACCGGCTTGAGCATATAGCCCACCGCGCCCAGCGCCAGCGCGGTCTGCGAATGGTCCTCGCCGGAAATCATATGCACCGGTAGATGCCGCGTGCGCGGGTCGTGCTTCAAACGATCGAGAACCCAGAGACCCGAGTGGTCCGGCAAGCCCACATCCAGCACCACGGCGCTGGGCATGTAATCGACCGCCGTCGCGAAGCCTTCTTCGGCCGTGCTGGCGATCAGGCATTGAAAGTTTTTCTCGTGCGCTAAGTCGTAAAGAATTCGCGCAAAAATCTTGTCGTCTTCAATCACCAGAATCAATCGGCCCGAACCGTTGAGTCGATTGCGATCGTCGTCCAGTCCCCGCGGGCGCGCCGCCGTTAAACTCGCGTTTGCATTTGTCGGCGAAACCATCGGTTGCGGACTTGACTGTAGCAACACGGGCTGCGACGCTGGCCGCGCTCCGCCGGTTGCGACAATCGACGGCCCATCGGACTTGAATCGCGCTGGCTCCCCGCTCACCTTGGGCGGCTTGATCAGTTCCGGCGAAAAGTCTTCTGGAATGGTCAGCGTAAACGTGCTGCCGCGGCCCGGTTGACTGGCCAAACGAATCTCGCCGCCGAGCAGTTTGGCCAGCTCGCGAGAAATTGAGAGCCCCAACCCGGTGCCGCCATATTTTCGGTTGGTCGTGCCGTCGGCTTGGCGGAAGGCTTCGAAGACCATCTGCTGCTGCTCGGCCGGAATGCCGATTCCAGTGTCGGAAATGGCAAAGCCAAGGCGATTTTCGGCCACGCGACTAATCGTCAATTCGACACTGCCCTGCGAGGTGAACTTGATGGCGTTGGAGAGCAAGTTCTTGACGATTTGCTCCAAACGCTGGCGATCGGTTTCACACTGTTCGGGGCAACCTGGCTCGATGGTAACCTGAAAAGCCAGTCCCTTGTGTTTGGCCACGGCCTGAAAAATACGATTCAGATCTTCCGCAAACCGCGTCAAGCTGAGCGACTCGGGCCGGATTTCCATATAGCCGGCTTCGATCTTCGACAGATCCAGAATGTCGTTGATTAACGTCAGCAGGTCGTTGCCGGAGGTTTGAATCGTCTCGGCGTACTGGACTTGTTCGGCCGTTAGGTTGCCGTTGGGGTTGTCGGCCAGCAGCTTGGCTAAAATTAGCGAAGAATTCAGCGGTGTCCGCAGTTCGTGCGACATGTTTGCCAGAAAATCGGACTTGTACTGGCTGGCCTGAGCAAGTTCACGGGCTTGCGAGTTGAGCGTGGTGTTAATTCTCGCGGCTTCGTCGCGCTGCGTTTCCAACAACTGGGTTTGTTCTTCCAGTTGGGTATTGGTCTGTTCGAGCTCCGCGTGCTGATTTTCCAAGCGGGTCTGCGATTCGCGAAGCGCGTGGCCCTGCTCTTCAAGCTCCTCGTTATTGACTCGCAGTTCCTCGCTTTGCGCTTGCAACTCCTGAGATTGCCGCTGGGTTTCTTCGACCAAATCTTGCAAGTGCCGGCGATAGTTGACGGAGCGGATGGCGGCATCAATTGAGGCCGACACGCGCTCGAACAACTGCGTCATAGCCGGATCGAGCGGTTCGACAAAGCCCAGTTCCACGACCGCGCTGCCCTCGGTCTCACCAAAGATTGGAGTGATGAGCAGATGTCGCGGCGCGCCGTGGCCCAGCGCTGAGGCGATAGGCAGATAACCTTCCGGCGCGGGAGAGACCGCCAACGATCGGCGATCTTTGGCGGCTTGACCCAGCAAACCATCGCCGGGTAGAAAACGTTCGATGGTTTTCGCATCGTCGACCAGACCGTGGGCGGCCACGCGCTCATATATCCCATTGCCGTTGACAAAAAACGCGCCCACTTGAGCGCCCAGATATTTGGACAGGAAGCCCAATATTCGCTCGCCGAGCAGGCCAATGGTCGGATCGCCAGCCATGGCTTCGCTCAGCTGGATTTGTCCGGCTTGCAACCAGTCTTGACGGCGACGCGACAGCGCGGCCTGACGAAGCAGATAAGCGACCGCCAGGGAAATGGCAACCCCAAGCAGGCCGCTGAGAATGGTCGTGATGACCGCCATCCGATAAGAGGCCTGCATTTCGTCAACTCGTTGATTCCGCAAAGCGTACTCAGCATTGCGAATTTCAGCGATATCGGCACGAATCGCATCCATTGCAATTTTGCCCCGGTCGGTCAACACGACCTCCCGCGCAGCATCGAAACCTCTGGCGCGACGCAGGGCAATCGTTTCTGCCAACTCCGCGATTTTTGTGTCGAGATTGGCCCTTAGGCTTGGAATACGAGCGTGCTGGTCCGGATCGTCGATGTGACGTTCGAGCTGATTGAGTTGCTCGTGAATTTGGTTGACAGCCGCAAAATACGGCTGCAGATATTTCTCTTCGCCGGTGAGCAGGAATCCCCGCTGCCCCGTCTCCGCATCTTGGGCGGCGGCAACCAATGCGTCGAGCCCGGCGAGCGTGTAATGGGTCCGCTGAATCAACTCCGCATCTCGCCGCAGAGTGGCGGTGTTGAGTTGCGAGATCACTGTGCCCGCAATGAAAATTCCTATCACCGCAAGCAGCCCAGCGCCGCCGCGCATTCCGAAGCTGCTAAAAATCCGCCGCTCACGCATGAAAATAACTGTTGGTTGGACTTAGTAAGCAGCAACGCGTTTCCCGAAGATGCGCTTCAGCGACGAAGTCAGCATCGTCACCGAGGATTCCAGTTCGTTTAAAGCAACGAATCGAGTACCGCGCAGCAATTTGTATGCCACTCGTAATTTATGCCTCGGTGCCGACTGCTGGGCAATTCGTTCCATGGATTCGAGCAATAACTGCAGCGCTGGCGTCATTTGAGTTGCAGATCGGCAAATGGAACGTAACGACGCACCATGCGTGACGTGGTCTCATTCAACTCAGTTGGTTGATGAACGATCTCACTTGGTAGGAAAGGGATTTATGCTACGGCCCAAGTGAACTTCGCACTTGCCACCGGCGTGACGATGGATGCGACCCAGTTCACTGGTCGCGAGGTCAATTGCTCCGCGAGTCATCATCGCATGACGATTCGCAGCAGTCGTTCAAATTCCGCCACTGCAATTGCTCGCCGGCATCGCCGATACGGTCGACTTCTGCCTGGCAGGATTCAAGTTGCCGTTTGGCCTCGCCGCCATGTCCGAGCCGGTGCAGTAATTCTGCGTGCGAAATGCGGATCGTGTACGTCGGCAAATCGTTAGCACACGCGAGCTTGATCGCGCGCTCGTAAAGTTGCAGGCGGTGATGGTCATCGTTGGCAAAATCCGCTTCGGTTTCCAGCAGAATGGGATGATCGCCGTGCTGAAAACGCAATTGATCCAAAACGAACTTAAGCTCGATGACGAGCGATTGCCGCAACGCATGGTCGTCGGCTAAGGTCGCATTCAGCACGGCCAATGTGGCTTGGCTCACGCGCTCCCATTCCAACTCGCTGAAGGGAAACGCGTCCATCGATTGCCATACGCTGGGAACAACACGCTGCTTCAACTGTGAAATAAAAAACCGTGAGCAACGGGCTCACGGTTAAGCATTGCCTTCGCGAAGGCAGGCTGTGTTGCCCGACCGCGGCGGTCATCGAAGTTCATTCTAAGTGGCCGGCTTGAGTTCCATGTGCTCGATCACTTGATCGATCAGTTTATAGTCCATGGCTTCTTCGGCCGACATGAAGCGATCGCGATCGGTGTCGGACTCGATTTTGTCCAGTGGGTGGCCCGTGTGTTTGAGCAAGATGGCGTTCAGCTTTTGCTTGACCTTCTTGAACTCTTTGGCGTGGATGAAGATTTCTTCAGCCGTGCCTTCCATACCAGCCAGCGGCTGGTGAATCATAATGCGCGCGTTGGGCAGTGCGCGGCGTTTGCCGTTGGCGCCAGCGGTGAGCAGCACAGCGCCCATCGAGGCGGCCTGCCCAATGCAATATGTGGCCACGTCGCAGGTCACGAACTGCATCGTGTCGTAGATGGCCAAGCCGGCAGTGACGCTGCCGCCGGGCGAATTGATATAAAGGTGGATGTCCGCCTTCGGATCGTCCGATTGCAGAAACAGCATTTGGGCGACAATGGCATTGGCGACTTCGTCGTTAACCTGACTGCCCAGGAAAACAATGCGATCCTTGAGCAGGCGGCTGTAGATGTCCATCGCCCGCTCTTCGCGGCCGCTTTTTTCGATCACGTATGGAATCAGTGGCATCGACTATTCTCGCGGTGGAAATTTTGTGCTTGCGAAAGTCCGTTGTGCGTGCGACACGCCTGAGCGCCGTGCGACTATTCTTCTTCGTCCTTTTCCATCATCGGCGGACGTGTAAGAATCTCGTCGACCAGGCCGTACGCCTTCGACTCTTCCGCGCTGAGATAACGATCGCGGTCGGTGTCTTTAGCGATCCGTTCGATCGGCTGGCCCGTGTGGCTGGCCAGAATCCCATTCAGCACGGCGCGGGTTTTGATGATTTCGTCGGCTTGAATTTCGATATCCGAAACCTGCCCGCCTACCTGGCCGTAGGGCTGATGAATCATGACCTTGGCGTGCGGCAGCGAAAAGCGTTTACCCTTGGTACCGCCCGCCAAAAGCACCGCAGCGCCGCTGGCCGCAATGCCCACGCAGTACGTGGCCACGGGGCACGACAAAATCTGCATTGTGTCGTAAATGGCCATGGTGGCCGTGACGCTGCCGCCGGGCGAATTGATGTAAAAATGAATTTCCTTGCGGCGATTTTCGCTCTGCAAGTACAACAGCTTCATCACCAGTTCGTTGGCATTGCCATCGTAGATCTCGCCCTGCAATAAGATGATGCGATTCTCGAGCAGCAAATCGCCCAACGTGAGTTGCCGCTGCCGCTGATAATCGCGCGAGTTGAGTTGCGGATCGACCCGTATTCCAGATGCGTGGAGCATGCGCTAATCCTGAAGGGACACGGGCGCCGGACCAGCCGAAGCGCCCACTCGAAATGCCAAAATCAAATTCGTCGATTGTCGATAACAGAACATCCATTTTCGTGACCGTGCAAAATCGTCGCGATCGGCAACGCTCAAAAGAACGATCGAGCATCAACCGGCCCGGCGATTCGCTGGCTCATGCCACGGCTTATGAGCATTGTTCACCGACGGGCCGATCTTGGCCAGTCCAAATTGGCCCGCTCGGGACATTCGGACATTGACCACTGCAAACCTTCGGGCTCACAGCACGACGGCCCGCACCGCATGCCTGCACGCGATGCCGTGCGATCCTGCCGAAACTCCGCGGACAGCAATTTAGCGAGGCGCTTCCGCTTCCTTGGGATCGTGCGGTTTTTCCGAATACATGGCTTCGGGAATATCCGCTTCTTCACCAGCGGCCGAACGATCGACGGCTTCGGTTTGCATGGTTTCCAATTGAAAGGGCACGTCCTTGAATTTGGCGTGCGAAACAATCAGGTCAATGGTTTTCCGTTCGATGATCTGATTGCGAAGAATATCCATCAGATCGCGTTTTTCCAACTGTGCGCGCACGCGACGCGGGCTCTCGCCGCTTTGCGATGCGATCAATTGAATTTCAGCATCGTAATCTTCGGGCAGATCTTCAATTTTTTCTTCTTCGGCAATGCGCTCCAGAATGAAATGCTCTTTTAACAACCGAGCAGTCGCTACGTTGCTGTTCTGCCGCAACTCGTTTTCATGTTGGCGAATGACTTGGTCGTTAAAGCCGCTGCGGCGAAGTTCCAGTACGCTGCGCTCTAACTCGCGCCGACTCTGGCGTCGCAACAGATCGGGCGGCAAGTCCCAATTGGCCGACGACGTAAGTAGCGCCGTGACCTGCTGCCGGGCACGCTGCTGCTGCTGATACTTCATTTGACGCTCAAGGTTACCTCGGACGGCGACGCGAAGCGCGGCTTCGTCATCAAAACCGCCGGCGTCATTCAAGAATTCTGGCGTCATTTCCGGCAATTTGATACGCTTGATTTCCAGCACCTCAAACACGGCAATGACCTTCTGGCCTCGCAATTCCGGCTTGGCCGCTTCATTAGAAACGGTCACCTCCAACTCGCGAGTTTCGCCGGCGGCGACGCCCAGCATTTGCTCGGCGAAGTTCGCGATGTTGCCGTCGCGGAAGCTAACTTGCGGCCGGATTCGAACGGTTTGCTCCGTGGCTTCCGAGATGACCGAACCGTCGGAGTTCTTAAAGGCCAAGTTGGCGACGATGTAATCGCCCGCTTCTGCCGGCCCATCATGCGGCGCCAAGCGGCCGCGATTATGCAACAGGCCCTCGAGCTGCTCGTTGATGTCTTTATCGGTAAAATCGCGAATCGGCCGCTCGATGGTCACGCCCTTCCACTCGGGCATGTCGAATTCCGGCCGAACTTCAAGATCGAACTCGAAGGTCATCGGACCGTGCTCTGGCACTTCAACCGCGCCAACGTCGATTTTGGGCTCGCTGATTGCCGAGAGTTTTTGCGATTCCGAAACTTGTGCCATGCTGTCCATCAGCAGGTTGCTCTTAACCTGGTCGGATACTTCCTTGCGGAAGCGATGCTCGACCAACTTCCGCGGCGCACGGCCCGGACGAAAACCGCGGACTGCCGCCTTGGGCATAACCTCGGTAAACGCTTCGTCAAAATAGCGCTCGACGTCTTTTTCAGAGACTGTGACCGAAATATGCCGTTCGCAGGCGCTGGGCGCGTCGACCTTGACGGTCAGATCGAGCGCGGGACGCTCTTCCGTTGCTGCTTCGACAGATGCTTCGGCTTCGTTGTCCAAGTCGTCTGTTTTCACGTCTTCAGCCATGTGCCTGCTCAATCATCGATAAGGATATGTGAATGGTTCAGATCACGCCGCATCGCATGCATGATCTGGCTGTGTCCTAAATCCGTTGTGCCACGATTCAACTCGTGTCACGACGTCAACTGCCGGCGATTCTCGCACGAAATTTGGCTCGACGCAAGCACACGGACGTTGAGCGTGCCCTCACTATGTCTGCCGCTGGACCGGGCCGGTTCGAAGCGCGATACGCACCAACCGACCATCGCGGCCAACTCTTCGCGACATCATCGAGCTCGCAATCTGGACGACTCGACGGAAATGCGCGGCCACCGCGTCCGCTTGCAGGTCGCATGAGCCAAACACGGCCCATCAAGAGGCAGCGTGATTTGCTTGAAAACGGGGATTAAAAGCGGGTGATGGGATTCGAACCCACGACAACGACGTTGGCAACGTCGTGCTCTACCAACTGAGCTACACCCGCATGATCCGTAACGCGGCAAATGCTAACGGCAAACTTCTTGTACTACTGACTTCCATCGCTTCGCCTGCGCAATGGCAGAAAGCCTTGCGACGTTGGCCCCCGAACAACCAGTGTCGCGACTTCCGGATTATAAAATCGGTGGAAGTGCTGACAAGCCCCTTTCGCAAAACTGCGACGAAAACCTGCCAGGCTGCCAGGAGTTGGTTCGCGGTATTCCGAAGCCAAACCGCGAGACATGCCGATTTTACACTAGTGGCCGCGAGATCGGGAGTGGCGGAAAAAAAAGTTTTTTAACGCCATCACTTGGCTGGAAATGGTTTGGCGTTGCGTAGCAGCGGCTGATCGGCCTCGGAAAAGCGGCCAATGTCTATGCGGATCTTTTTGCCGGACGCCTTTTCGAGCACGGCTTTACCGCCATCCAATCCCAGCAAGACCGCAACGGTCTGATTACCGCGTTTATCGCTCCAACTGCGTTCATCAGCCGCAAATGACCGTGTCATATCGTTTCATGGCCGGAATTCCTCACTCGGAAGAATTCGTTTGCAGTGCCGATTTCGTCTAATGAATCGACACGATGAACACAAATTTTCGCGATGAAAATGCGGCGCAGCGCCCACGGTTCACTTTTCGCCCACTTGCAAACAGACCAGCGTTTGATCGTCGCGGGCGTAAAGCAAGCCGCCCGCGAGCGCCGGCAGCGGTTGGCACGTGCCAGGCAAAATTTGCGTGGCGGCCAGTTGCTTATATTTGTCGGGCGTGGCGGATGCCAGCACCAGCGTGCCATCGATCTTGAGGATCAACAATTTGTCGCCGGCTAGAATCAAATTGGCGGCACCAAAATCAGACTCGGTCCATTGCACCTTGCCGGTCTTGGGTTCGAAACAGCGCAGCCGCGCGACGCCTTGATCTTGCCGGCCGTCAAGCCCGTAGAGATGCCCGTCGTGGTAAGCACAGGTTGAATATTGACTGGACATGACATCATCGGATTCCCAGATTTTTTTGACTTCGGTTTTACCGATTTTTGCGTAGACCGCGCCAACGCCATAGCTGGCCGAGGCGAACACGCATCCGTCAATGACCAGTGGCGTGGCGGCGTTAACGGTTGGGCCACGTTTACCAAACGGAATTTGCCAGCGGACTTGCCCTGTGCTGGCGTCAAGCGAGAGGAGTTTGAGTCGCGTGGCGAAGATCGTATGCTCGACTCCGTCGACGGTGGCCGAAGTTGGCGCGGAATAGCTGGCGCCTTCGTCGCCACTTTTCCACAAGGTTTTGCCTTCGTCGAGTGAGACGGCCACGATGCCAGCGCCGTTGCGTCCGCCGATATTGGCAATTAGCCGATCGCCGACGATGATCGGCGCTCCGCCCCAGCCGAAGTAACCTTCCGGCGCGTCGTAGTCGCGGGCCAGTCGCCGCGACCAGATCTTTTTGCCCTCTTTGAGCGACACGCAATGCATGTCTCCCTGCGCGCCAAACAAATACACGCGGCCCTGATACACGAGTGGCACGCAACGCGGACCATCGTCCGGTGCAATGCCGCTAGAGTACTGTGTCGGAAAGCCAACATTCCAAAGCGGCTTGCCGGTGGCGGCTTCAAACGCCGAGGCGACTTCTTCGTTCTTTATGCGATGGAACAGCACGGCCACGCCATCGCTGACCGCCACGCCGGCATAACCGTGGCCGACGGCCATTTTCCATACCACCGTCGGCTTGCCGCCGGGCCAAGTGGTTGCCAATTTCTCGTCGGTCGCCGCGCAATTCCGATGCGGCCCGAGAATCTGCGGCCAATCGCCGGCCAACGAATAGGACGTTGAACACATGAAAAGTACGGCACACAGCGACGGTAACAGCGCCCGAATGAACATGTTCATTTGCATGGATCTTCCGATTGATCGATTTGCCAGATGCGGCCACAGTTTTTACATTGCCGGTAGCAGGTTTTGCAATTGTAACGAAATGCCGGTCACCATGAGCGATCCCGAAGACATATTTGCGCGATTGATGGCCGTGATCGAAGATCGCATTTCCCATCCGCGGCCAAGCTCGTACACGTGCCGGTTATTGGCAGGCGGCATCGAAAAAATCGGCGATAAGATTTGCGAAGAGGCGGCCGAGTTGGTTGCTGCCGCCCACCAAGTCGACGCATCGGCTCGCGCGCACATCGTGCGAGAATCGGCCGATCTGATTTTTCACCTGATGGTGCTGTTGGCGCATCGTGGCATTGGCTGGCAGCAGGTCGGCGACGAACTGGCCCGCCGGTTTGGCACTTCCGGCTTGGAGGAAAAGGCCAGCCGCAAGAAATCGGAAACGCCAGGAGACGCTGATCGCTCGCAATGACGCAACTGTCGCCGCGAAGAATGCGGAAAGAATTGCCAGCCGGCGACTTTGTGGCCACGGCGGTTTCGTTTTTGGCTGGTCGATACCCACTCTGATTGTAGAACAATCAGGTCTGGGGAGGGATCAGAGCAGAACCCCGCTCGGATCGAATTCGTATCGGGCGGTTCATTTCGAAAGTACGCCTCTGGCTTGTCCGAAATCGGACGCAGAAAACCATCGTCCTGAATTTTTTCCCGCAGATTTACCTGGCCTATACGCGTAAAGCATGCATGGCACGGCAACTGCCTAGTTCCAACTCTGGGGATGTCGCATTGAAGTCGCTCACGCGTATCATTTCTTCGAACTGAGGAGGTTTTGCAATGAAATTTTTTGGCTCTTCCGTTTCTAAGTGTAATACGCGGCGAGTGTGGCTTGAATGCCGCGGGCCAGGGCGTGGAGTTCTCGGACCGTGCGGCGCGCGGCCTGGGTGACGCGGTTCACGTCCAGCACCAAGCGCTGCCACAGGCTCTCGACATGTTTTAGTCCGTAGCTGCGGCGGGTAATCACGCGGGCCTTATTGTTGAGTCCCTCCACCTGCGCGCTGGTTTCTCGATCGTCGAAATACGCCAAGATGCCATCGCGCCAGCGGTCGTACAACGCGAAGAATTCCAGCAGTTCCGTTTCGCCGGCCATCGTCGCGCGAAGTTCTTCCAGCCGTTGAGCCGCCTCCTGCCGGTTGCCGGCGCTGTCGAAGATTTCCGACACCTCCTCGCGAAAGTAA
>JBBRCE010000086.1:0-13827 GCA_038205115.1 Pirellulales bacterium
CCCGCGCCGACGCTGTTGATCGACAATTCGGCCTAACACCCTGCCGCGTCTCTGGCCAGCAACCCTCTCACACACTTCCCCGCGCTACCGCTCCGCGCCCACAGCAAATAACCTACATTTCAGCCCGTGAACGGTTACAGCCCTTGTTTGCCGCGTGGTATACAATTGCATCCTCAAATGGCCATCAGTCTTCGCAGAGCCGGCTGTCGTGGCTGAAAGCGATTGGGCCTTTTCAAAGGGGACAATATAGTCAGGCGTTTGAGTTGATCTCAGTTTCCGCTACCGAAAAACGTTTAATCGGCACGACGAGGCCAAAATCCATGCGTCTTCGAGACGAGTTGGATCTACTAATTATTGAGGGAAACTGTCAGACCGCATTAGGAGGATATTCAACCGGACGAGCAGGAATCGCATACTGTAAGGCGGCCCGTAAAGCCGATGGCCTGGGATGCTACCGAGAGTTTGCGGCTTTACGCGGCGTTTGGATGTACAATTTAACTGGCAACTCCGTTCAGAAAGCTATGATTAACGCGGAACAACTATTGCAAGTAGCCCGCCGAGCAAAAGATAAGGGAATGCTAATCGAGGCTGAACGCGCAATGGGCCACACAGTATTCTGGATCGAGTCGTTTGGAGAATGCTCGGGCTGGAATAAATTGGTGTGGCAGCACTACACAAAAAATCCCGGAGCCGTGTCGCGTATTTATTATGTGACAAATCCAGGTGTTTCGTCATTGGGCTATCGAGGAATGGCAGAGCATATTTTGGGCAACTACGATCTTTCAGAAAGACTCGCAGCCCAAGCAATTGGGCAGGCAGAGGCGATGAAACAGGACCATAGTCTAGCAAATTCTTTAATATTTCGAGCGATTACTCGAGCCAGCGTCGGCGATTTGGAAGGTGTAAGAAACGACGCGCTACGAGCTACTGAGGTTTCGGAGCACGATGGATTTGTCTATTGGTTAACACTGGCAGGTTTTCTCGTAAAGTGGGCCGATGGAATGGCTGGAGGCAATAAAAAGGGCTTCGGCGAAATGACAAAATATATTACAGACCTTTCCTCCGCCGGTGGGAAACTCTTGATTCCGATGATGATGAACTTGACAAGCGATGTCTGCCGCATTCACGGAGATCTGAAACAAGCTGCTGTATGGTGTAAAAAGGCGTTGGTTGCATCGAAAAGGTCGGGAGACACGTCGTTTCGGTTGGAAATAATGCGCAGGCAAGCGTTGATTGCGATGTTGGATGACGATTGCCTCGCTGGGGCTACACGAATGAATGCAACCATCGTAGAGTGTTTGCGGTCGAGCAATATGCGAACTGCTGCATTGGCAGCGATGACCGTGGACGAAAGTGGTCGCGATGGCTTGGATTCGAAATCAGTGCGTGCGGCAGCAAAGTTGAAGCATTTTCTCGTCACTCGCGGCCTAAATGCGAAGTTGCTCGTAAGTATTTAAATCGCGTTGCGCAATCACTTCTTGATGGAAGAAAAGGCGATCGCAACCTTTGACCGATTCGGTGTGAAACTCCGGCAAAGTTGATAAGATACGATTGCGGGGTCGAGACCGAGCGATTCGGCAACGAGCGGCTCGACTGGCTGCGACCGGTTTCGAAGTTGCGAAAAAACATTCCTTTTTAAGTCACTTCCAACCGCGCGCTCGATCCGGCCTAACTGATGGTGTGCCTGCGGCCCGAGCGCGACGATTTTGATGTATGTTTGACGCCAGTTGCGTCGCATTGACGCATTCCTTATCAGTCGAACTTCAGCAGGCCGAAGCCTTGCGGAGCGATGTCCGTGCAGGCGGGATTGGTCCAACTCTGAAAGCCGACGCCCGGAACGGTGCGCTGCAGACCCAACGCCCAGAGATTGCCGGAACGAGGCGAATTGCGGACGAGTTGATCCCAGGGAATGGCGATTTCGATCGTCCAGGCGTCGTCGGTGGATGACTGCGCGACAAACCAAGTGGGATTCCAGGTGGCGTCGCCCCAGCAACTTTCGGCCGTCCAGCCGCGATGATCGATGGCCAGCCGATAGTAGGTAGCGTAGTTGCGATCGGGATCCAGCAGGATTTCGACGCGGTCGTTTCGATGCAGATCCGCGTCGCGCTCGCGGCGACCAGCGCCGGCCGAATAGTCCACGCCTGACGCTTTGTGGCAGGTGACCGCCACGTAAAGATGCTCTTCGTCGCCGGCTAGCATGGCAGTTGCCGGCCAATCGGCGTCGTCGGCCAACGGGCTGAGTAGTTCTAACTTTGTGGCCGACTTCCAAATGGGATCGTCGAACTGTCCGTCGAGTTTGGGGCGCACGCCGTGGGTGCCGCAGCGAACCATCGGCCTGGGAGTAACCGCGCGGCGGTCGGTGAGCCAGCGCTCCGTATCCGCGCAACTCCACCAAGCGTCGTGCGGACGGCTGGAGAGAATTTGCTGATAGATCTTTTCGGCCTGATCTTTTTGGCCCAGCGCGCGCCAACTGGCGGCCAGCGGAAATAGCACGCGCGGTTCGGCGAGCAATTCTGGATGTTGACGCTGCAAGAGTTCCGTCAGCCGAGCCGTCTGTTGAACCGAGCGGCGCGACTGCATGGATTGCGTTGTTGAGTTCTCGGCGGCCAGTTCCATCTGCCCGGCTGCTTGTTTGACCGGAAAATCCGGGCCGGTCTTGGAACGTTGCAGCGCTGCGCTGCTGGCCTGATATTGCACGAGCCAGATCAGCGCCGTCGCCGCGGCCGGATGTTCCGGATAGCGGTCGGCCAACAGCTCGAAGGTTTTTTCGGCCAGATCCCATTGCCCTTCTTGATGCAGGCGCTGACCGAGTTGCGCGAGTAGTTCGCAGGCGCTGTCGGCATCCAGCCCACTGATCATCTGGCCCATTTGGCTGGAAAGTTGCGCGTGATTGCTGCGCAGGGTTTGCGACAGAATGGCTTGCAGATTGCGGCGTTTGATCGCCGCGCGGCCGAGGCTTTCGACATTTTCCGGCCCACCGAAAACCAGCGGTCGCCGTGCGGGGCCATCGTTGGGCAAATTCAAGCCCGACCAAAAATCGGTGGCGTGCGACGAGCGAGCGTCGGCAGCCGTCAGCGAAATTTCGCGAAAGCCCAGCACGGTTGGCGAACTGGCCGCCTGGGCGGTGAGCACGGATCGCGCGCGCCAGGAAAGATCGGCCAGCGAGCGCCCCAATTGCGGTGAAACTTGCGACGTGGAAATGCTGACGCCGCCCGATTGTGCCGCGCCAGACCTGAGAAACAGCTTTTTCGCCGACCAGACCGGCAGATCGAACACTTGCCGCGGTTGCTCGCTGGCCGCCTGCTCAAGGCCCGCCAGCGCCGCGCGGTGCAGTAGCGGCGCCAACGGATCGTCGCTATCGCAATCGCCGAGCACCACGACATCCGGTCGCCAAGTGCGAAGCTGTCGGGCAATGTGCGATTGCAAACGCTGCGCACTCAGATCGTCGCCGCTGAGTTGCTTCCAGCGGGCCAACACTTGTTCGGCCGAAGTTTGGATGCCGGGCTGACGCAGCGGAAATTGCCAGGCCGCGCCGCAGCCATTGCCGCCGACACTGGACACGGCTTCGCTCATCCGCGCGCCGGCGCGCGGCGATTGTTCGGCCGCCGGTTCGAGATCGCGTCGCGTGAGGAGTTCGGCGTGAGCCAGGCAGCCATCGGCCGCGGCGGTTCGCGCGAACAGTTCCGGCGCGAGTTGATCGGCATCGCTAAAAAACGCCAGCAGCGCGGCGCGGGTGCGCGTGCCCGATTGTCGCCGCCATGTGGCGCCGCCGTCGGTGGTTGCAAAGATAGCGCCCAGCGCGCCGCCAGCCCAACCGTGTTGATCGTCGATGAAATGCAGCGTGCGGATGGGCGTGGTTAGATCCAGGCGTTGCACCTGCCAGGTGCGGCCGGCATCGGCGCTGTGCAATACGACATGCCCTGGCGCGCCGCCGATCCAGACGTGCGCGCCGCGGGCGGCCACCGCCTGAAAATCGATCTCGCCATCGGTGGGCAGCGACAGTTCCCGCGGACGAAGCCACGCGCGTCCGCCGTCGTTGCTGACCAGCAGCAGGCCGCCATCGCCTACCAGCCATGCCCGCTCGTGCGTGGCGAATCGCAGGCACTGTGCGCGACGCAAACCGAACTCTGGCGCCGTGGCCAGACTTAGCTCATTGCCGCGCAGTGTCCACAGGCGTCCCGCGTCGTCGGCCAGTGCGGCGCTGCCGGCGTCGCTGAAATCGCCAGCTTGCCACTGGTGAAATTCGAGCAGCGGCAGCGGCGTCCACTCGCGACCTTCGCCACTGCCGGACAGCAATCCGGCTGGATTCATGGCCGAACTGTCGCTCACTGCCCAGGCGGGCGCGTTGCCTGCCAGGCCAATACGACGAATTGCCGGCATCAGCGGCTTTGACTCGCGTTGCCAGGTGCGTCCGCCGTCGCGCGTGCGCAATACCAGACCGGCCGATAGATGCGTGAACGGTTGGGTCCAGCCACCGGCGGCCCAGCCGTTTTGCGAATTTGCAAAGGCAACCGAGTTGAGTCGACATGCCACGTCGGTGTGTTGCAGCGTCCAGTGAAGACCACCGTCGTCGGTGTGCCAAATAACGCCTTGCTCGCCAACGGCCCAACCTTGTTGCGGGTCGATGAAATGAATGGAAGTAATTTCGGCATCGCCGCGCCAGGCGCGGACGGAGTCATCGGCCGCTGGCGGTTCGGCGGCGCGTACGCCAGCGACAGTCGCAAAAATCAACAGCGCGATGCGCCCCATCGCGGAGCGAAGAACGTATTGCGGCCGCCATCCACGACTGCGCATCGGGCAACCTCACGATTCGAGGGGCGAAGAGTGCTGGTCTTTGAGTGCCGTGGAATTGTAGACCAAACGTCAAAATGTGCCTACAACAGCTTACTTCTGGCACTTGGGGCAATAAAACGTCGAGCGTTGCGCTTGCACAATGCGGAGAATCTCGCGCTGGCCGCAGCGCTGGCAAAGCTGGCCGGCGCGGTCGTAAACCCGATGGTGGTTCTGATAGCTGCCGGCTTGATTCAACGCGTTGCGGTACGTGCCGTCGGACAACGTCGAGCCTTCGTGCAAGACGGCCAACTGCAACACTTCCAGCGTGGCTTGCTGCAGTTGACGCCAGTGTTTGGGCCGCAACGCATTGCAGGCCAACTGCGGCGAAATGCCAGCCAAATGCAAGATTTCGGACGCATAAAGATTGCCGATGCCGGCCACCGCCCGCTGGTCGAGCAGCGCCACTTTGATTGGCCGCCGACTGGACGATAACCGCGCGGACATCTCGGCGGCTGTGATCTGCAATGCGTCCGGACCAAGCTTGTGCTCGCCCAGCCGCTGCTGAAACTCCGCCGGCGACATCAACCACACGCAACCCAAGCCGCGACGATCCCAAAACAACAGCTCGGATGCCTGGCCGTCGAGCAAAAAGCGCAATCGCAGATGCTCGGCTGTGGGCGGTTCAGCCAGCAGCACCAGACCGGTCATCCGCGGCTCGATCACGATCCGGTCTTCGCTACACAACTGCAGGATCACGCGTTTGCCGACGCGGCCGACATCCACAATTTGCCGGCCGCGTGTGCGACGTCGAAAGGCCGGCATCAGCGGCGCGATGCTGATCGGCCGCCGTGCGCAACGCGTGCGCTGCACGTCGCGGATGCGCGCGCCAATCACGGCCAGCACGCCGCGACGCATGGTTTCCACTTCAGGCAACTCGGGCACGCAACGATCTCAGCTTCCGCGCAACGGTCAAAACCGTCATTCTATCGTGCAGCCCGCCCGTGCGTCAGTTGCCGGCTAGCGCGTCAAGCCGCGGCCTTGCGCGCCGGTGGCTGTCGCTGCGTCGTCGCCGGGGTAATTCATCCGCCAGCCGTCGGCTTCGTGAATCAGGTTTTCACTGATTTCGTCGCTTTCGCTGCCATCGGCGTATTCGATCACCAGTCGGACTTGGGCCTGCGCGCCGCGAATGTTTTCGCCTTCGATCTTCAAACGATCGACGCGGCCATCGCGAGTCCAGTGGTCCCAATATTGCATAAGTTCGGGGCTGGTCGAAATCCGACGGGCCGTGCTGCATAAGAATTTATCGGCCAAGGCGTAGCGGTGCGAATTGGCGGCGGCATAAGCGGCTTGCACCACTTCCCGCGGTTGCAAGCCGTCCGACATCGGCAGGTTGGCGGCGCGGCCATCGCCGACCGGCAGGTATTTTGCGTTCACCACGGTGCCATATTTTGCGCGGGCTTCCGTGGTGTAGTCGTTTCGCGAATCGCTGGGATAATTGCTACGGTTGTCGTTGGCGTAACCGCCGCGGTTGTCGTTGGCGTAACCGCTGCGGGTGTCGCTTGAGTTTTGCGTCGACTGCCCGCCCATCGGGTCGTGCTGATTCTGACCATTGACGCTCTGTCGGCCCGTTTGATTGCGATTGGCGGCCTGTTGATTGGGCGAGGGCGTTCCGCCGCAACCGACGGCAAACAGGGCCAGGGCAACCGTTGCGCCGGTCCATTTCGAAGTAACAATCATTGCATCCTCCGTGAAGTGATTTGGGGTCGGACGAAAAGATAGCGGTAAACGGCACTTTTGGGCAAGATGAATCTGTCGCAAGATGCTGGGCAGTTCGGGCTCACGCCGTCTATAAGCCAAGGATTTCAGGCCGAAATGCACAGATTCTTTCGCACTCTTGCTGCCGCAATTCCCGTCGCCAAGGTAAAATGGCGCATACCGGCTTTTCGATTGAACCCCACGAGCAGCGATGATTGCCAGTCAGCGGACGACGATCGGTTTGATGTTGAGCGGCGGGTTGGATAGCTGCATTTTGCTGGGGACGTTGCTAGCAGAAGGCCTCGCGGTTCAGCCGTTTTACGTGCGCTCGCAACTGGTCTGGCAAGCAGCCGAGCAGCCTGCGCTCGAGCGATATCTGGCCGCAATGGCGCAGCCACGGCTGCAACCGCTGGTGCTGCTCGAACTGCCGTTAGCGGACGTCTACGGTCAGCATTGGAGTACCACAGGGCAGGCCACGCCCGACGAAACCACGCCCGACGATGCCGTTTATCTGCCGGGCCGAAATCCGCTGTTGCTGATTAAGGCGGCCGTCTGGTGCGCGCTGCATGGCGTTGGGCAACTGGCGGTTGGCACGCTGGCAGGCAATCCGTTTAGCGATGCCACGGACGCGTTCTTTGCCGATTTTCAGGCCGCCCTGAACCGGGCGCTGTCGGCACCGCTTGAATTGGTTCGCCCGTTTTCGCGGTTCGACAAGCAACACGTGATGCGACTGGGCCGAGATGCGCCATTGGAACACACGTTTTCGTGCGTGTCGCCGGTTGGTATGCTGCACTGCGGCCATTGCAACAAATGCTGCGAACGCAAACAGGCATTTTCGCAAGCCGCCATCGCCGACGCCACTCGCTATGCCACGGCAGGCAGTGGCGGTACAAACGGCCAAGGTGCGCACAGTAACGGCGCAGATTTAATCCGCAATCGCCACTCGTTCTCCTAGAGAGAATTTTTTAACCGGGGTTACAGGGCATGTTCCGAGTCACGCGACAGATCGATTTTTGCTATGGCCACCGGTTGTTGAATTACGACGGCAAGTGCAAATTTCTGCACGGCCACAACGGCCGGGCGATCATCACGCTCGAAGCGGAAACGCTCGACGCCCGCGGCATGGTGCTGGACTTCACGGATATCAAGCGGATCGTGAGCCGCTGGATCGACGAGCAGCTCGATCATCGCATGATTTTACATCGCGACGATCCGGCCGTGGCCGCCTTGCAAGCCTTGGGCGAACCGCTGCACCTGATCGATGCCAATCCCACGGCCGAGAACATCGCCAAGTTGATCTACGATTACACCGCGGCGCAAGGCTTTCCGATTGTCGAAGCCGTGCTGTGGGAGACGCCCAACTGCTTTGCAACCTACACGCGGTAGTCGAGGCAAGACCTAGGTCGCCGGCGCCAATGGCGGCCGCAAAAGCTCAGCGCACGTAGCCTTCCATGATTCGCCCCAGATAAAACATGCTGACCGAAGCGACCAGCATCATCAGCATTGGGCCAGTGCGAATGGCGCTACTGAGTTGCAGCATGATGCTCAACGGCGGCAGCGTTAGCCCGATGATTTGCAGAAATCGCCCCAGCGCGCTCATCACATGATCCCGGAGTGGTAAACCGGCCATCATAATCACTTGCCCGCGATCGGCAAACCCGCTTGCCGCCTCTGCCGACTTGCGAACCTGCCAACCGACCACGCAGGCCGATTGTAAAATCCGGTCGGAGTGTAAATTGTCGCCGTCAGAAACCGTTCGAGGCTCGCGTGAGCGAGCGATCAGATTTTCAGCGGATTGAAAACGGCTTCGACACCAGCGATTGGCGGCGGCGAGCCAAGACAAGCAGGCCGATGATGCCCATCAGGCCGAGTAGCCAAGTGCTCGGTTCTGGCACGGCGGTGACCGAGACTGGCGAGCCACCGAGCGAACCCAGTGTATGGACTTCACCAGACAAAGCACCACTTTGTGCCGCGAAAGCCGAATCCATCAGCGAGTAGTCGGCGGCGGTGATCGAGCCGTCGTAGTCGAAGTCGCCGTTGGCCCAGCCGGTTTGTGGGCCGAGCGTTTGTTGATGCGCGAATGCCAGGTCGATGTTGGCGTAGTCGCCGGCGGTGATCACGCCGTCCAGATCGGTATCACCGAAGTAGGTGAACTTGACCAGTGTGTCGTTCTTGGCCACAGTCGCTGTGCCGAAGCTGGTGATGAACGCGTTGCCGGTGCCGTCGCTGACGGTACCGTCCAGCGAGCCGAACGACTTGGTGTTGTTTTGGAACACCGCCAAGCCGACGATGCGGCGAGTGTCGGCCGCGGCTGAGGAACTGCCGATGCCGGTGCCCATCCACAGCGTGCTGGAGCCATTGGCCAGGTTGTAGCCTGACTTGACTTGACTGGCCACTTGCTTGACCGCGTCTTGCAACGCCGTGCCGCTGAGCCCACCGGTCTGCACAACCAATTTGTTGTTGGCCAAGTCGAGGTAGCCGTCCCACACCGTGTTGCCGCTGACCACATGGCTAGCGATCGTGAGGGTTGGCGTAACCACCACGCTTGGTCCCGTTGCAACTGGCAGCGCGGTGTTGGTAGTGATATTGGTATGCGCGCCGCTGTTGGTGGTCACACCACCGAGGTTTTGCGACGATTTCAAATTCGTCGTGCCGCTGTTGACCAGCGACAGCCCCGCGCCGCCATCGGTGTTGATGTTGGCGGTGACGCCCCTGTTCACGGTCAACGTTGCAGGGCTGGTGTTGGTTTGCGTGCCGGAGATGGTCACGGTGCCAGCGCCGCTGACGGCCACATTGTGACCGGACCAGGCTTGTGCACCGGACAAGGTCAGGCTGCCGGCGCTTGCCAGCGTGATGTTGGTTTGCCGTGGTGAGCACCAGCGTGCCTACGCCAATTTTGGTAAGCGCGACCGTGCCAATGATCGTCGCCGGACTCTGGTCGGAGTCTGTGACGGAGATCCCATTGTCTTGAATGATCCCGCGGAACGTGGACGTCGTCCCGCCGGATCCCAAAATCAAGGTCGCCGGCGTGGTACTTCCGTTTTGGACAGTAAAGTTGTCTGAACCGCTGATCGAGGGCAGGGTTTGCGAAAAGCCATTGAGGTACAGGTCGGCGCTGTTGAGGGTCAGTGCGCTGGTTGCAGGCAGTGCGTTGTCTGCGCCGAGAAAAAGCTGTGCCTGTCCCGAGTAATCGAACTGCCCACCTAGGGCTCGGCCGTTTACCGTCGTGCTGCCCGCATAGTTATTGCTGGCGCCAGTGATGAAAAATCGACCGCCCACTGGGTCGTCGGTATTCGCCCAACCGCTCGTTTCACCGGTGTCGCGGTCGAAAATCAGACCGCCGGGTCCCGTGATTTGGCCAGATAGCATCAGCGTCTTGTCGTTCCACCAGCTCGCAATATTGGAGGTGGCGTTTAGCGTAATCTTGCCAGTCAGTTTAGAAACATTGCCGGGAGTAAGATCTCCGCTGATGAGTGCTCCGCCAGGGGTCGTACCGTTTAGGGTAAAATTATTGGCGACCGTCAAATTGTCGGCCTCGAGCCAGACATTGCCGCCAGCAGAGACATTGACCGCCCCGGTACCGAGACCTGTTGAGGTAAAAGTCACCAGACCGCCGGAAGTGATGTTCGTTCCACCTCCATAGGTGTTCGAGCCGCCGAGATAGAGGTACGCCACGGCGTTGTTAACCGTGACGACGGTGGTTGCGCCCGAAATCGTTCCTTCAAAATCGCTTACCTCGTCGCTACTTGTATAATTGAGATTGCCGCGGATTGTGCCGGCCCCAAGCAGATTGCCCGTCCCCGTGACATTCACCACAGCTCCGAGTGCGTTGGAGCCGTCGAGTTGCAAGGTTCCCTCCGAAACGGTTGTGGCACCGGTGTAGGTGTTTGCGCCAGAGAGAACAAGAGTGCCGGCAGCGACCTTCGTCAGGCCAGTTGTCGCGGAATTTGTACCATTGGAAATGACGCCACCGATGGTAAGCGTATTTGCCATCACGGCGATTGTTCGGGTCGCCGCTGTGCCTGTTGCTCCAAGGTCGACCCCGCCGGTGCCAAGATTCAGGCTCTGTGTTCCGGCAAAGGCGAAATCGGCATTCCAGATTTGCGCGTTGTTGCTCGCGTTGACGAGGTTGAGCACGCTGCTGTCCAAGACGCCGCCGTTAATCGTCAATGTACTCGCGGTGGCCCCGATGGCGGTGGTGCTGCCCAAGTTCAGCGTTCCGGCGGCGAGAGTCGTGCCGCCGGTATAAGTATTGGCCTGACTCAACGTGGCCGTACCGCTGTAGGTGCTATCCAACGTGAAACCACCCGCTCCGGAAGCTGCAGCGGTTTGGGCGAAGTTACCATTGCCGGTGAGTTTGGGAGTGAAACCGCCATTGGATAGAGCCCCAATGGACAGCAGCGTGGTCCCGCCGGCGACGGGGTTGATAACATTGAATATTGTCGCCCCGCTGAGCGTCGTGGCACCGAAGGTGAGTCCCGCAGTGCCGCTGGTGACGTTGCCGCCGCTGACAGTGAGGGTGCTGGCGCCGACGGCCAATGGCCCCATTGTGTAGGTGAGGCCCGAGCCTGACGTGCTCGACTCCGTTAAGATGGTCATGCTTCCGTTGACGGTTGTGCTTTTGTTGAAGCTTCGATTTACTGTGTCGTTTAAGTCGAGCGTCGTGCCGGAATTTAAAGTCAGCGTGACCCCAGCCGCGCCGAAGACTGCGTTGTTTCCATTGCCGGCCAACGTACCGCCTAAAAGAACAATCGCGCCGGACGTATAACCGGTGTTACCGAACTGCAGAGTCAACGTCCCAGGGCCGGTTTTGGTAAGAGTGCCAGAGCCGTTAAGGTTGCTGCTGCCGTTGAAGGTCAGGTTCGTGCTCGGATTGGTGACTTCGATTACGGCTCCGGTACCGCCAATATTCCAAATCCGGTTGGTCGTCGCGGTGGAACCGGTGTATTGCAGGGTACCGGTTTGACCATTTGCGCCAATTTGCGTCCGGACCAAAGTGCTCCCGCTGGCACCCAACGGGCCGGCAGTTCCTGCGTCGTTTATCGTAGCGACAGAAATCGTGCCGCTTTGCAACGTCAGGGCTCCGGTGAAGATGTTGGCGCCGGCGAGCACCAGTGTTCCGGCACCGCTGTTCGTCAAGGCTAACGTGTTCCCGCTGCCAACGCCGTCCTGGAGGATGCCATTGAGCGTAATGTTGCCCGAGCCCAAAATCGTCAAAGTCGTCGGCGCGCCAGAAGATCCTGTCACGCTACCGCCGACGGTCAGCAAATTCGATGAATTGTTGGTCCAGGCCTGGTTGGCGCCCAGAACGACATCCGCATTGATCGTACTGCTCCCCGCGCCACTTTTCACGACGATGCCGTTGCCTGCCAAATAGCCCAAGCCACCAACAGCGCTCGCAATAGCCTGGATTTTGAGCGTGTCGCCGCTGGCGATGGTTACGTTGCTGGCGCTGCTGAACGTCAAGCTGTTGATGGTCAGCGGTCCGCCGAGCGTTTGGGTGAGGCTGGTGGCGTTATCGGCGGCCTCCACCACGTCGGTCGTCACGCCCGGAGTGCTACCCAAATCGGTCGTGGAACTCTGGCTGCCAACCCAATTTGTGCCGCCGCTGGTCGTGCTCCAATTGCCATCGTTACGCACTCCGTACCAGTAGGCCGCCGCTGGAGACGACACGGATGCCGTAACGGTGAGGACCAAATCGTTTACATTTACACCGCTGGTGGGCACTGAGATGGCATAGCTGTAGCCAGTAAGTGGCGTATTGGTTGAATCGACCGCAGTGATCGTCCAGCCGGTCCGCCGGTGACCGCTGCGCCGGTGCCGTCAATCAGCACGTAATTACCGCCTGTTAGCGCGGCGTTGTAAGCTCGGATGTTGAGTACGCCGTTTGTGCCATAATCGACCGCCCCAACTCCGGTGATGCTGATCAGATCGTTACCGGCACTGGTCGTACTATTTAAATTGAAATCGAGGATGGAACCGAGTCCGCTCGCTGACCCCGACCCGAGCGTCAAGCTGCCCGCTAAGTTCGTGGTCGTACCGAGTGAACCGGTGAATCCGCTGGGGCTGAAATGGCCTGCCACGTTGCCCGAGTTGCCATCCGAAATTGTGACTGGGCCATTAATAGTCCCGCCGCCACCGATCCTGGGATTGCCGCTGGCGGTGGCACCACCTACGGTCACCGCACTGCCGACGGCAAGCGAGCCGCCCGTCGCGATGTTCAAAGTTCCGCTCTTGACGGTCGTGGCACCGCCATACGTATTGACGCCGGACAGGTTCAGCGTGGCAGCCGAGTTGTTCATCGTCACAGCACTGGCGCCGCCGCCTATGATCCCTTGGAAGGTGCTGTTGCTACTGCTGGTGTAGTTGAGGCTGCCCGTCAGCAAGGCTGCATTCGTTGCTGCGGAGATCGTACCGGCGGTGACAGCCACACCAGCAAGCGCTTGCAAATTCGGCGCCGCGCCGGTCGTATTACCAATAACAAACGTCGTGCCGCTGGCCGTCACCAGCCCGGTCACGGAACCTGTACCAAAACTCCACGTGCCGCCACTCCCCGTCACGTTGAGCGTCCCGCCGATCGTACCATTGAAGAGGGTCGCGCTGCGACCGATCGTGCCACCGTTGGTCAGCGTAACATTACCGTTGACCGTGCCCACTCCCCCGAGGATTCCCGCTCCAGTCACCGTTACAGCACTGCCAGCGCCAATCGAGCCGCCCAGGTTGACGACTTTGGAGATGGTGGTGGCACCAGTGTATGTATTCGTGCCATTCACGGCAACTACGCCAGTGCCGGAACTGTTGACAGTTAGGGCGACCGTGCCGCCGTTCAAGCCATCGCTGATGGCGTTGTTGATATTGACCGCGCCGGTACTGCTAGCGCCCGCAGTGATTGTCTGCGTAACTCCGCTGCCCGCCGAACCGGTGACCGTACCGCTGATGGTGAGTGATGAGCTACTTGTGTTGTTAAACGCCAGGGCGGTGCATGCCGAGTCGATGATCAAGCTGTCGGAAACGGTTTGCGCAGATGCCACGGTGCTAAAAATTCCGGACCCCACGGCGGCGCTGCCCAAGTCAATTGTGCCGCCCCCGTGGCTGCCTTCACAGTGAAGACAACATTGCTGCTGAACTTGATGCTGTGGGCGAGTTGAGTGCCGTTGACAGCCCGTCGAAGTAAGCCTATTTAGGCGGCAACGTGGCAGGCGTTGATGGCGGACGCGAGCGAGTTTTTTGATGTGGGTCGAATTGTGTGGAGCTGAAACGCGGCGCGATGGAGGCGAATGGCAAGTTGGGCGAGGGCGG
>JBBRCE010000087.1:0-13136 GCA_038205115.1 Pirellulales bacterium
CTCGCCCAACTTGCCATTCGCCTCCATCGCGCCGCGTTTCAGCTCCACACAATTCGACCCACATCAAAAAACTCGCTCGCGTCCGCCATCAACGCCTGCCACGTTGCCGCCTAAATAGGCTTACTTCGACGGGCTGCTAGCGAAGATCGACATCCCGTGACCGGCATTTGCTGGTTCGAAGCGGCCGCTTATTCGCGATGGGCCGGCAAGCGACTGCCGACGGATGCCGAATGGTTGAAAGCCGCCAGTTGGCCCGTGACGCTCTCGAAAGCGAGCCGCCAGCAGCGCAAATTCCCGTGGGGCGAAAGCGCCGATCGCACCCGCGCTAATGTGTGGGGATCTGGCCCGGAGCGAACCGTGGGTGTGGATCAATATGCCGGCGGAGTGAGTGTGGGCGGCTTGCACCAGATGATTGGCAATGTGTGGGAGTGGACGGCCAGCGAGTTCCGCATGCCGGCCAGCGGTCCGCTGGATAGCGGATGTTCGACGCTGATGTCGTTGCGTGGCGGCGCGTTTGATACGTACTTCGAGAATCAGGCGAGTTGCGATTTTGTCTCGGGCGACCATCCACTCACGCGCCGCGGTAATATCGGTTTTCGATGCGCCGTAGGCGCCTGGGACTTGCGACTCCAACCCTCGCCGTCCAATCCGCCGCCCGCGCAGGCTATCGACCTGCCGGCGAACGTACTGCGTAAGACTTCGCCGCTGCCGAATGGGGCGGCGCCAAGCGGTTCTGAAATCTTGCAGGAGTGCCGTTCGTGACCGAACTCGTCTATTTGCCGCTCGATTCGCTGCGTCTGGCGCATTACGCCTCGCAATCGCCCTGCGCAATTTGCAGCGGCAGCAATTGCCTGGACGCCGAACGCTGCCGGCATTGTCATGCGCCCATGGCGTTGGGCCGACATCCCAAAGGTAAGAAGAACGGTCAGGCGATGATTGCCGTGCTCGGCCCCAGTGGCGTGGGAAAGACGCTCTACCTCGGCATGTTGTTCGACATGTTGGCGCGTTCGCCGGACAGAATGCAGGCGCTGGCGCGCGGTGCGTTTTCGCTCTCGCTGCAACAGACCGTGGCTGCGTCGCTGGCGCGCTGCGAATGCCCGCCGCCGACGGTGATGGACCCGGCGCTGTGGAACTGGGTCCATTGCCAGATCCGCGTGCAACATCAGCGCTGGCCGCTGGATCTGGTCGTGCCGGATTTTTCCGGCGATGCGCTGATGCACGAAGTTCATCACCCGTACAGTTTCATTGGCATTCGCGCGTATCTGGCGAAGTGCGTAGGGTTGATGATTCTGATCGACGCGGCGCAACTGGATCAGCAGGCCAGCGAACAAGATTATCTGACCACCAAAATGCTGAGCTACATCGCCGAACTTTCCGCTGGCGGACCGCCAGCGCGCCGGCAATTTCCCGTTGCAGTGGTGTTTACCAAAAGCGATCAATGCGCGCCGTGCGTGACTGATCCCAGTGGGTTTGCCGCACGGCACGCACCGGGAGCGATGCGCTACCTGCAGCAATGCAGTTCCAGCCACCGCTGCTTTGCGACCAGTGTTTCCAGCACTTGGGTACGCCGCGCACCGCACATCTCCACGCCGCTGCGAATCGAGCCGCGGGGGATCTTGGAGCCATTTCAATGGCTTACCAGTTGTCTAAAGTCGAAGGCCTAAGGGCGTTCGTTTTGTTCGCCCAGGTTCAACTGCACCTCTTCCGCCACGATGCGATGCGAGCCAATCAATTCGCCGCTGCAGATGACTTCAATTGCAAACACGCCCGGCTCAGTGATTGGCAGTCGCGGCAGCGGCGCGACAATTTCGACGGTCTTGAGCCGGTCGTCGCTTTCGACCTGGATGTTGGTGCCGAAGATGGTCTGATTCTTGGTGAGACTGACAAACTGCAGCGTCAATTCAATGTGGCCCGTAAAATCGGTTAAGCTCAAATAGGCCGATGGCGAACCGCCATCCAAGCCGCCGACAATGACCGTCCGTTGTTCGCCGTCCGGTGCGTTGACTTCGAAGTGCGACTTACGGCCGAACAGCACGCGATTGAACGTGCCGGCGATGATCTTCTTGCCAGTCATTTTGTCTTCGTAAACACGGTCGGCCACAACAAGCGCTTGCAAGACCGGTTTCACAATCACTAACCCTCGGAATCGACGACGATCTGGGAACTGTCGTTATGATCTTAGCACGAAGGGCTAATCCCCAGTAAGGAGCTGTCGAGCAAGTTTATCGGCCGCCGATTGCGAAGCCCAAGCTCAACAGTAGCAATGCGGTTAGGATTGCCAGGTAGGCGACCGACGCCGCCACCGGTTGGCCGGCCGATCCGAAGCCGAAATTCGCGGCCTGCCGATGCCAGAGTCGCAAACCCAGCGGAATCGCCAGCAGTCCGAACAGCCAGAGTTGCCAGAATGGCGAACCATTACGGATCAAATCGCCGCAGTCGCCTGCGCCGGATATCGACCCGACCAGCAAATAGGTGCCATTGGCAATCAAGCAGAATCCGGCGAAGAATCGCGCGACAAATGAACCGCGTAATCCCGTGGCTGCGGCGAGCGCCCAAAACGCCAGCGGAAAAAGCACGCCCAGCACCGGGCCCGACCAAACGACTGCCAGCGGATGCGGATTGACACCAAGATCGGTTCGCGAAATGGTCAACGGGTTAAGAACCACTTGGCGAATCGTTCCGCCGGTCGCTAGCGCTCCTAGGCAATGGCCGCACTCGTGAATATCTTGCATGCCAAGCCAGCAGACGACTGCCGTGGCGGCAATTAACGCGGATTGTATCACGCGCGGCGGCAGGTTCATTTTGCAGCCTGTCCGATAATTTGTGCAGCCACGTCCGACGGATCGAAAGCTTCGGACATGGCAACAAAGCGGCATTCGCTCAGACTGCGGAACCAAGTCGCCTGGCGCTTGGCAAATTGCCGCGTCCGCTGTTGCACCAGCGCAATGGTGGCTGGCAAATTACGTTGGCCATGCAAATGTTCGATCACTTCGCGATATCCGACCGCCTGCCCCGCGGTGCGGCCAAGCGTCGCACCGGCCGCCAACAGTCGCTGCGTTTCGGCGACCAGCCCTGCGGCAAACATCATTTCGACCCGCCGATTAATGCGGTCGTATAATAGCGGCCGAGGCCACTTCAGTACAAACACGCGGCATTGTTCGGCCGCACGGCCCGTCTGATGCTGCTGTTGAAATTCGCTGATTGCTTGCCCTGTGGTGTGATGCACTTCCAAGGCGCGAATCAGCCGTCGCTGGTCATTGGGATGCAGTCGGGCAGCGGCGGCGTGGTCGACCTCTGCCAGCTTGCGATGCAGTTCCGCCGAACCCTGCAGTTGGGCGATCTCCTCCAATTGCTTTCGCAACGGCCAGTCCGCGGCCGGTCCGGAAAATAGCCCGCGCAGCAGCGATTTCAGATACAGCGGCGTACCGCCCACAAACAGCGGCACGCGACCGGGGGCTCGAATTTTGGCCACGCAGCCAGCAGCGGCAGTCAGATACTGAGCAACGCTGAATTCTTCGTGCGGCTCGACGATATCGAGCAAATGGTGCGTAATCTCCTGCCGCTCAGACAGTGTTGGCTTGGCGGTGCCGATGTCCAGACCGCGATAGACGGCCATGGAATCGAGCGAGATCACATCGGCATTTAAACGTCGCGCGAGTTCGACGCCCACCGCCGATTTGCCGCTGGCCGTGGCGCCCGATAGAAACCAGCAATCGTCCGGCAAGTGGTCACTCATGGCGAAGCTTCGTCGCGCGCGGCCAATCGCTGGCGGGCAACTTCCGCCCAGGGGCTTTCTGGTGCGAGATCGAGAAACGCTCGCCAGTGAGCGCCGGCCTCATCGCCGCGGCCCGTTTCGTCCAGCAGGCGGGCTAAGTGATAATGGGCGTCAGGATATTCGCCGTGCGAAGCCAGTGCCCCTTCGAAGGCGGCAATCGCCCAGGCGGTTTGTCCTTCTTCGGCCAGCACGCAGCCGAGATTGGCGCGGGCTTCGACGAATTCTTCGTCCAACTCGATGGCCATGAAATAGCGCTCGCGGGCCGCCGCTGCATCGCCACGGCGATACAGCAATTCGGCCAGCCGAAAACAGGCGTCGGCGTTTGCGCCCCAGGACGTCAAAAGCGTGCGATAGACTTCGATGGCGTCGTCCAACTGGCCGCGATCGTCAAAGTCGGTGGCGATTTCCAGCAACTGCTCGCGCGACGGCAACGACCCGGCATCCGCTGCCGCGCCCATGCGAATCGTCGGCGGGTGCCAGGCCGCAAGCTCATCGGCTGAATCGTCATTGGGGGAATTGTTTGCAACGTCGTTTTCGTGGATATCCGCGGCATCGGTTGTCGTAGCAGAATCCCGCGGTCGCGTATCGAAATCCAGCAGTCGCTGACCACCGGTAGTGAGCAAGCCTTCGCCTTGGCGGAGCAGCAGTTGCTTGCCTTGTACGATGACTGACAGTTGCGTTAGCGGTCGGGCGATCTCGGGCAGCATTCGCTTGAGATCCGCCAGTTGTCGTTCGATGGCTTGCGGCGAAACTCCGGCGGCCAGCAGCTCGGCCAGTCGCCGCGCCGTGGCCACTTCCTGAAAATCGAAGTAAGGAAGGCGCTGCACCTCGCGCGAGGGCACAATCAACCCGCGGCGATGCCAGCGGCGAATCACCTCGACCTTAACGCCCAACAGGTCGGCCAGCATGGCTGGCGTGTAAAGGCGATGCACGTGGTGCGAATCGTCGACGAGGCCCAACCGCTGCCAAAGCTGAGTTTCGGTCAGCACTTGCACGTCGCCCCGGTCGGCCGCGGCTCGCAATTCGTCGTTCCAAAGTGGGTCGCTGGCGTTGCCCGCCCACGGAAAGAAGTCGTCGGCAACCACCACAATCCGCAAGTCTGCCGCAAAACGTTCGAGCGGCAAGCCGCCATGTTCGCGAACCAACTGCTGGGCCTCGCGGCGCGGCATGCCTGCCAACTTGCCGACAAACATCACGCCCTGGCCCTGCAATCCAGAAGCAGCCTGTTCTTCATCTGGCAGCAAATCCGCTTCGGCCGCCGCGATTGTCGCTTCGTCCAGTTCGTCGTCGTCCATATTTTATCGCAGCCAATCCCAAGGCGGATTTCGCCAGGCAAACGGAACGGTTAAACAGTCGCACCAGTTTAGTGCAGCGGGATGCTGTCGTGAATGGCACAGGCAGGGTGCTTCGAGACAGAACCAAAACCGCACTCTGGCAGCGTCGCGTGCGCGGCCCTAGAATATGGTTAGCGACGGCGGTTGCGGTGTTCTTCAGGCGGCGAGATTGTCGCTCGCCAAGGTTCTTATTCTCGCGGAGTTGTTGCGTGTTGACGACACTTGTACTGGCTGGCTTTTTGTTGGCGCAACCAGAAACGGGCAGCGATGCCGATCTGGCGACGCAGGTGCGCAAACTTTCACGGCAACTGGACGCCGGCGAACTCAGCGCGCGCGAAGAAGCGGAAGAAAAGCTGATTAAGCTTGGCCCCAGCGCTTTACCTCTGTTGCCTGCCGATTTGGAAAAAATCACCTCGGCGGAAATCAAGCAGCGGTTGGTTCGCGTGCGGCAGCAACTTGAGCGAGACCAAGCGGAATTGACCGCCCAAGCCACATTGCTCACATTGCCGGCCGGTGACATGCCCTTGACCAAATTTTTGGCGGCGCTCGAAAAGCAAACCGGCAACAAAATTGTCGACATGCGCAGCAAGCTAGGGCAAGAAATAAAAGCCCCGACCGTCAAAGTCGATTTCCAAAAAGTTCCCTTCTGGCGCGCACTGGATCAAGTGTTGGACGAGGCCAGTATGGTCCCTTATCACTATGGCGGCGACGGCGCGCTGGCGATCATTGCTCGCACGGATGAAAACGCCTCGCGACAAAATCGCGGAGTCTATTCGGGACCGTTTCGGATTGAGCCCACGCAGATTTACGCCAAGCGCGACTTGCGCTCGCCGCTGCATTCGCTGTTGCAAATTACGCTGGAAATTGCCTGGGAGCCGCGGCTGACGCCCATCAATATCGAACACCCGCTGGACGAAGTCGTGTGGGTGGACGATGCCGGCCACAAAAATAAGTTTAGCGATCCAACGGCCGAACCCGTGGCCGAAGTTCAGCCAGGCACCACCGCCGTGGAACTCTCGCTGCCGCTTCCGCTACCATCGCGCGCGGTCAAGAAAATCAGTAGCCTCAAAGGCAAAGTCGTGGCCTTGACTCCGGGGCCGGTGGAAGTGTTTACCTTCGATAAGCTCGCAGAATCCAAGAAACAGCAGATTTCGAAAACCGATTGCACGGTGTTCGTTGACGAGGTCAAAAAAAACAACGACGTTTGGGAAGTGCAGATGCGCGTGCGGTTCGATAAAGCCAAAGGTGCGCTGGAGTCGCATCGCGGCTGGGTGTTTGCCAACGAAGCGTACATGTTGGACGCCAGCGGAACAAAGATCGTCAATAGTGGCATGGAGAGCACGTCACAGTCCGAAGACGAGGTCGGCGTGGCTTACGTGTTCGATCTGAAGGATGGTCCGGCCGGTCACAAATTCGTGTACAAAACGCCGGCTTCGATTCACAAGATCACGCTGGATTATGAGTTGAAAGATTTGGAATTGCCTTAAGCACCTTTTGAGTGAAACATGGTCCGTTTGCAGCCGTTTCCGCGAATGTCGGCAATTCTTTTACTGCTTGCGCTGACGAACGCGCAGCCCGTCCGCGCAGAAGATAAAGCCGCAACGCCCGCTCAGCCGGAGGTAGTTGCGGCCAAGGTCGGCGACGACGAAGTGTACGAGCGTGATGTGGAAATCGCCTTGCTTGAAGCCTTGAAGGGCCGTCCGATCGCCCGCGAGGCGTTGCCCAAAATGCAGGCGGAAATGCTGGGTAGGCTGGTTGATCGGCGGCTGATTATGCGATATCTGGTCGAGCACAAGATGGGCGCGAGCGAAGCGGAACTAGACCTGTTCGTCAAGCAATTGGTTGAAAAAGTTCTGGAGCCGCAGAATAAGTCCCTGGCTGACTATCTCAAGCAGTCAAAAATCAGCGAAGCCGAATTTCGCCGGCAGTTGACCTTTCAGATTGGCTGGAACAAATACCTCAAGGACAACATTTCCGACGAAAAGCTCTATCAATATTACAAGGATCACCTACGCGACTACGACGGTACGGAAGTCCGAGTCAGTCACATTTTATTGCGGCCCGCTGGCACCGTGAATCAAGAGGTAGTCGATAAGCTCAAGCAACAAGCGACGCAAATTCGTGAACAGATCGAAGCCGGAAAAATTACCTTTGCGGAAGCCGCGACAAAGTATTCAGCCGGCCCGAGTCGACTGGATGGTGGCGATCTGGGCTTTTTCCCCCGGCATGGCGTGATGGCAGAGCCATTTTCCGCCGCGGCTTTCGGTCTGCAAAAAGGTCAAATGAGTGACCCGGTGCTCACCAATTTTGGCATCCACTTAATCTACCTGACTGACGTCCACCCGGGCGCCAATAAATGGGATGTCGTCAAGCCGGCACTGAGCGTGCCGTTTGCCCAAGAGCTGTTCGAAGAGATGGCCGCCGAACAACGCAAGGTCATTCAACCGCAGTTCACGGGCGCTGTGCCGTACTTCAAGCCGGGCAGCAACGAATTGGTGGTCGGAAAACCGTCGCATTAAGTCGCGCTGCGTTTGCTACGAAAGCCGTTTATGGCCGCTTCGACTGGCCGTGGGTCGACTGCATCGGTCAGCCAAAATTCCTCACAATCCGCGTGACAGCTCTGGATCACGGAATGTGTCGCCTTTGCTCATGTCGCCGGTCTCCAAGCCCAGCTTGAACCATTTTACGCGTTGAGCGGAACTGCCGTGGGTGAATGAGTCTGGCACCACGCGACCGCTCGCCTGGCGTTGCAATGCGTCGTCTCCGATTTTTGTCGCGCAGAGCATGGCGCTTTCGACATCGCCGGCCTCAAGAAAGTTGAATCGCTTTTGCGCGTGGTACGCCCAAACCCCGGCATAAAAATCTGCCTGCAGTTCGAGCATGACTGAAAGTTTGTTGGCTTGAACCTTGTCCGCGCGGCGGCGCAACTGATCGACTTTGTCGGACGTGCCCAATAGGTCTTGTACGTGATGGCCAATCTCATGTGCAATTACGTAAGCCTGCGCGAACTCGCCTGGCGCGCCGAACCGCGTTTTCAGTTCGTCGTAAAATTCCAAATCCAGATAGACCTTTTTATCGGCCGGGCAATAAAATGGTCCCATCCCCGCATCGGCCGGCCCGCAGCCCGATTGAACTTGGCCACGAAACAGTTTGAGTTTGGGATTTACGTACGGTACATGCATTTGCTTGGGCAACTGTTCCGTCCAAACCACTTCTGTATCGTGCAACACGGTTTTGACAAACTTGACGCGTTCTTCTTCTTGCGGATCGGCAACAACCGGCCCGCCCTGTTGCTGCGGTCCCTGTTGCTGCGCCTGCTGTTGCTGCGCTTGATTCAGCAGTGGCCGAGGGTCGATTCCGAACAGCGAAAGCACAATGGCGATGATCACGATGCCTGCGCCGCCGCCCGCGGCCATCGTGCGGCCCGACATCCCACGGGAGTCTTCGACGTTTTCACTCTCTTCACGATCTTTCCAACGCACGGCAGCGCTCCTTATTCACGCTGATGCCTAAAGGCATCAACGTTGGGCTAGCGAATCAATCGATACTGGGGCATCAGTATACCGCCAGTCAAATGTCCGTCCAATCCGACGCAGATGCGGGTTGGAACGATACGCAAGTTGAGTTGACGTGCGATTCGGGGCATCTCCGCTCGCGGCGTGCCCCGCTACCTGCAGAATCGGCCGCGGCGACCAAAGCGTTTTGCGCAGCCTGCGACCGCCGAATTTCGGGCGATTTGCCCACGAACTAGACAAGCTGCAGGGACGTTCTTAGAATGCTCGTTTGCGAAATGCTGCCAACAGCTCATTTCGCGCGATCCGGGGCGGTAGCTCAATTGGGAGAGCGCTGCGTTCGCAATGCAGAGGTTGAGGGTTCGATCCCCTTCCGCTCCACTTTTAGACGGCCGGTGTTTCTGACAGGCATCGGCCCAAGGCGTTTTGCTGGCGGAAGCCAATCGCTTCGCGCGTGCGCTTATTGAACGCCCATCTCCGCCGTCGTCGCGGCTAATTCGCAGCGCCGAGCGTTTTTTCGAACCTGGCGGTTCGATTATCTCCGCGGTCGCTTCGCCGCTCATTGCAGACTCGATTGAGCGACGAACGCAATCGCGTTGAATGGCGCAATCAGGGCGGCAAGCGGCCCACGGACCCTCGTTCGCCAAACGTGCCGCTCGAAATCGCGCGTCTAACGCTTTGCACCGCCGCGGCCGTAGAGCCGCCTCAGTACCTATGCGTACCCTCTGGCCGTGCTCCTTGTGCGGCAGTCACAGACTTGGTATTATTGAGCGAAAACCGTTGACAAGTTCGGACGGGCGTCCGTTCAACTTGGCCGGTTCACATTGCGCGCAGCGTCGTAAGGCGTGCGAAGTCGTTTAGAGACGAAACTCTCGCATAATTTTACAGTACTATCTGATCCGCTTCCGTGGCGAGGGCTGCCTCCCGCGTTCACAAAGTTAAAAGCAAAAGGCCATTCATCAATTCTGCTTTCAACTTGACTTTGGCAATTCGTCCGATCCACTCCCTCGAAAAAACTTCCGGGGCCGTGGACGAGTATCATCACAACGTACAAGTCCGCGCTATCGGCGGCAGCAACGGCACCATCAACATTGCCAGCAACAGTCACACACTAGACGACATCGTCATCTGGACGAAATTTGTCGTCTCGTGAATTAGGCAATCGAATTCAAACGTCGTCATCGGGAGACCGTTTATGAAAATTAGTTCGTCCACTGCACTCCGTTCCATCGCGGCTTCACTCGTCGCCGGTCTGTTTTTGTTCTCAGCAAGTGCTGGCTTGAGCGCCCCCATCGTACAAGTACAAACTTACAGCACCGCAGGCACAACGTCCTTTTTGGATCCGTTTGGGGTCTTCAACATCCAGGTAGAAACCTGGGGCGGCGGCGGCGCGGGCGGTGCGGGAAGAAAAGATACCGCTGCCGGCAGCAACACTTCCCAAAACGGCGGTGGTGGCGGCGGTGGGGCGTATGCCAGAACAAACTCGGTTCCGGTGACCTTTCTCCAAGGTTACACCATTATCATTCCGGTTGCGGCGGTCAGTGGTATTAACGGAACTACCACCAACAATGCAGGAAATGTGAATGGCGGTGCCGTCACCTTTGTGGGCGATAGCGGCGTCACGACCACTGCTGCTGGCGGCACGGGTGGAAGAAATGCCTACACAACCGTAAACGGCACCACCGCTGATGCCGGCGGGGCGGGAGGCACGATTGCGGCAAGCGTGGGCGATGTCAAATTTGCCGGTGGTGCCGGTGCCGCCGGAACTACGGGCGCAACGAACTACAGCGGTGGCGGCGGCGGAGGTGCAGGCAATGCCGGTGCCGGGGTGGGCGCGAGCGCAGATATAGCCGGTGCCGGTGGCAGCGTTGGCGGAGGCGCAGGAGGCAATGGTCGTGCAGGTGGAAACACCAACCCGGGAGTCGGTGCAAATGGCACTTCCCCCGGCGGCGGCGGCGGCGGTGGCCACAATCAGGGAATTAGCACCCGCCTCGGCGGCACTGGCGGGTTGGGCCAAGTCACGCTGACCTATTATCTCCCCCTGTCCTGGAAAACGGGCGATGGCACCTGGGATACGACCGCGCCGGACAACTGGTTGGATTTGTCGAACCCCACAGTGAGCACGGCTTACACGGATAATTTGACCCCGGTTTTGTTCGATGACGCCGCCGGTGTCACCGGCAACCCGACCGTCACGCTAAATTCCACGGTCTCGCCGTTGGGTGTGACGATCAGTAGCACCAGCCACGATTACACCATCATCGGCTCCGGAGCGATTTCCGGCAGCACGCAGTTGCTGCTCGCCCCGACCAACACGAGGACCCTCACTCTCGGCACCGCCAACACCTACACCGGGGCAACGACCATCAGCGGAGGCGCGGTCAACCTGACTGGCTCGCTGGACGGCACGGCCATCACGGTCGGCGGCACCGCTGTGCTGTCGGAGAGTTCCACCGGCGTGATCAGTGGAGCAGCTTCGCTGGCGCACTCCAGCACTGGGATCAGCACGTTGGCCGGCGCCAACCACTACACCGGGGTCACGACCATCAGCGCAGGCACGGTCAACTTGACTGGCTCGCTGGACGCCACGGCCATCACGGTGCGCGGCACTGCGGTGCTGTCGGAGAGCTCCACGGGAGTGATCAGCGGAGCCGCTTCGCTGACGCACTCCAGCACTGGGATCAGCACGTTGGCCGGCGCCAACCACTACACCGGGGCCACGACCATCAGCGGAGGCACGGTCAACTTGACTGGCTCGCTGGACGCCACGGCCATCACGGTCAGCGGCACCGCGGTGCTGTCGGAGAGCTCCACCGGCTTCATCAGTGGAGGGGCTTCGCTGGCCCACTCCAGCAGTGGGACCAGCACGTTGGCCGGCGCGAACACCTACAACGGCACGACCGCTGTCAACGCTGGCACGCTGGCCCTGGCGTTTGGCGCGGTCAGTTCGAACATTCTCTCCTCGTCCTCACCCCTGACTCTGGGCGGCGGCGTATTGCAGCTCACCGGCACCGGCACGCAGACGGTGGCCGGCCTGACCACCACCGCCAGCACGGCCAGCCGAATTCTGCTCGCTGCTAACGAAACCCTCACTCTCGGCGCGCTGACTTCCGCCGGAGCGAATTCAGCACTCAACTTCAATACCACTGCTGGAGGAGCCAATGCCACAACTTCTGCCGTGGGCACGTCTCGCGTGGTGCTCACCGGACAGACGGCGGGCACTGTCATCAATAGCGGATTCACCGTGACGGATTCAGGCGGATTCGGTCTGGCCACGGTGAACGGCTCCGATCAAGTCATACGTCGGACGACCACTCCCCTGCTGCCAACTACCGGCGCAACATCCGCAACCGACTACCGCATTGACAACAACGCAGGCGGATCTGGTGCGGCTGGCAGCTCGACATTGACGACAGACACGGCCTCGCAGTCGGCCTTGAGCATCACCGTGGACACCACTGCGGCCAATGGCGTCCTCACCTTGGGCGCCGGACTTACCCTGAGCAACAACACCTGGAACTTCGGTGGCGGCTCCAAGACCTACCAGATCACCGGCGGAACGGGCGTCAATTCCGTTTCCACCGACGACACGATCGCGATTAATAACTACAACGCCGGCGCGGTCACCTTCGCCTCGCCCATTGTGGCCAACGGCGCGAATGCCGTGGTTGTGAACGGCACCGGAACCACCGTATTCACCGGGTCCAACACTTACACCGGGGCGACCACCATCAGCGGCGGCACGCTGCAGATCGGCGGCAGTGGCACTTTGAACTCGGGTGTCTACACCGGGGCCATTGCCATCGCCGCCGGTGCGACTTTGCAGTATAGCAGCAGCGCCGACCAGACCCTTTCCACCGGCGTCATCAGCGGCTCGGGCTCGATCATCAAGGATATCTCTGGCACTAGCACATTGACCCTCGCCGGCGCGAACACCTATACGGGCATGACGACCATCAGTGCGGGCATCCTCAAGATTGGTAATGTCGCCGCGCTGGGCGCCGGAACGGGCGTTGCCGACGGAACCACGATTAGCTCCGGTGCGACGCTCGATCTGGGCGGAATCGGCATTCCCAATGCAAATACCAGTGCGGAACGTATCACGGCATCCGGCACCGGCGTAGGTGGCAATGGAGCGATTATCAGTTCGACCGCGATCCCCACCCCTTTCATTGGCGTCCGCTATCTGACACTGGCGGGGGCTACGACGCTCGGCTTTTCCAACCGCTGGGATGTGGGATCCAATACTGGTGCAGCGAGTGCTCTGGTGGGAAATGGGAATGCCCTTACTTTCCTGGGGACGGCAGCAGCAGCGCAAGCCAGCTTGAACTTCTTGGGAGAGACCGACTTGGGGGACATCAATGTCAACCTAGGCCTTAAATAAGCGTACCCCGCTTGCTTTTGCGACGCGACGCGCGCGGCGCATGGCGAACGGACCGCGCGATCCGGCGGTGAGCAGGGTGCGAGTTGTGTGTTGGGCATACGGTGAGATTCCTTTCTGTGTGAGGTGTGGCG
>JBBRCE010000088.1:0-13085 GCA_038205115.1 Pirellulales bacterium
GCTTACGGTCTGCAGGAGTTTAACGACATGACGCACGTCCAGGATGTCGACCCCGCGCTGATTGAGCGGACAAGAAACTGGCTTGCGGCACAGCAGAATGCCGATGGTTCTTGGTCGCCGCGTGACTCGTTGATGCACGAAGATCCCGCGAGCAATCGCAGCGAACAATTGGCCGCTCTGAGCAGCACCGCGTACGTGGCTCTCGCCCTGTTTGACGGCCCAGGTTTGCAGTGGCAGCGATCACAAACATACAACTTCTTGGTCCAAGCCGAGCCGCAAACCATCGATGATCCGTACGTTTTAGCGCTGGTCGCCCGCGCGCTTCGTAAGTTATCGCCGACGGACCGCACCCATCTGGCTTACCTGGCGCGACTGCATGAACTCAAACAAGCCTCACCCGATGGCAAAGTCGTATGGTGGGATTTACCACAGGATCGGCGGACAACATTTTTCGGCAGCGGTCGCAGTGGCAACGTTGAAGCCACGGCTATGGCTGCGCTGGCCATGCTGGAAGCCAACGCACATCGCAGCGACGCAGATTCCGCGCTGGCCTGGTTGGTGCAGCAAAAAGACAGTCACGGCACCTGGCATACCACGCAGGCCACGGTGCTCGCGCTGAAAGCTCTGCTGGCGGCTGCCGATGGACCCAAACACGATCTCAAGCCACGCGTAGTCCACGTGGCCATTGATGGTCAGCCGGTACGGCAAATTGAAATTTCGGCCGAGCAGGCCGATGTGATGCAGCAAATCGATTTGACGGCCGCGATTCCGATTGGCAACCATCGAATGACAATCACCGACCGCGGCGACAGCATGCCAGGGTATCAAATCGCCAGTCGCTACTATTTACCACAGGAGTTAATAGAGAATCGGCATAAAGACGCCGCGACCGATTCACAATTGTCGATTTCGCTGAAATTTGATCGTACCGAACTGCCGCAGGGCGATCGATTGGCCGTTTCCGCGGCGGCCGTCAATCGCCGTGCGATTGTCGCTCCCATGGTGCTGTTGGATCTGCCAATTCCGCCAGGATTCTCCGCGGAACTGGCCGACTTCGAGGCTTTGATGAGTAGCGGCAAGATCGACAAATATCAGGTCACGCAGCGCAGCGTGATCGTGTATCTGCGCGAGTTGCAGCCTAAAGTTCCGCTGGAGCTGAATTATCATTTGCGCGCAACGATGCCTGTAAAAGCGCGCGTGCGGCCGGCGCTGATTTCGCACTACTACGATCCCGATGTGCAAGCCGAAAGCGCGCCGGCCGAATTGACGGTGACCGCGGAACGGTAACTCGATTCCCGTGGGTCGGCTCAGCGGTCGCGCGTGGCGGCGAGATAAAATTGGTACAGGCTATGCGTGGCGTCGTTATTTTCGGCAGGCATGCCCAGCAATTCGGCGATCGTCTTTTTTGCTCGTTCCGAAAGTTCTTTGAGCTGCTTTTCCTTGGCATCGAACGCGGAGTCGTCACGCTTGACCGCTGCAATCACGGTTTGGCCTGCCAGTCCAAAAGCTTGCGAATTGAGATCTTTGGCGTCCGCGAAATCATCGAATAGACTTTGCGCGGCCGAATATTGCTCATTACGCAAAGACCAAATCGCCAATTGCCGACGTGCCAACACGATCAGCGACGCATCGTCGGGAAAGAACTCGGCGACCGCTTTGTAGCCTTCTTCCGAATCGAGCTGACGGCCAATTTCGAGTTGGGCCTTGGCGCTTTTGGCGCGCGGCACCGAACTTTGCGGCGGCAGGTCGCTGGCCAGCATGAAATGCTCGCGCGACGACCACGCCAATGAGCCGCCGACGACGAACGCCAGCATGGTACCGGCGAGCAGCGATAACTTCCAACCGCGTGGTGCCGATTGAAACTGCGTTTTCATCAGCGCGTCGAGCTGTTGGGTGGCCCCGCACATGCTGGGGCTGACATCCGCCAGATCCATGAGCGGCCAATCGTCATCGGTGGTCGCCTCGCCATCGAAGCCTGCAATTTGCAAGCTGCGAAGTTCGCGAAGCAGCTCGCGGGCGCTGGCATATCGATCGGCGGGATTTTTTGCCAGCATACGATGCACAATCCGACAGAGACCGGTTGGCAGGTCCGGCCGATGTGTTTCCAACCGCTCCGGCTGAGCATTCAGATGCTGTACGGCCACAGCTAGGGCGGTATCGCCACGAAATGGCGGCTCGCCAGCCAACATGTGGTAGCAAGTTACGCCCAGCGAATACATGTCGCTGCGCGGGTCCAACACGCGCCCCTCGACTTGCTCCGGGCTCATGTACAGCGGCGTGCCCATTGTGATGCCGACTTGAGTGAGATTCAAACCTTGCGGATCGCTGGTCAAACGGGCCAATCCGAAGTCGGCGACTTTCACCTCGCCGGATTTCGAGATCATAATGTTTTCGGGCTTGATATCGCGATGCACGATCCCCTGTTCGGCCGCTTTCCCGAGTGCCGCGGCAGCTTGACGCAAAATGGCCACGGCTTGCGGAATCGATGGCGGACCGCGTCGCGAAACCAGTTCGCGAAGATTTAGCCCGGCGACGTATTCTTGCGCTATAAAGTGTAAGCCGTCGATGCAACCGACTTCGTAGATTTGCACGATGTTGGCATGCACTAGCGATGCCGCCGCTTGGGCTTCGTTGTGAAATCGCTTGACGTACACCTCATCGACGGCCAGATGTGGCTTGAGCACTTTAAGCGCAACCTGACGGCGGAGCGAAAGCTGCTCTGCCAGGTAGACTTCGGCCATGGCGCCGCGGCCTAATCGCCGCAGCAAGTTGTAGTTGCCCAGTTGGCGGCCGGAGAGGTCGACTTCTTGCTGCGACGGCGTAGTTTCGGCGGTTTCACTCATGTTTCCAGTATGCGGCGGCGGACGACAATTGACAACCGTCGAAAATCGTAGGCTGCAATGGCCAGAATCGCGTGGATCCGATTCAGCAAACGCACAAAGCGATAATGATTACTAAAGATTGGCTAAAAAATTCCTTCCAGCGGGGAATAAAGTCGACGGTTTTCAACGAATTTTTAATTGCACGGAGTTTCGTGCCCGCGGGTTGGTTGCACGGCATGCAGCGATTCCGCCAAACGGCTAGAGAACATGCCAGCGGCACCGCCATCGCTACGGAGCGCTTCCATGAAACGTGAAAACAAAGCACATACCGCCACCGTCAACCGTATCGCCCGTCGCTACGCAAATGGTTTACGCAGTGATGATGGATTCGATGTCCGCACCTCAACAATGGTTGTCGCTGTGGAAACGTCGGCGACGCTATCAAGCGGACTTCGCCACCTGCAATCTCTGCCGGAAGATTTAGCCGTTTACGTGGCCATTACGAACAAAGAAATGGTCGACGATGCCATGCGGGCCACGCGACAAAGCGATGTCGGTGTCATGGACCCCAAAGGCAACATCCTCAAACATTGTCTCAGACAGCCCGCAGGGCCTACTGCCAACTTAACTCGGGCCAACGAGATGGCGGTTGCGGGCTAAATACATCGCGCGCCCGCCGACCCGCATCCGGCGTCGGCGGTGCGGGGGCAGCTCTGCATGGCCGACTCGGCGTCGTCAAATTTGCAGGGGCAGACTCCGGCGCATGCGCAGCGACCGCGTTGGCTGTGATCGCGCTTTTCGGCCTGCTGAAGTTACTTTTTGCCAAGTCGACGCTGCGCCTGAAAGAACTGTGTCAACATCCGTCCGCACGGTTCCGCGAGCACGCCGGCGGTCACCTGGGAGCTATGGTTGAGCCGCGCATCGCCCAGCAGTTGGAATAGCGAATGCACGGCACCGGCCTTGGGATCGGTTGCGCCGTAGACCACACGTGGCAACCGCGCTTGCAAAATGGCGCCGGCGCACATGGGGCACGGTTCGAGAGTCACGTACAACGTGCAATCCTCCAGGCGCCAGTCGCCCAGCGCTTCGGCCGCTTGCGTGATGGCAATCATCTCCGCGTGCGCCGTGGGATCTCGCAGCGTTTCTCGCTGGTTGTGTGCCGCGGCAATCACTCGGAAATCGCGAACGATCACCGCGCCCACCGGGACTTCGTTTTCGGCGAGCGCTGCTTCAGCTTGCGTTAAAGCGTGCCGCATGAACAGCTCATCGCTGGGATCAAACGCATGATGATCGAGCAAAGTCCGACTCGCGATTTACTTGTGTGAGCTGCGGATCAGATGGGCGGCTGACGAACTGCTTGACCGGAAAAATGCCGCGATTACGGCACGATGCCAAACGAGACCGGCGTGGCGACCACATTATTTTCCACGCCGCCGCGGCCCCAGCCAATGGCCGAAAGCGTGACCGGACCGTAACCGAGCCGATTGGTGTCGATTTCGACTTCGCCCGACTCGCCGCTAAACTTATCCAGCAGTTGACCATTATGATAAAAGGCCACGCCAATCGAACCAGGCGCTTTGGCTGCCAGCTTGATCTTTTTATCGGGTTTGACCTCTTCCGGCAATTTGGCGATGAATTCAATTTTACGTTCGCGATTATTGACCATCACCGGAATGATCGCGCGGCCCTGAGTTTCAATCAGGGATTCTTCCAATCCGACGATGCGTAGCTCGGCATAGCCGTCCGGATATGCTGTGCTGTCGAAGGTCAAGCTTTCGCCATCGTGGCAAGCGGAATGCCGGACTCCATTGACAAATAGTTCGAAATGTCGAACCGCGGCATCGGACTTCGCTTCAGCCACCGGCTTAATTGTGCGTTTGCCTTTGATAACCTCGCCAGCCTTGATGTCGACCGCGTCAACAACGGGCGGCGTCGCGTACGGCGCACACAACGGGTCGCCGACAATCAGCAACTGGTAGGGAGAAAGCACGCCTTGGTAAAACGATTCGGCCAGCGAGCAACCACGGGCGTAATGCACGTGCATGTTGTACATCGGAAATTTGTTGAAGATTGCAAACGGTTCGGTCACCGTACCAGAAGCTCCGGCCGCTCCATAACGAATGAACTCCGACAGCGGCGTCTGATCCACATTTTTGGCAAACACGCCGCCAAAACTGGTAAGATGCTCGCAAATGGCGCCCGGCAGAAGTTTGCTGCCGGATCGACCCCAATCGAGCTTGGCCGAACCGGCCATCAATCCGATGACGTCAGATTTTTTTTCCGGCAGCGTTCCGGCGACAATTTCGCCGTGACTGCCGGCCGATTTCAAATTCTTCACGCCGGGTTCGAATTGCTTTTCGCGCGTGGTGCTACGCACGTCGGAGTTCTTCATGAAATAAACCGTGCCCTGGGGATGAGTGCCGTCGGCGCGGGCGCTGCGCCGCAGGCAATCGATCACTTCCGGCAAGGTGTTGCCGCGGCCGTACGTTACGCCCAACATCATCGAAAGGTGATATCGCGCGCCGCCAGATTCTTGCATGTAGGCTTTTGGCAACTCCAGTTCGCCATTGGCGATGCTTTTACTTTGCAATCCGAAACCGTACCAGCCGCGAAAGCCAAGTGACGGTCCGCGAACGTAGAAGTTCGAGAGAAAACCCGCGTATTGAGGATTCTTGGCAAAAACATACTCGCTCAAATACGTCAGACCGGTAATCGAGCCCGCAGGGTTGCCGATCAGCGGATCTTTTTTGTCGCGCCGGTCTGGGGGAATGTCGTTGACAAAATCGATGCGATAGGGCACGTCCGCGGAATAGATGATGTAATCGATTTGGTCGCTCAGACCCCGATTTTCCATCGCACTAAAAACCGGACCCAGGATTTTATTTCGGAAGGTGTCGACATCGGTAAATTCCAGACCGCCTTCCCAGTCCAGATAGTAGACATTGATAGGCGGAATTTTCCGCAGGTGGATGTAATAGTTGGCAACGGTAACTGAAGCATAACTTCGAGAATTCACAACCAGAAAGAGATTCTCCGGTCCGCCGCCCGCCTGCACCGGACGAATTCCGAGACAAAGGAGAAGCAGTGCGGCCAAAAGCACGGCGGCGCATTTCATAGTTCGCCAATTCACCAGGCATCTCCCCACAACGAAAAATCGCATGCTCTTTGCACTCCATGCATCATAGCGCTTGGCCGCCACGGAGCAAAGAGAGGCCCCGCAATTTACGCGACTCGATCAGAGACGAGGCAACAACGTGCTACGCGTAGCCGCGCGGGTGCTGCCGGTGCCAATTCCAGGCGGTCTCGACAATGTGGCGAATGTCCGTGTACTGCGGTTGCCAGCCGAGTTGCTGATGGGCACGAGTGGCGTCAGCGACCAACTTTGGCGGATCGCCGGCACGACGGGCGCCAATCTCGACGGGAATTTTATGGCCAGTGACGTCACGGCAGGCGTCGATGACTTCGCGAACGCTGTGGCCGTGCCCGGTGCCCAGATTCAAGCACAATCCGTGGCCCGGTTGTAATTTGCCGAGTGCCAACTGATGGGCGTCCGCCAAATCGTCCACATGGACGTAATCGCGAATGCAGGTGCCGTCCGGCGTCGAGTAATCTTCGCCAAAAACGACCACTTTCTCGCGCTGCCCCAGGGCAACTTGCAGCACGATCGGAATCAGATGGCTTTCCGGCGTATGATCTTCGCCGATATCGCCTGCGGGCGTTGCACCGGCGGCGTTAAAATACCGAAGCGCCGCATACGCCAGCCCATACGCATTCGCGTAGTCAGCCAGCGCTCGTTCGATCACCAACTTGGCAAAGCCATATGGGTTGATGGGCTGCTGCGGCTCATCTTCCGTGATGGGAATGGTTTTGGCTTCACCGTAGGTGGCGGTGGTACTGGAGAAGACAATTCGCGAAACGCCCGCCGCGCGCATCGCCTCGAGCAAGCTCAGGCTGGCAACGACGTTGTTCTGGTAATACTTGGCCGGATCGGAAACGGATTCGCCCACCAAGGCAAAGGCGGCAAAATGCATCACCGCCTCAATCTGGCGATCAGCCAACACGGCAGTCAGTTTGGCACGATCATGCAGATCGCCTTCGATTAGGCGATCCGCGGGAATTGCTTGCCGGTGGCCTTGCGAGAGGTTGTCGTACACGCAGACATCGTGGCCAGCGTGCAGCAACCGCCTGACGGCGTGGCTACCGATGTAGCCAGCGCCGCCCGATACCAAAATTTTCACGCGGCGAATCCTCGCGAACAGCGCGGACGGAGCAAAAAGCCTCGACGGAGCAAGATGCTACTCTTCGACCAACGGCGCTTTCTTTTCGGTAATGACCGGACACTGCGAGGCCATTTCCGCATTGAGCGCTGTGAAGTCTTTCCATTCTTCCGGCAAATTGTCTTCGTGAAAAATCGCTTCCACCGGACACTCGGGCACGCAGGCCTCGCAGTCGATGCATTCATCTGGGTGGATGTAGAGAATCTTTTCGCCTTCGTAGAAACATTCCACCGGGCAAACGACTACGCAATCCGTGTACTTACAGCCAAAGCATGGCTCGGCAACAACGTGAGTCATCGACGGACCCTTCCTTTCGAATTTCGATCGAAATGCAACATCAAGAACGGAACGGTTGAGCGATCTTCAATACACGCATGATAGCAATAGTTCTTCGGCTGACTAGTGCCGGTCATGGGGGAATTATCGGGCAAAAAGCCAAACAAATTCAACCGCCTTTTCTGCCAGCAGCGGCGCGGCCAAAATCGGACCGATCGCGGCGGTTTGCTAGTACGCCGGGCGGACGAAAATGTGTTAGTTCTCTAAATCCGCGGCCTGATGGGCCAAGGCCACAGCGTCCGGCGACAATTCGCGGTAATGATAACTGAATGCGTTGGCAAATCCCAACCGTCGATAAAGCGACTGGGCTGGTGCGTTGCCCTGCAAAACCTGCAGATACACAAATTTGGCGCCCTGCTTGCGCCCCCAGGCGGCCAGAGTTCGCAGTGCGGAGGTGGCCGCGCCACGCCGACGAAATTCCGGGCAGGTGGCGACACTGAATACGCCCAACCATGCGCCTTGCAACACGGCAAATCCCGTCGCCACCGGTGTCTGGTCAATCAGGGCTACCGCACACGCCTTGGGCATTGTCAGGCGTTTCAAAATATTCTGCCGAGGTTCGCGATCTTGCGGCGGAATGAGTTCCGCGCGACAGTACGTTTCAAACCACAGATCGTTGAAACCTTCATACAACGTAACGCGGTGAGCCGGATCAATTTGCGCACGCAACGGAGCGCTGGCGAGCGCGGCCCATTGAGTCATGGTATGCGCGATGGCAAGATACCCGCGAGCAGCCAATGTCGGCGCTAATTCGGGCGGCTGGTCGGCAGGCCCGATATGAAAGCAGGGCGGCAAACCTTGCGACAAATAGAATCGCTCGACGGCGGCCAATTTCTCATCGAGCGCCCGTTGGCCATCACTTCGCAAGGCCGAAACGGAGTTGCCGCGCCGTGTGACGCCGCGATTACAGCGCAGCCGCCAACCATCCAGTAATTCCACGCGTTCTGGCGGCCAGGCAGCAACCGCCAACGCTTCGATCGTCGCCAGGCTGTCTGGCGGCACAGCGATTTCATACATTCAACAGATTGCTCTTCCTGGGCAGTTCCTAAGCTTCGCTGCAAACGGCCAAGCAAGAATATCGTCGTTCGAGTGAGCAACCGATGCAAGCGCAAATCGGCAATCTGCCAGAGTTCGAATCTCGCGCCAAACGAAATACAGACGGAATCTTGATCGCATGCCAACTGCGACTCGCAGCCGCTACTTCGCCGCCGCACTGGAGGACACCGGCCCGGTGTTGAGAAGTTCCACTTCGTAATTATCGATTTTGGCGAACACGCGAAAATAGAGTTTGGCGTTTTTGTTGACGGCACCGTAGATGGCATTTATGCCCTCCATCTCCTTACGCGCGGCCTCCATGGCCTTTTTCTTAGCCGTAAGTTCTTTGGCCAACTCCGTATTCTTTTTGTCGTTGGCGGACGTAATCGACGGCACAATTTTGGTGAGTTGCGTGTCGAGATTCTCGGATTCCAGGCTGATATCGTTCAGATGCAACGCCCGCACAACGGCAAAATCCTTGAGGCTCAACAGTTTGAACTGTGGATACACGTCCAAAACCAAATGTTGGGCGCCTTTCGAAAAATTTATTCGCATTGAGACGTCGCGGCCCATCTTTTCGCCCAACATCACGGCAAACGGCTCTTTGTCCTTATCCTTGTCCTTGATCACGGGAGTGGGCAACGGCGACTGCGGCTTGCTGGGCATGTCGACTTTGACCGTGGGCGCGTTGACCTCCAATTTTTGAATTTCAAAGAAAATCCCATCGGGATGTGGTAACGAAGCAACTTCTAATGGCTTTTGCAGTTTGAAATCGCCTTTGGCTGGATATTTGCCGTCCAGTTCAAGCACCCAAGGCTCGATGACCTTGGGCGCGCGCAAGCAGAGCAGATGCTCGTGGGCGCCGGATTTTAATTGCACCGCGGCGTTGCGAATTTGCTCTGCCAGCGCCGTGACCTTGGCAGCATCCGGTTGCCAGCCGACACTCAAAGTGCCGTCTTTGCTGGCGGTGATCGCCGCTAGGTTGAGCTCGGGCGAATCGGCATTGCTGGATTTTGCGGTGATGATCCAAGCCGGCACGCCGGGCTCCGCATCTTTGCGAACCATGCTATATTGCGATAACGGCCGCCCTTTGGCTCCGGCCGGGGGCACGAATTTACATTCCAACTCGGCCAGACTGGCCGCATCGACCTGCCCTATGGTTGTTGGTGGCTCGGTGTTTTCGCCGGCTTTCGGAACGGCGGCAAGATCGACCGACTTGGCGATTTTTTCGAGCGGATTTGCCGGGGTGGCTGGCGCAGGCGGCTCTGGCGGTTTCGCCGGGGCGGACTTGTTTGGAGCGGGCTTTGCCGGATTTTGCCTTGGCGCGTTTGGCTTTGCTGCGTTTGGCTTCGGAGCGGGATCCGGAGCAGACGGCGTCTCTGCCGATTTATCGTCTGCCATGCCGGCATCAATGATCGGATTACCGGTTTTCACTGGTCCCGGCGCAGGCTTGATGTCAACTGAAGCAACTTGCTTTTGCGTCGCGTCTTTTGGGTCGTTGGATTTCTGAACTGGCGTGACGACAGTCGCCGGCGCCGTCGCGGCATTTTTAGAATCGCCCGTGCTGGGCGATACGTTTAACACCTTGGAAACTGGTGCAACGGCCGGGGGTTTCACTTCCGGACCGCCCTCCAACTTTTGATCGGCTCGAAAAGGCTTTTCGGCAGCTTTCTGCTCGTCAGCTTTGGCCTGTTTTTCTTTGTCTTTTTGCAATGCCACTGCGAGTTCGCTCTTTTTGGCGGCGTCGCCGTCACGCGTGAGCAACACAGCCGCGACAATTCCGGCCGCAACCAGTCCGATCCCGCCGACGGCGAGCGACGCCCAGAGTCGAATCCGCGGCTTGGCTGCGCCCGCCCGCTTAAGCTTTTCGGCCTTGCCAGCATTGCCCTTGGCAACCGCCTTCTTGCCGGCTGTCTTTTTCGCACCACTGACCGTTTTCATACCGCCGGTCTTATTGGCCGATGCGACGGTGTCTTTACTGCCCGTCGAATTAGGAGATTTTTTTGAATCTGCTTTCACGGGCAACGGATCGTCATTGAGGTCGTCGATAAAATCCAACGCCCCGCTACTTTGTCGGACATCAATGGCACCGGACGACCCATGACGCGCGGCCGCGAGTGAATGGCCGCCCGATTGATCGACGCCAATCTCGCCCGAGGCACCGCCCTTTGATGAGCGGCGCGGCAGCGGAATGCCGCGCGCATCCTTGCCGTTTGCTGAAGCTGGTCCCTGCGCGCCGGCGATACTGCGATTTCCGTTGGGAGCGGCCGCTGGCAGCGGACCAGACTGATCGAGCCACTTATTGAGCGCGGCGACAACGTCCGCCGCCTTTTGGTAACGTTCACTCGGACTCTTGGCCATCATCCGGCGGCAAATATCGATCAGCATGCCGGGCGTCTCCGGACGCTCTTGATCGATGGCTTTCGGCTCCTGCATCTGATGCTTCGTCAGCTTTTGGGCGAGCGAACCGTCAGGAAACGGCGCGTGCCCAGTCAGGCTGAAGTACAGCGTGCAGCCGAGCGAGTAAATGTCGGCGCGGCAGTCAAAATCCTTGCTGCCCGTGGCTTGTTCGGGCGAGAGGTAATCGACAGTGCCCTCGACCGGTTGCCCCGCCTGATCGGCGTGGTTGCTGAGTTGGGCTAAACCCAAATCCAGGATTTTCACCACGCCCTGTTTGTCGATCAGCAAATTCGCTGGTTTAATATCGCGGTGGATCATGCCCTTGTCGTGGGCGTGCATCAATCCGGCGGCAGCCTGGCGGATATAGTCCGCCGCAACTCGGACGGGCAGTTTTTTATCCGCATTGATGGCCCGCTCCAAATCGCGTCCTTCGACATACTCCATGACGATGTAATAGAGATCGCCTTCGGTCTCAAGGTCATAAGCGCGGATAATGTTGGGATGATCCAATGACGCGATCGCCCGCGCTTCGGCCACCAAGCGTTTCATGGCTTCGGGATCTTTTGCCAATTCTCGATTGAGTGTTTTCAGCGCCACGCGACGTTTCATTTGACGGTGTTCGGCCAGAAAAACGTGGCCCATTCCGCCCGCGCCCAGACGGTCCAGCAATTCGTACTTGCCCAGCAATAGCTGCGCGCGGCCGCGAAGCAGTTGCTCTGCCTGCCAGCGTGTCAGCAGATTCTGCTTGATGATCGCTTTGGCAGCCGCGACCGAATCGCCCTTGGCAGCCTCAATGATCTTGCGTGCTTGCTGCAGTTCGTCCGCAGTCAGCAGATCGCTTTTTTCCAGTAAAAGCGAGAAAGAATTCGATGCGACAACAGCCATCGGACAGTGCCAATCCAGAAAGGAATTCGCCGGCGCAAACTGCAACCTTCTTATTTTGTGCTGTCGCCCTGCGTTTGGCAATCGACCAGACCAGAAAGATTCGGAAAGCAGGCCCGCCATAGTACGGCAAATCTCGCGATTCGCCACGCGCAGAGTCCGCGGCGTTGCGGTTGCGGCCGCCGTCGACTTGACCAGGCCAGCAAACATTCGGCAGAAAAGTCTGGATATCTGCGCCGAATCTGCCGATTATTCGTTGGCAGCCAATGAGGTAAGTTGGTGAGGGCAAGCGGAACTCTGAGCCTTCACGGTCTCAGACGAAACAGCCAATTGCCTCAGCACACTGGAGACTTGCGAAACTGTCCGAACCGGCATCGGCAGGATTGTCAAGCTGCAAAACTCACGGAATTATGACCAGAAACCCGCGAGATTGATTGACGCAAGTCATTATATGAATGTTGTTTACGAGCGAAATTCCGCCGGCGACTGCCGAAACCCGCAGTTTGGTAAATTTTACAACCAACGGTATCCGACCTGCGTAGTATAGTTGCGTTGCGGGCCATAGGTTTTGCAATGCATGTGGGCAGCGCAGCGACGAAGCTTAGTCAACGCGGCAGTGCGGCAATACTTGCCGCTGGCAGATGGGTTCTGAAATTCGGGATTACGAACTTTTTAGGGTCCGACCAAGGCGTGGTAAATGAAGGGGGGCACCCTTCGAAAACTGCCTGATGCTCGACCACGAAGGGGATAAACATGGCACGCAAAGACGCACTCATCAATATTAGCCAAATTCTCATCAAGCGCCGGGATGCCCTACGTCAAGCGTTGGCTGGCGACTTGAGCCTGCTCAAAGAATTGCGAGCCCAAACGGCAGGCGACGTTGTCGATGCCGCGCTGGATTCGGCGCAGGACGAGATCAGCTCGCAATTGGCCGAAGTGGAAAGCCGTGAGCTTTCGAGAATCGAAAATGCCTTGGATCGCATGCGGGCTGGCCATTATGGCGTGTGCGAAGGTTGCAACTGCAAAATTCCGATGGCCCGCCTCAGCGCCCTGCCGTATGCCACGAGCTGCATCGAGTGCCAACGCGAATTCGAGCGCGATGGCGGACGCGGCCAAGCCGATAACGATTGGGGCCGCGTGATGGACGGCGGCAGCGACGCCGAATTCACGATCAATGATATCGAGATCGACGTCTAGCAGCCCGTCGAAGTAAGCCTATTTAGGCGGCAACGTGGCAGGCGTTGATGGCGGACGCGAGCGAGTTTTTTGATGTGGGTCGAATTGTGTGGAGCTGAAACGCGGCGCGATGGAGGCGAATGGCAAGTTGGGCGAG
>JBBRCE010000089.1:0-12551 GCA_038205115.1 Pirellulales bacterium
ATGCCAAGTCCGACGATGCCAAGTCCGACGATGCCAAGTCCGACGATGCCAAGTCCGACGATGCCAAGTCCGACGATGCCAAGTCCGACGATGCCAAGTCCGACGATGCCAAGTCCGACGATGCCAAGTCGTCCGAAGTAAAACCGGAAGAACCGAAATCAGAAGCAGCCAAGCCCGATGCGACCAAACCGGCCGGCGACAAGTCCGACGACAAACTGCCTGCCCCGCCGACCGACAAGACCAGTAAGCCCGGCGAGCGGACGATGAAAACCGTCGAAGCCGCGCGCCGCGCCGAGTTCACCGACCGCCAGTTGCAAAAGGCGTTGGACTATCTCAACAGCGAAATGGCGAAGAAGTAGGCTTGAAGCTGAAGTTATGGCCGGACTACCGCCACGTCGCCGGGTCTGGTTGTGCCCAGAGCAATCAGCACGCGCGTGACGAAAGGGGCGAGAGCTGCAAGCTGATTACTCGCGCTAAATAATGGCTGCCAACCGGAGTGCGGCGACCGCCTGCTCACGGCTGACTGTTGGAAAATCGATCAAAAACTCGGTTAACGGCTGCTCTCCTCCCAGATAGTCAATCAGCGCGCGGAGCGGTGCGCGCGTGCCGACAAACACCGGCGCGCCGCCAAGAATTTCGGGGTCGCAGTGGTTCACATACTAGGTCGCGAGCAGAGGACGCCTCCACCCAAATTTTACCGAGCCGCTATTCCGATCTCCAGTCAGAAAGTGCCGGACAACGCGCCGAGTAGTTGAAGTCGTGCTTCATTTCCAGCAGGCAATCCGATCCGTTCGTTGTGATCGTCGCGGCCCACTGGCAGTAACGCCGACGGTCCGCAACTTGAATGCGGTCATTCATCATCGTAAACTGACATCACTTAATATCCGACGATGATCGCGGCGTTTTCGCTTTCGATAATCTTCGAATGCCGTGAAGACTTCAAGCGATTCCGGTTTTATTCCAGCCCGTTTTTCTCAGCGTCGCAATATCGTGAACCTGCTGACCATCGAAACCACCTGCGACGAAACGGCGGCGGCCATCATCACCGATGACCTGCACGTGCGCTCGGCCGTGGTCGCGTCGCAAGACGAACTGCATCGGCGATTTGGCGGCGTGGTGCCGGAAATTGCCTCGCGCGCGCACGTCGAACGAATTCTGCCAGTCATCGACGAAGCGCTGCGCCGCGCGGATTGCCAACTGAGCGAACTTACCGCGGTGGCCGTGGCCAATACGCCAGGGCTGGCCGGATCGCTGCTGGTAGGTTTGGTGGCTGCCAAGACGCTGTGCGCCACGCTCGATATTCCACTGCTCTCGGTCAATCATCTGCAAGCGCATATTTACGCCTGCCGGATGTCCAGTGGACAAGAAGTTTTCCCGTGCGTGGGTTTGATCGTCAGCGGTGGGCATAGCAGTTTGTATCGCTGTGCCAACGCGCTGGACTTCACGCCGCTGGGCGGAACCATCGACGACGCGGCCGGCGAGGCCTTCGATAAAGTCGCCAGCATGCTCGGTTTGCCCTACCCTGGCGGACCGGCGATTCAACGTGCGGCCGAGCAAGGCAATCCGCAGGCGTATGTTTTTCCGCGCTCGCTGCTCAAAGATCGCGAACGCTTGGATTTCAGTTTCAGTGGGCTGAAAACGGCCGTGCGTTATGCCATCATCCGGCCCGAAGATGGCGCGCCGACCGATGTCAATCTCAGCCCACAACAAGTGGCCGATCTGGCCGCCAGCTTTCAAGAAGCGGTCATCGATTGCCTAGTGGGCAAGGCGCTGCAAGCGCTGGAGCAAACTGGGCTCGATACGCTGTGCGTCGGCGGCGGCGTCGCGGCCAACAGCCGATTTCGCCAGCGCATCGAACAAGCCGTCCAGCAGCTCGGTTGCCGATTGTTCATCCCGCCGCTGCGGCTCTGCACCGATAACGCCGTGATGGGCGCCATCGCCTGGGAGCGCTACAAAGCCGGGCAGTTCGAATCGCTCGATCTGGATGCCTTACCCGGCCTGGTAAGAAAGCAGGCGGCGGGAAGCAGGGGCTAGCGGTGAGAGGTCAGAGGTCAGAGGTCAGAAAAAAGGGCCATTTGACTGCAGCGTATTCGATGCGGCGCGGGGCAGTTCGGCCGAAGTTTTACTTTGTGCGATTGGCGAGCGATAGGTGACCGAATAGCGTTTCGCTGCCGTGATCGGTGCCGCGGAGAATGTAGAACTTCAGCGGTTCGATTTCGGCAAAGTCGGGGCGATTCAGCACGTAATTGACGTTATCTTGCGTGACGGTTTCCCAGACGTGCATGCCGACGAGCACGTCACCTTTGCGAATGCCTTGTTTGGCCGCGGGGCCTTCTGCTCGCACGGCGGTCACGGCCATGCCGCCACGATAGCGGCTCTGCAGCGATTTGAACTGGGCAGCCGGCGCAGGCGTCAGCTTGAGTCCAAGCATATCCCAGGCTGCGTCGTCGTCGGCCGTAGTGGCCGTGGCTTGCGACGCGCCGCGTCGGGGCGAAGCGGCCAATTGCAAACTCAGATTGACCGTCTCATCGTTGCGTTTTACGACCATCTCGAACTTCTCGCCGGATTTGTGCCCGAGTAGGGCGCGTTCCAGATCGAGCGGGCGAGCAATTTCTGTGCTGGAGACGTTCAGAATCACATCGCCCGGCTTGACGCCGCAAGCCGCGGCGGGGCTGTCTTTATCGATGCTGCCCACCAGCGCTCCGTGACCGGTGTCGGCCGAGTCCTTGGTCGACATGCCGTGCCAGTTACTTTCCAAACGCTGCACGCTCATCAGCTTGGTGGCGATGGTCATGGCTTTATCGACGGGAATTGCAAAACCGATATTTTGGGCGCCTGCCCTCACGGCTACGTTGACGCCGATCATTTCGCCATCGATGTTAAGCAGCGGCCCGCCGGAGTTGCCCGGATTGATGGGCGCGTCGGTCTGGATCAAGTCGTCGTAGCTTTGCGTTTCGCTGACTTGCACGCTGCGATGGAGCGCGCTGACATGCCCCATGGTGACGGTATTTTCGTAGCCGTACGCGTTGCCCACGGCAATCACCGGCTCGCCGATCAATAAATCCGACGAGGTGCCAATCGTAATGACAGGCAGTTTGCGTGGGACGTTAATCTTAATCACGGCCAAGTCGGTGACCGGGTCGTTGGAGATGAGCTGCGCGATGTAGTTTTCTTCGTTGACGAGCGTGACTTCGATTTTTCGCACGCCTTCGACAACGTGATAATTGGTGATGATGTAACCGCGCTCGTCGATTACGATGCCGGTGCCCATTCCGTTCACGCAGCGCGTGCCGTCGGCTTTGCCGTCGTCTTGGCCGGTCACGGTTTTTTGTCCGTGAATGTTGACGACGGACTCGCGATTGGCCGCTACGGCCTTAACGGCGGGTGTGCGCCGGTTTTCAGAAATCTCGCGGCCGATGGCCGCCTGGGCAATCAAAAACGCCAGGCAACACGCAACGAGCCGGAGCCGCCGGCTGGAAATAAACCGTGGCTCAATCGAAGGACTGGACATGAGCTACTTCGCGGGTGAAGGAATTGGCCAGCAATAAGCCATGCTTCCGGAGTCTGGGGTTCCGGCGGCGGCTTCCGATTAGTAACGGCCGGATCATCGGCTCGCTTTGTTAGCATCGGCCTGATCCGCAGAGCGCTCCAATTGGCTATTTCGAGGCGGAAGAGTTTTCCTAGGTTGACGATCGTCGGGATAAAGCGGGTAAAACGGGGCGGCCAGGGGCATGGGGCGAGCGTCAATCGAATCTCGGCGCGGGACAGACCGATGTTTGCTGGCGTGCGGCAACCGCGCCGCGCAGTCGCGATAGCAAATCGGCGAAAAATCGATTAACATCGCAACTAGCAGCGGCTTTCGCGTCGCTTGCCATCGACTGGCCGCGTCTCATGCCACCTTCGCCCCGCACTGACCCTCATGCCCGCCTCATTACAGCAAGCCATCGATAACCAAACGGCCAAAGTCGGAGTCGTGGGATTGGGATATGTCGGCTTGCCGCTCATCCAAGCCTTTGTGGCCGCGGGATACCGCACCATCGGCTTTGACGTCGATCAGAAAAAAGTCGAGCGGCTGCTGGCAGGCCAAAGCTACATTGGCCACATCTCGTCCGACTGGATCGCCGACTGCGTCAAGTCTGGAAAGTTCGAACCCACGGCCGACATGAAACGCATGCGCGAGGCCGATGCCATTTTGATTTGCGTACCCACGCCGCTAAGCGAGAGCCGCGATCCGGACCTGAGCTACATCATCAATACGGCGGAATACATTACGGCCACGTTGCGCCCCGGACAGTTAATTGTGCTGGAGAGCACCACGTACCCCGGTACGACGCGCGACGAAGTGTTGCCGATTTTGGAGCGTAGCGGTTTGAAGGTCGGGAAAGATTTTTTTCTCGCTTACAGTCCCGAGCGCGAAGATCCAGGGAATCCGAATTTTTCTGCCCGCGGCATTCCCAAAGTCGTCGGCGGGATCGAGCCGAACAGTTTTCAGTTGGCTAAGTCTCTGTATTCCAAGGCCGTGGTCAATGTGGTGCCGGTATCGAATTGCGAAGTGGCCGAAGCCTGCAAAATCGTCGAGAACACGTATCGCTCGATCAACATTGCCATGGTCAACGAACTCAAGATGCTGTTTCAACAGATTGGCATCGATATTTGGGAAGTCATCGAAGCGGCCAAGACCAAGCCGTTTGGTTTTCAGGCATTTTATCCAGGCCCCGGCCTCGGCGGGCATTGCATTCCCATCGATCCCTTTTATTTGAGCTGGGTGGCGCGCAAGCACGGCCAAACCACGCGGTTCATTGAATTGGCTGGCGAAATCAACACCAACATGCCGCATTATGTGATCGAGCAATTGATCGACGCACTCAACAACGTCGGCAAGGCGGTCCGCGGCAGCAAGATTTGCGTGTTGGGCGTGGCCTATAAAAAAGACGTTGACGATCCGCGAGAAAGTCCTTCATTTGTGCTGATGGAAATGCTGCAAGCCCGCGGCGCCGTGCTGACCTACAACGATCCGCATGTACCGAGCTTGCCCAAGATGCGCAATCACCAACTACCGGCGATGGTCAGCCAACCGCTCGATCCGGCCTTTCTGGCCGCGCAAGATTGCTTGCTGATTGCCACCGATCATACGGCTTACGATTACGACCTGATCGTACGCCACGGCCAGCTTGTGATCGACACGCGCAACGCCACCAAGAATGTCAAAGACGGCCGCGAGAAAATCCGACGTGCTTGACGTCATTTGATCGCGCGACCGTCGCAGCGCTGCCAACCCTTGTTATTTTGTCCGCAGGCCGCAGGCCCACGGCTCCTCGTTCTCGCCGCCACGCGGCCATGCGATTGTGAAAAACTCTTATCTAGTAACCGGCTGTGCGGGATTCATTGGCGCTCAGGTTTGCCAACGCTTGTTACAAGCCGGTCATCGCGTGGTGGGCATCGATTGTCTGAACGATGCTTACGATCCGCGTCTCAAAAACTGGCGTTTGCAACAGTTAAGCCCCGCGCCGGACTTTCTGTTTCGGCAGTTGGATATCTGCGACCGCCCGGCGCTGGCCGAAGTCTTTGCGACCGATGCAAATAACGCCGCGCCCTACGGCGCGGTGGTCAATTTGGCCGCCCGCGCTGGGGTGCGGCCATCGGTCGAAGATCCGTGGATTTACTTCGAGGCCAACACCACCGGCGCGCTCAATCTGCTGGAGCTGTGCCGGCAGCATGGCGTGCCGAAATTCGTGCAAGCCTCGACGTCCAGTCTATACGGCGCGAATCATTCGATTCCGTTTCGCGAAGACGATAACACCGATCGGCCGCTCTCGCCCTATGCGGCATCGAAGAAGGCGGCCGAAGCGCTGGCTTATACCTATCATCATTTGCACGGCATCGATGTCACGGCGCTCCGCTTCTTCACAGTTTATGGTCCGGCCGGACGACCGGACATGAGCGTGTTTCGCTTCATTCGGCGGATCGCAGAAGGGTTGCCGATCGTCGTTTACGGCGATGGTTTGCAGCAACGCGATTTCACGCATGTGGACGATATTGCGCGCGGCGTGGTGTCCGCACTGCGACCGCTCGGGTACGAGATCATCAATCTCGGTTCGGATCGGCCGCACGAGTTGCGGCAGATGATTGCGATTTTGGAAGAACTGCTCGGCCGCGCGGCGCTGGTTGAATATCAGCCGGCGCATGCGGCCGATGCACCGGCCACCTGGGCATCGGTGGAGCGCGCCCAACAATTGCTACAGTGGCAGCCGCAAATCGATTTTCGCGGCGGACTGGCAAGCGCCGTGCGGTGGTACCAAGACAATCGCAACCTGGCAATTTCACTTCGCCTAGACTGATTCAGCGGGCATTCCGTCCGCCATTGCTGGAAGTCAAATGCATCTTGAGCGTTCAGCTCACGCATCAGCGAACACTGTTTTCAAGCGGTAAACCGCCACGAATCGTGGTGGAATTGACGCCGAAATATCTTGAAAACTGGGCTGCGCGTGTTAGACTCGTGCTTAATTCGTGGGCCGTGTCGCCCCATTGATGCCGCGTCAGCATGACCAGCGTTTTGAGGTCCGGGTGGTTTGCAATCAATTCTTAGCGCCATCGAAATACTGGCTGTCGCGATTGGCGCTGGTCCTGTTGGTGACGTTTGCGCCACGGGCGATGGGCGCGGATACGCTGAATCGGTATCGCGACCATTGGATCGTCACGAGTCCTCCCGTCTATTCGCCGGACGGATCGATGGTGGCGCATGGCGTTGCTTCTGGCAAAAGTGGCGCGCCTGGCGCGGTGTTTCTCTCGCGATTCGAACTCAAGCTTCCGGTCGTCGAGATTCCGGTCAGCGAGCCGCGCGTCGAATATCTGGCGATTTCGCGGGACAATAAGCTGGTGGCTGCCATCTGCTTCGATCTGAGCGAACCTGCCGTGGAAGATTGGACCGTGCATCTCCGCTGCTGGCAGGTCGCCGATGCCAAGCTGCTGTTTGACTTTCCGATTCCGAGGACGATCAAGTATGGCGCGATGCATTTCAACGGCGACGGCACGACGCTTTATATGCTGAACACCGCGGTCGTCCGTGTATTTGATATCGCCCAGCGGACATTCACTGCGTCATTCACGTGTGAGAATGCATCGAGCAGGGCGTTTGATGTCTCGCTTGACGGCAAGTGGATTGCAGTTCCTGGCGCGGGCGCGAATGCGGTGAATCTTTACGAGACCCAGACGCACCAGTTGAAAAAGTCTTTCAAATTATCGGAAAAGCAGCGCATCGACTCGTGTAAGTTCTCGCCCGATGGCCGCTGGATTGCGGCCCGCGACGATCGGGAGTTCATTCATGTTTGGAGTACGGAAAAGCCGGACGTCGAGTTGCGGAAATTGCGGCATGGCACCGCAGTCCCTTATATTTTTTCGCCCGACAGTCAGGCGATCGTGGTTGAGCAACGCGGGGAGTTACGCGTCATTAATCTTGAAACTGGCGAACGGATTCTGAAAGGCAAGATTCCGCTGGCGTTTGGGGAAGTGGTCTTTCCACGTTTTGACCCCGACAGCAAAAAATTGTTTGCGACCGGATATTATCCGGATTGCGCAATTTTCGAAGTTTCAGAATAATCCTCTAGCCGCGTTGAGATCGACCATGTTGTTTCGTCATTTGGGAAATCTGCGCCGCAACGATCGGCAAACTCGTCGTCGCGAGCGTCATCTGGCCAAGTTGGGCAGCGAACGGCTTGAACCGCGACGCATGATGGCCGCCGATTTGCGCACGCCTCTGCCGGAAGAAGGCCTGCTGCATTATATCAATACGGAAGCCTTGCCCTACGGAAACGAACTGACGGGCTATGTGGGCGCGAATTCCTTGTCGCAAACCGGGCCCGTCGATAACGTGCTGGGCTACAACTCCAGCACCTACCGAGTGCCGGTCCATCTGATCATTGCTACGCTCTACGACAACGCGCCGACCTTTACGGCATCGATGATCAATAAGATGTTCGACTACGCTAACAGCGTTTTCGCGCAGGCCGGAATCACCATCGAACACCGGGGAACCGACTCGATTGTGAACTTCAATGGTACATTGCAGAATGGGGAACTGATTCCGAAGTTTAACGATCCGCGCTATCCGCTGACGATCCCCAACGATCCCGTCTCGACGATGGCCAGCGCGCTTGACATGTTCAAATATGGTCGTGCCGCCGTCGGAACGCTGAATGTCTATATCATCGCCGACGCCACCTATGAAAAAGTGCAGGATGTGGATCGCGTTCCGCTGAAAACGGTTGGCGAAACCGTTTTTCCAAATTGGCCGGACTTTGCCGGCAATCCGCTGGCGACGTTTGGCGTCAACGATGGAATTTTGCTCAACGACAAGGCGCCCGTCAGCACGTTTACGCATGAACTGAGCGTGATGCTGCTGGAAAGTTCTCCGCCTGACGCCACGGGGCTGCATCAATATCGATTCGACCTGCGATCGACGGATCGCAAGATCAAGTATCAGGATGCGAGCAGCGAGACGAATGTTTTGGCCCGTGGCTCGGTGCGGCTGTTCGGCGACAGCACCGTGTTTTACACACCCCGCTCGGACATCAACAGCGCGCCCGAGGCGGTCGGTCAGCCGAACGGCGAATTCCTCGGTAAGGGTGGCAACCTCACGAATAGTCTGTTCCGCAGCGAACTTGTCAATCGCGTGTATTTCGACAAAGACAACAATCGCCGGCGGACGCCCAGCGAGCCGCTGGTGAGCGAAGCGGACGCCATGCAGCATAGTCGCTATGTGCAAAAAGACACCGTAAATACGCCCGCCAACTTTGCCGATCAGGTCGACTTCACCTACGTTGAAGACAATTACGGCTTGGAGAATCTGCCGAGCGATCCGCATCAGTCGGCGTTTAACGACGCGATGGTCTGGACGATTGCGCCGGCCGACATCAAGGCCTCGCCCACGCTGAGTGGTCGGCCGACTGGCGATGTCATCACCACGGATACGGCACACGTCCCGACGCGCGCGTTCACCGCTGCCACGTTCAATACGATTGACGTGGTTTCGCTGACCACGCGGTACACCGACATGGATGCCGGCCCCGATGGCCACTGGTCCGCGGAGAAAGGCGCTTTTGATTATTTGGTCGAGACATCCGTGGATGGTTCGGTATGGCACAATGCAACGTTCGTCGACTACTTCAAGGACGGATTCACAGATCAAACGAAAGCCGACGATTTCCTGGTGCGTTGGAGCGCGGTCGAGGATGCCAAGTATGTGCGGATTACCGCGCTGAAGGATCAAGGTCACGACGGCAACGTGCAAATCGACGCGATCATTGTCGGCAACATTCCCGAGGTCTGCGCCAACGGCTTTGACTTGGACACGACAACCGGCAATTGGTACGTCAATTACAGCATCAAGGGCAGCGACGGTCGGTCGTTTCAAATTGATCTGGCCCAGTCCGTCGATGGTATGACCGACAGTGTGTCGCTCGCGCCCCTGACCATTTCTGGCGCCGATGCCGAAAATGGCGAGCACCGCGTCGAGCTGGGTTCCGCGGCGCAGGTCGATTCCTACTTTCCATTCTTGATCGGGCGAATCGATGTCGCAAACGTACTGCAACTCACCGACACCAGCCACGAAACGGTAACGTCCGAAGGAGTTTATTACGACGGCGCTGGCGGACTCTTCGTGTATGGTTCTGCGAATGCGGATTTTCTGTCGTTTGCCGGACCAATCGACGATTCGTCGGGAACCCAATTCAGTTTGACGTTCAGTGGCCAAAATTCGTCGTCGTTCACGTCGAGTTCGTTGCCCAGCGGGCAAACGCTGACTCATCTGACGGCCCATTTGTACGGCGGCGACGACTACGCAACCGGTTATGCGCCGTTTGCCTACGACATTTACGCGGGCAGCGGAAACGATATTTTGGCGACGTCCAACCCCAGCAGTCAACCGGGTGTCGTGGCCGGCAATTGGTTTGGCGAGGGTGGTGACGATCAACTGATCTGCGTGCAAACTTCGGCCACTTTGATCGGTGGCGCGGGCGACGACACCTATTCCGTGATGATCGACCCCAACATCACCGAGCCGATGATGGCCACCGTCAATATCGTGGAAGCGGCCTACCAAGGCACGGATTTCATCGACTTCAGCAATCTCTCGCAAGGCATCCATTTCGATCTGGCCGACACCGCGACGCAAACCTTGATCGCCGGCGTGCTGGCCGTGAAGTTGAACGACGGGCAAACCATCGAAAATGTTTCCGGCACAGCTTTCGACGACCAACTCTACGGCAACGATCTCGATAACGAAATTCTCGCCTCCGACGGCAACGATGTGGTCAACGGTCGCGGCGGAGCAAACAATTTATTCGTGGGAACCGGCGCGGACACGGTTGTCTTTCAGAACGCTCTGGCGGCGGACACCATCATCTCGACGTCCGACGGCGTCAGCACGGTCGCCCTCGATTTCAGCCAGCAGACGCTCGGTCCGGTCGTAATCGATTCCGGCAGCACCGTCGTCCAAGACGTCGTGAGTGGGTCATTGTCGCTAACCTTATACGCCACCGTAAACAAAATCATCGGAAGCTCCGCGGACGATGTCATCACGCTCAGCGAAGGAAGCTTGCTGGTTGTGCCCGGTAGCGGTCATACCACGATAAAAATCGTCGATAGCCATGCCTACTATCAGACCACGCGGCAACTCACATTCACCGGCAACGCGACGTCCACGCTCGATCTCAGTGGTCTGACCGCGTTGGCCAACGTTAACCTCAACACGACAAGCGCCTGGCAAGATTTGACGACGGATGGCTCGCTGCAGATCTATCTGCAAGGCACGCTGGGCACGATCGTCGGCAGCGCGGGCGGCGGAACTCTGACCGGCAACAGTAGCGCTAATCATCTGGTGGCCACCGGCGGCACAACCACGCTCATCGGCGGCGCCGGGAACGACACGCTGACGTTCATGGGCGGGACGGCCACCATCGATCCCGGTTCCGGCGCCAATACGATCCAAGTCGTGGATTCCGCCGAATACAATGTCTGGGGCAGCATCGATCTGCTGGCCAGTTCCGGCGCGATTCTCGATCTGAGCGGCATGAATTTGGCCGCCAATGTCACATTGCTCAACACCACGAGCATGCAGACGCTGGCCACCAATGCGGACGACAGTACACAAACGCTGACGTTGCGTCTGCACAGCGTGCCGAGCATTCTGATCGGCAGTTCGGGCGGTGGATCGCTTATCGGGACCAGTGGTGCGGATACGTTGGTCGCCAGCGACGGAAATACCACCATCGACGGCGGCAGCGGCAACGACACGTTCATTGTCAATGGCGGCAATGCGACGATCAACGTCGTCAGCGTGGCTGGCGACACCAAAACGTTGATTCCCGATATCTACAACAGCGTCACAACCTTCACCAGCGTCAACAATTGGGTCTATATCGATCTCAAGGCGGCCGGCCAGGAAATGGTGATGTTTCGTGTCTATGGCGACGGCAACATTCAAGGCACGGTCAGCCGGGATGGGATCGGCCGCTTGCAGGTCACCAGTACCGGCACGGCGACGATGTACAACTACTATCTGGCCGCCGCGGCCGGTGGCTTTCAATGGATTAACAGCTCCGGCGGATTGTGTTATTTAGACGCCGTGACCTCGACGGTCGTCAAACCGGACTTCAACGTCTTGAGCGGCAGTGTCAGCTTCTTAACGACCACCACTGTCGGCGCGATCGAAACTAACGGCGGCGGCGCCTACCTGTATGCGCCCGTTCACGCCGATTCGATCTCGGTACTAACGGGCGTCGTCTACAACGGCGCGCGACTGGTGACCGTGCATGATCTGCACATTGGGCAAGGTTTATTCTTCACCGGTGCGCACGGCAGCGAAGGCGCTTCGGCGCTGGTGATCGACAGCATCACAATGGATCGAGATTCCACCACCGGAAATTACCTGGGCAAGTTGGACATCAACAACAACGTGCTGATTTGGCACGGTGGCGGTTCAACCGGAATGGCTGCGGTCATGGACATGCTGACGCGCGGCTCCACCTTGTACAACTGGTGGGGCTACGGATTGAGCGGCGCGTCGTCCCAGTACACCGGTTTAGGCGTCTTGCAAAACAATACGCTGATTTTCGTTTCGAATAATGGCTCGGTGACCAGTGGCGGTTCGGCCTTCTACAGCACGTTCGCGGGGCAGGCAGTTTCCATCAATGACGTGTTTGTCAAATACACCTGGCTCGGGGATACCGATCTCGACGGAGCGGTCACGGCGGTGGATTATGCACTGATTGACACGGCCTTCGCCTTGCAAACCAGCATTGGTAATCCCGTTTCCGGCTGGGTGAATGGAGATTTCAATCGCAACGGCAGCATTGACGCTGGCGATTACGCACTCATCGACCTGGCGTTCGCTCATCAAACAGGCGTGCTCTAGCCCTTAAATAAGCGTACCCCGCTTGCTTTTGCGACGCGACGCGCGCGGCGCATGGCGAACGGACCGCGCGATCCGGCGGTGAGCAGGGTGCGAGTTGTGTGTTGGGCATACGGTGAGATTCCTTTCTGTGTGAGGTGTGGCG
>JBBRCE010000090.1:0-12273 GCA_038205115.1 Pirellulales bacterium
AACCTGCTCGCAAACCTTTCGCTCTTCATCCGAGAGCTGTACGATGTACTTCTTGTTCATGGGGCACCTCCTTGTTACAGGAAGGTTCCCTGAAATCCGCGTTTCCGGCAACCCGAGTATTTAGTGTGGATTACGCACTAGGCGCTGGCCGCTTGGACCCTCGGTTCGTTGGGAACCGCTGCGCATGAAGCCGTTGGGGATTTAATTCTCGAATTGTCGAATTTGCGTCCTAAAACAATCAACCGGGCGGCACACGCGCTGGGTGTGCTGCGACAACAACCAGAACGCGTGATTCCAGAACTGGCTAAGCTGCTGGATGCCGACGACACCGAAATCGTGAAGGCTGCCGCCGACGCGATTTGCAATTTTGGGCTGATTGCCGAGGTTGCGGTCGAACCTCTCTTGCGCGCGATTCAAACTGCGATTGCCAATACTCGGGACGATTGCCGAGTCAGTTTGATTCGAGCGCTGGCCGTCGCATCGCCCAATCCGCGGCAAGTCATTCGCCAACACTTTGCCGACGACGCGGAACTTCGCACCCGCGCCGTGGGATCGCTTAGTGCCCAGCAACACGCTCAGGCAGAGCAGGACTAACGAGCGAAATCGAACTTCGCATTGCATGCCATTCGCTTGCGTGTCAGGATGGACTGGTTGAATCATACAACCAGCAGGAAAACGATCGTGCTCGAGCGCGAAGAATATATCGAACAAGCCTATCTGTTTCAGATTCTGGCCGAACGCTTGCAGCAGAACCTGCCGCTGCAAGACGTGCTGGTTGGCGTCAAGGAAGAAATTCTGGCCACCACCAAGCTGCCGCTGGCGCTGGATTATCTTGCTGGCGAAATCCGACAAGTTGGCGTCATCAGTCCTGCAATGAGCCGGCTCAAACATTACTTCGCGCCGTTTCAGGCTTACGTGATGGGCGAAGCCGAAGCCGAAGGTGGCAAGTTCGATATCAGCATCGCGCTGAAAATTCTGGAGCGCGAGGCCCGGTTCCGCGCCGACGGCGCTACGCCGCAAGGTTTGTTTTTGTTTCAGTTCGAATCGCTGTGCCGCAACCGCCTGGGCTACGATCGCGGTTTGGAAGCCGTAGCCGGCGACTCCATTTATAACGACGATTGGCGGCAGTGGATTCTGACCGTCCGCCGGCAGGTTGGCCTGATCGACTTTGCCGACATGATCTACGTGCGCAGCGAGCACTATTTAAGTTCGCAGCGCCGCAGCGATCCAACTTACGAGCCGGAAAAGCCGATGTTGTTTGGCGACCGCGAGGGCCGAATCGCGCTCGCCAATCGCCGCCGCGAGCCGCTGCTGCTGTTCGCCGCCATGCATCGCCATCTTGGCTACCCTGCGGTGCCAGTGCTTTCGCCGGCCGACCTAACACCGCAGATCATTCCCAGCCTGCAGCGTCGCATGGACCGCGTGGAAGCCCGCATGAAGCTGGTTGAAGAAGAGCAAAAAGGCGGCATTGACCTGACCAAATTTTACGGCAAGCAGGTGGACCTGGGCGATTGAAACCGGGACGCGATCTCGCGCGGAACGTTGACGAAGCAATTCGCCGTGGGCGATTCAGCGGCGCGTCGTCCAATCCAGATGGGCATATTTCTCGCCGATCAGGTCCGCCGTGTAGGCGTGCGTTGCGGCCGGAATTTCCGCGGAAGTAACTGGCCGTAGCGACAGTTCTAACCGCGCTTGCAACTGTTCTACGAATTGCGAGGCCAGATCCGTTGCCGAAATTTCGCGACCACTGATTGCGCGGATGCCGGGCAGTTCCGGCGCGTAGGCCGAAGTCTCCAGCAAAATACTGCCATGTTGCAGCACGGCTTGCTTGCGGCGGCGCTGCGCCGAGCCACCAATTTTTGCGTCGCCCAGCAGCACGTCTCCATTGGCCCTGCGCTGAAAACACAAAAATGGCTCCAGCGAGCGACTCATGGCAGTCGGCAGTGCCGGCTGGCTACAGCGCGGACCGCAAGCGTCGTGCAGCCGCGCTGGCAGGTCAAACACGCGCAATGCCGCAAGCAGCGCCGTATGCACGGCCAGCGATAATTGTTCGGGCGTGCCGGCAAGCGGATGCGCGTGCGGTAAGACCAGGCTATAGGTCAGTTCGCGGTCGTGCAGAATCGCGCCGCCGCCTGTCGAGCGTCGCACCACGGAACAATCGCGGCTGGCCCGATGTTCGCGGCGATCGACGATCGACTGAAAATAGCCCAGCGATAACGTCGGCTCGGACCAGCCGTAGAAACGCAACCAAATGCCGTCGGCCGTTTCCAACAGCGCCTCATCCACCGCCATGTTCCATGGCCCGGATGCGGCGCCATCCAGCAGTAAGTGGCCGGCTGCGGCAGTCATAGCGTTAGCTCTTGGCCACGTCAGGCGTCCACTTCATCACGTGTTTCCGCGCGGCCAGAACTTCGTCCGGGCGGCTGATGGGTGTGGTGGTTGGCGCGTTGTGCAAGGTTTCGTCGGACTCCGCGATGATCTTGATCAGCGTGTCGGCAAAGGCGTCGAGCGTTTCCTTGCTTTCGGTTTCCGTGGGTTCCATCATCATCGATTCGCGCACCGTCAACGGAAAGTAAACCGTGGGCGCGTGATAACCGTAATCGAGCAGTCGCTTGGCCAGATCCATGGCGGAAATGCCACGTTCGGATTTCAATTTGCTGGCCGTGGCCACAAACTCGTGCAAACAGCGGTCGCCCATCGGCACCGGCAGCACGTGCTTGAGCCGGCTGAGCAAGTAGTTGGCGTTGAGGACGGCGTTTTCCGAGACGTTGCGCAGACCGACAGGGCCGTAAGACCGAATATAACAATACGCGCGGATCAACACGCCGACGTTGCCAAAAAAACTGCGCACGCGGCCAATGGTTTTGGGCCGATCGAAAATCAACTTGAAACCATCGACGTCGCGTCCGACAACCGGCACCGGCAAATACGGCTCAAGTTTGCTGGCGACCGCAATCGGTCCCGCGCCAGGACCGCCGCCGCCGTGCGGGCCGCTAAACGTTTTGTGCGGGTTAAAATGCATCATGTCGGCGCCAAAATCTCCCGGTCGGGTGATGCCGAGAATGGCGTTCATGTTGGCGCCGTCCAAGTAGATGAGACCGCCGCGCTCGTGAACCATGTCGGCAATCTGGCGAACCCGCTTTTCGAACAATCCCAGAGTGCTGGGATTGGTAATCATGAACACGGCCGTTTGATCGTCCAGCTTGCTCTTCAAATCCTCGATATTCACCGAGCCGTCGGGCGAACTCTTGACGGTCACCGCGTCGAAGCCAGCCATGGCCGCGCTGGCCGGATTGGTGCCGTGCGCGCTATCCGGCGCTAACACCTTGGTGCGATTCTGGCCGAGATCGCGGAAGTAAGCCGCAGCCACCATCAGCGCCGTGAGTTCGCCGTGCGCACCGGCGGCCGGCTGCATCGAAACGGCGGGCAAACCAGAAATTTCGGCAAACATATGCTGCAACTCGTACAGCAACTCCAGCAAACCTTGCAGCGACTGCTCCGGCTGGTAGGGATGCAGTTCCGCCAAGCCCGGCAGCGATGCCAGCCGCTCGTTGCGTTTGGGATTGTGCTTCATGGTACACGACCCGAGCGGATAAAAATGCGTGTCAACACTCATGTTGAGCGTCGAGAGATTCGCATAATGCCGCACCACGTCTGGCTCGGCCAATTCCGGCAGCGGCGGCGGTGCATCGGCCAAACTCGACTTAGGCAGCAACTGATCAATGGGTGTCGCCGGCACATCGCTGGCCGGTAATCGGAATGCCCTGCGGCCCGGCTTAGAAAGTTCGAACAGCAGCTTGGTCGCTTGAGTATTACGCATGATTCTCGAATGGTTCGGTGCCAGCCCGGTTGCGAGCAAAAAGTACGCTTCAAGTGACGTTGCCAGCCGGGCCTGCGGTCAATTTAGGAGCACCGGCCGAGATCATCGTACTGGTGCGCGGAATTGCCTGTCAATCGACAATGTCGCGGTCCCTTAACCGCAGGATTGCCCCGACATTAACCGCGGCCGGCGCTAGCGAGTTGCTCCGCGCCAGCGAAAGCCCTGTGCTTCGAATTGGGCCCGTGCTGCGGGCGTTTGCATCGAATCCAGCAGTCGCCGCATGAGCTGTTTTCGCGGAGAAGTGCGACTAACCGCAAACATTTGCTCCGCCGCAGGATACGATTCGGTCAATTCAATAGTCTGCAGCTTAGAATTGCCGCCTTGCTGCGCTTGCACAGCCTGGGCCCGAAACGCAATGACCACATCCAACTCGCCAGCGTTCAACTGGGCAACTAAATCGGCGGCGTCGCTGGCACTGGTGGACGAAAACAGTTGATCTTCCAAACTGGCTGCCTTCAGAAGCACCTGAGTTTCGCGGCCAAGCGGGGTGGCGTTTGAAACGTCCAAGCCGACACGCAGTTCCGGCAGCAGCAGGTCGGACGACTGCGTGATTTGCAGGGGGCACCGCGGCGCTACGAGCAGCACCAGTTCGCTTTCGGTAACAATTCCAACGGGCAACAATTCCTCGGAGGTTTGCGCGACTTGCGCGACATCGGCGGCAAACAGCGCGTCCGGCGTACCATTTGCGCCGCGGCCCGTGCGCTGCCCTTCGTCGACGCCCACGATCTTGACCTGTGCGCCTTCGCGCTGCTCGAACGCAGCGACAAGCGGCTCGATCATGGCGCGCAACAGCGGATCGACCGCCAGCGTGGCTTGCGGCGTTTCCGCCCAAGTGTCGGCATCAACGGCCGCACCTTGAAGATGTTGCACGAACACCGGCTGACCGCGATCTTGAGCCGCGAGGTAGCGCGCTAAATGCAGCGCCTGCCGTGGGCGCTCGGTTTGAGCCAGGACCGCGACGCTGGCGCTCTGCATGCGTTGGCGTAGAGTGGAAACTTCGAGCACGTCCAATTGCGCCGCCGTTTGCGCGGCCGTCGTGTCCCAGACAATGCCGGCGTCGGCCGCGCCGGAAATCACGGCCGCAATCACGTCATCTTCGCGGCTCACAAACGACACGCGCCGACCGGCCATTCGCGACTGTAATTCCAGTTGCTGCCATTTGTTGTCTTTTTCCAGCGCTTGCTGCACGACCTTGCCCAGCGGTGCGGCGTCGGCGCTCACTAAAGCAAGTTTGATTTCGCCGCTGAACAGATCGGCCAACGAACCCATTTGCTTGGGATTACCTTTTTGAAACACAATCACCGGATGCTTCAGCGTGAGCGGAATGGACTCAGTAGCAAGCCCAAGCCGCCGCGCCGCGGCGAGCCGCTCACGGTCGATGGATATGAACAGATCACCGCCAGCTGGCTGGGCCGCAAGTTGCGTCAGCAGTGCGTCCGAATCGTCGACAGTGATTCTCACCGTTATGCCGTATTCCCGTTGATAGTTGGCACATAACTCGCGTACAGGCTCGGCGAGATTCGAATCGCAATAGACGCCGATCGCATTGTCCGCACTCGGAATACCTCTGCGAATCACAAAGACCGCCAGCGCGCAAATAACGATCGCGGCCGATCCCAACATTAGCCAGCGCCAAGCCATTGACGCAGCGAGTATCCGCGCGCTCAAGCTCGGTACTTCTTGGTCGTTCAAGTTGCGTGCAGAAAGGGGCATCGGAAATGATTCACCAAAAAGCGCGAGGTTGCCGTTTGCCATGCACCGGCGGAAATGACTGCCGAGGAGACGCGGACTTTCAATCTGGGCGATTGCAGTGCGACGCAGCCCAACATATTTGACCAGGCGCGTTTCAGGGCAAAGCGTTTCCTAGGGTACGAGCGTGATAGCGTGTGTGCCTGCAAGCGCTGCTGCAGGCAATATATACTTGTATGATCGCCGGCAGCCAACGATTTCCTAATGGCGTATTCGCGGTTCCTCAGCTTCGTTCGCGCAATACGAATCGCAGCGGCTTGTCTTTCCACAGGCCGGCATAGTCGATGCCCACACGCGGCCCGGCGACGATCTGTCCGCGCCGTGCGCGGTGGCCGCGATCTTCCAGCCACAGGCCGGCGCCTGGGACGGCGGGCTGGCTGTCCAAACGGCGGTCGATGTTCATCGCCCGCGTGAGTTTGCCAGGACCGTTCCAGCCGCCGGCACCGCGAATCAGCACGGCCGCCGGATAATCCAACGGACCTGTAACGATGTTCAACATCCAGTACATGCCGTAGATGAAGTACACGTACCATTGCCCGGCAGGACCGAACATCGCCGCGTTACGAGGCGTCTTACCCACGCGGGCATGGCAGGCCAAATCGTGCGGACCGACGTACGCCTCGACCTCGTTGATTTGAGCTTCGATAATGACTTCGCCTACACGACTCACCAGCCACTTACCCAGCAGTTGGCGGGCGACCACGGCGGCCGGACGCTGAAAAAAATCGGCCGGTAGGATTTGCGCCGCGGCAGTGCCGGGCAGGTGGTTCTTCATCGCTTCGCCTGCATCTTTACGCTTCAAACGTTTACGTCGGCCGTCTGATTGAGCACGCTTGCGTACTTATTGCGAATGGGCTGGACGATGTCGCTCACGAACTCATCCACTTGCTGCGGCGCGCGGCCGACGAATTGCTCCGGCTTGAGCGCCGCTTTCAAATTCACGCCTTTAAAGGCCGGATCGGCCGCCAGACGTTCGAGCAGATCGTTGGGCTTGCCCTGCTGCTTGACCACTTGCCCGGCGGCCTGGCTGTGCTGCCGGATCACTTCGTGCAGATGTTGCCGATCTCCGCCGGCCTGCACCGCGGCCATCATGATATTTTCGCTGGCCATGAACGGCAGTTCTTCGGCCAGATGGCGGGCAATGACTTGCGGATAAACCACCAGGCCGTCGGTCACGTTTTGATACAGAATCAACAGCGCATCGGTCGCCAAAAACGCCTGCGGCAAGGTCAATCGCCGATTGGCGCTGTCGTCCAGCGTGCGTTCCAGCCACTGCGTAGCCACGGTGTTCGCGGCGCTGGATTCCAAACTGATCACAAACCGGGCCAGCGAGCAGATGCGTTCGCTGCGCATCGGATTTCGCTTGTAGGCCATGGCCGAAGATCCAATTTGATCGGCTTCGAACGGCTCTTCGATTTCCTTGCGTCCCGCGAGAATTCGCAGATCACCGGCCGCTTTGTGCGCGCTCTGCGCGACGCCGGACAGCGCGCCCAGAACTTGCGAATCGATCTTGCGCGAATACGTCTGCCCGGTGACCGCGTACGTGGCTTCGAAACCCATCTTCTCGGCGATCAGGCCTTCCAGCTTGCGAACTTTGGCGTGGTCGCCGTGAAACAGTTCCAAGAAACTGGCTTGCGTGCCGGTGGTGCCTTTACTGCCTTGAGCCTTAAGCGAATCCAGGCGATGTTCGACTTCCGCCAGGTCCAGCGCCAGATCGTAGGCCCACAGGCAGGCACGCTTGCCAACCGTCGTCGGCTGCGCAGGCTGCAAGTGCGTGAAGGCCAAGCAAGGCAGATCGCGATATTGCACGGCGAAGGTGGCCAGTCGGTCGATCACGGCCGCCAATCGCGCGGCCACCATCTGCAGACCTTCGCGCAGCAAGATCAAATCCGTGTTGTCCGTGACGTAGCAACTCGTTGCGCCCAGGTGAATGATGGCGCGAGCGTCGGGGCAAACGTCACCGTACGTGTGAACGTGGGCCATGACATCGTGGCGCAGTTTTTTTTCGTAGCTGCGGGCGGCGGCAAAATCGATGTCGTCGGTGTGCTGTTTGAGTTGTTCGATTTGCTGCGGCGAAATCGCGAGCCCCAGTTCGGCTTCCGACTCGGCCAGCATGACCCATAGCCTGCGCCAGGTGCTGAACTTGCGCTGTGCGCTCCACAGTGCGGCCATCGCTGGCGAGGCGTAACGTAACGTCAACGGATTTTCGTAGGTATCGTGCGACATGATTGCGATGGGGTGGCGACGGGAAAACTCCATTTTAGCCGCTGGCGGCCCGTTGCGGAATTCGCAATTCGTCCGGCGCTGCGTTCCAAACTGCCGCGCCCCTTTCGTCCGCCCTGCGACTCTTTATACTGACAGAGCACTTCGATCCAAAACAGGCGAATCGCATGGACGAAATCTCCGACACCCAACGCGCCGCGCGAGCATTGCTGCAAAAGCTGGAAAGCCTGCAGCGTGCTGGCGTGGGCCAGTTCGGCAAGATTCCGTACATCGCGCCGCAGTTTACGCCAGCCGCGTTGTCGCCTACGAAATCGGCTGCGGTCACGGCACCACCGTCTTCCGCTGCGCAGTCCGCGACGGCTCGCCAGGCGGCCATACAGCAACTTTCAACTTCAGGGCCACCTGCGGCGCGTGCCGCGGTGCCGTCCGGTTTACGAGCGGCTTCGCCCACACCTACGCCACCAACGCCGGAACCTATGGCTCGCAGTACCGCCGCAAAATCGACAGCCGCCAGCCGCAATTCGCCGTCCATCGCCACGCCCACGGCCGCGCCACCGTTTCAGGGCGGGCCGCTGCAGGCCGGCGACCGTCTAGCAGTACTGGAGATCTTGCGCGCTGAAGTTGCCGGTTGCACCAAATGCAAGCCGCTGGCCGCCGCGCGGAAAAACACAGTCTTTGGCGCTGGCAACATCAATACTCGGTTGTGCTTCTTTGGCGAAGCGCCGGGCGCGGACGAGGATGCCAGCGGTATTCCGTTTGTCGGTCGCGCGGGTCAGTTGCTGGACAAGATCATCGAAGCCTGCACGTTCCGCCGCGAAGACGTGTATATCCTCAACGTTTTGAAGTGCCGCCCGCCCGACAACCGTCCGCCGGAGCCAGGCGAAATTTCCAACTGTCGCGGCTACTTCGAGCGGCAACTGGAAATCATCCGACCTGAGTTCATTTGTTGTCTGGGCGCGACGGCCTCCAAGGCGCTGCTCAACTCAGATGTTTCGATCGGTAAACTTCGCAAAAAATTCCACGACTATCGCGGCATCCCGGTGATCTGCACGTATCATCCTTCGTACCTGCTGCGTAACCCTGGCGCCAAAAAAGACGTTTGGGAAGACATGCAAATGCTGCTGACGCGCATGGGCATTCAGTGGAAGTAGCGGCAACCATTCTGTTGACCAGCTCGCGAACAAACTGCCGGGCACAACTGCGCAGCACTCGCCCCCCAGCGCGCCGCGGCGACGAAATCGTCGAACGCAAGCGGGCGTGACGTTTGCGCCGCTCAAATTTGCTCAGGCTGTTTGTCGCTTGCAGCTTTGCTTGAGTCGTTTCCCCGCGCGGACCATAGGACTAATTGTCGTCCTACCGCTTCACGAATCTCTTCCGTCGCGTGCGATTTACCATCGGCACTTGACGAACCCGCCATTTCACCGCAAACTAGTGTCACGACATCTTCACTCGGCCGGAGTGGCGGAATGGCAGACGCGCTGGACTCAAAATGCGGAGTTCAACGCGTCTTTTTTTGCTTATACAGCAAGAGTTTACGTAAAACGTAGGCTTTTGCGTTCTGGCATGTTTGGTCACTCGCGGCGCGAAATGGTAGCATTTGGTTGCTGTTCGTACGCACATGGTACGCGTTTTACTTAGCGATCAAGTTGCACTAATGTTGCCTCGGCCGCCAGTCTTGCCGCCATTTCCTTTTTCGCGTGCTTATCGGCTGGCCAATTGATTGCGACCGCATGATTCGGGTTTCCATCTACTGGGTCCGGCTGCACAACCAAGTTCTTGGACTCAAACTTATTTGAATGAATATCGGCGCGGGCCAAGAGCGGCAACTGTCTTATTGCAGCCACGCCACGTGCAATATCCAGCAACTCTTGCGGGGTAGTGTCGCGATGGCGCGTTACCGACAAATCATAATTCGGCGGCGGTGGAATGAATGCATTTGGCCTCGCAGTTTGATCGCTGGGCCTAATCATGCTGTTGTGCATTATAAATCGTGCGAGCAATTCATCGCTTGAAACAGGAGGAACGGCCGCCGGATCGATCATTTCTGCAGCACTCTCGCAATCAATTGACGCAGTTCTAGCGGAAACAAGCCAAAAAACGGAATCGTACCAGAGGTGCTTCCGTTAGGTTCATTCCCAAACAACGCAGCAAAGTGCAAATGGCCATCCGCGGAAACGCTGATCGAAAGGGTTTTCCACCGCGACCGATGCCATTCTAGCGTTAGCTCTCCATCTGGATCCGCGCCAACCGATGGGTCGGGAATCTCGGAAGGCATTGATTGAATTAGATTGATCGCGTAGTCGTAGCTCCGCTGGTTCACCGGCACTGCACCGTAGCCGTCCCAATTCTCGTCACTGCAATCATCGTTTACCCCGGACAACTCGTTCAACAGGCGGTATCGACCAAAAATGGCCGAAAGCTGTTTACTTTGAAAGTTTTCGCATCTAGCGAGATTGATCTGCTGCGCTTCAGGGCTGACCCCGTATGTCATATCCAACATATTACTCTTGCTCCAGTTCAGTAATCGCATCACTGGTTAAGAGGCCAAAAAACATCTTGTTCTTCAATTTGCGCATCTTAGGCAATAGTTCACTCAACTTCAGTGCTTCGATTGCTATCGGCGCCGTGGTGTAAACGTCAATGTCGATAATCAATCCGCTTTCGCTCGGCTGCTCATCTATTGCTGCCGGGATCGATTTTGTCACGCTAATCTCCAGTTCTTCGCCTGGAACACGAAACCGACTCTGATAGGTGAATTCCCGAAGAGGAAAGTCCTTGACAAAAGTTGGCGGCTCTTTCAGGCAGACTGACAAGTTTGCCGCATTAACGGTCCGGATGCGATTGATGAAACGAACTCCAAGAAGCTGAATCTCGGTTGGCTCGGCAACCTTTTGGAAAATATTCCAAAGCCTGAGACCTTCAGAAGCGAAAAGCTCCCAGTTTTCGTACGGCTCTAGCCGGCTGAAAATCAACCCGTTTTTGAGGAATTGTGCAATGTACGGGCCGGTTTCTCCCGCCTGCAATCTTAGCCCAAACCAAGTGTCGCGACGATCCGCAACCGGAAGCTTATCCTCGTCCATGGATGCAGCGAAGAGAAATTCCTTCAGATGGCTTTTGTTGACGATCGGATAATCTGGGAGTAACACCGAAAGTTCTGCTGTCAGTTGGGCCGCTTCCCAGTTTGCATTCGCTTGGCATTGCCATCGAATTACCGCTTCAACTATCGGCGGCATTCTCAAATGGGGGAATTCTCTGCGTTGCTCTTGTTTCGTTTCGTTGCTCATCATGTGAAACCACCTGCCATCTTTGCCGGCAACGGAACCAGTATTACTAACAACGGCCGAACATGCAATTCTAACGCCACGATGAGTTGGGGGTAGCGGTAAAGTCACTTTATTCGATTCGCGTGCTTACGACCTGGCCGGCTGCACATATCGGCCGATTTGCTATAATTGCCGCGTCGGGAGAGCAGAACAATTAACCGCTTCGAGAGCCCCGGACCGTCGCGTTGCCTTCCAGTGCGTACCGGTCCGCGGCTCGCCCGGCCCAACTGGAAGGGTTCTGAAATGGCGAAGAAGCCATGCAGCAATTGACGCGGCCGAAAAGCAAATTGCCAAGTTTCGCGAGATTTTGGCGGGCCGCTGTGCAGACTAGGGTGCGCCGCCGCCGATACCCGGCAAATAAACACCTGGCAAGTAAGCTGCTTGCGCAATGGGAAACGATCATCGGGCGGGCATCAACGCAGACCGCGGCTTGGAATCTGGCGTTGAAGATGGCCGGAAAGATTCAGCGGGCGGGCTGACTATCGGTTTAATGTTTGGAACCAATTGGTTCCAAATTTTCTGCCGCCTCGGATACTGCCACGATCTTTTCGAAGTGGGCGGCAGTTGGTTTGCCGTTTGGCGCGGTGGAAACGGCTTCCTGCCACGCGTCGGTGCGTTCCTCTTTTGGAAGTTTTGCTAGTGGTCTTGCTTGTCGCTCGCTAGCCGGTGGATCAATGTCTACCTTGGTAGACATAACCTCAACCGTTCGGGCCGCTTCAATAAGTTGGTATGCCGGCAGTCTTTCAAGCTCCCTTGCAGATGATTCCTTGGGAGTCTGTGTAAAATTTTTCACATTCTCAACGACCAATGCAGCATCAATTAGTTGGTATGCTCGCCTGCGCTCAATCGACCATTTGACCTGGCAATAGTCCTCGAACGTGTCGAAGTCGATTTCAGAAAGCAATAACGGTTCCGTATCGGAACCTTTTGTCTTCGCTGTTCGCCATGCAGTCGGCAACGTGTGCATCGAATGATGCGGCAGGCACCGCTGCGAGGCGTTGCCATCGGTGTGACTGATCTTTGGTGATTTCCAGGTCGGACAGAGTTACCGGTTGCACGTCACGACCGGTAACGTGTCGATGCGTTTTCTTTTCCATC
>JBBRCE010000091.1:0-12176 GCA_038205115.1 Pirellulales bacterium
CGCAGTCGTCGTTGGGATCGACCGAATGCGGAGGCTGTCACCGCGCTGGATTCGCTCGAGCGTAGCGGCCAATGGCAAAAATACTGGCCAACTCCTTGCCCCACCGCGGCTTAACACCGCCAAGCACTTTTGTCACACCCAAGCCGGTCCATCAATCGACGGACCGCAGTTCTGTCGATAGAATCACAATCTTTGCGGATGGTTTTTTCGATCGTTGCCGGCTCGGACCGATTGCGTTCGTCACGCGCGTATGCCGCCGTGATGCCTGAGCCATTCCCTCCGACTGATGCCGATCGCCAGCACATTGTTTTTTTGAGTTCGCTCGCTATGCCCACTGAACTTCCTAGTCGTTACACGCCCGCTGAAGCGCAAGCCCGTTGGTATTCTTACTGGCAAGACAAAGGGTACTTTCATAGCGAGCCGGATCCGGATGGCAAGAAGTTCCCCAATGGGCCGTATACGATTGTCATTCCGCCGCCGAATGTGACTGGCGCACTGCATCTCGGGCATGCGCTGAACAACACGCTGCAAGATATTTTGATTCGCAGCAAGCGAATGCAAGGCTTCAACACGCTGTGGATGCCTGGCACGGATCACGCCGGCATTGCCACGCAAGCCGTGGTCGAGCGCCGACTGCTCGAACAACAAAAGCTCAGCCGCCACGATCTGGGACGCGAGGCGCTGGTCGAGCGCATTTGGTCTTGGAAGCAAGAGTACGAAACGCGGATCATCGGTCAGCTCAAGCAGATGGGCTGTAGCTGCGATTGGCAGCGCACACGGTTTACTCTGGACGAAGTTTGCGCCCGCGCCGTCCGGCATACGTTCTTCAAAATGTTTCAAGACGACAAAATCTATCGTGGCAAGCGGCTAGTGAACTGGGATCCGTTTTTGCAAACGGCCGTCAGCGATGACGAAGTGTTTCACGAGACCGTGGCCGGCCACTTCTGGCATTTCCGTTATCCGGTGATCGATCCGCAGCCTGGCGAACCGACGTTTGTCACCATCGCCACCACGCGTCCGGAAACCATGCTGGGCGATACGGCCGTGGCCGTGCATCCCGATCCGGCCGCGGCGCTCGATCGGGCCGAAGCCGATCTGAAAACCAAGTTGGCCGATGCCCCCGCCAAAGACAAAGCCGATGTGCAAAAACAGCTCGACGATCTGGCCCAGCGCCGGCAATCGATGCTGCCAGGGCTCATCAAATTGCGCGAGATGGCGGCCGCCGGCCGCAAACTGATGTTGCCGCTGCTAAACCGTCCGATTCCTTTGGTGGCCGACGCCTGGGCAAAACCAGAACTCGGTTCCGGCTGTGTAAAAATCACGCCCGCCCACGATCCCAACGACTACGACGTGGCGCGTCGGCAAAACCTGCCAATGATCAACATTCTCAATCCCGATGGCACGCTCAACGCCAGCGCCGGCCTGTACCAAGGCCAAAAGATGTTCAAAGCCCGCGAGCGCGTGGTTAGCGATCTCGATGGTCTTGGCTTGCTGGAAAAAGTGGAAGATCGCGAGATTGAACTGGCGCACTCCGACCGCTCGAAGACGCCTATCGAGCCCTACCTGGCCGATCAATGGTTCGTGCGGATGGCTGAGTTGGCGCAGACCGCCATGGATGCCGTCAGCGATGGCCGCGTGCAGATCACGCCAGCCCGCTACGCCAAGGGTTATCTCGATTGGCTCGGCGAAAAGCGCGATTGGCCCGTCAGCCGCCAACTGTGGTGGGGACATCGTATTCCCATCTGGTATGCCAAGACGGCCACCGAGGCGGAACTCAAAACGGCATTCGCCGGCCGCGACGATGTTGCCTGGCAACGCGATGACGAGCAAGGGCAATGGCTGATCTGCTCGCAAGCAGCGGACTTAGCCAGCGATGCCATCGCCGGTCACACGATTTCGCAAGACCCTGACGTGCTCGATACCTGGTTCAGCAGCGCACTCTGGCCGCACAGCACGCTGGGCTGGCCGGCACAAACGCCCGAACTGAAATACTATTATCCCACCAGTACGTTGATCACCAGTCGCGACATCATCACGCTCTGGGTGGCGCGGATGGTGCTCAACGGGCTCTACAATGTGGGCCAAGTGCCGTTCAAAAACGTGTTCATCCATCCTAAGATTTTGGATCGCGACGGCGACACGATGTCCAAGAGCAAGGGCAACGGCGTCGATCCGCTAGACGTGATCGAAAAGTTCGGCGCGGACTCGCTGCGCTTCGCCTTGGCGTACATCACCACCGAAACGCAAGATGTGCGGATGCCGGTGGAGTTCGAATGCCCTCATTGCCAATCGCTGGTGGAGCAAACCAAAAAGAATCGCGTGCTGCCGCGGATCGCCTGCAAGAAATGTGGGCAGGAATTTTCGACGCAATGGGCCAGTACGCCGGAAGACGTGGCTCTGCCGCGCGGACCGGTGACGAGCGAACGCTTCGAGCTGGCGCGCAATTTCTGCAACAAATTGTGGAACGCCTCGCGGTTCGTGCTGATGAATCTCGAAGGCTTTTCGGCCGCGCCGGTCGACGATGCCGAACTGCTGCTGGAAGATCGCTGGCTGCTCAGCCGATTGAACACGGTGACGGAACTTGTGACCTCTTCGCTCGACGTTTTCAAATTTGGCGAGGCGGCGCGTGGGCTGTACGATTTTGCCTGGGATGAGTTCTGTAGTTTTTACGTCGAGATGGTCAAGAATCGTTTGCAACAGCCAGAAACGCGCCCGGCAGCGCAGCGAATTCTTGCCCACACGCTCGATACGTTGCTGCGGTTGCTGCATCCGATCATTCCGTTTCTGACCGAAGAAGTTTGGCATTTGCTCGCTACCGCCGCGCCGCAGCGCGGTCTAGAAAAACCGGCGACCGCCAGCGAGTCGATCATGATTGCCGCCTGGCCAGCGGCCGATCCGCGCCGGCAGGACGCCGCGATTGAATCGCAATTCGCACAGTTTCAGGCGGTGCTCGGCGGCTTGCGCGAAATTCGCAGTCGGCAGAATATTCCGCCCAAGACGCCGATCGAATTTTACGCCCGCTGCGACGCGGCGAGCCAGCAATTGCTCGAACCGATGACGGCCTACTTCGATTCGATGGCCGGCGCCAAAGCCATAGCCTGGGGCGAGCAGATTTCGCCACCGGCGATGTCCGCCAGCTTCGTCACCGGCGGCATGGAAGTCTACGTCGATCTGTCGCAGCATATCGACGTAGCGGCCGAAACCGCGCGTCTGGAAAAAGAAACCGACAAGCTGGCCAGTCTGATCAAAGCCAAGCAAGGCAAGCTATCCAACGCCAGTTTCGCCGAGCGCGCGCCGGCCGACGTAGTGCAAAAAGAACGCGACAGCTTGCAAGAAATGATCGACCGGTTGGCATCGCTCACCGCCACTTTGACGCAAATGCGGGCGAAGAAGTAACCGGCGATCGATGCCATTTTCGAAAATCCATTCATTTTTGAAAAATCAATTCACCGCAAAGACGCGAAGTACGCAAAGAATTCGTTTCAAGTTCCCCGACCTTTCCCTTCGCGTTCTTTGCGCCTTCGCGGTGAAAATCTTTTTTGTGCAAGCGATCGACCGGACACTCCATTCTCCTGTTCCCATTTCATCGCGGTCAATCAATCATGTGGATTCCTGTCTTGTGCCTGCTGGCGGTTGCCGCGGCCGATCAACCCAAAACCAACGCGGCGGACGACATGCTCAACGAAGTTTTCAAACAGCATCTCGAAGAGCAGTTCGCGCAGCATCCGCTCGGCGCAACGCGCCAGGGCGATCATCGCTTCGATCATTTGCTGGACGACGTCTCGCCGGCCGCGCGGGCAAAGTGGCCAAAGCGAATTGCCGCGACGCTCGAAAAGTTGCGGGCCATCGACGTCAAATCGCTCTCCCGCGGTAGCCAAATCGATTATGAAATCTTCGTCAACCATCTCACTTACCAACTGTGGGCAAGCGAAAACGTCAAACCGTTCGAGCAGGATCCGCGGACTTACAACGAGTACATCAGTGAGAGTGTGTTCTCGTTGCTGACCCAGTCCACGCAGCCCAAGGCGGTCAATATTCGCAATTCGATTGCCCGCATGGGACAGATTCCGCAGGTCGTCGCCGCGGCAAAAGCGAGTCTCAAGCATCCGCCGCGCGCCGTTTTGGAAACGGCCATCACGCAGAATCGCGGCAGCATCTTGTTTTACGAGCGCGGCATTTACGCGGCCGCAGGCGAATCGGCCCAGTTGAGCTTATTGCGCCCCGCGGCCGAACCGGTGGTGGTCGCGCTGAAAGAGTATCAATCGTTTTTGGAAAAAGAACTGCTGGCGCGGGCCGACGGCGATTGGCGGATCGGCAAAGAGAAGTTCGCGCGCAAGTTGGAATTCGAGCTCGATGCCGGAATTTCGGCCGACGAAGTGCTGGCCGAAGCGCAGGTTGAATTCGATCGCGTCCGCCGGGACATGTACGTGCTCGCGCGGCAAATGTGGGGACAACTCTTTCCGAAGCAGCCGTTGCCGCCCGACGACGTACCAGGCCGCGCCGAAACGATTCGGGCCGTGCTGGCCCAACTCGGCAAGCGGCACAGCAAGCCGGACGAACTGCTCAAAGACGCACGCGACAGCGTCGGCCAGATCAAGTCGTTCATCAGCCAACACGATATTCTGCGGCTGCCGGAGCCCGATCGCTGCCAGGTGATCGAAATGCCGGAGTTTCAGCGCGGCAATTCGGTGGCTTACTTGAGCCCCGCGCCGCCGCTCGACCCGCAGGCGGCCAGCTTATACGCGGTGAGTCCGCCGCCCAAGGAGTGGGAAGCCGCCCGCGCCAACAGCCTTCTGGAAGAATACAACCAGTACATGCTGCAGATTTTGACCATTCACGAAGCCTACCCTGGCCATTATGTGCAGTTGGAATATTCCAACCGTCACCCGTCGCTGATTCGACGCATACTTTCGTCCGGCACCTTCGCCGAAGGTTGGGCGGTGTATACCGAACAGATGATGCTCGATCAAGGCTACGGCCAAACCGACCCCGCGCTGCGGATGAACCAACTCAAGTTTTACCTGCGGGCGGTTGCCAATGCGATTCTCGACCACAACATGCATTGCACGCAGATGACCGACGACGAGGCACTGTCGTTTCTGGTCAACGAGGCGTTTCAGTCAGACGGCGAAGCGCGACTCAAGATCGTGCGGGCCAAACAAACCTCCTGCCAACTCTCCACGTATTTCGTGGGGCGAATGGCGTTCTACCGGCTGCGGCAAACCATCCAGCGCGAGCAAGGCAAAGAGTTCGACTTAGGCCGCTACCACGAAGCCGTGCTGGCCAACGGCACGCTGCCCGTCAAATATCTGCCGGAACTAACGCGCGAACGCTTGAAGTCGCCGCGCTGATTTTCATTGGCGAAGGTCGCAATTTACGACCTGCCGGCCGCCTGCGCTACGGCCTCGGCGCGCCAATCCACCACGTGCAATTCCACGTTGCGGCGGCCGTTGAAGGTATTGATCACCGGCCGAAAGGCCATCGAAAGCGGACCGCGAACCAGAGCGAGTTCGTCGGCCCAATCGCCGCCGCCAAACGCCACGCCGCGCATCCGAACGTTGTGCTGCGAAAGTTTCAGCGACAAATGTCGCCCGCCGCCGCCGATCTTCTTCGGCGGTTCGGTCAGCGTAATGCCAGATGTACACAACAGCGGTCGCAGGTTGCCTTGGCCGAACGGTGCCATGCGTTCGATCTGTTCGACCGCTTGCAACGTCAACATCGAGAGGCTGGCTTCCGCGTCGATCCGCAACTCGGCCGTCCGCTCCGAACTGCTGATTTGCGATTCGGCAAATTCGCAAAACGCCTGGCGAAATGCCGGCAGATTGGCTTCGTCGATTTTCAATCCGGCCGCCGCGCGATGCCCACCGTGGCTCAGCAAGTGCTCGGTGCAGACTTGCAACGCCCTGTGCAGATCGAAACCCGGCACGCTACGGGCCGAACCAAAACCCGGCTTGGCGCCCAACGGATCGAACGAAATCAGCACCACGGGACGATGGTATTTTTCGGCCAATCGACCGGCCACAATGCCAATCACGCCGGCATGCCAACCGCGATCGGCCAGCACCAGCGCCGCGTCGCCCGCGGGGTCGAACTGTTCTTCAGCCTGTTTTTTTGCCGCCAAATAGATGCTGCGTTCCAGGCTATCACGGCTGCCATTGAGCTCGTGCAGATATTCGGCCAGCGCCTGCGCGCGGCCGGGATTGACGGTGGTCAGCAACTCGAAGCCCAACTGCGCTTGGCCCAGCCGACCGGCGGCATTCAACCGCGGGCCGAGCGAAAAGCCAATGTCCTCGCAGGCCAACATCGGCTTGTCAGACAGCTTCGTCAATTTGAGCAGTTGCGCCAGACCGAGTCCGGGCGTTTTCGCCAGGCTGGCCAAACCGTGCCGCACCAGAATGCGGTTTTCGTCCAACAGCGGAACCATGTCCGTCACGGTGCCAATCGCGGCCAAGCCCACGGCCTGTAGCAGAAACTCGCGCATGCGGTCGCTGACCTTTTTCGATTGGCTCGCGCGCTGGCACAACGCCCAAGCCAGTTTGAAGGCCACGCCTGCGCCGCACAGGCCATCGAAGGGATAGTCGTGGCCCGGCAAACGCGGATGCACAATGGCGCTGGCTTCGGGCAGTTCGGCCGACATCTCGTGATGGTCGGTCACAATCAGTTCCAAGCCCAACGCTTTGGCCGTGCGCGCCTCGTTCAGGCTGGCAATCCCGCAATCGACGGTAATCACCAGCTGTGCGCCGCCGGCCGCCAGAGTTCGCAGCGCTTCGTCGTTCAGGCCGTAACCTTCGTCCAGCCGGTTGGGCATATAATAGCCAACCTTGCCGCCGAGCAATTTCAGGCATTGCCAGAGCAGCGCGGTAGCGGTGATGCCGTCGGCATCGTAATCGCCATAGACGATGATCTGCTTGCCGGCCGCGATGGCGGCGGTGATTTTTTCAGCGGCCAGCGGCACGCCGGGCAGTAACTCGGGATCGCGCAAGCCGGTGAGCTTAGGATCGAGAAATATCCGAATCTGTTCGAGGTCGTCCAAGCCACGACCGAGCAGCAATTGCGCCACCACGGCCGACACTCCGGCCGAGCGTTCGAGAAACGCAATGCGGCTGACATCGTGCGGCTGAATCCGCCAGCGTTTGGCCATGTCTTCCTTGATCGCAATGCGCAGAGAGATGCGTGCGGCGAACAGACGTCGCCGTTAGGCAGGGCCGCAAACCGGCTACTCGAAATCGCTGAACCGCCGCGCCGCATGTGCTGCACGGCATTGGCTTCGGAGCATTCGCTACGAGGCAATACTACGCAGCGATTGCGGCCCGACATGCGACAGATCGCCGTCGCCTACTTCTTTTTCTCGGTGTGCGGCGTATGCCGACGCAAACGAGGGCTGTACTTCGACAGCTTCAGCTTTTCGCCACCGCTTCTGCGGCGTAACGTGTAATTGTAGTCGCCCGTTTCGTCGCAGACGAGAAACACGGTTTCGACTTTTTTCTTGCTTTTGGCCATGGCACCTTCAACTCCAACAAAATGACTGGCCCGGTAGTATACCGCCAACAGCCCCGGTGCTGCTAGTGGTGGTTTTTGGACAAATCGCGTAAGAAACGCGCGTCACGACGCAGACCGCCACCGCCGCCGATCCAGCCGTCGCCCGCCCGCTGGTAAAAACGCCTCACCCGGCCGCCAGTGCGCCCGTTGGCGACGCTGCTAGCGTCGGCGGTTACGGCTTTCCTGCACCGATCGGTTGCTCTAACTCTGATAGCTTGGCTAGCGAGTAAATCCAACCGCCCGCGACGATTGCCGGGTTCACTCCTGCGCTTCGTCCGACTAGGGCTTGATAAGAGCATGCGTCTGACTGGCAAGCCGCTCGTACAGCGCACCGAAGGCTCGGGCGTCCGATTCACGATAGAGCTTGAGACCCGCAGCGCGGCTTTCGTACAAATGCAAGATCGTTTTTCCCTTCCAGACCACCTCGATCGAGCGCGACCCGAGGTGGTAGCGTGTGCCGACCAACCCGACTTCCGGACCTTCTCCCTTGCCGGATTCAATTTCGATCGCCTTGCCGTCCAGCAGATCCTTGCAAATGTCTTTCGAGTCGAACGCGTGCGATTCGACCCGTCGATAGGTGGTCTGGTCCTTGTTGGATTTCGCCACCACGCGGTGCACCTCGTTGGCGGTGAATTCCCACGTCTCTTTCAGTTCGTCCACGGCAGACTCGCCAGCAGGCTTTGCGTCGGCGGCCCCCAGACAGGCCGCAATCCGGACGATCATGCCCTCGGGCAGTGAACCGGCCGCCCGGCCTTTTTCGAGCAGCGCGCCGACATCCGTCGCCCCGGTTGACTCTTCGGCTTTGGTAAGATCGTCCGCTGCCAAAAGCGGGCCTTGAAAGGCGAGCAAGACAGCGAAAATTGTCGTTGCGCAAATCATCATTGCATAAAGCGTTGCGGTGAATTTCATAAACTCGATAACTCGCATTCTAAATGACTTTTCACGTTTTGGAAAACCAGGATTTCGGCCATTCCAGCCAAGCCAGTTCGACGGCGCGATGGCCGTGGCAGGACGCAAAATTGCGTGTCGCTCAGCGCTCTGGGAGAACGGCATTGGCGGACTGACCCGCGTCAGACTCAGCAATAAGACGCGCTCCGCAATCAATAAGTTCCGCATGGGCAAACGCCCCGGAAAGATATTCGCGGGGCAAACGGAAACCTATGGCGCTTGCTGCGGTGACCGAGAATGCGGTTGCGATGACAAACCGGCCTCATCGCCCGAAACTGTTTTTTTAACAACTCCCTCCATCCCACCCGGCCCTTTCGTCTCTCTCCCTAGTCAGCCCGGCGGCCAAGCCATCTGCCGCCCGGCAAGCAAGTGGAAGTGCAGGTGATCGACGCTTTGGCCACCATCGCGCCCGCAGTTGACCACCACGCGATATCCATCGTCCAAGCGGAGTTGCCGGGCCAGGTTGCGAATGGCCAGCCACAAATGGGCCATCAACGGTCCGTCGGCGTCGGCCAGTGCGTCCAGGTTGGCAATTTCTTGCTTGGGAATCACCAGCACGTGAGTCGGCGCCTGGGGCGTGACGTCGTGAAACGCCAGGCAATACTCGTCTTCGTAAATGATGGCTGCCGGAATTTCGCGGTCGATGATGCGTTTGAAAATTGTTTTGGCCATGTGATTGGGATCCAATTGTGCGACTGGTTGCCCGTGTCTGTTGCTCAGCGATTTTTGCGATTCGATAGAAGCTACGGCAACCGTTAGCTGAGCGACGCCTGCGTGCCGAGAATGGGACGCCGCATGAACAGGCTCAAAATCACAGTGCCTAGCAGCAGCCCGGTGGAAATGTAAAAAGCCGGGTCGATGCTTTTGTACTGATCTTCGATGTAGCCGGCGGCGAGCGGCATCAAAAACGCCAGTCCCCAGCCCAAAAACACCAGGCCATATTTCAACCCGAGATCCTTGGCGCCAAAGTAGTCGGCCGTCATGGCGGGCAACAATGCCAATCCGCCGCCATATTGCCAGTAGGCCACACCGATGGCCAAAAACAGCAGCGTCGGGTTTTTCTCGTGCATGATCCAAGGCGTGACGGCCATGCAGGCGGCGGAAATCAATCCATTGATCCAGTAGGCGCGCATGCGACCGATTTTATCGGAGTAAATGCCCGTTCCCACACGGCCGGCGGCATTGACGAACCCGCCAAACGCGGCCAGCAGCCAGGTGTTCTTCGCCAGCAGGTCGATTTCTTTGCCAACGTCGGTCAAAATTTTTGTCGCGTTGCCGATCACCAGCAGGCCCGACTGCGCCGAGCCGATGAACATCACCAACAGCGCATAAAATTGCCAGGTGCCGAGCATGCCGCGGACAGTCCAGTTGATTTCGCGCTCTGGCGGCGCGGCCATGGTTTGATTCGCCAGCGTTGGACCCGGCGGAATGTAACCGGCAGGCGGCTCGGAGAGAAATTGCCCTGCCACAATGATCACCACCGCAAACAGGCAGCCCAAGCCGATGAAGCTGCCGGAGAGTCCGTAATTTCGAATCAAGTAGCCGGCCAGCGGCGCAATATAAATGGCCGCCGCGCCGAATCCAGCGACCACAATGCCAACAATCAGTCCGCGACGATGCGGACCAAACCACTTGACGGCGGCGGGAGTGGCCGCGGCGTAGCCCAGGCCCATGCCAATTCCGCCGAACAGTCCGAAGCCTAAAATCAAACCGAGGTAGCTCTTCATTAGTCCGGCCAGCACGCAGCCACCGCCCAGGAACAGGCCGCTGCCCGTGGCGCCCCAGCGCGGACCAAATCGATCCTGCACGCGGCCACCGGGGATCATGCACAAAGCAAACACCAATCCGCACAGCGAATAAGCAACCGTGGCTTGCGTGCCGGACAAATAAACCCAACCCGCATTGAGCGAGGGCATCTCGGCGCCAATCCGTTCCGGATGCCCTTTGGGAAACAGCAAGTCGCTTTTCCAAACGCTCCAGGCGTAGAGAATGCCCAGGCAGAGATTGACCGTCACGCCGGCCATGGTCACGATCCAACCGCGCAGCGGAACGCGCGAAGCCGGTTGCAACAGGGCTGCGCCGCGTTGCCGGTCGGTTGGAAATTCGGAACGCGATGACGAAGGGAGTGATTCAGACATCAGACGACTCGTTGGGCGAGCGGAGTGTGTTTTGGAGGTGTATTTCCGATGGACGGAGCTAACGCGTCGACGTTCAACCGCTGGGCGAATGCGCCGCGAGTTGGTCGAGCGGAATGGCTTCATCGATCAGCAAGATGGGAATCTCGTGATCGACCTTGTAAACCAGTTGCCGATCCGCGCGGACCAGCGCCGCGCTGAGCGGCTTTTCAATCGCCTGGCCGGCGCGGTTCTTCAGGCGGCGGGCCGCAATGGCTGCGTTCAGCGACTCCAGCAGCACTACATCCGCGAGCTCCAATTTGGAACCGTTTTCCGGACATCGCAGCATTTCTAAAAACTCGGCGCGAATTGAAGCAGGCACGGATCTGAACTCCACCGGGTGCAGGCGGCAAATGGGCATTGAACAGCGGCGAGCGAACAGGCGTGGCGCGAGCGGTATAAATCCGCTTACGCCGCCAGCGCCGGCCGATGGCTCCTTAGCCTGTTGCATGGCGAAGAAAAGATCAAGACGCTAGCGGCGAGAATTTGCCCGAAGACGAGCGCGGCGGCCAATTCCGATTCAAGCGTTTCGCCCGATTGTGCCGATTGGAGTTTTTGCGGGCTAAACAAATTGGGGCCGCGCTCTCGAACGACTCTCAACTGGCACAATTGATCCAGAAATCCGCTTCCCTGACGTGTGGAAAATGGCCTTATGGCGATCGGAACGTTCCCACCGACAAATCGTTCTAGCTCGCTCAGATGGGGGCTCTAAGGACATTCGGAATCGGCCGTATCTAGCGAGGCGAAACCTGCTGTCGGATGCCACTTGCGAACCTTGCTCCGCAAAAAAACGCTGTTTTTCATTCCGTCCACGCTGGCTGGATTTGACCGCTCAATAACAGTTTTGCAGGCAGGCAGAGTCCACTTTGTTCACGAACTCTTTCGCTTGACGCATGACTAAAGTGTCGTAACGGGTAATTGCACGGCAAACGCATCTTAATTAGCAACAGTATTTCGAGCGAGTTGAAAGAATCAAGGGGCCTTGCCTGAATGACTCTGGGGAACACGTTTTCCACGGAGATATTTTATGGCTTCGCCGCTGGTTGCAGTTTTTTCGAACTTTGTAACTCTTGCCGATCCACGCGCCGGCATGACTTGCTGGAGATCGTCGCGGTGGCACTGTGCGCCACCATTGCTGGCGCCGATTCTTGGATGGATGTGCAGCGATTCGGCCAGGCGCGGCTGACGTGACTGCAAACGTTTTTGAAACTCGAGCACGGCATCCCATCGCACGATACCTTCGGCCGCGTGCTGGCCGCGCTCGATCCGGCGCAACTGCTGGCTTGCACCCGGCAGTGGTTGTTGGATCTGAATCGCGCGGTCGGCCGCCACATCGCCATCGACGGCAAAACGCTGCGCGGCTCGCACGACAAAGCGGCCGGTCAGAATCCGCTGCATCTGGTTTCGGCCTGGTCCAGCGACGCCCGGCTGACGCTGGGGCAAGTCGCCGTGGATTGCAAATCCAACGAAATCACGGCCATTCCGCTGCTGTTGGAACTGCTCGATTTGCGTGGC
>JBBRCE010000092.1:0-10437 GCA_038205115.1 Pirellulales bacterium
TAAGTTGGGCAAGGGGCTGCCTGAACGCAACGCCAAGCTGTGCACCATCATTCAAAAGATCTCCCAAGGGCTCGCCGACTTTTCAACCGACATCGATGCACTTGGCGATGCCTATGAATACCTGATTGGCCAGTTTGCCGCCGGCTCGGGCAAGAAAGCGGGCGAGTTCTACACGCCGCAGCAGATATCCGACGTGCTCTCAACAATAGTCACACTGGACAGCCAAGAGCCCGCCACCGGCAAGAAAGATCGCCTGGACAGCGTGATGGACTTTGCCTGCGGCTCGGGCTCGCTGCTGCTGAACGTGCGCCAGCGCATGAAGAAGGGCGGCGGGACCATCGGTAAGATTTACGGCCAGGAGAAGAACATCACCACCTACAACCTGGCGCGCATGAACATGCTGCTGCACGGGGTGAAGGACACGGAATTCGAGATATTTCACGGCGACACGCTGACCAACGACTGGGACATGCTGAAGGAGACTAACCCCGCGAAAATGCCGAAGTTCGACGCGATCGTGGCGAATCCGCCGTTCAGCTATCGCTGGGATTCCAGCGAGGCGATGGGCGAGGACGTGCGGTTCAAGAGCCACGGGCTCGCGCCCAAGAGCGCAGCCGACTTCGCGTTTCTGCTGCACGGGTTTTATTACCTGAAGGATGAAGGGGTGATGGCGATCATCCTGCCCCACGGCGTGCTGTTCCGGGGCGGTGCCGAGGAACGCATCCGAACCAAGCTCTTAAAGGATGGGCACATCGACACGGTGATCGGCCTGCCGGCGAACCTGTTCTACTCGACCGGCATTCCGGTCTGCATCCTCGTGCTGAAGAAGTGCAAAAAGCCGGATGACGTACTTTTCATCAACGCTTCCGAGGGTTTCGACAAAGGCAAGCGACAGAACCAACTGAGCGATGCGCACATCGCCAAGATCATCGAGACGTACCAGAAACGGCCAAAGAAGCTGATCGAGCGGTATGCCCGCCGCGTAGGGATGAAGGAGATCGAGGCCAACGACTTCAACCTGAACATCTCGCGGTACGTCAGCACGGCGGAAGACGAAGCAGAGATCGACTTGGAAGATACGAACCGCAAACTGGTTCAAATCGATGACGCTATCCGCAAGGCCACCACCAAGCATAATGAATTTCTGAAAGAACTTGGCTTACCCCCGTTGCCGTAGCCCGATTGTAAGGCGGAGACGAAGCTCATGCAGCGAATCGCGAACTTCATGCCGAGTTTTCATAGCAGCGAATTTGCTTAATAAAAAGCTTCGGCGGACTTGCATCACTAGGGCTATTCAATCGTGGAAAATAATTTCGGCAGCCCCAATTCATGACGGCTTGTCTTGACTTTTCTATACGCATCTAACTTTTGCTAACGTTTCGGTTCAACGTGTGTGCAAAATCAAACGCTAGCGTCCACGCCCGGAAAGTAGGGAATGCTCAGGGTGCAGTGAGTGGCCTCGCCGCGGGCGTGGTGCGCCCGGCGCTCAGCGGTGGGGCGCGCCGGCAAAGCTGACGAGCTTCGCGAAAGCGTCAACCGGCGCGTTCAAGCTCGCGCACGCTTCTGGATCGGTAACGGTGGAGATCAGAGAAAGAGCTTGAGTCATTGTCGGCCCCCGATCCACCGGTAGCGGTTCGCCTTGCGCTTGTTCCCGCGCTCGACACACTTAATCACGCCGTCATGGTCGAGCATCATCATCAGCCGCCAGACGGTCATTGCGTCGCTTTTGAGACGGGCGGCGAGGTCGTGAGTCGAGAGAAAGAACTTACCGTCGTTCTTCTTTGCCATCGCCCAACACAAGCCGATCACTTGGCGCGTGTTTTCGCTGCTATAGTCGGCGGCGACGTCGGGAAGGTCGTGCGGATCCACCGTGAGTGCGGCAGCGTCGACCGGGTTTTCACCCAGCGGATAGCGGGCGCGTTCGTATGCGTGGATGAAATCGGCCCAGGTGGTGTCAAAATCTTTCGTTGCGATGGTCTGCAAAGCCTGCTGATACCAGCGCCGAACGATCTCGCGCAGGACCGGTGGCGACGTGTCGACCAGGCCGGCATTGAATTTCAGGCCGCGGGCGAGGTTCATCAGCATTGAATTGCGTTCGCCCGTCGCGCCCGGTTGGGTTGAAGCGAGAACCTGATCGACGGATAAAGATGTTACAGAGAGTGCGGAGATTGCAGAGACTACAGAATGGCATTCTGCTGTCTCTGTAACACCCTGCGTGAACACCGAATGCTCGACAAATGGCAGTCGACCCGCCGGCAAGGCTTTTATCCACTCGTATCGCGCTTTAGACGGGTGAACCGAATGGGGCGCAATGATCAGGCCGCGCCCACGGTATTCGCCATCGCCCAGCTTGATCGTTCTGGCAAGATTGCTTTCGCAGTAGACGTGCATGCCGCGCGACGTCTTCGCAGTCGGCAGTGTGCCGGCGAGGGTTGGATATTTCTTCGCCCAAGAGTGGTATCCCGCCATTTGATCGAAGTCGCGCACGGCCAACGCGCCCGACGCCTTCCCGGCGATGATGGCGACGCCCGTCGCGCTGGGGTTGGCGAACCATTCCCGCAGGTCAGAACGTGCGGGTAACGAGTCGGCGTATCGTTTCCACGAAATGAGCGGGTGTTTGCCAGCGACAGCAATGCAGGACGTACCGCGATCGAGGTATCCGAGCGCGTCGCTCAAAATGTTGCAGTGCGCGGCGCTCATGCCACACCTCCGCTTTCGAACCGGCCCATAGAGGCCTTCCACGACGCTTTTTCCTGCGCTTCAATCTTTCGTAGGCGTGCCCATTGCGTAGTGGGCACGTGCGACAAAATCGCCTGCTCGACCATGTCGCGGAGCACGTCTGCAGGAATGGCTTCAACTTCGGCGCACCGGCGCCCGTAGGTTCGGACAAATTTATCGAACCGGGTGTCATGCTTCTTGGCCTCAAGCGGGATGATCTTGAACTTTTCGAAGTGCTCGGGCTCGACGGCAAGACGTTTCCACGCGAACGGCCGCGTAGTCAGGCGGGCGAGGCTTTCGCGCATCGATCGTTCAATCTCGCGCCCGCTGGGGTCGTGATCGCCGATGTAGTACGCGGTGATCGGCTTCTCAATTTGTTCCCACTCATCGGCGATCGCGTACGTGAATGACGTGCTGCTGAAGCCGCGTAGCGGGTGGAGCGGAACATCGTACTGCCGGGTAATGGGCGAAACGCGCCCGGCAACTGTGTCCTTCTCCACGATAATGCAAACGTAGTCGGATAGACTCGCCCAATAATCGAGCCGGTACGCGTCGCGGACGGTGTCTGCAAAGTCGCCCAGGCCCGACCATGACGACGGTTTTTCGGTCGAGCGAATGTTGTCGACGATCCACCGGAAGGGAATCACGCGACGTTTGCGGACCTCGTTCAAAATCCGTTGGATCCTCCCGTAGCTCTTGTCCGACGTGTCTGGCAGCCATCCGACGCTCACAGCGGCGTACATGATGCCACGAACCGTGTCGGGCTGGCGCTGGGCGAGTAACTCGACCGCCACCGCCGCCAGCGGCAGATTTTTCATCGCAAATCCGGCGGCAATTATCAGTTCGCAGTTGCGGACGATACGCGGATCGCGCCAGCCGTCGCCGGGTGGTTGATATGGGCCGGCTTCGAGCTGAACGAGCAAACGCTCAAAGATCGAGACGAGTCTCGCTTTACGATTCATTTGGATTTCTCCGCGCCGTTGGCGAGGATATCCGCCGGGATTTGGCTTGCTGTACTGTTGGCGTTCGATATGTTGCTCATCCGTTAACCTCAAAGCCGTCGACCTATCCCGCCAAGAAATGGCCGAACGGCTTTTTCCTTTTAATTCGCTAACCTGAAACCATCTGCGGCCAACTCGGCCTCAGCCTGGGCGATTTGTTTCTGGCGTTGCTCTGTAGCGGGGCGCGGCAACGGACGGCCCGTACCTGATAGCGCCGAAATGAATCGGACGACGGCTTCGCGGCTCGTGCGCAGGCCGCTGGGAACGCGTACGACTTCCAGCCGCACACGTGCCCCGTTCGCGGCTTTGGCGCCGTGCTGGGCGTGCCTGTAGAGCGTGGCAACGTGCGCCGCTCGGCCGGCGCGTTTGAACGGCGGCAGCTTGGCGGCTTCGCGCAGGTCGATCAGGTCTTCGCGGTAGATATCGATCGCGGGATCAGGCATGCTGCACCGCCTTCAATGGCGGCAATTTGCCCGCCCGGCGCAGTTCCATCAGGACGATTTCAACGTAGGAATCAGGAATGAGGCGACGGCCCGACGCGATCGGGCAAAGGTCGTCGCGGAGCCGGCGCTCGTAAAAGAGCCGGGTGATGTCGGCGGGGCGAACGCCATGCGCCCGGCCAATCTCGCCCACAGTGACGTATCCCATCGCACACTTCCTTTCGGGAGTAGTGCGACCATCGCACTAACTCGCGTATCTGGAAGTAGGACAGGTGGTCACTGACCACTTGCTAAGTGTATGTGCCGAATTGCGTTACGAATAACTGACCGGGTCAGGGGTGGTCAGGGTTGATTCTGCGTTGGCGGTTCATTGGCTAATCCCAGCCATCGCGAAGATTGATATAGGCATATTGTTTAAGTTTCGGGGCAAGCACATTATCGAAATGCTCAGCAAGTAACTGCCGGTGGGCAATCACTTTCGGGTCACGCATGGCATCTAAATCGTCTTGCGTTAACCGATCTCCACCCAGATATGAAATTCCAATTTCAGCGGCAGCCTGGCCCGATTTAACCGCTTTCAAATAGTCATGTTCGCTAATATCGGGATAATCCGATACAGCATCGTAGCCTACACCGGCGATTAAGAGAGCGAATCGTGAGGCGGAGGGCGGATGTGATTCATGGTGCATGGTCGCAGGGTCAAATTTGAAGCCCCAAATACGAAAAAGAGTGAACAGCGAAAAGCTCCACAAGAATAACCGCTGTCGCTTGTCGGTCAGACCTGCGTAACTGCCAACCAACGGAGAGTGATTCAGGAATCCGCGAAGAACAGTAGATGCCCCTACCGCATCAGCCCAATACTCAATTGACTGGCGATCCAAGTTTTCCCGAGAAGGAACAACAAGAGCAGATTTTGCTGTTGTTTTGATCATGAACGCGGCCGGAGAGTTTGATTGTAGGTAATCAACGTGACCATGCAGAATGTGAACAAGCTCGTGCATCGCCACAAATCGCCAAACGAGATCGATGCACACCTCCATCATTCTGTGCCTCGCGGGACATTTTGGTGGCGTAGGCAGAATTGGCCGGTTCGCGGCCAGCCGAATGCGCGCAAGAACATCAAAGTCGTCCGTCATCCCGTCGCTGTGCTGCGCCGTTCGTCGTTCTTGGCTTCGATCACCAACATCCTTCAGGAACTCGGGATGTGAAAACATTCTCCGAAATATGTCCTGCGGAAGTAGAATCATCCCCCGGTTGAGCCCTATCAACCCCAATAATTTATGGATGCCGGCCGCCGCGTTGCATGTTCCGTCATCAATGAAATCGGTGTAGATGTCGATGTTAAAACCTGGGCGGAATTGACTCTTGATTGCAGACATTCTGCGATCAAAAATTCGCAACTGATCCTTAAATGGCTCTGCGATCTGATCTGGAATCGGGTGAAATCGATATGCAGGCGGATCATCAAACGAAAGCCATTCATCAAAGACTTCGACTGGAGTTTGCATTATGAATCCCCGCCCAGATTGCCCACAATAAGAACTATCGGCCAGCCCTTTGTCTCTTTGAGTCCGCTTTTTGATCGCGCACCATTTCCAAAGTTGAACGTATCGTTTTGATCGACGCTCCAAGGTCGAACTGTGACAGGAATGCGGTGGCGGTCGGCGCGTCGATCAGCTTCGTCCTCTGTTCGGCCATCAATAATTCTTCCAATTCTTCGCGATCATCTTGCCCCGTCGGCGGCTGTTCAATGGTCGATGCGTCCACTTCCGGCGCGAGGTCGACCCTGAACTTGTCGTGACGCAGGAGCGTTTCTCGGTTGTGGTCGCTCGCGTCGCCTTTAATCGCGTCACGGGCAACATCCATTCCGATTCGGCTGCCGCCAGCCAAACCGCGGCCTGACCTTTCCCTCAGAAACGGGAATCGCTCCTGCAGTTTCTTAAAGGCTTGGTTGTTCGTAACACTTGCCCTGGGGCAGTCCGCCCCTGCCGCTATTTTATTTCGGCCAAGCACATTCCTGACCGTCGCGATGGCTTCTTCGTTCCCGTTTTCTGCCGCCTTTGCTTTATCCCCAAGCCTTGCCAATCCGCTTTGAATGAAAGCCGGGATCGCTTCTCGCGGTGGCTTGGTGGGCTTTTCAGGCGGCGGCTCAACGATAGCCGCCGCTGCTTTGGTTGGAGTGTTCGATGATCTTTGTTTTACATTTCGACCGATCGCCAGCGCCTCGTCGATTACGATTGCTAGCTGTTTGTCGTCGTGTGGGTTTCTTTCTAAGCCATACTCCCCGCGAATGATCTTGACCCATTCGCGCATCCCGGTGCACAGGCCCGGGCCGAGCAAAGATGTCAATATTTCGCAGTACTCCTGCGCGTCAGCAGAGACTTCGGTAAGCTTTGCCCACCATTCTTGAAATTGATCGCTTTTGCGCTTGGCAACTTCTTGGGAGTCCGTCGTCCTTTGCATCGGGGAACTCCGGGCCAGCACCACCCGCAATTCCGAAACGAGTCGTACGATTTCCTCGGCAAGTTGTTCGACATCTTTCGCGGTGACTTTCAGTCCGCCGATCGTTGTATCCGTCATAACTTGCAGCGATAGGTTTTTTAACGCCGAGTTGGCCGCCGCCTCTGTGACGTAAAAGCTCAGCCTGAGACAGTCGACGTCGCTTAAAAACTGAATCACTGAACTCGCGTCGACGCGGTACTTCGCAAATAGACTCAGTACCGGCTGGGCTTTTTCCTTCAGTGTTTTAGCAATTTCGCCCCACTCAAGCTCTGTGCACGGCGCTTCTTCTGGGGGTTGCTCGGATTGCTTTGTCTCTCCGTGTTTCCGGTATGCTTCGTAGCGAGATTGTCCGTCGAGGATATTGCTTGCGGCGCCGGCAAACGCCTCGATTGCTTCCATTGCTTTCGCGACGCGAGGCGAGACGCTGCCATCGCTCAGGCCTGCCGCGCTAGGAAATTCCACCGGGCGAAGGTTTGTATCATCTCCAACGAGGCCTTGTGCTTTAGCGACCATCGCCAGATCAAGCAGGGCGTCCAGCGCGGCCCGTGCCTGAGCAGAGTGCAGCCCGGCGGCGATGGCCCCTTTGCGTAGGATCTCCACCGAAGTAACCGCGTCAGACACGCCCAGCTTCTTTACAGTGTCGCAAAGCACCTGAGAGGCGGCGCAAAAGTCATTCTTGGCGGAAACCCATCGCGATCTGCTGATTTCAGTGCGCGTGACTGGATAATCGCCTTCCGCGTCAATGAGATTGCATGCGGAAGTGTAGACGCTTGCAAATGGCTTCTGCAGATCAGGGGATAGGCCTGTCTGCTCGAGTCCGCCAAGAAATATCCGTTCCGCGTCGGCGTGGCCGATTGCTTCGGCTTCCTGATTGGTCATAGCACACCGTCTTTCTCGCGGGCCGGTCCAAGCCGGGCGACGACGGTGAGGAAATCGCCACGGCCAAGACCGCTTGACGCCGGATCAGGGCGTCGTCCCGAACTTTATGATAACAAACAATCACGCCCCTCTAAAGATGAATCTTCGACGCGACGGCTTAACCACCCACCAGCCACAATCCGCCGTTGCTCCGTGAGTTCACGGTGAAATTGTTACCGTTAGCCCCCGCAGGTGACGGCATAAAGGTGCTCGGCGACGGGTTCAAGTTCCGAGATTACCTCACCGGCACGGGCCGCGACGTGTTGCCGCACGGGCCGTGGCCGGAAATCGCTGATCTGCTGTCGATTCAATCGGGATTGGTGCGGGCTGAACCTGACCCGCCGACACCTGAAAAGCCCTCGAATCTGAACTAATCGAGTCGATAGATTTCAGATCTAAAGATGAACTTCCCAACGGTATTGAATCCTTCAACACGATAGATCGTTCCGGCGACGTCCTGAAACCACAGATTGTTACTGTTGAGTTTTTCACCGTTGCTCACACCGACAAGCTTCCAAGTTTTCGGAATGTGTGGCGTAGGCCGTTTTTCGCCGCCGCTCTCGTCGAACCTTGCTTGGTGAATCGTGAAACCTTCAAGGACGGGTTCGGCCACGGTCGGTGGGGCCGCCTTCGCATCGCGCCCGAAGAACAAGCCGGCAGCGCCAAGAGTTGCGCCCAAGCCGAACACGACGAGCAGAGCCACGGTGGAACGGTAACGCATGATTGAGCCTCCCAAGGGTAAGGCGTGCCATGATGCCGGGCGCGCCCGTGGCGATCAATTTCGAAACGCTTTAAAAACGGCTGGGGCAGATCACGGCATGGGAACGCCGTCGGCGACGAGGATCAGATCGTTCAAGCGATACCGCCCGCGCTCCAGCCATTCGACGGGCTCGCCGATCGCGTTCCTGATCACCGGCACCATGACTGGCAGCCGCTTCCCGTTCTCGATGACAATCGTTTCGGTTTCCGATTCTGCGTAGGTGACGAAAAGCCGGTGCTGCTTGCGGAACTGATCGCGGGCCGTGAAGGGCATCGCCATGACGAGAGTGTACCAGCCTGCAAACGAATTTCGGAACGTCTTAAAAAACGGGGAATAAACGGGAATTCTTCCCGCTCACATCTTCGTACACCTAAACGCCTAAGACAAAACGAACACCTAAAAAAGGGGCGAAAGCAGGGAAAGATCAGGGAAAACTTGCCGGGCGTTGTCATGCCGGGCCAATCCTCATCGACGAGGGTTTCGCGACACCGCTATCGCAGGACCCATAGTGCACGCTCACCGACAGGGCATAGACGCGATCGTAGGCCAGCCGGGCATCGTCATAGACTTTCGTGTTAAGCATTCCGCGCGCCTCGAGCCGGGCCAAGAGCCGGCGCAGGTATCGCATCATCGGGGCGATCTGCTCGCCGACCTGGCGGAGCTGTTCGGACGTGGGGCGGTTCACGCCGGGAGGATAGCACGGCTGCAGGGGCGTCTGGCGAGGCGGGAAAGATTGGATCGTTGAAGAACAAACAAACGCGGACCATTCTCGTGAAAGTCGTTCTTGTCCGCCCCTCTGTGCACACCGGCCACGCTGAGGGCGCGAGCCGATGATCGGAGCGTCACGCGAACGGACGCGCCAGAATCGCAGCCAGAGGGATTTTCAAAACATGAGGTTTTCTAAGGTCCGCCCAGATCCGCGCAAAACGGTAGTCTACTGTTTTGCGCCCTCCAACTACTGCAATCACTCGTGAAAGCGTGCGAAGCTTTGCGAAGGGTTGCGAAACGGCAGCGGGGCGTTAAAGTGCCACGCGTACCGATGGATTCGGCTGATTCGGCAGGTGAGCGCGGCAAATTGCCAACGTGAATGTCGAGGGTTCGACCCCCTTCGCCCGCTTCCAAAAACGACCCGGTGCCGCAAGGTGCCGGGTCGTGCCATTTGATGCCATCTCCATTGCCTTCTTCAACTTGCGCATCGGCCTTTTTGCTCTCCGATGCTGCGATCGCGACCTTCCCGTTTGTGCCACGGGGTGCCCCAAAATGACTGGAGAAGTCGCGGTTCCGCTGCGCCGGCGCTGCGCGCGATGAGTCTTCTTTCGCTGTGATTACCGAGGTTTGCGCTTCCTCTTGAACCAATTCGAGCCGTGGAAGATGCGGGACTTTCTCAATTTCGGTAGCCAAGGGCAGAAGTGACTCGTCCGTATAGGCGCTCGCTGTGAGACGTGGGTCGGTGTGACGCGCGATTGCCTGCGCGGCCCGCTGGCTGACGCCGTTGGCGGCCATAGCAGTGATGAAACTCTTTCCCAGCGCATGGAGATCGGCGAATAGTCCTTCCGCGTCGATGTCCTCGATGCCAGCCAGTTTCAAGTCTGCGCGGAGGGCCTTCATGCTTGGGACGGTACGCACGACGGTTTGTTGAGGCGATACGTCCGCTGGCCGAAAAGCGCGGAGTTCTTCTCCCAATTGGGTGTGAAGCGGTACGGAATCGGCGCGTTTGGATTTGGTGGTGTGCGCTCGTAGCTTTAATTTCGCTGGCAGTGCTTCCAAGTGCAGGTCTCCCCATTGGAGGGCACCGATCTCCGAGCGACGGAGGCGGGCAAAGAATGCCAACATGTAAGCGATGCGCCGCTCCTTGCCCAGTCTCTCGCCATGGGCGATCGCTGCGGGCCGAAGGTTCGCCGCAAGCTGACCTGCTCGTGGCCCGTGGCGGACCATTCTCATTTCAATGAGCGGCCGGCGCTCTGCGGCGTCAAGCAGACGCGCAATCTGGTCGAGAGTTAGCGCCCGACGGGGATGGGCAAGGCGAAGCGTGCCTTGCCCAATACGGCGAAGTCCCACAAGCGGATCGGCTGGCAAGCGCCCGTTGGTGACTGTCCAT
>JBBRCE010000093.1:0-10154 GCA_038205115.1 Pirellulales bacterium
CGGCTCTTTGCCGTTGAGATGCCGCCGCACGATGGCGGCCTTTTGGGTGGCACTAAAGTGCCTTCGAGACTTGTTCGAACTCATGGAAAAATCCTCCCGTCAGGTTTATGCTAACCCAACCGGCAACTTTGTCCACTTTCATCTGAGGCAAGACATCATGGCGAGCGTTGGAGTTTCGCCCGGGCGCGCGACGAACAGGCCGGCTTCGGGGTCAGCGGTATTCTCGAATGAATCGAGATAATGTCGCGAGCGCCGAAATGTCGCCGGGTCGACGGAAAAATTGGCGCACCAGCCAAATGTTAAGGCGTCAACGATCCAGCCGAAGGTGACCAGGTCATGCATTTGGCCGGAGCCGTCCTGCCAACCGCCGGTTGCTCGATCTTGCGCCCGCTGGAGATAATCGATTGCCCGCTGCGCCGCAAATCCCAGCCAAATATCCTCGGATAAACTGTAAGATTCGCACAAAGCGTAGGTCGCCAGCGCGTGAGCAGCGAGGTCCACATTGCCGTCTTCGCATTGCCCTAGGCCACCATCCGCTGCCTGATGGACGATCAGGTAATTGGTGGCCGCCGTGATTTGCCGCCAATATCGTCCTCGATCTTGGCGAAAGCCGGCATCGAAAAAACATCGCAGGACGAGCGAGGTTGCAGCAACCGAACCGGCGTCCCCTGCGCGGGATTGACTCAGCGAAATTACAGTTTCATTGTCCGGCAAACCGTGCAATTGCCAACTGCCGTCATCGAACTGCTGATTGGCCAACCACCTAAGCGATTTGCTCACGACTCCTTCACCGCATACTCTGGTTGAACCGTACATCAACAATGACGAATCATCATCAAGGTGCACCAGTCGGCGAAATTTCGTCGCCCATCCTTCGGCGGATGCCACGTGACTGTTTCGCGAATTGGCTGGCTCGTTGGAATGATCAGATCGAGTGATGCTGTACGCAAGCAAAATTGCAATTCCGGTGGCGATGACAGCAAATTTCCAAGGAAACGCGGAATGCTGCTCGGGCAGTAACGGCGAGAACTTGCGAGTGGAAGTCAACATTACAGCACATCCATTCCGATCCCAGGCTGGAGGGCCGGCCGATCATCAATTCGATCGCGGCGAACGCGTGTCGCACCTTGAGCCTGCATTCCTAAGCTACCGATCCAACTGATAAAGCGGCAAGTAGCGGTAATAAACTTCCAGCGTCAGCGCACACATGCTGGTCATCATCACGCGGCCGCCGGCATCGCCCCAGCGATCTTTCGTCGGACGGTCGGGATCCCAACTGCCGACGTCGCAGCGTGCGCTGGTATCGCCTTTGACTTGCTGATCGACGAGAATTTTACGGAGCTTGCGATTCCACGTGTCCCAGTCGGGTCCGAGCATGTTGTGCATGACTTGGGTGCCGTAATACCAAGAATAAATATCGCGCTGGCTGCCGTCCGGCAGGTTGGCCATCAGCTGCCGCGCACTTTCCGTGATTTCGGGTGAGCCACGGGCTGCGCCCAAATATTGCGTGCAGAGCGCGCCGACGCCGGTCATTGACGTCGTCGGATTGCCGCCTGGCTGATAGCCGAACAGACCGCCATATTGGCTGGTCTTTTTGAAGGCCGCCAGGTATTTCTTGGCACCGTCGAGCGTTTCCGCCTTGACGGCAATACCGGCCATGACGCCGCTTTTGAGCGCCATGATTTGCCAACCGACGACCGAGGTGTCGCCGGCTTCGTTGAGCTTGTAACGCCAACCGCCGCCCGCTTTGTCTTGCGCGTCTTCGATGAAATGGATGGCTTTCTCGGCCGCCAAGCGTTGCCGCGAGTCTTTGGTCATGGCGTACGATTCGCACAGCGCGATCGTGGCCAGTCCGTGCGAATACAGCATACTGTTGCCGCCCGCGCCGGCCGAAAGATCTCCATCCGGTTTCTGATGGCCAATGAGCCACTGCATAGCGCGGCTGACATTTTGCTGGTACGGCCCGCCGTGTTCGTGGGTCAAGCCCGCGCCGAGAAATGGTAGCACGCCCAAGGCCGTACCGGCCGCGTCGGAATCGATCGTGCCAGCGCCGCCGCACGCGGCGCCCCGGCATTGCTTGGAAAAACCTTGCAGGCTCCACGAACCGTCGGCGTTTTGATGTCGCGCCAACCAATTGAGCGCGCCGGCCACCGATTGCTCGGTCACTTGCGTGGCACCGCTGATGAGTTTACCAATTGGATCGCCTCGACGGCTAAGTAATCCGTCGCCCCCCGAGGCCGCTTTTCCGGGAAGAAAGCCGTTGGTCACTCGCGGCTGTGTCGAATCGTATCCTGGAAATCCCACAATGGTACTATAAGCTGGGCCAAAGGATTGCGGCCCTAGCGGACCCGATGTTTCGTTACTAGGTTGAGCAACAAATTCGAGGCCCTGCGCAGTGCCAAACGCGATTGGATCGTTTTGGGTGACTTCGATGACCGATTGTTCGACGGGCGGATTTGTCAGCACAAGCGGTTCGAGCATTGGCGTAACCGCAGGCGCATCGACGACTTCAAAACTAACCGCATCAACCGGTTGGCGATGAATGATGCCGAAGCCCAGCAGTTCTAAGATCAGCCAAGTGCAGAGCAGCACCACCGTATGGGCCAGCAAACTTGTCAATAACCATGGCGCCTTTTCCCGCAGCCAGAGGTTCATACGCTGGACATAAGGGTTTGACTCGACAATCGCCGGTTGGTGAATAATCGATTCGTGGGTGAGCGTAGTCATGGCGCAGGATCTCTCTGGGAATTCGCAAAGAAAAAGCAACGAGCATCAATCCACTGGCCAGAACGGCCCGTGATGCAAACGAGTTCGGTAACCGCCGCGTTGGTGTTTTTACAAACCAATTTCGCTACGGAACAAGAATCGCGCGACGCAGAATTGCCCCGAAGTGAAGGATTCTGAGATCCAACCGGCGGGGATCGCGTCACACAGAATGAATCGGCTCGGCGGGGAAATTTATTCCCCGCATGCAGATTTTTGACCAACGTGCCGCGCTCGTGCGCCTGAATTCCGGGCGAACACTTAGCCGCTGCTACTCGGAACTACCGGAGATCTGCACATTGCCGCGGCGGTCAATTTCAACGCGGATCACGTTCGGATGGCAGCACACTGGGCAGTCTTCGACGTATTCTTGGACGCTCCCGGCCGACAGATCAATCGGCACGACGATTTCTTCGCCGCAGGCGTCGCAGCAGTAACTTGCTTCGTCGTTCATGACCGGTCCATGGCGAAAAAAAACGCGAGTCGAAGCCAATCTTCGCTCGCGCTGGACAAATTCAAATCGTACGGACCGATTAAAAGCCGGCCGGACCCTTGAAGTACGAATTCGCATTGTCGAAGGGCGAAACGCGATAGTAACTGGCCGACGGCTTTTTGTAGGGGTTCAACGTGTATGGCTGACTGCTGTGGTCGTAGGCACGCGGATGCAATGACATGAACGAGTCGCGGTCGACCGGGCGGGCTTTCAATGCCCTGGACGCGGCCGTCTTGCTGTAATTGTCGTTGCCGAAGAAGCCAGTCGGCTCGCTTTTATCTTCCATGCTCGAGACCTTGGCCGCAGCAGGGGCTTTTTTCGCTGCAGCTTTATCGTCCGCCAGGGAATAACTGCCGCACAACACGGCGAAAGCTAAGCCTGTACAACACAAAACCAACGTTTTCATAGCGAAATCCTGCAGGTTGCGAACAGACGAATGTCCGAAGCGAGAACCATCGTCGTCCAGAATTGGACATGCGAACTCAGAAAGAGATACTTCTAGCATAACTCAATTGCCGAAATCCGTCCAGCAATTCGTCAAGCGAATTTATACCTGATTTCGACTCGACAAGGAGCATCAATTCGCAAAAATGCCGGTCCCATACCAAATTCCGTTGCGTCCGCGACGAATATCGTATCCAAACAGACGATGGCGTCCGCTGACGGCCGACCAATGCCCTGGCGATTGACGCCAACTGGCGACGCAATCGACGCAACTATCCATCATGTCTTGGTTTGGCCAGCTCTCGGCAACGACTTCCGTCGGCGAGGAGTACCCGGTGAGTTGTGCGGAAATTCGTTGAAACCGTGAGTCCCAATTATGATGGCCCTGTTTTAAAATGTCGGCCTGCAACTGCGATTGGGCCTGGGCTTCTTGCTCCAGCATAGGGCAGGATTCGCAAAATGTGCTGGCTGGTGCCTCGGGATGCACGCGCACCGCATAAACCATGCTGCGTTGGGTTAATGTGCCTGCCGGTAGATCAAGCAACACCGAGACGCGCTCGGGCTGAAAATGATAATACTTGCCGCCAGCAAACGGCAATATGCTGACCGTCGACCCGTAGTAACTGGCGCTCTTGTGTGCAAAATCCACCACGGCGATGCCTGCCCCTGATGCCAACGAGGCGAAAGCCGGATGGCCGAGCAGAGTGGTCGGCTGTCCGTTGATGTCAATTTTTGCGTCCGTTGACACGTGCACCAGTTTGAAGTGGTCGAGCTTTGCAATCGCACGGGCATCGGCAAACCAACGCGATTCGTTAGCGGCGATTGCTCCCGCCTGGCTCGGCGAATAGAAATGGACCAGCAACATTTTCTGTTCGGCCTGAGCTTCACGGGCGGCGACGGAGTAATCGGCGCTCCATTTTGGCGCCGCCAACGCAACGGTCGGCTTGGCCGCCGGTTCTGCTGCGCTGGAGTTGACCGCAAACGCGGCAATCAGGCCGAGACACAAAACGGGCACCAACTGAAGGAACTTCAACGTCATTATCGAACTCCTGAACTCTATGAACTGGGATTTCCCGAACGCTCGAAGAGCGTTGCCCACGCGGTCACTTAACGGCCAGACCCTGGCGGACGGTGATGAGGCCATATTAGGGCGTAACTGTCCCGATTGAACAAGTGGGGGCGGATGGGTGGAATAAATAATTAAATCTGCTAACTTGAGCTCTGTTCGGTGGGATTTTCGACCGCTAGTATCACGGCGTCTAATATTCACTTCGCCGAAATGACTTCAAATTGCGCGATTGCGCCGATGGCGTAACTTGGGCTTTATTGGTATCACAGAGACAACGGATTGGCTGTTTTCGATTCTCGCATGTAGGGAGTATTTCTGAATATGTCTATCTCACGCTGCCCAACGATTTTTGCGGCCATTGTTTTCGTAAGTGTTTGTTCCTCATGTCTTTGCCGTGCTGAAACGCTGGCGACGAATCAGGCCCCCTTCAGCGGCAACTCGCGTTCCAACGAATTGCGGCAGGCCGTTGCTGACTTGGATGGCTGGCTCCAGCAGTCGGCAGCCGGACAAAGCTGGCGTAATGTTTTGATGCTGCCGGAACTGAGCGAGGCGTTGACTCACGATTCGGCGCAAACGCGCCAGGCCGTCGACCTGACCTACGGACGGTTGGCCAGTGGCGATCCCCGATTGACCAACAGCCGGTTTGGTCGTGTAAAGTGGCTATTGCTCTCGCGAATCGACGCGCCCAACCCGCGTCTGACTTCACAGGAGCTGATTGCACTATGCGATCTGGAGGAGCAGCATTTCCAACCGCCAAGCATTCATCAGCTGGAAGCCGCGGCCGTACAAGTGAACGAGTCATTAGCGCGGTTGCGGCAGCGCATGCCTGCGGTCGTTGGCCGACTTTCCACCAACGAGCGCGCAAAATGGGACGAGTTTTCCGGCAAGCTCAAAGACGCTGGCGACAAGTGGAACAGCCGCGCCCACGACCTTGCCAGTGGTATCTGGCGAAGCACTCTGCTGGAAGAGGAAGAAGTTGGCGGGCTGCGTGAATTAGCCGACACCATGCGTGAATTCAGCGCTCGGTTTTTCACAGGGCAAGCTGGCATGGAAGCGCCAGAATTTAAAGAAGCCGCATATCGAATTCGCGATTTTGTCGATCTCGCCGACGTGCTCTACGGCCCCGAATCAACCGTCGCCGCCGAACCTCCGTCACTGGAGGCAGCGGGCAAAATCGTTCGTGAGCAATACCACAATCGACTTGAGACGATTCGCAAAGCGCTACGAGATAGCCAGCCGCCCTTTTCGCATGAGGTGGCTTTGCAACTCCAGGGACCGATGCAATGGCTGCAGGCATGTCACCAATCGGCTGGCTTGGTTCGCGAGTTACGTCGGCACTTTACCAAGCCCAACTATTATGGCAACGTATCCTCCGAACTGGTACGGCGCGCCATGGAAAACGACATTTATGAAGACGCGCCTATCACCGACACCATACTCGGCACGGCCATTTGCGGCACGACGCATACCACCGGTCGCACGATGGTTGAACTGCTTCCGGATGCAAACGCGGCCAGCTTTCTGATCCGCACGTCGGCTGTCGCTGCCTCGAATACTGTCGGCTCGCATCCGCCTGCCACCATTTACAGCACGGGCTGTACCGATCTTACTGGAAGCAAGCGGCTGTTCATGGACGAGCAGGGCTTCCACAGTGGCGCCGTCGAGGCGCATGCTTCGACCCACACCAACATCAACGGAGTGGGCGTCAGCGCCAAGCACTTCCGCCGGCTGGTGAGTCGTGTCGCTCAGAAGAAGGTGGCGGAGAGCAAGCCGCAGGCGGAAGCCATCGCCTCGCAACATGCGACAGAACGCCTGCGCGGCCGCATCGAAAAACAGGCCGGTGAACAAGTCGCGAAAGCGAACGCGCGCTACGAAGAAAAAATCTATCGCCAATTGAATCGCTACAATCTGTACCCCCAAGTGCTGCGTTATAGCAGTGCTTCGACGGCACTCATGGCCAACGGTTTTGAGGCGGACAATGGCCGCTTATCGGCCAGCGATTCGCCGACCCAACCGCAGGCCCATCACGACGTCTTGGTACAGTTTCATGAAACGGCCGCGAACAACGCAATTCAAACCAGTTTTGGAGGTAAGACAATTTCGCAGGGACAAATTCGCAAGCGAATGATCTTGGAAGGCGACACAACCGGCCTGAAAAAGCTGGACGAAGACGACGAGAAGAAAGATGACGAGGAACTCAGCGAGCGCGCCCCGCGAGAAAATCTAACCGATGCGGACGTTCGGCAGATCAAGCTCGAGCGGCGTCAAAAGCGCGACCTTTATCGTTCGGTCACCTTCACGCGGGTGAATCCGGTGGTCATGAAATTTCTAGACCCCGACGCGGAGAGCCCTTTGGGCGCAATTCGGTTACTCGTGCATGCCACCCGCTTCTCGCGATACGATCTGTCGAATGGTCAGGCTGCGGTCAACGTACCGACGGAAATCGCCGCGCTTTATCGCCTGCAAAATCATGACGGCATTTGCGAAGCGGTACGCGACGGCAAACTCGATATCGAAACGCTCTCTGAAGAGGCTTCGAGCGCGGACAAAAAACGAGTCTACGCACTGCAGAGCGCCTTCGATCGACTGCTGCCCAAGTCGATCCAAATCCCCAAGATCACACCCAAAGACCAACTGGCAAAAAAACTCCGCCCACTGCCGGTCACGGAGTCGCGATCGCAAACCGGCTGGATGACCGTCGGTTGGGACATCGCTAAATAGGCGGCGGCTGAGTTCACGGAGATCGAATTTTGCAAATCGAAGTCGTGGCGGGCGCATGCGTCCGCCACGACTTTTTGCTTGCCCGGTTGCTGGTCAACGTACTAGCCGGCGCCTTCGCTCTGCGGATAGAATTTGTCGTATCAAGTTGGCGAAACGTCGTCCCGCGACGATTTTGTCGGCACGGCATTGGATCGTTCAGGAGTTGTCATTGTCATGAATCGCTATGTGGATATTCGCTTCGATTGTTTGCCGCTCCGTTCGGTCGGTCGACTGGACATTCCGATTGACGCATCACCTAAATATCAGGCCCGCTGCGAGCGAATCAAGCACGCTATTGACGTTCACGGTTCGCTGAATACCTATTACTTGTACAACGCCGCCTGCACGTTTCGGCTGACCAACAGCGACGATATTGGCATGCTGGATTTCCGCTTCGAAGGCACCGTTTTTACCGACGCCGATGACCAAAAAGCCGTCAATACCAACCTGACTGTCGACCTGCTTCGCGAAACTTGCGACTGGCTCACGGAACCGGTCGTCAAATGGTTTGGCGAAACGGTGCCGCGCGCCGTCACCGTTGAGTTCGATCGTTATATTGCCGCCGGTGATTTAGCGCAAACCGTTCAGCGATTGGCCGCACTGCAAGCCAAAACAGATCAGTCCGGCGGCTACGTGGGCATGTATCTGTAGCCCAACATCGGCTCAATCCCGCGTCATCATAAACTGGCACCATGAACTTGCCGATCACGCCCAACGAAGCCGTCAAACCTTCGATTCGAATCACTTATTGCACGCAATGCCATTGGCTGCTGCGCGCCGCCTGGATGGCTCAAGAACTGCTCTCGACGTTCACGCAGGAACTGGGCGAAGTCGCGCTACGTCCAGGCACGGGCGGCATTTTCGAAGTCTCCGTCGACCAGACGTTGATTTGGTCGCGGGCCGCATCCGGTCGGTTTCCGGACATCAAAGAACTGAAGCAATTGGTGCGCGACCGCGTTGCGCCGGAACGCAACCTGGGACACACCGACCGCGCCAGTCCGCCCGAAGCCGCCGGCTAACGATTGCCGGCAAAATCGTTTGGCTTGCGTAATTGATTACTGCTCGCAACAGCGGACGACGGTCTGCCCGCCTGCGGCAAAAAAGTTCCGTCGGCAATGGTGAGCCGCGCGCCTGCCAAGTCCTGCGAGCTATTCGTTCGTTTTCGCAACGCAACGGCCTTGTCGAACAAACGGGTTTTTTTCCCGCGTAGGAACGAGGGAATTTGTATACGCTCGTTCATTATCAAGGATGTTTCGATGGCTCAGGCAGTCAAAGGATCGTGCAAGATTACGAATTGGTCAAAATATAACCTGGCGCTGGTCAATCGCGGTGACATCACGTTCTGGTTTAGCGACGAAGTGCTGCGAAAGTGGGAACACGACAACGCCAGCGGCAAGGTCGGTCGGCCCTTCGAGTTCAGCGACACGGCGATTGAATGCTTGCTGGTGTTGCGAGAACTGTTTCGCCTGCCGTACCGACAAACCGCAGGCTTGGCTAACGCGCTGGTCAAACTGATGCAGATGGATTTGAAAATTCCGGACTATACGTCGCTGGCGAAACGAGCTGCCAAGCTGAAGATCGATTTGGCGCCCACGCGCAGCCAAGGCAAGATCGAAGTCGTCGTCGACAGCACCGGTCTGAAAGTCTTTGGCGATGGCGAATGGAAAGCGCGTAAATTCGGTCCTTCCAAACGTCGCACCTGGCGGAAGCTGCATTTGGCGATCAATCCCGAAACGCAGGAAATTGTGGCCGAAGTGCTGACCGAAAACAGCGGCCATGATGCCGACCAAGTCTGCCCATTGCTGGAACGGATTCCTCAGCCGATCGAGCATTTTTACGGCGACTCGGCCTACGACAAATGGAAGGTCTATGGCCCGCTGGCTCAGCGCGGCGCGCAGCCAATCATTCCGCCGCAACACAATGCTAAGATCAAGCAGCACGCCAACTCCTTGGCACCACCGCTGCCGCGCGACGAAGCGATCCGAGGCATTCGCCATTTGGGCCGCAGGAGTTGGAAGAAAGAGATTGGTTACCGTCGTCGTTCACTCGGCGAGACTGCCATGTTCCGGCTGAAAACCATCTTCGGTAGCGCATTAAAAAATCGCGACTTCAAAAATCAACAGGCCGAAGCTCGACTTCGCTGTAAAATCCTCAACCATCTCACCCAACGCGGCCTGCCCGAGTTCGAATGGAATTAGGAAACAAGGCCTTTTGCATAAACAAAGTTCGCTCGTTGCTAGTTTGGATGATGAGGTTGGAAACCAGTGTCAATAGTTACGTGGAATTTAAATGTCGGTTTCCTGTTGTGCGCGAAGCAAACGGTTGCCGAACCCTAACCAGCATGGACTCCAGTATGGATTGCTCGAAATCCAGTCTTCGTCGACTAGCAATTGTTTTTTGCGGAGTAGGAATGATTTCGACGGTCGCGTGGTGCTGCATTATTGATGATTGGTTTCAACTGCCCGCACGAATTTTGGGAGCAACTAGCAGCCCGTCGAAGTAAGCCTATTTAGGCGGCAACGTGGCAGGCGTTGATGGCGGACGCGAGCGAGTTTTTTGATGTGGGTCGAATTGTGTGGAGCTGAAACGCGGCGCGATGGAGGCGAATGGCAAGTTGGGCGAGGG
>JBBRCE010000094.1:0-9293 GCA_038205115.1 Pirellulales bacterium
AACTCAGCCGACGCTGGCAGCGTCGCCAACGACTGAGTCTCACGGCACGCGCGGCGAAAAAGCAGCATCGCAAATCGGAGTGACGAGCCTGCGGTCCGCGCCGCGGTGGTCAGAAAATCGCAGCCATCGGACGTTCTGTCCTCACTGTCCACAACGATTTTCGAGGACGAAACCGTTGCCAAGTCGTTACGCTCCGCAACTTTGCAATTCCGCGCCGCACGCGCCAACGATATTTTCCGTTTCGCCACCTCCGCCCCTCTTTCGCTCCGCCACCTCTACTCTTCCGTAGTTAAGTTCGCTGAAGTGCGGCGCGGCGCTGATTTAATAACGGGGCAACGTCGGATCGATTTCGGCGGCCCAGGCGTCGATGCCGCCGGCCATGCTTTGGGCGTGCGTGAATCCCTGCTTCCGCAGCCAATTGGCCACGCGTAGGCTGCGGCCGCCATGATGGCAATGCACCACCACTTGCCGATCCTGGAACGGCAGCAATTCGTCCAAACGCGTTTGCAAATCGTTCATGGGCAGTAGTTTGGCACCGTCCAAGTGGACGGCCGCGTACTCGCCCGGTTCGCGGCAATCCAGCAGCAGAAAATCTTCGCCGGCCGCGAGCATTTTTTTCACGGCATGGCAGTCGGTTTCGATCGGCAATTCGTGATTGTGCATCAGATTTCTTCACGTTAAAAACAAAAAAACTGCTGCCCCGGCAAACGCGCCAGGGCAGCAGTTAGTGTAAACAATCGTGACGAGACTGACTATCCGCCGACGATGCCGTCAGGGATCGACTCGCCGCCATCGCGGGTGATGATCCACAGGTAGGCGTTCTTGTCGATGTCTTCCTTGATGGGCTGCACGTGACCGTCGGCGAAGAGCGTCACGACGACCTTGGACGAGTGGTCGCTGCTTGGTCCCCAGGCCCAGTCGCCGGTGATCTTCGTGTTTTTCAGCTTGCCGCTGGGCATATAGAAGGTCTTCTTCTGCGGGGCCGTTTGACCGATCGGTATGGCATTCGGACCGTAGTTGATGGCCGTTTTGTCAGTCTCCTTTCCATAGACGATATACGTCGACGCATTGGCGCCGCTGCTCGTGGGCACCGCCGGAGACGGGGTGACTTCGCCGGGCGTGGCGACCACAAAGCTCGTCGTGCCATCGTACCACGACGAGAAGAACGGTTCTTTGGTTTCGGTCATCACCGCCGTGTAGGCTTCTCCATCGTTGATGGTGCCGATGCCGTTGGTACCGTAAACGATTACGCCGTTTCCCTTTTGCGGCGTGGCTTTATCGAACATCAATTCTTGATGCGTGGCAGCCAGAGCAACGTAATTGGTTGTGGCTGGGTAAATTGCTGCCTGGGTAGCAGGGTCGGTGTACTTGACCTTGTCATATTCTCCATAGGTCGGAGCGGTGCCGTACGTGATTGTGTCAAGCTGTAACGCGGAATCGTTACCGGCCGATGGGCAACGGAAATTCGCCAACACTCGCGTGCTCACATGACGTTGGCTTGATGTGCCATTCAGCACCACGGCATCAGCGATGACCGTGTCGAACGCGTCCAGCTTGAACTTTTGGCTGCGGTCAGAAATCGACGTGTAGAGCGGACCCATGTCCATATACGGCAAAATCTTGACGACCCAACTGTAACCGGCCGCGCTATTCGTGGTTGAAGTGCTTGTCGACACCGTCCCCTTGGTGTTGCTCAGACCAGGGGTGGCCGTCTTGGGGTCCGTGCTGCTGACCACCGGAAACGGCGCCTTATTGCCGTTGGCCGTGCGGTACAGCGCCAACGATTTGCCAATGCCAGCAACGTTGTTTTTGCAAGTGTTCAGCTTGGCAGCCTCGCGAGCGGCGCCAATGGCCGGCAGCAAAATTGCCACCAACATGCCGATGATGGCAATCACCACCAGCAATTCGATCAAGGTAAAACCTCGATCCTGCTTGAGGGCAAGCCCTCGAATCCGAAAACGGGTACTCATGGTACGCCTCCAAAGAAAAAATGAAACAGATGAGACAGCCGTGACGGAACCGTCACGAAAAAACCCCGAAGTGTTGCAGAACGAACGCTCTGCGATAAGGTCGCCCGCATCTTAACCGGCTGCCGACTTCCGAGTCAAATCTTTTTATATCTTGCCATCAAAAATTCTTGAAACTTTTTGCCAGCGGAAATACGGCGAACCGCAGCCCATCGATTCGCCTTTTACCGACGCGGATCGCCAGCCGGCTTCCGCTTCATTAACGGGCTGCATTTGAATCGCTGGCCGGCTGTGCGTGAAGCAGTTCCAACCGCAACAGATTCAAGGCTTGTTTGGCGGCGCGCAGCTTGACCAGCGCCGAGTGGCCCACAAATGGCGAACTGCGGACCGCGCGCAGCGAGCCATCGCGGCTGCTAACACCGTAAAAGAACTCGCGCGCTGGCTGACCGGCGGTTGGCAGCGGCGGAAAAATGCCCACGGCCAGCGCGTAGTCGGCCCGCGGATGGCTGAGCGCCTGATCCAGCGAAAGTTCCAGCATTTGCTTGGCGCGGCGATCGTCCGCGGCCGCCTGCGGATCGATGGTCAGCACAAACGGCTGCGAAGAAATCTGGCCGCCGCAAAAACAACCGGCCAACTCGTCCGGCAGTTCGCCAAACCAATGCGCCAGTTGGCCGGCGCTGCCAATCTCGGTAGTCGCCAAGCGTTGATTGCGGGCAACCAGCAACCGGGCCACAGCATGTTCCAGTTCGTCGTCTTCTTCGCCAAATACCAAATCGCCCAGACACTCGTGGATGGTGGCCACGGTCGAATCCATGACGGCATAGGCGACGTTGGGCGTTTCGCCTTCGGCCGTAATCCGCAGCGTGATGGTCGCCCCGCTGACCGTGATGCCCACCTGCGGCGTGCGTCCGCGGCGAATCAGATCTGGCAGCATGGCCTCGAGATCGCTTTCGCCCACGCCAAAACATTTGATGAGACGATGCCGAATCACGCGTTTGCTGCCGGCGTGCTGGGCGATGGCGTCGGCCAGCGTGCCGCTCCACATCTGCCGCATTTCGGCCGGCACGCCAGGCAGGGCGAAAATTCGGCAGGCCGATTGGCCCGCGCGGGGAATTTGCAGATCGATGCCCGGCGCCGTGCCTTCGGGATTGTGGATGACCACGCTGCCGCTGGGAAACATGGCTTGCACGCGGTTACGCTCTGGCATCGGCCGTTTGCGGCGTGCGAACAGGCTTTCGATATGCTCAAGCGCCGCGGGCTGCAGCACCAGTGGCACGCCAGCCAGTTCGGCTAGCACTTCGCGGGTAAGATCGTCGGCGGTGGGCCCGAGACCACCGGTGGCGACGATGATGTCCGCGCGCTGGGCCGCCTGTTGGAAGACGCGGACGTTGGCGGCCAGGTCGTCGGCCACGGTGGTATGATACATGACGCGGATGCCCAACTCGCCCAGGCGCTGGCTGAGCCATTGGCTGTTGGTGTCGAGCCGTTGCCCGCTGGTCATTTCGTCGCCGATGGAGATCACTTCCGCTTGCATGAATTTGCCAATCGAAAATAACGAGATGTGTTAAGCTGGCTGTATTCTGCCATGCCGCCCGCCGCAACACCAAGTGGCCAATTCGCGCCGATGTATCGATTTCATGTTTCTGTACATGCCCGGCCGGCAACGGCGCTGGCCGAAAAATCGCTGGACTTCGACGGCGCGGCGGTTGTGGCGTTAACCGTTGAGCCGCGGCAGTTGGCCACGCCGCTGAACGTGACGTTCGAGCAAACATTCGCGCGGCTCGAATCGCTGCCGCGGATGTTCATTGAAATGGACGGTTCTTTTGTCTGGAGTTCGCCGCAGGGCGAGCCCGGCTGGCAGGTGGACGGCGTGCTGTACGACCGCGCCGGTCAACTGCTGTACGTTGAACTCAAAGGCCGATGCCCTGCGGCTGGCTTCGATCAACTGCTCGCCGCGTTCGACTGGCCGCAAACGCCGCTAATCTTCCAACTGATGCGTCAGGCCCTGTTCCTCGACGAAGCGTCCTTCCGCCGCTTCGCCGCACGTACATTCCCCTGACCCCTGACCCCTGACCCCTGACCCCTGACCCCAGACCCCAGCGCACTCCAGCATGACCCTAAAAAGCCGGGGCGCTATCATAAAAGGACATGTTCAACGATCTGTTCGCCAATTCGAATGCCTCGCCAGGAGCGCCCGCGCGTGACGCCAGCGAGGTCCGCGCCGCGCTGGAACAAGCGGGGTGCCGTTACACGAGCCAGCGTGCCGCGGTGTACTGGTTTTTGGAGAAAGCGCACAACCATCCCACGGCCGAGCAGGTTTACCAGGGCGTGCGCGAGGCGCTACCGAAAATCAGTTTGGCGACGGTTTATAAATCGCTCGAAGCCCTGGTGGCCGCACGGTTGGCCAACAAGCTGACCAACGGCGATGGCTCGGCCCGTTACGATTGCGGCGGCAACGACCATTACCATCTGCGCGACGTGAACACTGGCGAGCTGTGCGATCTGCCGGCTTCGTTCGATCCGCAGTTGCTGGAGAAGATCGATCCGCAATTGGTGCGGCAACTCGCGCAGCAAGGCTTTCAGGTCACCGGATATCGGCTGGAAGTGCTGGGGCGTTTCGAGCAGCGCGGCTGATGGCGAGCAGAGATCTGGCGCGGCCGAGTGTTCGCTAGAACTCTTACAACCGGTCGTCCGGCGGCGGTTGTCGCTGGGCAATCACGTCCGGCAGGCGGCAAGGCGTTGAGTTCGCTTGCCGGCGATTCTATGCTAGATTTCTCTGCTCTGGGACCGGCCCGTCGTTGTTTGCAATGTTGAAGGTTGGCGGGCGTACGCATTCGGCAGACGGATAGACGTGGGGGAGCGGCGTCGAATTCGTAACCGATCGATTGCCGCCGCGCCGGGTGGCTGAGATTGTTCGTCGCTGCGAGCCTGCATGACCAAAATTCTGTTCAACATTACGCATGGCTTTCAGGCGCGGATGCTGTTGCGCTCCAATGTGAGCCAAACGCTGCTGGCGGCCGGCGCGAAACTGATTGTGCTTTCGCCTAACGCCAACGAAGAGTACTTTCGGGCCGAGCTAACGCATCCGCAAATTGGCTTGGAGAGCACGCCTAGCAAATTTTCGCGACTGGAAACAAACGTCATTCAGTTGCGTCAGTATTTGCTGATGAACCCGGCGTTGGGCGCGACGCTCAATCATAAGAACGAGCAGTTCCGTCGCGAGTCGCCCAAAAAATATTTCGCCTGCCGAGTTGGCAATACGTTGCTGGGCCGCGTGCCGTGGTTGCGTCGCGGTTACCAGGTCCTGGAGCGGGCGGCGTTTGCCGGCAAGGAATTCGACGATTTACTTCTGCGCCATCAGCCAGATTTGGTGGTGACCGGCACGCCCGGCTACCATCCGCAGGATGTGCATTTGCTACGCGCGGCGCGGCGCTTGAAAACGCCCACAGCCACCGTCTTGCTGTCTTGGGATAACCTGACCAGCAAAGGCTACATGGGCGCGGTGCCGGATCGGTTGCTGGTGTGGAGCCAACTGATGGCCGACGAAGCGGTGAGGTATCATCACTACCCGCGCGCGCAGATCGATATCACCGGCGCGCCGCAGTTCGACCTGTACCACGATGTGCGTGCGAACTTCGATCGGGCCGCCTGGCGCCGCGAACATGGCATTCGGCCCGATGCGGCGCTGATCGTTTATGGCACCATCAACCCCGGCATTTTGCCGCACGAGCCACAGATTGTGCAGCAAATTGTCCAGGCCGTCCGCAGTGGGCAGTTCCAGCGGCCGATCCATTTGTGGGTGCGACTGCATCCGCAAAGCGTGCGGGGGATATTTAGCCGGACACTGGCACCTTATCGCGAATTGGCCGGACCGGATGTCACCATCGAAGAACCGCCGGTGCGGTCCGAACAACTCGCTTGGGATCTCCCGCAATCCGACGCCGGTCATCTGGCGCACTTGCTGGCGGCGGCCGACGTGGTGAGTACGCCCAGCTCAACGCTGGTGATCGATTCGGCCTGCGCTGGCACGCCAATTGTCAACGTGCTGTTCGATGGTCCGACGGCCGTCGAACCGGCTCGATCGGTGGCGCGGTTCGCGCACTACACGCATTACCGGCAGATTTTGGAAACCGGCGGCATCGCCATCGCCCGATCGATCGAGCAGTTCGTGCAAATGGCCGGCGACTATCTCAACAATCGGCAACTTCACCAGCAGCAGCGACAGAACATCATCACGCAGCAATTGGGCGCGCTCGATGGCCAGGCCGGCCAACGCACGGGCGAGCGATTGTTGCGGCTGGCGCAAATCGCCCAGCGAGATTCGGCGGCATCCGAGAAGCCGAGATGAGTATGCCAACTCGCCGCAGCCGATGAAACGATTCGCGCGGCAACAGTTTTTAAACCAACTCGCGCATCGGCTGGTGATTGTCGACCAGGTATTGCGGCCGGCCGTTGGGATCCGGGATAGTGGTGGTTGCCGCGTTGATGCCCATCAGGTGATAGAGTGTGGCGAAGACTTCGCCCAACTGCACGGGGCGATCTTGCGGGGCTTCTCCATAGCGGTTGGTTGAGCCGATGACTTGCCCTGCTTTCAGGCCGCCGCCAGCCAGCATCAAGGCCGACGAGCGCGACCAGTGGTCGCGCCCGGCGGTGGCGTTGATTCGCGGCGTACGGCCAAATTCTCCCCACACGGCAATGGCCGTGCTGGCCAGCAGGCCGCGTTGGTCCAGATCTTCGATCAAGGCGCTCACGCAGGTGTCCAGTTGCGGCAGTTGCCGCTTGAGTTCGGTAAAGTTATTGCTGTGCGTGTCCCAACCGCCGAAGCTCAGGCTGACGCAGCGCACGCCTTGCTCCACCAGCCGGCGGGCAACCAAAAAACGTTCGTTCTCGCGCTTGTTAGGATCATTCAGGCCGTATCGCGCTTTGACGCGCTCGTCTTCTTTGCTGATATCCAAGGCCTGCGCCAGCTTGCTGTCTGTCAGTACGCCCACCGCGCGCTGATTGAACGAATCCATGGCTTGCATGGCATGGCTGCCGTCCATGTCACGGCGCACGCGATCCAATTGGCCAAGCAACTGCTGACGATTGCCGAACCGATCGAGCGAAATTTCGCGCTGCAGCGTTAAATTGGCGCGGCCGGCGCCGTCGGGTTTGAACGCGGAAAACTGCGGGCCCAAAAATCCAGTCTTCGTATGCTCACCCAGCGCCATGAAGGTTGGCACGCCACCGCGACTGTCGCCTTGCAACTTCGAAATCACCGCGCCCAAGCTGGGCCGACCGCCGAGGCTCTTGAGTGCTTGCTCGGAAAAACCGGTTTCGGTTTGGCAGGGCGAGTGCTCGTCGCGGATGCCGGTCATGGAGCGAATGACGATCAACTTGTCGCCGATGGTGGCCAGTCGAGGCATCAAGTGGCAAATTTCCATGCCGGAGACGTTGGTTTTGATCGGATGGAATTCGCCGCGAATTTCTGGCGGCGCTTCCGGCTTGAGATCCCACATGTCCAGGTTCGAGGGCCCGCCGCCCAAGTAGATATTGATGAACGATTTTTTGGTCGCCGCCGGACCGGCCAGCGCGTCGGCGCGGAGCAGATCGGCCAATGTCAGGCCGCCAATGCCCATTGCACCAACTTGCAAAAAGTTACGACGCGAGATGCCATCACAATACCGACGCGAGCGACCGAGGAAGTTCAACATGGCGGGCTCCTCTGCAATGCGGGGATTTCAGGCGGGTTGCGCCGGCGGTTGCAAGTCGCTGCAAAACGCAGGCACATCCTTCATTTATAGCGAGTGCCCGGCGGCAATCAACATAAAAACGGAAGTTTTCATCAGCGACGCGTTGAACCGGCCGTCGTCCGGGCCGTCGAGCTTGCGGGCGGCCACGTTCAAGGCCCGAAAACATCGCGTTCTGTGCCGAGCGAACCGATTGGCAGGGGCATGCAGGCAACGTGCGGATCGGTCAGCGTTGTAAAGATTGAAGAAACTGCAAGCAGCGGCAAAGCCATAAAATATCTCCGTGCAAAACGTGTTTCCCAGATTCATTCAGGCAAAAACTTGATTCTTTCGACTGCCTTGAAATACGATTGCCAATGAAGGTGCGCTTGCCCCTGAGTGTTCCGATCGTCGCAAAGTCACTTCAAATGGAAGGCCAGAGGATGCCCGATGGACAATGAAACATGGGTCGTCGAGGAGGGAGACAGGATAAATCAAAAGAAGGCCCGCCTCGGCGTTGAAGGCCTCACGGACTGGGAGCGACTTAGTTATTCGCTATGGGTAGCTGACTATGGAATGCGGAACGCCGGAGACCTGAGCACTGCCAGGGACGTGTTCGCCGACTTTCAGTCGGTCGCCCTGCAGTCAGCTACCAAACTGTCTTTGCCTGCAACGTATCGCGCGTTCGTGCTGGCCCCAGACACTCTGCAATCGCGTTATTTCAATCTTTTTGACGCGTTTTGCACTGAGATTCGGAGCGCCGAACCGGATGTTGCGCTCTTCGCGGATTTGAATGAGGCCGATCCCGCGGTTGTCGAGGCTATGAATGAAGCCAGGAAGACATTCCCCACATTCTTGGACGCCGTATCGAAGACGCGGTTTCCGCAGGCAATCTATTTGGTGAAGGTGCCGTTCATCGACAGAAGCAACCTTCGTCAACAGGCTCTTGTACGCACCGCGAAAGCTGCGGCCGAGAACCCAGCACAACCGACTTGCCAACTTTGGTTGAGCGTCAATTCGGTATTGGACGACCTGATCTTCTGCTCGGTCGCGAAAGCCCCTGACGCATTACAACTGAAGAGCGGCACCCGTTTTGTCGTCGCGAGCGAGTGGATTGAAGACTGGATGATCAATCAGGACGGGACAGCCTATGGTGGTTTCTCGTTGCGAGCCATTCGACGCAACCTCCGCGAAGAAGTGCTATTGAAGTTCGATGCCCACACCGGAATCCATGAGTTCAAGAGCCTTACGCCCTGAGCGGAACCGAGGCTAACCACCGAGGCTAACCACCGAGGCTAACCACCGGGGAATCCGGCGCAGTCCGGCTTTCCAGCTCCGGACGCGAGCCAGAAAAAGTTCGAAAGCCGTCTTGTCGCCCCGAGTGTTGCTCAGCGTTCAGAGAGACTCGCCTGTTCGTGAATTGATGATTACTGAGGAACGAGTTCGCGTCGCAACGAATCACAATTCGGGCACGCATCCCAGGGCCGGCGCACACTAAGTGCTTTGTGGGAATAGGATTTCGGTGAGGAAGTCGGTGCTCCAGCCTGCGGCGCGGCGTTTCATCACGAGACTGACTTTCTTGTCGGGGTGCTGTTTGAGCAGCCCTAAAGTGAAACGC
>JBBRCE010000095.1:0-8919 GCA_038205115.1 Pirellulales bacterium
TGAAATCGTCACCGTTGATCTGACCAACTGCAAATTCTCCGATTACGCTGGTCTGGAAACGCTCACCGGACTGCATCGGCTTGACCTCTCCCACACGTCGGTCACCGATGCGGGCTTGGTTCACTTGAAAGGACTTGCGGGACTGCAATGGCTTTACCTCGACCAAACGCAGGTCACCGATGCGGGCTTGGTTCACTTGAAAGGACTTACGAGACTGCATCAGCTTAACCTCTCCAATACGCAGGTCACCGATGCGGGCTTGGTTCATTTGAAGGAACTTACGGGACTGCAATGGCTTTACCTCGACAACACCCGGGTCACCGATGCGGGTGTTACGGAATTGAAAAAGGCGTTGCCGAATTGCATTATCAAGTCGTTGGACGAGGTATTTGACCCATTACAAGCCCCGTGACCAGCTCCACGCCCAAACGCCGCTGGTATCAATTCAGTCTGCGGACGATGTTGATCTTCATCACGTTGAATTGCGTGGCGTGTGGGCTGGTTCAGGCTGAAAATGAAAAAGGCTTTGCGGCAACATGAGGGCGCGGCCCCAATGCCGCGTCCGCCGAAACGAGCGACAGCGTCGCGACGCACTCGAGAATGGTTTCTGACGACAAGGCGCGCCACAAACACGCGCTGAACGAGCAGCTTGCTATGCTTCCAAAGTCCAATCCTTTGCGCGGCGGTCAAACCAAAGTTTCCGCGGATGGTTCCCGCAGCCCGCGCCGCAGTTGGTGGTGGCGTGGCTTGATGATGTTGCCGATCCTGGGGATCGTGATCCTTTCGCCGCTCATTGCCCTGGCGACCGGCGTTGTGCTGGCCATTTGTTGGCGACGGCTCAGGAAACGCCGCGCGGCGGAAGCAGCAATTCTAAGCATCGGCGGCCAGTTGTTACCGCCGGATGCCACAGGCACTGATCTGGCGCGGCAACGCGGACTGCTGGCTCGATTTTTGCAATGGGAAGGTTTTCATTCCACGTTTGCAATCTTTTTCCGGCACGTCGAATTGACCGAGGCGAAGCTGCAACGCCTGCCGCCGCGCGTGTTCACGCGAATACTGAATCTCCACCGGGTCACGATGGACCATGCCGCCTGGCGGCGAATGCTGGAAAAGATTGAATTTCAGTCGCTGTGGTTGAGTAGCATCGAATTGAGCACGATCGATTGGCAAGCCTTGTCTTGCCAAGAAACGTTCACGCTCTTGACGATCGCCGATACGCGGATCAACAGTGCGGATTGGCAGCAGATTTCCACGCTCTCACATTTGCAGAGTCTGATTCTTGAAGACCTGCCTGCCGGCTGTAACGACGGACTGCAAACGTTGACCAGCATGCGGCATCTGACGAGTTTGACTTTGCAGTCGGCCACCACGGGCGATGCCGATCTAACCTGGCTGGCGGAAATGTCCGCGCTGGAGTCGTTGTCGCTCCAAACGCCTGGCGTCACCGACCGGGGCTTGGCAGGCTTGCAACGGCTGAAAACACTCGGCGAATTATCCTTGCAGGCTCAACTCACCGACGATGGCTTGCAGCATTCACTGGCCGAGACGAATCTTCAATGCCTGGAATTAACCGTTACTGCGATCACCGATGTCGGCCTACGGCACCTCGCACAAAACCAAACCCTTGAAGCATTATCGATCTATCGTGCCCAGATTACGGACGCCGGTCTTCTCCTTTCGCGCGGCATGCGGCAACTTTCGCTGTTCCAACTCTTCGGCACGCAAGCCACTGCTGCCGGCGTTTCCGAATTGCAAGCCTGTCTGCCCAACTGTGAGATCAGGCAGTTGCCGTAGGTGCTTTAAGCGGCGGCGCCGAGAACGAGCGAGTTGCACGCACGGGTTCCGGCATCGAACCCAAAACGGCTCTTGGTTTGCAAGCGTGTTAACAAAAAAGCTTCACGGCACGGACCGCTGGTCCATGCCGTGAAGCAGAAACTTTCTTCCGTTGACTGACTAGGAGAAGTTGGTCACGGTCAAGGTGCCGCCGATGATGTTACCACCACCGTTGACGAACGTGTTCTTGCCGCTGCCGCCATCGAGCAAGGCGTTGCCGGTTACGGTGCTCTGGCTGATGGTGATGTCGTCGTCGCCACCGCCCAGGAAGGCGAACAACGAGTCAACCTTGGACGTGGTGATTTGGACGTGATCTTGGTCGTTGCCCGCGTCGAGCGTTACCTTCTTGGCGGTGGCACCGGCGACCTTGATTTGGTCGATGCCTGAACCGCCGAGGATGTTGGTTTCGCCATTGATTGTGGCAACGTTGAACGAGATTTGGTCGTTGCCCGAGCCGCCATCGACCGTTAGGTTTCCGCCCACGGTGAGATGATCGAAGGCCAGGATATCGTCGCCGCTGCCGCCGACAAACTTGGCACTGCCGCCGACGCCCGTGTTGACAATGCTGATCAGGTCGGCTTCCGAACCGGTGTCGACGCTCAGCGCACCTTGCACGTACATCGACCCGACGGTGTAGACGTCATAGCCGGCGCCGGTGCTGATGGTTTCGTTCTTGCCGGTCGAGGCATAAGCGGCCGCGCCGGTTGCGATGAGATTCAGATAGTCGTTGCCACCGCCGGTTGTGACCGTATGATTTCCGACGGTAAATATGCCTTCTTCCAAAATGGTCTGGTCGCCGTTGCCGGCTGTGTTGACCACGACGTCCTTGTTGACGAGCAACGAGTGTTGACCGAGTTCGAGGAAGTTGGCGCCGCCATCGTCGTTGATAATCAGATTGCCGGCGACCACTGCGTTATCGATGCCGAGTTCATCGTTCCCGTTGCCGAGATTGATGATGACGTCGCCCGTGACACCGGTCACTAACACCGGCGCAGCCCCGTGATTCACGGTCGTCGGCAGATTGAGGGTATCGTCAACAAAACCAGAAATGAGATACTGCCCGGCAACACCGGTGCCGGAGATTTGAATCGAGTTCGGATTTGCGTCGCCGCGTACGGTCAGGACGCCGCCGCTGACACTGACAGTCACGTCGCCAGCCATCAGCAGGCGTTTTTCGAGACTCTCCAACCGCAGCCGAGACTTGAAACGAAGTTTCTTGTTGTTCATCGTCCAGCTCCTAATACAATTTCTGAGATTGAGACCCGCAAACTAACTGGATCGATCCAAGCAGGAATTCGAATCGCAAATTCCCCTGTCCCGATGATCCTGGTCACTTCGTTGCTTGCTAATGGAAGATATACTAAGCATCTGGGCGGCATTGTCAGCCTATTTTGCCCTGGTTGCCATTTTTCGCAAAATTAATTCACGGGCAGTTCGCCACGTGGCTGGTCGCTGGCGGGCGAGCAGTGGCTGGCGTCTTTTGCTGCGGAAGTTCCCGAAATTGCAAGTTTGGCGAGTAATTGTCAGCCTATGCAACTTCTCTGGCAACGCCAGCCGGCCGCTTGCATTGACGCATTTTTGGCTTGGCGTAAGATAAAGGACTGTCCACAAGTCCTTTACGCGATTGAGTTATGGCCGATATCGTCAAACCGCACGCCGCGCCGCTCTCGCCTGACGACGCCTTGCCGCCGGTGCAGCCGCCCAGCGCCGGCTTCATCGTACAATTGTTTGTGATTCCCGGCGTGATCGTGACGATCATTGTCGCTGTGTATTTGATGTTCAACTGGTTGGCCCAGATGGGCAACAACCCGCAATCGTACATCGAATCGCTGGAGAAAGGCGGACCCTCGCGCTGGCAAGCCGCGATTAGTCTTTCGAATACCTTGCGTGACGAGCGTTACGACGAATTGAAGGAAGACCCGACCGCCATGCGCCGCCTGGCTGCGATTTTAGATCATGAGATCGAACTCGCCAACAAAGACGATGAATCGCTGCGGTTGCGAATTTATCTATGCCAAGCGCTGGGCTACTTCCGCATTGCCGATGGCTTGCCGGCGCTGCTGAACGCGGCCACCACCCAGCGCGACGACAAGGAACTGCCCATCCGGCTGTCAGCCATTCAAGGCCTTGGCAACCTGGCCAACAACATTCGCCAAAGCCACGCCGAACCGCTGCAGAGTTCGAAGTTGAACGAGGCCCTGGATCAATTGTCGCGCGATCCGGAAGCCGAAGTTCGCTCGCGCGTGGCCACGGTGTACGGCGTGCTGGGCGACGAGCGTTCGCAAGCACGCCTGAAAATCATGCTCAACGACGACTCGCCGTTCACGCGTTACAACGCGGCTGTTGGGCTGGCCCGCAATGGCGACAAACTGGCATTGCCGGTGCTGACGGAAATGATCGATCCCTCGCTGGTCAGCAGCCAAATCGTGATCGATCAAAAGCTACCGCCAGAAGAACTAGGGCATCCGCGATCTGCCGAAGCGGTCGAAGCCTATTTGACGGAAGCCCGCAGCAACACCTTGGCCTCGATCCAAGTGCTGGGTCTGGACGGTCTGGAATCGTATGCGGCCGCCAAACCGGCCGCCGATCGCCAAGAAATCACGGCGGCCATCAATCAGCTGATCGGCTCCAAGCCGCGCAGCGATGTCACCACCCACGCCCGCGCCGTGCTGGGCGCGATCGGCAAAACGGGCCAGAAATAACCGTCCGGCGGCGGCCAAACGGGATATAATATTTCTGCCGTCGGGCGCCGTCTCGCCACGTTGATTCAACGCGGCAGTAGGCCGACGCAACGCATAAAATTTCCGTTGGTTGGCGCTGCAAATTCATCGCTCAGACGGGTCGCTTGCTCACTCGGAACGTTCATGTCAACCACGACCAGTCCCGCCAATCCGTTTGCCGTGCTTCCCATTTTGAATCAATCGCCGGCGCAAGCGCCCCGCGGTTCCGGCAGCCAGCAGTCGGCAACGCCGCTTCCGATGAGCCGCGCGGAGATGCTCGCCCGCGGCTGGGACGAAGTGGATATTGTATTTGTCACCGGCGATGCCTATGTGGATCATCCCAGCTTCGCCATGGCGCTGTTGGGCCGATTGCTGGTGGACGAAGGTTTTCGTGTAGGCATTGTCAGTCAGCCCGATTGGCGAAATTGCGACGCCTGGCGCGAGTTCGGCCGTCCGAAGCTGTTTTTTGCCATCAGCGCCGGCAACATGGACTCGATGATCAATCACTACACGGCCAACAAGAAGGTCCGCAACGACGACGCGTACAGTCCCGGCGGACAGATCGGTCGGCGTCCGGACCGCGCCACGCTGGCCTACTGCCAACGCGCGCGAGAAGCGTATCGCGGCGTGCCGGTTGTGGCCGGCGGCGTTGAAGCCAGCTTGCGGCGGATTGCCCATTACGATTTTTGGAGCGATAAAGTTCGCCGTCCAATCATTTTGGACTGCAAAGCGGACATTGTGGTATTCGGGATGGGCGAGCGGCCGATCATCGAGATCGCACACCGCTTCAAAGCGGGCAACTCGGTCAAGCAATTGCGCGATCTGCGCGGCGTCTGTTATCGGCTCGGCGCCAGCGAATTGCCGCCGACCGAAAACACGATCACGCTGCCCGACTACGACGCCGTGGTGGCCAATCCGCTGGCGTTTTGCGATATGACCAAGATCGCGCACACCGAGACCAATCCGCACAACGCCCGCACGCTGGTGCAATTTCACGGTCGCGAAGCGGTGGTGGTGAATCCGCCGGCGCTGCCGCTGGCCGAGAGTGAGATGGATCGCGTGTATGGCTTGCCGTTTTCGCGCAAGCCGCATCCGAGTTACGGCAACCAGAAGATTCCGGCGCTGGAGGTCGTCAAAGACTCCGTGCAGATCATGCGCGGTTGTTTTGGCGGCTGCACGTTTTGCTCCATCACCGCGCACGAAGGCCGCATCATTCAAAGCCGCAGCCAACAGTCCGTGCTGGGCGAAATTCGCCGCATGTCCGCCGATCCGGATTTCCACGGCGTGATCAGCGATATTGGCGGCCCCACGGCCAACATGTATCAGATGCGCTGCTTGCGCCCCGAGGTCGAAGCCCGCTGCCGGCGCTTGAGTTGCGTGCATCCCACAATCTGCAAACTGCTCGGCACCGATCACGGTCCGCTGATTCAACTGATGAAGGCCGCGCGAGAAGAAGACGGCATCAAAAAAGTGTTCGTGGCCTCCGGCATTCGCATGGATCTGGCCCGTCGCGATCCGGAATATATGAGCGAGCTGGCCCAACATCACGTCGGCGGATATCTCAAAGTGGCACCGGAACATACCGATCCCGGCGTGCTGGACTTGATGAAGAAGCCCAACAACGACGACTTCGAAAAGTTCGACGAGGCGTTCAAAACCGCCTCGAAAGCGGCCGGCAAAAAGCAATATCTCATTCCCTATTACATTGCCAGTCATCCCGGCAGCGATCTCACAGCCATGATCGACCTGGCGCTGTTTCTCAAACGCAACCATTACAAGCCGGATCAGGTGCAGGACTTCATTCCCAGCCCGTTCGATATTGCCGCCTGCATGTATCACACCGGCTTGGATCCCTTCACGCGCAAGCCGGTTTACATCGCCAAGCATTTGCGCGACCGCCGTTTGCAACGCGCGCTGCTGCAATTCTTCAAGCCGGAGAATTACTTCGAAGTTCGCCGCGCGCTGGAGCAAGCCGGCAGGCAAGACTTGATTGGCAGCGGTTGCGATTGCCTGATCCCGGCCAATCCGCCGCGTCCCGCGCTAGACCGTCGCCGTCGGCAAGCCAATGCCGAAGTGGCCGATCGCAATGGCGATCACATCCGCAGCCAGCCTGGCGAGTCGCGCAAAAAAACCGCGCCTGGTTATCGCCCCGGCCGCAAGACGGCCAAGCGCCGTGATGGAAAGTAAGAAGCCGGCGGTCGTCCGTCAGATTTCACGAATTGGTCTCGCGCAAGGACGATTGCCTTGTTCCACTACGATCGCGGTTTGAAACTCACGCAGGCGCAGTTGGCCGTGGACTTCCGTCGCCGCCAGCCGCGCGGCTTCATCTCGCACGCGCACACCGACCACATGGCCCGCCACGAGCTGGCACTCTGCACGCCCGATACTTCCAAGCTCTATCAGTGCCGGTTCGGCAAACGGCCAACGCTCGAGATGCCCTACTTCGAACCGCTCGAATTCGGCGGCCTCAAACTCACCACGTACCCTGCCGGCCATTGCTTGGGCTCGGCCATGTTGCTGGCAGATAGCGGCCAGTGCAAACTGCTTTACACGGGCGACTTCAAACTCGGCGAGTCGGCCACGGCTGCGGCCGCCGTGCTGCCTAAGGCCGATATTCTGATTATGGAATGCACCTTCGGCCGCGAGCAATACCGCGTCACGCCGCGGGCCACGGCGCTCGAACAACTCTTCTCGCTGGTGCGTGAAACCATGCTCTCCGGCGCCACTCCGGTTGTTGAAGCTTACACGCTAGGCAAGTCGCAAGAAGTCACGCGGCTACTTTCCGACGCCGGTTTTCCGGTGCTGCAACACCCGGAAATTTTCAAAATCAGTCGCGTGTACGAAGCCTGCGGCGTCAGCCTAGGGCGCTATTCGGAGTTTGCCGGCCGCACTCCGCCCGGCCACGTGGTGGTGACGCCGCCGCGCGGCAGAAACAACATTCGCGGGCCGATCGTCACGTTTGCCGTCACCGGTTGGGCGATGGACCGCAGCGCCAAATATCGGCTGGGCGTGGATCATGCCATTCCACTCTCCGACCACGCCGATTACGACGAACTGATTGCCGCCGTACGACAAGTGGGCGCGGCGGAAATCTACTGCACGCACGGCCCCGACAGCTTTGCCGACGACCTCCGCGGCCTCGGCTTCAACGCCAAGCCGCTGGCCAACTCGCGGCAAATGCAACTGTTCTGAAAACGCGAGGCGTTGTCGTACAATTCGGCCAGCGCTTTGGTCGCCAGTGTTTCCCGCCGTAATCCGGGCGCGACTGCAGATCGCCATGAGATGTCGAACATCAACTCACCAACGCAGAGCGCTGCTTGGTTGCAGCCGTTGAAATGTTTGAACGCGAAGCTGGGCGGCGGGTAAGCGCCCAAGCCCTACAATGAAGCACAACCGACTGCGTTCAAGCCAATGACCTCGAGATGCTCGCCAGGAATTCGCTGCTCGGATCGACAGTTGCCGCAGCCTCGTAGATGGCTTCGCTTGCGGCCTCAAACGCGTCTGCTCCCGAGGCGAACATCAAGGCGGACGCAGCTCTCGCTTGTGAAAACATTCGTTTCCATTCATCGTCGTTCGTCCTGCCTTCGTCGGCTGCTTGCTGCAAATCGAAGTATTCATTATCGAGTCTTTGCGTAAGCGCTTGTAAGTCATGAATCCATTCCGACGGCACCCGACGCGACGCACGCAGCAATTGCAACACCTGATCGACAATCGGCGAACAAACCCCCGACCGTTCCACGGCGAATTCACAAGCCTTTAGACTGACATCTCGCTGCTGATCAACCGACGCTCGACGCAATGCAGACGCAAGGGAACCGGAAACGATTGCCAATCTTGACATAAATCACTTGTGCAATGGCGCAGTGCAGCACGCGGTGCGTTTAAGGCGCCGCCGATCCTACGAGGGAAACGACCTTACCAATTACAAGCTCGACGTCGCGGTGATTGTAACGAGAGCGGGCGGAGCCTCAAAGACCAGGCATTTCTCGACGTCGCCTGCAGCGGAGTGGTAACGCCGTTGACTTCTGCGCGTGGATATAGTATACTAATGTTCATATATCTCGCGGGCGGAAAGTCTGCCCAATGCGGGACAACGGATTTGAGGCCAACCCAGGGCTCTGACAACTCAGCGTGCAAAGGCAGGCACAACACCCGAAGGGGAAAATCGAGTTCGCAGCGGTCAGGCGAAATGCTTGAGTGGTTGAGCAACCAACGCTACGAACGAAAATTTTCCGTCGGCAAACAGCCTGCGTGTGCATGAGACTGGTGGCAGGAGATGTCGTGTGGATGGTTTGCTAGACAAAATTAGGTTCGCCGGTGCGCTGGCCAACCGAAACGAACCGACACGCGGCCGCAACAATTAGCC
>JBBRCE010000096.1:0-8778 GCA_038205115.1 Pirellulales bacterium
ATAAAAATTCGACATGTGCCGCTCGACCGCAGCCGAATACACCGTTTCCATCACTTGGCCCTCCGACTTGAACTGGATACCTCACCTTAAGGTATCAGGCAGCCAGAAAAAGGGAAGTTATTATTCGGTCGTTCCTTAGCAGGCCTTTGAAGTATTCCCTATTCCCGCGCGGTTGATACACTGTTGGCCTGGTGGGCAATGTCAGTCAAAGGAGTACCTGACCGTGACGATGGGCAAGCGGAAGCAACTGCAACAAGAACTGTTTCTGGCCGCGGATCTGCTGCCGCGATCGGCCGGACACCCCTTCTATCAAAAGCTCAACCTGCTGTTGGCCGAAGCCGGCTTCGACCGCTGGATCGAAAATCGCTGCCGACAATATTATGAAGAAGATGACCGCCGCGGCCAGCCCAGCATTCCGCCAGGCATGTACTTTCGCATGCTGCTGGTCGGTTATTTCGAAGACATCGGCAAGTTCGTTCGCATCGCACCGACTTGAGCGCGGTTTATCCGCACGTCTGTGGCCAGGTGGTTGCCCAACAGTCAACTGGTGGTGGATCGGTTACACGTGGCCAAGCTGCTGGGTGCGATCACGGATCGCCAAAGAAAAAACCGGCCGCCATAAGCTCGCATTGACGGCCAAGGGCCGTAAGCCGTTTCGTTCGCGGATGTGGCTGTTTCGGCGGCGAGGAAAAAACCTTTCGCCGGCCGAGCTGGACGCCGTCTTCGACGACTACCGCGAGCGGCAATATCGCGACACACTGCTGTTCTCGAGCGTGGTCGGAATTCCGCGCTTGGTCGTTACCAAAATGCAGCCGTCGCTGCACGCCGCGTACAAAGCCGGCGCGAACAACTGGGCGTCTCGTGGCGGCGCTGTATCAAAAGATCGCCCGCACCGAACTGTCGGCGCGGGGCAGCGGCAATGCGCTGTATCGCGACTTCCATTTACTTGAGGGCGAGGCAATCTCCAGGCCTGTCTGAGTGGCGGTGGTTTCGTGGGCCCGGTGGTGGCCCGGTCACTCAGTGCCTTCCGTCGGCAAGGGAACTTCAATTTCCAACAGTTCGGTGCGCATGACCGAAAGATCGTTGGGCGCGACGACGCCGAGCTTAATGCTGTGCGGCCCAATCCGTAGCACCGAGATGAAAACGTCTTCGCCAATGACGATGCTTTCGCCGACTTTGCGAGTAAGAACAAGCATCTGCGGGCCTCCATGCTCCGGTGAATTCGCCTGAACGTGCGTCCCAACGGACAACCATGCGGGCCTGCCGCAACGGTTAGCCGTTTCGGCCCATGCTAGCAAATGCGTCGAGCGGTTGCCACCGTCCGAGCAGAAATTTCGGGCATGCGATTGGGCAGCGCGGAGTTCAGATTTGCAGCCAGCGCGCGGCGGCCTGCATCCACATGGCGCACAAACAGCAGAGCAGCGTGCCCCAGCCCAGATCGGCCAACGTCACCCGCAGCGACCATTTCTCCAGCAGGGCGTAATTGGTGAGATCGTAAACGCCGTATAAAATCAAGCCAAACGCGGCGCCCCAGGCGGCAATTTGCCAATAGGGCACGGTGTCGCTAAGGTGCGGCCGCATGGCAAGCACAATGCCGGCCGGAATCAGCACGTAAACCAAGATTGCCGCCGGCCATCGCGGCGCGAGCGATCCGTTTTGGCGGCGCGCCAAATCGCCTAGCTCTTGGTCGTAAAAGCCTTTCATCAGCAGACCAATCCAAATGAAGTCCAGCAGAATCACCAGCGGCAGCACCAGCAGAAACAACTTCAGGTATGACATCATGCTTAAGACTTATCGGTAAGAGCAGGTTACGCCGCGGCAAGAGAATTGGCGGTTGGGCAACTGGACGGACGCTGCCACGAGCACCTATATTTCTACGCATGGAGTTAAAACCGTCAACTGCGTGCGGTTTTTAACCTAAACGCGACCCGCGGTCGCCGACGTGCCGTGGAAACTTCATGCGAATTGCGATCATCGGAGCAGGCATTTCTGGGCTATCAGCCGCCTACTGGCTCCGCCATGCGCACGATGTCACCGTGCTGGAGGCCAACGACTATGTCGGTGGACACACCCACACGGTCGATGTGCGGATGGGCGCGGAGCGGCAGGCGATTGACACGGGCTTCATCGTTTACAACGAGCGAACTTATCCGAACTTTTCCCGGCTGCTGGACGAATTGCAGGTGGCCACGCAGCCCAGCGAAATGAGCTTTAGTGTCACTTGCCAGCGGTCGGGGCTGGAGTACGCCGGCACCAATTTGAACGGCCTATTCGCCCAGCGACGCAATCTGTTGCGGCCCTCGTTTCATCGATTGCTGTGGGATTGGCTGCGATTCAGTCGCGAGGCGCCGGCGGCTGTTGCGGACTTGGACCTAACGGCGACAGTTGGGGAGTTTTTCCGGAAGTATCGCTATTCGGAAGCGTTCCGCCAAACCTATTTTCTGCCGATGGGCTCGGCCATTTGGTCCTGCCCTCGCGACGCGTTCGAACAATTTCCGATGCGGTTCATTGTCGAGTTTTACCAGAACCATGGGCTGCTTTCGCTGCGCGATCGTCCGCTGTGGCGCGTGATTCAGGGCGGCTCACGGCGTTACGTCGAGGCAATTGTTAAGAAGTTGCCGCGCGCTGTCCGTACCGGCGCTGCCATCAAAGCACTCGTCCGCCGCAATGATCGCGTGGATCTGATCCATGCCGACGGCGCGGTCGAAGGGTTCGATCATGCCGTGGTCGCCTGTCATAGCGATCAGGCGTTGCGAATGTTGGGCAGCCAAGCCACCGTCGCCGAGCGTGACGTGCTGGCGGCGATTGGTTACCAGGCTAACTCGGTTCTCCTGCATACCGATCGCAGGGCGCTGCCGCGATTGCCGCGCGCTTGGGCCAGTTGGAACTATCGGTTATCCAGCGCGCACGATGGTCAGGCCAGCGTCACCTATTACATGAACCGGTTGCAGAGCCTAAAATCGGCACACCATTACTGCGTGACGCTTAACGATCCAGGACAGATTGATGCCGCACAGGTTTTGGGAACGTTTCGCTACGAACATCCCATTTTTAGCAGTCAGCGCGGATTCGCGCAGCAGCGTCACGCAGAACTGATTGACCGGCAGCGCGTTTCCTTTTGCGGCGCTTACTGGGGAAATGGCTTTCACGAAGACGGCGTCAACAGCGCACTGGCGGTCTGCAAGGTCTTGAACAATCCATCTGCTCGGAACCCGCAATCCGGCGCCGCCAGCCATGCATAGTTGCTTTTACGAAGGCTCGGTTGTGCATCGCCGGCTGGTTCCGCTGGGCCACGGCTTTCGGTATCGCCTGGCAATGTTCTATCTCGATCTGGACGAACTCGATGCGGCGAACCCCATTGATGGCGGGCTGCCTGCGGCGGGCATCGATCACTCGTTTTGCAGCAATTGGCGATGGTCCGCCCGACGGACGGCCGTCGCGCGGTTTGCCCGCGAAGATCACTGGGGCGATCCCAATATTCCGCTGCGGCAGAGCGTCTGCCGCTTATTGCAACAGCACGGCGTGAACGATGCGATTGGCCCGATTCGGCTGCTTACCAGCCCACGCTACTTGGGTTATGCCATGAATCCGGTTTCGTTTTATTACTGTTACCAACGCGATGGGCAACTTCGCGCAGTGGTGGCCGAAGTCCACAATACGCCCTGGGGCGAGCGGCATTGTTACGTGCTGGGGCAGTCCGGCTATTGGTCGCGCGGAGACCGCCCGCCGCAGGGCAAGGAGTTTCACGTCTCGCCGTTTATGCAGATGGACTTGCAGTATCGCTGGCGCCTGTCAGTGCCCGGCGAAACGTTGCGGGTGCAAATTCAAAACCTGCAACAGTCGTCAATGATATTTCAGGCCGGTATGCAATTGCGCCGCCATGCGTGGACCGCAGCCAATTTGCGCAGCCTGCTCTGGCGCTATCCGCTGCTGACGCATCGCGTGGCGCTGGGCATTTACTGGCAAGCGCTGCGGTTGTGGTGGAAGAGCGTGCCCTACGTGCCGCATCCGTCCGGCGTGAGCGGCAACGCCAACGATTCCGAGGCCGTCAATCGACGAGAAAGCGCGGACGCATGAATCCTTGGTTGATGCCGTTGTTCGGTTGGCTGGCAATGAGCGTGGTGATGTTGGGCGTGTGGCTCGTGCAGCGGCGCAGCGGCGATGCTGGCATTGTCGACGCCGCCTGGACGTTTGGCGTGGGCGCGTTAGGCGCGAGTTTTTCGCTCCTGAGCGCAAACGGTAATTGGCCGCGACGCTTACTGCTGGCCGCTTTGGTCTCGGCTTGGGCGCTTCGATTGGGCGGCTACATCGTGCAGCGTTTGGTTCGCTTGCCGGAAGACGGTCGCTACCGGCAGATGAAACTCGAGTGGGGCGGCAATGCACAATCGCGGTTGTTTTGGTTCTTTCAGATGCAAGCGTTGGCGGCGGTCTTATTTGCGCTACCGATGTTGATTGCCGCGCAATCGACGCTGCCGCTCAACGCCTGGGATTACTCCGGCCTGGCCGTCTGGTGCGTGGCGCTACTGGGCGAGACCGTAGCCGATCGGCAGATGGCGGCTTGCCGTCACGATCCGGCCCAGCGCGGCCAGGTCTGTCGCCGGGGGCTGTGGCGTTACTCGCGGCATCCGAATTATTTTTTCGAGTGGTTGCATTGGTGGTCGTATTTTCTGCTGGCGCTATCCGCACCTTGGGGCTGGACAACCATTGCAGCGCCGCTGGTGATGTTGTACTTGTTTTTATTTGTGACCGGCATTCCGCCAACCGAAGCCCAATCGCTGCGCTCGCGTGGCGACGCGTATCGCGAATATCAGCGGACGACCAGCGCCTTTTTTCCCTGGCCGCCGCGGACTTGACGGAGTCATCGATCATGCTCGACGAATGGTTGGCTGCCGCCGGCATTGCGCTGGCCGAACGAGGAATCGTGCCAGACATCGTGCTGCGCGCGGCGATTCGCCGACTGTGTCAAAGTCAGTTAGATAGTCTGGACTCTGGCAGCGAGGCCGAAAACGAGCGGCGTTTGCAAGCATTTGTAGCGGATGCCAAACGCGGACCGATAGCCCTGGCCACCGACGAGGCAAACCAACAACATTACGAAGTCGATGCGCGATTTTACCAATTGGTGCTCGGGCCGCGGCGAAAGTATAGCAGTTGTTTGTGGGCCGACGACGCACACTCGCTGGCGGATGCGGAAGCTGCCGCGTTGCGCCAGACGTGCGAACATGCCGAAATTGTCAACGGCCAGCGGATTCTTGAGCTGGGCTGCGGGTGGGGATCGCTCACGCTGTGGTTGCTGGAGCACTATCCCCATTGCCGCGTGACGGCGGTTTCCAATTCGCAATCGCAACGCGACCTGATTCAGGCGGAAGCCCAGCACTGTGGTTGGGCGGATCGACTTACCGTGATTACGGCCGATATGAACCGTTTGACGCTCGACGAGCAGTTCGACCGCGTCGTGTCGGTCGAGATGTTCGAGCATATGCGTAACTACGCCGCGTTGCTCAAACGCGTGCGCGAGTGGTTATTGCCAGACGGAAAACTGCTGGTTCACATCTTTTGTCATCGGCGGTTTGCCTACCCGTTTCGGACCGATCGACCGTCCGACTGGATGGGGCGCAATTTTTTTACCGGCGGCATGATGCCTAGCCTCGATTGGCTTGCACGCTTTGCCGACGATTTGATCGTCGAGCGCACCTGGCAGTGGAATGGCCAGCATTACGCCCGCACGTTGGCCGCGTGGGATCAAAATCTTTGTCGGCAGCGCAGTCTGGCCGTGCCGCTGCTAGGTGAGATTTACGGCCAGCGGCAAGCCAATCGCTGGTTTCACCGCTGGCGAATGTTTTTTCTGGCGGCCGAAGAGCTGTTCGCCTTCCGCGCAGGGCAAGAATGGTTCGTGGCGCACTACCTGCTGCGACCGGCCGGTTAGTGATTCGGAATGATCTGGATGGGCAGTCCGGGCTCGAATGGTGGGCCGGCCACCGGCACCGTGGCTCGCACGCGCCGCTCGATTTTGGCAAGGATCAGTTGTTCGAGATTTGGATCGCGGCCTTTGTTGATCCAGGCCGTGGCAGGCAGCGCGTTTTTGGGCTGCGAGCCAACCGGTTTGACTTTGACGCCAATCGGATCGGGCCGATCGCTACCTTCGCCCAAGCGTTGCTGCGAAAGATCGACCCGATACAGCGTACCAGCGGCCGAACTGTGTTCTGGCACGGCGACTTCTTCCAATTCTTTGATCACGGCCACGTCGATCGAAAAGCCGGATTCGCTGGGAATCACACGGACAAACGCCCGTCGCCGCATCGATTGCAGCGTGGCTTCCAGCCGATCGTAACTGCTGACGGTGTCGCCGCGCCAGGGCTCGAGCAATGTGGCACTGATTTGCGGAAAGGTGTCCAAGCGGCCTTCAGTCAGAATGTCTCCCGCCAGTTTGGGGCGCTGTTCGCGATCGACCTTGAAATATTCGCTGACCACTTCCACCACTTGCTCCCACACGAAGTCGCGGTCGAGATTTGCCACTGGCAGTGGGTTCGGTACAACCGGAATCGCTCCAAACGGACCGGGCGGCGTGTACGTCGGCGGCGGCACGGAGTGACAGCCGGTGGCCATCAACAGCAGCATCGCAATCACAATGGTTCGAACCATTTGCGCCGGCCAGTTGTTACAAGAGATGGAGTTTGCAGTTCGGCGCATGGACTGTCCGAGCTGCTGAAAAGGTCGCGGAGTGTCGTCGATTTGGCTGCAAATGGCAAGATCGGTTCGCGCGACATGCATGCTGGCATTCGGGTGACAGTTCGCGAGGCTGGCAAATCGAGCGACGCTGGCGAATTTTTGGGAACTATCGCCGGCGCGAAACGTCCTATAGATTGAGAACGAGTTCCCCACGCGGTTGTTTCCTGAGAAAAACCGAGGAGTTGGCCCATGCTTCGCCCAGCCATTCTGCGTAGTCTTGCTATTTTCGCAGCCCTGTTTGTTATTTCGGCCGCTCGGATCGCGGCGGCACAAGGGGTGTTGATTAACGAGCAAGCGGACGAAAAGTTCGCATTGCCTCGCCCGTCGATGATGATCTGGCCGCCGTTTCCGCCGCACCCGCCGCTGCCGCATCCTATTCCGCGACCGACGCCGGTTCCGCAAAGCGAATACAAAATCAAAGAGCTGTCCGTCCAAGCCAAATTGGTGGACCAAGTGGCCAAAGTGCAGGTTACACAATCGTTTGTGAACACCGGCAGCCGGCAGATGGAAGTGGCGTTTGTGTTTCCGTTGCCCTACGACGGCGCGGTCGACCGATTGACGTTCATGGTCGATGGCAAAGAGTATCCGGCCAAACTGATCGAGGCCAAAGAGGCCCGCAAGATGTACGAGGCCATCGTCCGCAAGAATCAAGATCCCGCGCTGTTGGAATGGATGGGCACGGGGCTGTTCAAGACCAGCGTGTTTCCGGTGCCGCCCGGTGCGGAGCGCAAAGTGACGCTCCGTTATTCGCAGCTTTGCCGCACCAGCGATGGCCTGACGGACTTTCTGTTTCCGCTCAGCACCGCCAAGTACACCACGCATCCGGTCGAGGAAGTGAAGTTCGATGTTACGATCGAAAGCGAATCGAATATCAAAAACATCTATAGCCCCAGCCACGCCGTCGATATCAAGCGGCCGGACGACAAACACGCCACAATCAGCTACAACGTCAAAAATCAGGTGCCGACCGCCGATTTCCGGCTGTTCTTCGACGTGGGCAAGGGACAGGTGGGCACGCGCGTGCTCAGCTATCGGCCCAAAGACAGCGAAGATGGCTACTTCCTACTGCTGACCAGCCCCGAGATCAAAGCGGGCGATGCCGAACGGCCGAAGAAGACCGTGTTTTTTGTCGTCGATCGCTCGGGCAGCATGAGCGGCGAGAAAATCGAGCAAGCCAAAAACGCCGCCAAGTTCGTGCTCAATAATTTGCACGAGGGCGATCTGTTCAACGTGATTGCTTTCGATAGCGAAGTCGAAGCCTGGAAGCCCGAGTTGCAAAAGTTCAACGAAGAAAATCACAAGTCCGCGCTGGGTTTTGTTAGTGGCATTTATGCCGGCGGCAGCACCAACATCGACGGCGCTTTGAAGAACGCCCTGAAACAACTCAAAGACAACAAGCAGCCGACGTTCGTGCTGTTTCTGACCGATGGCATCCCGACCGTTGGAGAAACCAACGAAGCCAAAATCGTTGCACACTCCAAAGATGAAAATCAGGTGCACGCCCGCGTGTTCGCCTTTGGCGTGGGTTACGACCTCAACAGCCGGCTGCTGGATAAACTGGTTCGCACCAACTTTGGCCAGAGCGAATATGTGCGTCCCAACGAGAACATCGAAACCAAAGTTGCTGCGCTCTACAACAAGATCGGTTCGCCCGTGCTGACCGATATGAAGATCACGTTTGACGTGGAAGGCCTCAAGAGCGAAGACGGTCACGCCACGAATCGCGTTTATCCCAAAGATCCCGGCGACCTGTTTGCAGGCGAGCAATTGGTGATTGCCGGCCGCTACAAAAAAGCTGGCACGGCCAAGGTTGTCGTCACCGGCAAAGTTGGCGACAAAGAGCAAAAATTCGATTTTCCCGCCAAGCTGATCGAAAAGAGCAGCGACGAATCCTATGCGTTCGTCGAAAAACTCTGGGCCGTACGCCGCGTGGGCGAAATTCTGGACGAGATCGATCTCAAAGGCAAGAACGACGAACTGGTGAAAGAGTTGGTCACGCTCGCCACCCAGCATGGCATTCTCACGCCCTATACGTCGTTCATGGCCGACGAT
>JBBRCE010000097.1:0-8439 GCA_038205115.1 Pirellulales bacterium
GTCTTGCGCCAATTGGTGAATCATGGCCAGGCCGCCGCAGGCGGTGCCGCTGCCGCGCCCGGCCAGATCGAAATGCAGGTTCGCGCCGCGTAACATCGGCTGCATCCGGTCGTCGGGAAAGTTGTCGCGATCGAGCCGGGCCTCGACGCGACTCTTGCGATCCGCCATCCGCCGCTTGATAATTGCATTCACTCGAAATCCTCCTTGAGTTGCGGAACATAGTCTTTCAACAACCATGTAACCCCGCAAATCACCGGCGGATTTCGAGTTTTTTTACGCAACCTCAAAAAGTACCAAACGGATATGCTTGGTTAAGGGCTAGTGGACATCAGACAATGCACGGGTGTTAAGTATTTGGAACTTCGTGATCCAGATTTGACCGAATGTATGATTTCTAACGATGGCCTTCGGCATGTAACCGCATTGTCCAAACTGCGAGAGTTGAGGATTCTAAGTTGTAAAGGAATCGATGACCAATCCATGGAAATATTTGGTCGATTGGAGGGATTGGAGGTTCTGCGAATCGGCAACTCATTCGGGAACCGCCGAATCACTGATAACGGAATTAACAATATCAGACAACTGCGGCACCTAGCGGTGATCGACTTATCAGGTGCGCCGGTTCAATTTAATAACCTTTTCGATATCATTTCGTCGAGCAACATTCAAAGTGTCTCCCTTTCTGACACGCGCGTGTCTCAAGGGTCGTTTTCTGGCTTAGCTAAAATGGCAAACCTTCGTGCGTTAGATTTGAGTCGAAATCGACTCAATGAGGACCATTTTATTTGGATTGCAAACCAACCGAAACTCGTTTCTCTTAATCTGGACGAGGTTGGCGCAAAGGACAATGTGCTGAAGCATTTGGCCAATTTACCTAATTTGGAATGCCTATCAATCAGATACAACGATCTTACCGATAAGGCAGGAGCAATTATTGCCGGAATGAGGAATTTGAGATCCCTGGCTATTGACGGCAATGACATTTTGGACGAAGGAATCGTTCAAATCGGATTGGCGCCAAATCTCACGGAACTCGTCCTCGGTAACACCGTCACCGGTCGTGGTCTGTCTGCAATTGCTTACCCGAATCGGATTATTAGGCTCACATTGTACGGCAATAAGAACATCTCTGATGAAGATATAGATTGTTTAAGTCGATTCAGCTCGCTGAAATGGCTCAATATTCGTAACACGAGTATCACCCCGAGTGGCGTGAAAAAGTTGGACGGAATGTTAACACATGCGCACTCGATCTCGTACTAAGGAACGACCGGTTTGCCTGTAGATATATATAGTGCGAGTCGAGAGATAATTTACTAGATTGGTCATATGGCCTGTTGCGTTTGTAGGAACCTTTGGCGCGATCAAGTACTGCTTGAAAATCGAAGGCAACTGGCGACAAATCGTGCCCTACTTTGCCACCGCCTTGCAGCGCCATCGCAGCCCGCCAGGCACCGCAAAACTCGCAAGTGCAGTGTCCAATACCGCTTCCGCCAACCCCACCCGCTGGTTTCAATTTAGCTTGCGCACGCTGCTAATCGCGACCACGTTGGCTGGCTGCGCGGCGGGTTGGATGGCCGGTAAGTTGCAAACCGCCAGGCACCAGCAGCAGGCGGCCGAGGCAATCGTCAAGTTGGGCGGCGAGGTGATCTACGCTTATCAGTTAGACGCTAATGGCGAAGAAATCATTCCTTGCACGCCGCCGGGTCCGCAGTGGTTGCGGAACATCGACGCTTGTGGGCTGCTCGACGAAGTGGCCGAAATTCGCATTGAAACCGACGAGCAACTGAGTCAAATCAAAAATCTGCCACGATTAAGAACCGTGCGGATCGCCTGCTCGGAGCGGATTTCCGACGCAGGGTTGAAGCACTTGCCCGAGGCGCCGCAGCTTCAACAGTTAGAATTTGGCCGGCATAGGCACGTGACCAGCGCAGGGCTGGCGAATCTGAAGTCGCTACCCGAACTTCAAACTCTCGACGTTACTTATTTAACTGTCGGAGATGCGGATTTGAAAAACATCCAAGGGCTCAAACGTTTGCGCGAGCTACGATTTATCGCAGCACAGGCCTCCGCCGCCGCTTTATCCGAATTCAGACATGCGCTGCCGGGCTGCAAGATCGAAGGCCCATAAACGCTGTATTCGAGTATTACTTCAGGCGACCGAAAGCACCGGAACATCGCAGCGCGTTTCGGACCAGGGCGATTGCCAATCGTGGTCTTGCAGCAGCGTGGCGTAATCGGCCAGCGACTTGAACACCAACTCCGGCTGGTACGAGTAGCGGGCCAGGTCTTCTCGCCGCGTGCCACCGCTGAGCACAAGCACCGTGTGCAGGCCGAGCTGCACGCCGCCGAGGATGTCGGTTTCCATGGTGTCGCCAATCATGGCGGTTTCGTCGGTCGAAAGGCCGAGTTCCTTGCGTGCTGCCCGCATCATGATTGGGCTGGGCTTGCCGACGCTGAACGCCTTGACGCCGGTTGCCGCTTCTAGCATGGCCACCATCGCGCCGCAGCCTGGCCGCAGTCCGTTGGCGGTGGGGCAGTTCGGATCCATGTTGGTGGCAATCAGCCGTGCGCCGCCGCAGATCATTCGCACGGCCGCCTCGACCAATTCCAGGTTGAACGTCCGGCCTTCGCCGACCACAACAAAGTCCGGATCGTGATCGACCACGGCGTAACCGTTGAGATGCAGTGCGGTGAGCAGCCCGCCTTCGCCAATGACAAACGCGGTGCCGTTTGGCTTTTGGCTGGCCAAATAGCGAGCGGTAGCCATGGCGCAAGTAAAGATGTGTTCCTCGTCCACGTCCAAGCCCATGCGATGCAGCTTAGCCACCAGATCGCGGCGCGTTCGCTGGCTGTTGTTGGTTAGGAAGCGAAAAGGAATTTCCCGTTTTCGCAACTGTCGAATGAATTCGTCCGCGCCTGGGATCAGCTCTGAGCCTCGGTAGAGCACGCCGTCCATGTCGATCAAATATCCATGCTTTCGCATCGCAATCACTCGTCCCTTCTCAAATCAACCGGAACTGGAAACTGACAAAGATCAACGCCGCTCAAGGGCGACGCCGGAAGGGCGAAAACCTACTTTGCAGTCCGCGTGCCGTGCCAAATTGCTAGCGGCAGATCAAAACGCGTCAACCGCTGAGCCCGACAGAACTTGAGAGCGGTGGTTACTAGGTTAGCGAATAAAAAGCTAGACGCCGCTGCGTAGTCCTTAGGCAGCGGTTGCCTGAAATACAGGGAAAGACCGGAAAAAACGCGATATTTCCTAGCGCAATGCGAATTCGCCTCGGGGCCGAGTCGCCGTGGGGCGCTTCACGCAATCGCAACTTTTTGATTGCTAATGCTCGACTTGGTCGCGGGCCTGGCGGTCGTACTGCCGGCCCACGAAGTAAAACGCCACCGTTGTGACGGCTGAGATTAGCATCGTCAGAGCAAAAAATTGGCCTGGCGCTAATGGCCCACGATCCGCCGGTTTGTTTGCCAGCGAGCCGCCGTAGAGCAGCGACAGCCATGAGTTAATGAAATTACCAATGGTGTTCGTACAAAGGAAACAGGCGGTCACAAAGCTCTTCATGTTTGCCGGTGCCAAGGCATACGCCAACTCCAAACCCGTACCATAAACCAATACCTCGCCCACGGTGAGTACGAAATAAGCCAGAATGAGCCACCAAATTGAGACGCGGGGGTGCGTGAACGAAAGGTTAAGGGTTTGGAGGTTGGCGAGCGCCTTCAACGCGGAGATGCCGCGGTTACTGACTTGTGTGCCGCTGAGGTCGAGCGTTTCCAAGTTAATGATGGCCGCGACGTCCGGTAGTTCGCTATCCCCGAGTTGCGTTTGCGAGAGATTGAGCGAGGTCAACCGCGTCATGGGCACGAGTTGCTTTAAATCTCGACTGTCGACGAGCGTGCCGCTGAGGTCCAGTTTCGTGACTGACTCCGACTCACTGAGCGCATGGAGGCCGGCGGTAGTCAACTTCGCTTCGGCCAGATTGAGTGATTCAAGTTTTTTCATACCTGCGATCGACTTGAAGTCGTTTTGGGAAATCTCCAACTGAGCGAGCGATAATGTTTGTAGGTTGGTCAGCAACGCCAGCTGATCGAACGCGCCCTGCTTAATTTGAATTCCATCCAATGAGAGACTGGTCAGATTCGTCAGTTTCTCAAGTTCAGGCAGACTTTTGGCGGTGATTTTCGTGCCGCTCAGGTCGAGCGATTCCAGTTGCACAAGTTTTGTGATCGCCGCAAAGTCTTCGTCGGAAACGGCCAGACCGCTTAAACTCAGGGATTGCAATTTGCTCATCGATGCGAGTTCACCGACGGCTGTTGCTGTGATGTCGTCGCCGCCGAGCTTAAGAACCTGCAGATCGCCGAACGCCTTGAGAACGGACAATCCTGCATCGCTAATCTTCGTGTTGCTCAGATCCAACGTTTGCAATTGCGTAAGACCGGAAAGCTTCTTCAAACCCAGATCGCTGATCGATGTGTGTGACAGGTTCAGGTTGGTCAGTTGCTTCAGGCCCTTCAGAGCATCGAGGTCCGCCTCATCGATTTCGGACGAACTGAGATCGAGCGTTGTCAGGTCCGTGTTAGTGGCGATCTTTTTCAGATCATCGGCCGTGTATTTTTTTTGTTTCGGCGACTTGTCAACTTTTTGGGACGGTGCGCCGATGTTTGGCGTCCGCAGTGCAATATCGACATTGGGTAACGTTTTTTCGATTTCCTCGACTCCGCTGGTCGTTACCGCGGTGTGCGACAAGTCGAGTTGCTTGAGTCGTTGCAGAGTTCCCAGTTCGGCGACTCCCGCATCGCTGATTTCGCTATGTTCGGTCAGAAAGCCCGCCAACGAGATGATGCCTACCGCAGCGGTCGTGGCCACAAAACCCAACAGCATTTTGATCATCGGCGTGAATTGCTTGGCAAGTGGATCTAGCCAATTAAAGAGCAGACGAAAAAACGGAATCAGCATGAGTACGAATGCCGCGTTCAGAAACTGGATGAGGTCGGGCGGAATCTTCCATTGCACGATCGGCACCACGCAACGCACGTAGTCGCGAGAAAAGAACACCCACAGACTATCGTTTTGTTCGTACGCGACCCAGAAAAAGACCATCAGGCCGAAGAGTCGAAAGGTTCCGGCCAGCGCGGCGCGGCGCTGTTGCTTTTCCTCCGGCGTGACCTGTCGCTTTTGAATCACGTCGACCGCGTAGAAGGGTTTGCCGAGCGCAAAAATGGCCAGCGAGCCCACCATCAGCCACGCCGGAAATTGAAAAGCTGGCGCATATCCCCATTCGTCGCGTAACAGTGGCATGGCGATTTGCGAAATCAATGCGCCAATGTTGATCGAAAAGTAAAACCACAAAAAGGCCGCGGTCCGCAGCGCCGGCTGGTTGGGTCGCTGCTGATCGTACGTCAAACCCATCAGCGAAGAAATGTTGGGTTTGATCACGCCGCTTCCGCAGGCGAGCAGCACCAGCGCGATAAATAAGCAGACCGGCGTTGGCACGCCCAAGATAAAATGGCCAAGCACGTAAGGGACTGAGAAGCCCACGATCGTCCAATATTTGCCGAAATAGCGATCAGCTAGATAACCGCCGACCAGCGGCAAAAAGTAGACCGCCATTTTGAACCAAAAGTAGATCGTGCCGCCTTTCGTATCCGAAAAATGCAGCGCCATTGTTAGGTATAGCGGCAGAATCGCCCGCATGCCGTAGAAGGAACTGCGTTCGGCGAATTCTCCCCAAAAGAAGAACCAAAATCCGCGAGGATGGCCGGTCGGGGGCGCTATCGTTCGGTTTGGCTGCGAAGCTTCGCCTTGCGGAGAATTCATGCTCGGGGACCTGTCAGTCGGCGATGGAAAACCAGGATTGCGCAAACGATGTGGCCCAGAATAGCTTGCCGGCCGCCAAGTTTCCATGCGCTTCGTCCGACTTCCACGTGGCAAATGGCCGGCGGCAGACTTATGATGAACGCGCCGCGTCCGCCCGATTGTTTCCTTCTGCGAGTGCCCACCATGCCACGTTTACACGTTGTCCATCGCATACCCGCTGGCGTCTTCTGCTTTTGGGTCGCGCTGCTCCTTGCCGCGAGTTTGTCGCCAGGTGCAGCGTCGGCGGCGGAAAAAACCAAGCCGAACATCGTGGTGATTTTGGTCGATGATTTAGGCTTTGCCGATTTTGGCTGTTATGGCAGCGAAGTGCCCACGCCCAATATCGATAAGTTGGCGGCCGGCGGTTTGCGATTCACGCAGTTTTACAACACGGCCCGCTGTTGCCCAACGCGGGCCGCGCTGCTGACCGGTTTGTATTCGCATCAGGCTGGCGTGGGCCACATGGTCGAAAATCAGCATCAGCCCGGCTACGTGGGCCACCTCAACGATCAATGCGTGACCATCGCCGAGGTGCTCAAACCGGCCGGTTACTTTACCGCGATGGCTGGCAAATGGCATGTCGGACAAAATGCGGGCGTGGTGCCCAGTAATCGCGGTTTTCAGCGGAGCATCAATGCGCCGGCTGGCGGATTTTATTACGCCGATGGTAAACGCGATGAACTTTTTCTGGACGGCAAACGCCTGCCCAGCGATAGCCCCGAACTGCCTAAGGGCTGGTACACCACCGACCTGTGGACCGACTACGGAATTAAGTTCATTGACGAAGCGCGTACGGCCAAGCAGCCGTTTTTTCTGTACCTGGCGCACAACGCGCCGCACTTTCCGCTGCAAGCGACGGATGAAGACATCGCCAAGTTTCGCGGTCACTACAAAATGGGCTGGGACAAACTTCGCGAGCAGCGGCACGCTAAACAGCTTAAGCTCGGCTTGCTCGATTCCGCTTGGGCGCTGTCGCCCCGTCCCGAGCAAGTCAAAGCCTGGGATACGGTCTCGACCGATCAGCAAGATCGCTTCGATCACATCATGGCCATCTACGCGGCCTGCATTTCGCACCTCGATACGGCCATTGGCCGACTGGTCGATTCGCTGGAAAAATGCGGCGACCTGGATAACACGCTGATCATGCTGATGAGCGACAACGGCGCCAATGCCGAGAGCGGACCGGCAGGGCGGTTAGAAGGAAATCATCCCGGCGGTCCGGGTTCCGAAGTCTACCTAGGGCAATCGTGGGCCACGCTCGGCAACACGCCGTTCCGGCGCTATAAGCATTTCGCACACGAAGGCGGCATCGCCAGCCCATTGATCGTGCATTGGCCAGCCGGAATCAAAGCCCACGGCGAAGATCGCCAACAGCCAAGCCACGTAATCGACGTGATGGCCACCTGCGTGGATGTGTCTGGTGCCGCGTATCCCCAGCAGTTCGGCGGCAAGCCCATTCTGCCGATGGAAGGCAAGAGTTTGACGCCCGCCTTCGAAAACAAGCCGGTGGCGCGCGAAGCGATCTTTTGGGAGCACGAAGGCAATGCGGCCGTGCGCGTCGATGATTGGAAGTTGGTTCGCACCGGCCGCAAAGGTCCGTGGGAACTCTACAGCCTCAAAACCGATCGCACCGAACTGCACGATCTGGCGGCCACCGAGGCCGACCGCGCCAAGGCGCTAGCCGATCGCTGGGACGCCTGGGCCAAACGCACCAACGTGATGCCGTATCCCAACGGCGGCGCTGGCGAAGGCAAGAAGGCAGCCAAGGCGGCTGAAAAAGCGGCCGCACCTCCAAAGTGAGAGGCAGCGGGGCCGGAATTGCTACGACTGAAGGTTCTCGACTTCTCACAACCGAGGCGTGCAGGATGACGTCTTATTTTTCTCGATTCGTAATTTCGCTCGGCGGCGTGATGCTGAGCGTTCTGGCAATCGGTTGCACTGAAAAGGTCGAGCCACCGTCTCAAGCAAACAGCGATACAGAACGGCAGGTCCAGGCAACGGAAAACGCGACGATTGAAGACGTCTCGTCGGCCGACGAGACGTCACCGCCGGAACAGCCGGACGAATCCAAGGAATCAAATCGCCTTTTTTTTCGACATATCAATTCGCCGACTTGTCCCGAGCCGATCAGCGAATACATTTGGTGGTCGACTGCGGTGGAAACACAACGCGAGGCCGAGTATTTAGGAGATTTTCAAGCTTCGGAAGATCTCCTGAAGCTGATGCTCAAGCATGGCGTTCAGGAAGATTGTGCACCCTGGCGAATGGACTATCTACGCGTCTTGATGGAAGATCATCAGTGGTTGACGAAGTTGCCCGATTTAGATAGGCAAGCCGTCATAAAGTTACTGCAACTCGGTTCGATTCGTGTCGATTCCCAAGGTCAAGGTAAGCTGCGTTGGAAATTCAAAGCCTGGCAAGCAGGGCCGGCGCACACTAAGGAACAGCCGAAAAATAACTTCCGCTTTTGACTCATATCAGTCGAACCGGGGAGCGGTGTAATTGAGTTGTGGTAGGAAGGTATTGTAGCGGATTGGGCTGTTGTCCAGAAACTCCGCGGTTGCTTTGCGGCCTGT
>JBBRCE010000098.1:0-7734 GCA_038205115.1 Pirellulales bacterium
AACATGCGCAAGGTCGATGGCTGGCAGACCCTTGCCACAAAACCAATCGATCAGCCGATTGACCTCGCCGCCTGAAACGATACCTTCATGTCACCCAGGGAACGCGCCCAAGCAAATTCCAACCACTTCCCGGACGGGACCACGACCATCGGAAAATCGTTCTTGCCGAATGAGAGATGTCAGGAGCTGTCTCAGGGTCTGCAAACTTGCTTGACCCACGTTTTGCGGAGCTTGAATTAGAAGCTGAGCTTCTTCGGTGTTTATCCAGTTACCCGCGTCGAAATCGAACATCACCCAGTTTTGGTTGTAACACATGTCGAAAAACTGCTTCCCCAGCTCAGACAACTCAACGTGTGGGAAGCAAAGGATTTCGCTGCCATCCGGATCGGTCACCGTGGCCTTCATTTTTCCGAACTCAGCGGAGGGGTCTCGGAAACGCGGGGCAAAGCTGGCTAGCGCCTTGAGATTTGCGTGGTCTATCGGTTGAGATGACTTCCCCTCAAGTTGGCCGCTTTTAGCGACGCTCCCCGCTGAGTTCGGACCTTTTGGAGTTTTTGCCATTGAATGAACGTGCGTCCTGACGAGCGTTTGTCAATTATATAATTACGCTGTTTGCAATTAATGCAGATCCACACGATGTGACCTCGCGGACGCTGGCTACCGTACGAGTGTGCGAGTGCGCCAGTGAGATCGTCGGCTGGACCGCCCGCTCTCCTGACACGATTTATACGTGAGATCATGGGCAAAGCGGCTGGCGAAGCGGTTCGCGCCGGGGGGCAAGAACAGCTTCTCAACGGAGATGGCCTTCACCGGACATATGAACCAACGACGCTGTCCAGCCTGAACAACGGGTAAGGTCTGTTGAAACCGTTCCCCATTCGCGAAGTAGTCGAGCCACAGTGAGCCGCCACCATCGGCAGCCATTGTGAGCCATAGGTCCGCCGTCGCCTGATCTGGATATTCCCAGCGCATTGTAAATCGATGCTCGCCGGGCTGGCGTTCAGAAAAGTCTGGGAAGTCGGCCAAGGAGATTACCCGGCATTCCTCCGTGGTGATCTTCTTCACGCCTTTCCAACCGCTACCCGATCCGCCCATCGTTTCACCTAAATCATCGAGCGTCCCGGTTCTAACAATTGCAAATCGAAATTGCCGGTAAGCGTTTCGTTGCCAAGGACCTGCGGTATCTCCAACGAGCGATACCCCTAGGCTTCGATGCGGGGCGCGGCCTTCGTTTTGTCGGGTCCCCTTTCTTCAGATGGCTCGCTCAACTCGACCTCATCGCTCTTCTCATATCGCCCTAAGCGCGCAAGCTCTTCTGCCGGTGTCGATCCCCGCCCGGTACTTCGGGGTTTCGAGCTGTCGTTGGGAAGTCTGGCTCGCGCTGCTTCCGAAAGAGATCGAGGTCCGTCGCCGAGACCCAGTTTCTTCAAACGCTTCAAGATGTCGCCGGTCGTGGATGGCTTAAACAAGTTACCACTTGGTGCAACAAGCTCCAGAGCGTTCAAGGCGTCTGTAAGGCGCACGTTACCGTAAATTCCTTGTGCGTGGAGTTCTGCGAAAGCGGGAGCCAACTTCGTAACGGCAGCATTGTATTGCGCACGACGGTGGTGCTGCTTTCTTATTGCCCGAGGTATGGTGATTACAGCCATCGCATTACCTTCCTTTTGTAGTTGCCAGCAGACAGATTAAAGATTTTACGGATTTGCGGGTTGAAGAGCTTCAACGGTGAATGAGGGACGACCCGCGTTATTCCAAACCCCGAGGATCGTGCTGAGTTCGAATGGATGTGTTGGTTCTGGTCGAGGCTTGATCATCCCCAGCTTTGACCAATGCTGCGCCGCGAAGGCGAAGATGTCACACGCGCGATGCCGAAGGTCTTCAAGTCCCGAGGGGCCATCGGTATGGGCCAGCGCCTCCGTCGCTAGGGCTATTGCCCCGATTTGCTTAGGTGTCCAAGGGTCTAGGGGATCGCCGGGATGGTGGAGCGCGTAACACGCGTTCCAAGCTGCCAGAACGAAAGTAATTTTCGGCGCGGCTTTTTGCGTGGAAAGAGGTTTTGGCACGATGCAGTTTTTCGTCTTTGCCCCTTTTTCTTTCTTCCCTGAAATCTTCCCTGAAACGGCTTCGCCGCCTTTACTGCACGGCGGCGAAGCCGTCTGTGCAGATGAATGATTAGTTGGCTTGTTAAGATGACTGGTTTTAATGGTATTGGACTTCACCAATTCTGCTGAACCCAGCTTCGCAGCAATGATGAACCCCTTGGAGCTTGTTGTCTTTGAGGAGCCGGGCTTCGCAGATTTGGCCTCGGTCGCACCGGTTGTTTCGGACGCCGGATAGAGTTCTTCTGCAGCCTGCCAAGTCTTCGCAGCGGTCAGGTAGTTCGTTGTCAATTCCGTAGGGCGAACGTGAAGGATATTTTCCCTGCCGAACCAATACTGCGTTCGCTCAATAAGTCGCAAGCGTTTAAGAAACGGAAGGGCTCGGTCGAGCTGAGACGGCGTCAATTGACCCTGTAACATCCACCACTCCCGCTTATTTGCGATCCATTTTCCTTTAAATTTTGGGATGGTTGGCTTGGCATATTGGTGCCAGTACACGATTAGATATAGCAGAAAGCCAGCCGCATGGTTCCTCTGCGCGAGCTTAACGCAAAGGGCTTGTTGTGATGGGGTGATTTTCATACGTTTGCCTCTTGAAGTGCTTCATTTGCACGCGTGACGCGAGGTCCTGAAATTCATTTTCACGATATTTCTGAGGTGTGGCTGCGCTTCTTGCTGTCGAGCCACCGTTCAAGGTCAGCCAATTCGTAGCCGACGCGCCCCCGCGACGATGGCGAGAACTTGATGTAACGGGGGCCGCCAGCCGCACTGCCAGACACGCGGGCCTTGTTGAGGAAACTCGCGCTGACGTTCAAAAATTGAGCCGCTTCGTGTACGGTCAATATTTTGCGATCCGGCAAGGCACCGGTGCGTGGTGTGAGGGGTGGTGTATGTGGGAGTTTTGAAGCTGAGAGTTGTTTATTCATGCGATCCTCCTGCGTTATGGGCAAGCTGATCGCCAAAAAAAAGATGGCAAGCGATCAGCTTGCCATCCATGGCCACGTGGTTTCTGATTATGTCAGCCCGTAACCCGTGTCAAGCCCGGATCAACGGGAAATAGAGGAAACATCCATGTCCAAAAAAGCATCCGAACACCATAAACATGCGGCAGAACACCATACCCACGCTGCGCGCCACCACAGCGAGGCGGCGAAGCATCACGAGGGCGGGCATCACGAAAAAGCAGCTCACCACGCGCATACCGCAAGCGGTCACGGCCATCACGCCACGCATCACACCGAAGAGGCGGGCAAGGCCCACATGGAAGAGCACGGCAAGAAGTAGCTACTAGGGTCATAATATTTCTAGAGGCCGCCATCTGAGGCGGCCTCTTTATCTCCACCGAAGGAACCGCGAAATGGACGACGATGAACAGTTAAAGCCAGACGATTTCCCGGTTCACACCGAGCAAAAGAAGATCGTCAAGTCCGACGGCAATGTGGTGGTCCAGGCCGAGACGCCGCAAATCGCGGAGGACATCGCCAACCGCCTGAACACGGACGAGGCCCAGCGCGAAGAAGATCGATGGGCTTGAAGGCGCCGGTCCACACGGGTCACCTCGGTGGATCTTCCGCAAGGCCCGATCGGTGCCTCACTGTGCTGGCTCTGGACGAAACAGCAGCCTCGGTGCGTTGAAGCTCCCGTGCGATGGTCGCCATCGAGCGTCCCGCAGCCAAAAGTTCGAGTAACCGCGTCTCTTCCTCCGGCGACCAGTTTCTGTTGTTCCGAGGCATCATTCGATGTCCGCTTTGTCAAAGAGCAAAGTCCTCTGCGGGAGAGATTGTTCCGAGCAGAGTGGGGACCGACCGCACAGAGAATAGAATTGCCGAATAATGCGTCTTTACCCCGGACGTGGTGGGCGCGGCTGCCTCGCTGGGATGACGACCCGGGGGGCAGAAACCGTTCGGACGGGCTCCGGCAGCCTGGACGGCTCTGGCAGTCTGTTTAGCCTGACGAGCCATGACGCAAGATAGGCATACCGGCGCCTAAACGATTGCGGGAACGTTTCCTCTGTCAGATCGGGAAGAGGTTCATCCATTCGCGCATCATGCGCCCGACAATTTAACGAAATGTGTCGATCTCTTTAGGCAGGGCTTGAGCTCGTTTTCCGGCGCTGCGGCTGTTCGCTTTTTATTGGGAATTTGAGGTTATGGATCGCTGCCCATTCTCAGTGGGCACTCTACCCAAAGCGACCGGCCTCAGTGAGAGTTTAGACCTCTCATTGAGGCCGGGTTTTCCTTTGAAGTCGGCATTGAACACAGCCGCTCAAATCACCCTCAACCCATCGGCCATGTCGGCATTCTCGTAAATCGATCTTCCGCTCTCTCCGGTCAACGCGCGCGCGACGGCCATGGCGCACACCACCCCGCGGTCCGGCCCCCGCCCTCGTTGGGGGCGAGCGGCGCTAGCGCGGCTCAAGCACCGGCGCCGCCCGATTGCGGCGGAGAAAGGAATGAAAACCGCCGCAAATTTCATGCTGCACGGTCCTGCAGGAATTCGGCGTGATCTTTGTAAAACTTGCCGTCGCGGATCTCGTCTGGCGTTGCTGGCCGTCCCGTGTGTCGTTCCAAATCAACAACAATAATTCGCTCTTCGCCCGCATGGTTTTTCTCTTGCCGTAGCCACGGCGCGTTGACCTTCGTCTCGATCGGCTTGACGAACTGCTCGAACTGATGCGTTTGCAGCCCGCTGCGAACCGCCATGTCTCCGGCTGTCGATGTCGGATGCCTTCAGTGCCACCACTTCAGAGGCGCGTAATCCCGCCCCGTAGGCCAGCTCAGCGCCGCCTTGTATTTGAGCGACGGTGCCGCATCGAGCAGGCGCGCCACTCCCTCCGGACTCAGCACCACCGGCAGCTTGCTGGGTTCATGGACGAATGCCGTGCGCTCCACGATATCCGGCCGCCCGAGTGTGACCTTGAAGAAGAACCGCAGTGTCGAGATGGTCTGGTTGAGAGTGGGAACGCCAGCGCCGCTGGCCGCCAGGTGAAGCTGGTAGCGACGAAGGTCTTCGAAGTTCGCCGTGTCGGGCGAGCGGCCGAGATAGGCCGCGAAGTTCTTAACCCTCTGCAGGTAGTCATGTTGAGTCTTCGGCGCGAACTTGCGGATCGTCATGTCTTCGATCATGCGTTGCCGCAGCGGGCTTATGGCCTTACCGGTCATGAGGGATGCTCCTGTCTTTGATGTAGGTTGCGAACCCCTCATCTCAAGACAGGACGCCTCGCCGCGCTATCGTGTTGCCGTGCCGCCAGCCGCAGCGCCATACCGCGCGAGCGGTTTAGTCCGTTGGCACTTTTCGGACATGCCGACCTCGCCAAAGAATGTCCGTTTCTGGCGGAGGTCCGGAAGTGGCGGCATGGCAGTCTTCCTGTCAGGACGGACAGAGGCAGACTTTCAGGCGTGGCGCGATCAGCGGCATTGGACGACGACCAAGTATGCTGCGTTGGATCGCGGGGAGTTGCCGCCACGCCGCTAACGTCCGCGCGTAGGCGGAACGAACGGTATCACACGCGGCCGTTCAGGCGGTTGGGGGCCACGCAATTCAACCGCGCGGGTCCGCATCTGTTTCGCTTCTTCGAACGCCTCGTCACGAGCTAGGCCGGGAGGCGAGCCCATTGCCTTACGCAACGCAGCGAACGCTTCAAGCTCTAACCTGTTAATTTCGTCCTCGTTCATGCGCGCACCACGATCAGTTGACGCCAGCTATAGGCAAGCAGTAAGCTATCTGAACGCACTATGCCTTTGCGCGTTTTTCCAGCTTCGACGCCCAATTTTACCCCCGATCTGTAGTGCGTCATCCCTTGCTCTAATCGTTCCGGGGGGATGACAGGGACGGCGGCATGCGCACCGGCGATCAGTCTCCAGCCCGCAATAAAACCTCTAGAAAACGGCTGTTCGCGAACTGTGTAGTTTGACTTAGTGGAAGGCTGATCGAGATGTTGCATGACGCGCGTACTCACAACTATGTGCGGTACGCAAAATACGTCCGCAGCTTGCGAACGGCAGACGCAGAACAAATTCTTTGTTGACCCGCCGAGGTGAACACTCTGTTGTGGTCGTCAATTGATTAAAACTTTCTTGATTTAAGGGCCTGTGCCTACCCATACTGGGTAGTGTCCACGAACACGAAAGTTTCAACTATAGATCATCAGGCCCCGTGATGCCTGCCCGTCGTAGGTCCCGCAAAAGCTTTTTCACCAACAGTACATTTGTCATTTGCAGCTCGTGATTGTTCCCGAACTTAAACTGGTTTTCTCCACTGACAATCAGGCCGTCCTCGCCTTCCAACAATATCTCGCGTTTCTTTAATCGGTCTACGCGGCGTCTAACTGTCTCCAATGGTAAGCCCAGAAATCTGGAAAGCGCGGCCCGAGAAACCCCTTGTTTCACTGCATCAGGCTCGACCGCTTCTAGGTTGGCAAAGGTTTTGTCCAACCCGGCGTCCTTCATAACATTTATTACGTTCGCATTCAGGACAGCGTGGATAATCAGAAGGTCAAGCGGTTCAAAGTTATAATGTCGAAACAACTCGCTTATCGAGCAGAGCACATAAGCAAGAGAATGACGGGACACAGCGCGAGCACGATCATGCGCTTTATTTCGATCAACAGCGGTCATCTTTGCTCCAAGGCCAACGAAACCCCACTATACCGATTGGATTCCGACTTGCTACCCACAATGGGTATCCCAAGTCTTGCCTAGCTAAACCCTCGCAGACGATAATGAGATTCTCTGGCGGTGGGTTTGAGTCGATGCCTATCAGTACCGATAAACGAAGCCAGTCGCGCGTCGAGTTTTCGCGCGGGATAACGCCATCTCAGTCGCCACGTTCGGCAGCGTCTTCATCAGAAAGTGCGTCGCACCCATCCGCATCTTCAACGTGGCGAACGCATGCTCGACGGTTTCGCAGTGCACACGCATTGGCTTGCGGGTTCTGATCGAGCCGCGTCTGCGCGGCCTCGACAACGTGTTCGTGTTCTCAGCGTTTGATGGGCGCTCGTTGGACGTTGTGCATTGATCCTTGAGCGGGCATGTGCGGCACGCTTTGGTAAAGTAAATCCGCATATTCTGGCCATTCATCAGCGGTGAAGTGGTGCGCCAGCTTCTCGCCGGCCGGGCCAGCGATATACATCGTCTTTGGCCAAATAAACAAAATCAGGTTTCCCAAAACGGCCCGCCGACTTAGTACCCGAGGTTTGCGGCTTGGGCAGTGTGACCGCGACGCCGGTCCGTTCGCATGCCAGGATTTCTTCACCTTTAAAGTAACCCGATCCGCAACGACGTCCAAGTTATCGCTGTACAGCGCGGCTTTCGCCGCCTGCGCCATCGTCGCCAGTTGCGATCTATCGGTACCGATATTGGTGACCGCGTGCGCGACAACCAGAGGTCCTTGGCGCTGTCGCGAGGCGGTGCCATGGCTCGCGGCTACTTGCGCGTTTATTGCTGTGTTGAAGAGTGGCGTAAAGACGGCAGAAAATGGCATGGGTCAAATTCCGATGCCCCGGCCTCTGCCGAGATCGATGCCGTGAGTGAAGGCCAATTCCTGGCCGAGTCGGCGGCCTGATTCGAACGCGATGCCGAGGTCTTGCTTTCGGATGGCGAGGATGGATTCCAGTTGTGGATCGCGTTCGAGGCTT
>JBBRCE010000099.1:0-7521 GCA_038205115.1 Pirellulales bacterium
AACAGCAGGTTGAGCTTTTGATAAAACGGATGTCCGGCCGATCGCGGCAACATCTCCGCGGCCAAAAACAGTTCTTGTTGCAGTTGCTTCCGCTTGCCCATCGCCACGGTCAGGTACTCCTTTGACTGACATTGCCCACCAGGCCAACAGTTTATCAACCGCGCGGGAATTGGGAATACTTCAACGGCCTGCTAAACCTGACAAAGATTGACTGGATCGCCGACTGCGAACTTTCCGAGCCGACGCGATTCGAGCGTTTGACATCTCCCGTCGGAATAAGCAAACCTGCGGCTCTTCCGGTTTTGAGTTTTTGGCTCGGGCAATGGGGCTTGCTCGGTCGCGTAGGATTAGAGGTGAGTGTTGACGATCCACGCCGATGCTAAATAACCTATTGTGATTCTGAGAGGCGAAGTTCAGGCGCTTTGCTTTTCGGATAGTGATGGCCGCCGTTTTGATTTCGGCCATTGAGGTAGGAGTTGACGCGCTTCAACAACTCGCTCATCGTCCGGCAGCGATGGTTGCGGGTGACGTTGTCATGGAGATCTTTCCAGGTCCGCTTGATGCGATTGTGATCCGGGCAGTATGGCGGCAGAAAGTGCAGCCGAATGCGCTTGCCGGCAGACGCCAACGCCAACCGCGTGCGGTGGCTGTGATGGATCTGGAAATTATCGAGCACCACATGAATGCATTTGGATTTCGGATTGTCTTTGAGCAATTGCCAAAGTAACAGGATGAACAGGTCGCTGGTTTTGCGTTCCGACTCGACCCACGTCAGTTTGCCTGTGCGTGCGTTGAGCGCTCCGGCCAAGTAACGCTTTTCGTTCTTGCCGGGCGTAAGCACCGTTTTCTGCTGGCCTGGCAGCATCCAATCCGGTCCGATTTTTGGGTTCAGATGAATATCTACTTCGTCGACATACACGGCGATCTCGCCGCGCCGCAACGTCTTAATCTGCCGCCGAATCTGCTGCAAACGCCGCATTCGCCGCGCCTGGGGCCACGGGCAGCCGACGATCGGTTTGGGCCGGCCTAGCCGCACTTTGTGCCGTTTGAGCAGTCGACAAATCGTCGTGACGAACACGCGGATGCGGGTGCGTTTGGCTAACACCAGAGCCAACAGTTCTTGTGTCCAGGTGGTGCGTTGGTAGCCGTATTTGTCTGGCGACAAGCCGACGGCGATCAGCAACTCCAACTCGTCGTTTTCGTCGGTCTTGTGGTCGCCGTTGTCTTCGCGCGCGTCGGCCATGCCGGTTGGTCCCTGCTCGACAAAACGCTGGGCCACGCGATACACTTGCGACTCGGAGCACAAGCCGCCACGCGACAACTGCCTGTGCGTTTTGCCTTGCACCAAACCGACAACCACCTTGCATCGACAACGCTCCACCGCCGACCGTTGATGCCGACTCTGGAATTTCAGGATTCGACGTTCGCGTCTGGAAAGCTGCTGCCAACGACACACAACGTGTTCTTGCATTTTCACCGGGGAACTCCCTCCAGCGTGTGCTTGGAAACAAACGTAAGTGTTTGGAGTCCCTCGTTCTACCTACGCCTCCCAGGTTCGCGCAAGCCTATTTAGCTGCGGATTGGTCGTTTGCGAAACGTCATCGCCCGGAAATTTCTCCGTAACCAAACACTCCGATGGTGCCGTGGCGACGTTAGCGCATCACCGCCCAAGTGATCATCGCCACTGCCAGGCAAATCGTCACCAGGACGATCGGAGCAGCGTAAAATACCCAGTCTGGTAGCATCATCGGTTGTTTTTTGACCAGCTCGCCATGGGCAACGGTTTCTTGACCAAACGCGGAAATCGATTCCGTACCGTCCAGGGGATTTTCAGGCGCCAAGTGCGGCAACGGCTGTTGCGAAAGCAGCTCGTCGAATGCTTCAGCGGTATCGGCCATTTCCGAGCCAGCGATCACCAGTGGCGTTGCCGCGGCGGCCGGATCGAGCTGGCAATCGGCTTCGCTCAACGGGCGAATCGCTCCGCCAGCCCACGGCTGCAAGCGATTGATCACTTGTTGCGCATCGGCCAGCCGCGCCGAAGCCTCTTTCTGCATCATGGCCGCAATCACATCGATGAATTCCGGGCTGAGCGCGGAATTCAGCACACGTGGGTTAATGGGGCTGTCGTGACAATGGCGGCGTGCTTTTTCTTTGGAGCTGCCGCCAGGATACGGCACCTTGCCGGTCACCGCGTAATACAGCGTGCAACCCAACGAGTAAATATCGCTGCCGGGCGTAAGGTTTCTGGGCGCCAAAACCTGCTCGGGCGAAAGATAATCGGCCGTGCCCACCACCTTGCCGGCGCGCGGATCCTCGTAGGTTCCGTCGAGCGAGCCCGCCAGACCAAGATCGGAAACTTTGGTCAAACCCTCGGGCGTGACCAGCAAATTTCCGGGTTTGACGTCGCGATGGATCAGTCCGCGCGCATGTGCATGCTGCAGACCTTCGGCCGCTTGCGAAATGATGGTCGCGGCGTCGGCCATGCTCAACGGACCGCGACTGCGAACGAGCCGCCGTAGATCGGATCCCGGCACATATTCGGTGACTAAAAAATAGACGTTGCCGTCGAACCCGGCGTCGAACGCCCGCACCAGGTTTTTGTGATCCAAGGCTGCCAAGGCACGAATTTCGTTGTTGAAACTCGCCACGGTTTCGGGCGTCGATTTATGTTTAGGCAGCACTTTAATGGCCACATGGCGGCCCATGATGGCGTGCTCAGCCAAAAACACCTGCCCCATGCCGCCTTGACCAATTGGGCCGGTGATCCGGTATTTGCCCAGCTGAAAACGTGTGACGCCTTTCAGCAGTTGGTCGGCCTGATAACGCGTTAGTTTACCGCATTCGACCAACGTGTCGGCCAGAGCGCATTCCAATTCGCAATCGTCCGCTTCAATCAGCGCAGCATCCAGCGATGCCTGTGCCGCGTCGAGGTCGGCTTGTTCGACCAATTTGCTGGCCAAGGCCGACCGTTGAAATATCCTGCGATGGGTCGCTTCCAAAACGTGCTCACCGAATGCTTTACTTGCCGCTAGCGTCCTAGCAACCGCCGGACGGAATGCTGTAGCATAACTGCAATGTCAGCCATGCGCCAAGTTTTACGGCCGCCGCGAACGCGTACGTCAGTGGCTCGCGCGGCGATCAACCTGGCGACCCGAAAGCGCGCACGAAGGCGATATCCGTTGGTTCACCCGGTTCCGCACTGCCCGTCGCAACCGGCTCGTTGCTTTTCCAAAACGAATCGAGCCCCATCAATCCTGCTTGTCGTCGGTCTTCACGTACTCCTTCGGGAGAGTGGCGACCCAGGCTGCCGCTTTTGCTGCGAGTGTCTTTACGATTTTGGGATATTGAGCGGCAAGGTTTTTCGATTCGGCAGGATCGGCAACGATATCGTAGAGTTCGATTTCGCCTCTCTTCCGCATTGGTTGGAAGAGTTTCCATTGGCCTTCGCGAATCACCGCTTCGCTGCCAGGGGAACTGGTTTTCCAGAACAACGGTTTGATGCGCGTGTGGACTGCGCCGAGCCACGCTTTCGAGGAGTCTTCGCCGTCGAAGTCCGTGGCTTTGTACTTTGCTCCGGTCAGCGAACACAGCGACGGCAACCAGTCGATGGCGCTGAGCATGGACTTCTCGTCGACGCGGCCCACAGGCACATGCCCTGGCCAGCGTACGATAAAAGGCACGCGTACTCCGCCTTCGAAGTTCGTATGCTTGCCGCCGCGGAGCGGACCGTTGCAACCCATCATGTTGAAGCGCGTCCCGCCTTGATCGACCTTGCCCATGTCGCAACCTTGATCGCTGCTAAAGACGACGATGGTGTTGTTTCGCAGCCCCAGTTCGTCGAGCCGCTTCAGCAATCGTCCGACGGCATCGTCGAGAGATTCTACATCCGCCAGGTAGCGTTTCATGCCGTCGTCCACGTCGCCGCCCGCGCCGCGCGAAGCTTTGAACTTGTCTTGCATTTGGGCTGGGAAATCGCCGTCTTTGACCTTGAGTCCGCTCCAACGCTTGACGAGCGTGTCGACCGGATCGACTTTATTGTGCGAGATGTGGCCCCACACATTCACGTAGAACGGTCGCCCGCTGTTGCTTTCGATGAACTGGATTGCTTCGTCATAAATATGCGCGTCGCGGCCGCGCTCATCGCCCTTGAGCTTCTTTCCACCCGCCTCTTCCCCTCCACCGATGGAATCAATCCCGTAGGTGCCCGGCGTCTGCACCGGACCGATGTGCCACTTGCCGAAATGCCCGGTCGCATATCCATTCTTCTTGAGCAGTTCGGTGATGGTGATGTGACTTGCGAAACCGCCGTTGGCCGGATACGTCGGAAAGGTCGCCGGAAACTTCGACGACATAAACCCTGTGCGCGACGGGCAACAGGTGCAACCGGTCACATAGAATTGCTTGAAGCACGTCCCCTCCGCCGCAAGCTTATCGATGTTTGGCGTGCGCGAATAAGGATGCCCCCAACAATGCAGATCGCCGCCGCCGAGATCGTCGGCCAGTAGAAAGACGATGTTGGGCTTGTTCGATCGCCCTTCAGCCGCCTGGAGTGCGGCCGACGGCATCAACAGTAGGGCTGCAAGTACCGTCGCAAGATGTCTCATGGTGTTGCTCGAATCAGTTGTTGCAATTGCACTATTTGTTGGTGAATCAAAGGCCACATTTAGACGGCGGCTGGCGTTGTCCATGACGCGTCCTCGGACAGTCGTGAACAGTTCCGCTGGCAGGCGTCCAGTTCTCATTTGAATTTGCGAATTGGCACTCCGCGCTGTCTCACAATGCAATGAATTGCATGCACGCAACGGCCGCGCTGTGCAGGTCGTGGAAACTGGCGGCGAAGCGAAATTGTGCGCGGAACGCTTCATTCGAATCTTCGCCGATTATCTCTCATTTGTCTCGCGACCGCGATCGTGTGTCAAAGTATTTGTCATGGAGTTTCCGCGAAACGCGGGCGATCGCTGAATTGGCTTGCTTCTTAACGCACAGCATGCAGTGCGTTGATTGGACGGAAATCATTGTCGCCGCGGCCGAAGGTTCTTACGCGCGAGCGAAATTCAGGACGAATATCGCAACAGCCAAATCCACAGCCCCCAATAAGCTGAGCGGAAGCGCCCTGAAAAAGCTCCTCGCAGATCATCGTAAAACGCAAAAATCGGAAAAGCGAACGCTTGGGTGACAGCGATTGCTTGATGTCATCATCCGGGACTAAAATTTCTTCTTGATGCACCTTGGCCACTTCGGCGAACTCCTCCACGCAGCGAGGGCAGCGAAATTGATATTTTTTAGCGCCAATGCCGCACGCGCATTCGGGGGTGGCCTGGGTCAAAGGGTTGGCGCTTTGCCAGCGAAAATCTCTTGACCAGCTCCGGTTGTGCGGATTATAGTTGGTGATATTGTCTGCTCCTCGGTGCCCAACACCTGCTTACTCTGCCGAGTGACTTTCGTTCGAATGTGCGGCTTCTCTTTGTAGCCGCGTCCCAACCGCTCGTTGAATTAGAGACCCAACCGATGATCATTCTGCGCTCGTTTTTCCGCCCGACGACAAAATATGGTTTGAATCGCATGGGCTTGGCCCGCAAAGTTGCAGTTGGCGTAAGCATGGCGGCACTTTTTGCGTTGCAGTTCGCACCGCTCGCGCACGCAGCCACCTATTACTGGGATAGCAACGGAGCAGCGGGCTTCACCACCATCACTGGAGCGTGGAATGGCACCAACGCCTTCTGGAATAGGGACAGCGCCGGGGCTAACGCGGGCACATTCATTGCCAATCCGACTTCGGCGGACGACCTGAACGTCAGCGCCGGCACCACCGGCACGATCACGCTCACCGGCACGGGATCGGGCAGCAGTCTTACGTTCATCGACAACGTCGCCACCATCGTGACCGGTGGCAACTTGAGCATCGGCGGCACCGGGGCGAGTTCGGGCATCTTTCTCACCTCCGCGCAAAATGCAGCCACCACCGTGGCTTCTGTGGTCACGCTTAACGCCGCATCCACCATCAGCAATGCAGGTACGGGCACTCTGGCTTTCAATGGAGCCGCTGCTGGGTTGAATCTCAACGGCTTCGCACTGGTCGTGAGTGGATCGGGAACCATGTCGTTTGATGGCAATGTGGCTAATGTCATCAGTGGCGCGGGAGGCATTACCAAGAACGGCACGGGCGTCCTCATCCTCAGCGGCGGCACGAGTATCACGGACACCTTCACAGGTGGCGTCACGCTCAATGGTGGCGCGATCAGGTTCCAAGTTCCCTCCTTCTTTGGCAATAACAACACGACCATCACCAATGGCTATTTGGGTGGACGTTTCGGCAGTGGTTACTCGTGGAGCGGTCTCGGGTCCGGCGTCAACCAAATTCGCATCACCGGCGGAACGAGCGGCTTCAGCGGAGAGGGTGCGACAACCTCAACATTCCAGATTGGGAGTGCCCTTTCGGTGCTGACTTGGGGGAGCGCGGACTTCAATCCGACGGTCCTCCTGCTCGGCGGAGACCAAGGCATGAACACAAACGCCAAAGGCGGACTGAATAACGGCATCGACCTCGCCGGAGCCAATCGCACGATCACCTCGCTCCATTCCAACGGCGACGGCGCAGTCACCACTGGCTTTACCGTCTCCGGCGTGATCAGCAACGGCGGCATCACCAAAACCGGCGTCGGCAACATTATTTTCGGTGGCGCTAACACCTATAGCGGTGGCACCACCATCTCCGCCGGCACCTTGACTATCACGACTGCGGGCACGCTCGGGTCGAACGTCAACACCAACAACATCACCTTGGCCTCGGGAACCCGCTTGAATTTGGCGGCCGCCGCCAATACGGGCTCTAGCAAGACCATCACCCTCACCAGCACGGCGAACAGCCTCTCGGTGCTTACGCTGGGCAGCATCGCTGCCCCCAATGCAACCCTTGCCCAGACGGATATCAACGGCGGTCTGCTCGCCCTCCTTCCGATGACCGGTTACACCGGAAATCTCTCGACGGCGCTGGGCGGAAAAAACATCTTCCTCGGTTCCATCGGCACCAGCACCTTCACCGGCGCGGCCGGGACGGTCGGCGTCGGCAACGGTTCCACGTATCGCCTCGGTGGCGGTGCACGGCAGTTGGCTCAACGTCGCCGAATGCGAACTGAGTTGCCTGACGAGCCAAATGCTTGAGCGGTCGCCGCATCGGCGAGTTACAATTACTGCAATCCGAGATCGGAATCTGGGCGGACAAAACGACTGCCAAACAACGCGGCGTCGACTGGCAATTCAAAATCGACGACGCCCGGACAAAGTTGAAGCAGCTGTACCCGAAGATTAAGTGTGGATGGGGCACTAGCGACCCGGGAGTATATCCAGAATGGGGCATCATTCGTTTCGACAATCTGATTTAGGAACGACCGAAAAATAACTTCCGTTTTTCGTTCGGGTCGACGCGCGCTATCACGAGCAGCGGGCGTCTCACTCAGAGGAAGTTATTTTTCGGTCGTTCCTAAGTCTTGCCCAAAAAAATGGTTGACTAGAATTAGGGTA
>JBBRCE010000100.1:0-7363 GCA_038205115.1 Pirellulales bacterium
GAAAACGCCCCCTGTCGCAGCATATCGACGAATTCGAGAACTATTTGGCGAACAAAGGGGTTGGGCCGAAGCAAGTCAAATCGACGATCAGTATGCTCTCGAAGATAGAGGCCGGATGTAAATGGAAATCGATCACGCACATCACGGCAAGTTCGGCGCTGACTTATTTAGGCGACTTACGCCGCAAGGGACGCAGCGCCCAGACATACAATCACTATCTCAAGTCTGCCAAGCAATTTACTTGCTGGTTGGTCCGCGATCGCCGAACGCCGGCCGACGCTCTGGCCTTCGTCGCCAGGCTCAACGTGGCCACTGATCGCCGTCATGACCGTCGAGCGCTTTCACCCGATGAATTCACTCGATTGGTTGAGGCGGCTCGCTCGGGAAAAAAGATCGAGGGGATCAGTGGCCCAGATCGAGCGATGATGTATATCGTTGCCGCATGGACGGGCTTCCGCAAAGCCGAGTTGGGCAGTTTGACTCGCCAATCGCTTTGTCTGGATGGCGATCCGCCTACGGCAACAATCGAGGCCTGCTACAGTAAACATCGCCGCCGCGATACTCAGGTCTTGCACCCGCAAGTTGTTAGCCTCGTCCGTGAATGGTTGGCAACGAAGCGTTTCCTGAAGCCGAGTCAGCCATTATTTCCCGTTTCAGGTCGTGTGGCCGGCGGACGCGATCGCAAGACATACCTGATGATACGGAAGGATTTGGAAGCGGCTCGCGTGAAGTGGCTCAAGGAGTCCGCAACAATCAGCGAAAGGCGTACGCGCGAAAAATCGGACTTCTTGGCTCACAAGAACCACGCCGGCCGATTCGCAGATTTCCATAGCATGCGACACTTCTTTATCACCAGCCTCGAGCGGGCCGGCATTTCACCCAAGATGGCCCAGACCTTGGCGCGTCACAGCGATATACGGTTGACGCTCGGCGTCTACACGCATGTCGGAATTCACGAACAGACCGCAGCCATCGGCGCACTGGCGGGACCAATCGCCAACCTGGCGCCACCTGCCATGCCTCGCCGAGCGCACGTCGCCGGATAGGCGTTCGTCAAAAACGTCGTTTTCGGTCACCGTTTTGGGTGCTTCCCACGGTGCTCTATTTCCAACTTCGGTGCTCTCCACGGTGCTATTCTATCTGCCGTATATGGGCGCGCTTTGCCGCAAGTTGCAATCAACCGACACAAAGGGAGCGGGCCGGGAGGCCGAAGGGGGACGCCCGAAGATCCAACACGGGCGAGAGATACGGCACGATTTGCCGCCAATGCGACCAAGTTGCCGAGTTTTGCAACGTTGCAGATGATTAAAACGCAAAGTATCCCCGGCTGGGCTCGAACCAGCAACCTTCGGCTTCGGAGGCCGACACTCTATCCAATTGAGCTACGGAGACGTTTGCCGTAAAACGCTGTGTTTTACGGTGTTTTCTTGCGTTTCTTGCCCTTGCTTTCTTCACGACGATCCGCATCGATCGAGGGAGTTTTTCGGATACCAGCGGCCGAATCGGATACATAATTGGAAACCAGATTTACGGATCGACTTCCACGCACCGCTGCGCCGTCGGCCTCCGCACCCAGGCAACTGAGCCTGATCCCACTCGTCCTCAACCTTGCCCGCAAACACTTTGAAAGAGGTCGGAGAAGCGCCGTCGATCACCGACTTGCAACCGTAATTCACGAACGGACCATCAAGGCCCTTACCGAGCATGTACTCGGCAACTGTGCGAAACCTCAATATCTCGGCAGAAAATCGGCCTGCAAACTCAAGCAGGTCGGTCGCTTTGAGCCATTGAAGTTTCGACTTTTCCGCATCGTTCGTTTCCATCGACTGCGATTGTAGCAGCCTCCGAAAGAATTCCGCAACTTCCCGTAAAGTTTCTTCGCTTTATTTGGCAATTACCCAGGCGCGATCAACGCTTGCCGGCATTGTAACATCTGTGGAATTTACCAGTTAAGTGGACAATCGCGTGCGACGAGTAAACATCGCGACGGATTGACAAATCAGCGTGATCCGAATGAGCGGGCAAAACAAGTTGCAACCGCGACGAACTCACAATCCTCGACAACAGGCAAGAACAACTGCTGGCGATCCCCCAAGCCGCCGGCCGATTCGAGCTTGATCGACGTTGGTGGCAAAACCGGATCCATCAGGCGAACCGGCAGGAACTCCGGCGGCCGCGACCGGCGTGGCACCGGTCGTGATGACTGCCGCGGCGGTTGGGCGCGGACTGTATCGCGACTTGGCAAGCTGCCTGCTGCAGTTCGTCTTCACGGCGGCCGATCTCCCGGCACCAAAGGTAAAACGCCACCTCCGCCAGATTCTCATGCCGGCGCAACGCTCGCACGCTCAAGCCGCTACGCGTAAAACGCTTCACTGCCTCGCGCCACACAACAGTCCCTTCGCCGCGTCCGCACCTTCGTTGCCATCGACCTCCTCCTAGATTGAGATGGCCGCTAATTTGACGCATCACCCCGCAAGATCGAAGCTGTGACTCGGCGGAACTCAAAAAGCCAAGACTGCCCCTGCGGACGGTGGGCTCGCTCTGCGCCTCGGTGCCTCGCCCGCCGCCGCAAACTTAACCGGACAACGATTAGTTAAGGTCCGGCAATGACAGCAGCAGGGTGGTGACGGGGCGCAGGCGTGTTTTCATTTCCTGTTTCCCATGTGCGAAATCAAGCGAGAATCGTTGTCATCACACCGCCTTGTGCGGGCCGAAGGCAATGCCATCGAATAAAACTCTTCGATTCTGCTTGCTCGGTGCCAATTTAAGTGTGGCAGCGATAGACTCTACTTTGGCGATGATTATCGGGTTGGGCGTCGTATCGTTTATGGTGTCGGCAAAGACGTTCTGTCAAAGAACTATTAGAAATATCGCAAGCGGTCACGGTAAAACCGCGAGTTTTCTTGATGGATTATCAGTGCCCAGCGCGAGGGCATTTCTCATGATGTGGCGAGATCCGTTTTCTAGTTTTGCATTTTGCGACGAGGCGATTCCGGCTGTTCGTCTTCGTCAGAGCCGGCCTAGGCCTTAAACCAGCGTATTCACCTAGATTTTGTAGCTCGAAATCGAGAAAAACACCGTGTTTTCTAGCGCAAAATCGTGCTAGCGTGCAGGGCGATCGCGCTCACCTGAAATCGCTTTCTCTCTGAAGATGAATTGTTCACAAATGCCGAGAAAATAAGCCTCAAAACGATTCTGCTAGCAAGAATACGCTGGTTTAAGGCCTAGGGGGTCATCTTTTTGAGCATCCGCTCATCGGGGCCGCCGCCGAATTGTTTCCAGTACAGTTCCTTCATCGGATTGATCTTAGGCACATTGGTGACGTTTTCGTTCACGAGGAGCGGCTGAACATCGGCCCACCATTTCTCGTAGGCGGCGCGGAGTTTCGCGGCCACCTCGGGATGCTCGGCAATGACATTTTTTGTCTCGCCGGGGTCGGCTTGGAGGTCGTAGAGTTTTGCGTTTTCCACGAGCGTGTAGCGCGAATTTTGAATGGCGCAGTCGCGGTATTTGGATTCCTCACTCTTGCCCTTCGCCCAGCGCCCAACGTGGTGTACCAGTATGCGGTCCGACAACTCCGCCTGCGGATTTTTCAGCAGAGGCAGCAGGCTGTGACCCTCGACCTGATGTTTGGCTTCGTCCGATAGCGTCGCGCCGGTGATTTCTGCGAGCGTAGGGAAGATATCGAGGTGCGCGCTGAGTGCGGCGCATTCCTTGCCGCCTGGAATGCCGCCCTCAGGCCAGCGGAAGAAGGCCGGAGAGCGTGTGCCGCCCTGATACGGCGTGCCTTTACTGCCGCGCATGCCAGCGTTAAAGAATTCAGTAGCATCTGGCTGGCCACCGTTATCGGTGCCGATAAAGATGACCAATGTATTCTCCGCGAGATTCCAGTCTTTGAGCTTCGCAAGCAGCTTGCCGAAGTTCGTGTCGATGTTCTCGTTCATGCCATAGAACTTGGCCAAAGCCTCGCTGACGCCGGGCTTGCCGAGATACGGTTGGTAATATTCTTTGGGCACAACGCGCGGCGAGTGCGAGGAATTGAGCGGGATGTAAGCGAAGAAGGGTTGCTTCTCTGTGCGTTTGGCGTCCATCCACTTGATGGCCTGGGAGAAGAACAGATCGGTGCAATAGCCCGTGGTCTTCTCCCACTTGCCATTGTGCCAGAGCGCGGGATTGACGTTGGTGTTGCCCGGCGCGTCGCCGCACGAGCCGGGATAGGTTTGCCCGATGCCGCCGCCGCCGTGGATATAGACTTCGTCGAAACCGCGGCTCTCGGGGCGATAAGCCTCTTCGTCGCCGAGATGCCACTTGCCGAAAATGCCGGTGGTGTAACCGACCGTCTTGAGCATCTGCGGCAGCGTGAACGTTTTCAGGCTCATCCGCTCACGCTCCAGGATGGTGTGCGTGACGCCGTTCTTGAACTCATGCCGCCCGCTCATCAAGGCCGAGCGGCAGGGCGCGCACGTGGGGCTGACGTGGAATTGCGTGAAGAGCAAGCTTTCCTTTTTGAAAGCATCCACTGCAGGGGTGCGCGTGATGGGATTGCCTAGGCAGGCGTAGTCACCGTAGCCGAGGTCGTCGGGCATCACAAGGATGATGTTGGGCTTTTGCTGGGAATTGGCTGACTCGGCCTTCGTCGGAATGAACGCCAGACAAAGCAATAGGACAAATGTTATGGCGCGGGTGTTCATGGTGTGGTGAGTTTCCAGTAGTTGCGATGTGGTGGCGAGTGCCGGATTATGACTCATTGAGCCGCGTCCGCCGCTTTTCGATCCGCTTTGGTGCCAATGTTGAAATCGAGCACCACGTTCTTGTGCCCCGGATAGGTGATCACCGCCTTGGAACCGCCGTACACCATTGATGTAAACGGCGAGTCGAAGGTCTTCGGCGGGTTCAAGTTTACGAATGTTCCGTTGATACACGGCGGTTGAGTGCCTTTTGTCCAGTATTCGTACGCATCCTTGGAGTCGGCGGCATAAGTGAGTTTGCCGTCGGCGAAGTCGAAGCGTTTGCACGGCAAACGCATCGACTTACCTGCAGTATTTCAAGGGACAGGAATTAATCAAGGGGCCTTGCCCGAATGGCATGAACTTAAGTCGCAAGTCATTGTTTGGCAAGTTGTTTGCTTAGCTGGCGCCGAGGGACTTTCATCAGCGGGTACTGTTTGGCGCGACCTTTGCGGACGCGGGGCTCGTTGCGGTTGGGACGCAGCGGATTCACGCACAAATCCAACGGCGCGCGAACGGCGTGTGGCGAGGCCAGCCAGCGGAGCGCGGCCACAAAGCTGATGCGGGCCTGCGGCACCTGTTGCTCGTGCTCGGCCGCGAGCATCACCAGTCGCACCAAGTTGTAAACCAGCGCATACATGTCGAGTTCCTTCTTCACGCCGTCCCTGGTGTGGCAGTGCAGCACGTCCATCCGCATGTCGTTTTCAGATGCCCGAAGTTGGTTTCAATTCCCCAACGCGTCTTGTTGAGTGCAGCCAAGTCTTCGGCCGGATATTCGACCGGGTCGATCAGTGTGGTGACCAGCGTGATGTGACGCGTGCGACGGCACGGCAAACGCATCTTAATTAGCTGTAGTATTTCAAGCGAGTTGAAAGAATCAAGGGGCCTTGCCTGAATGACTGTGGGGAACACGTTTTCCACGGAGATATTTTATGGCTTCGCCGCTGGTTGCAGTTTTTTCGAACTTTGTAACTCTTACCGATCCACGCGTCGGCATGACTTGTTGGAGATCGTCGCGGTGGCACTGTGCGCCACCATTGCTGGCGCCGATTCTTGGATGGATGTGCAGCGATTCGGCCAGGCGCGGCTGGCGTGGCTGCAAACGTTTTTGAAACTCGAGCGCGGCATCCCCTCGCACGATACCTTCGGCCGCGTGCTGGCCGCGCTCGATCCGGCGCAACTGCTGGCTTGCACCCGGCAGTGGTTGTTGGATCTGAATCGCGCGGTCGGCCGCCACATCGCCATCGACGGCAAAACGCTGCGTCGCCCGCACGATAAAGCGGCCGGGCAGAATCCGCTGCATCTGGTGTCCGCCTGGTCCAGCGACGCCCGGCTGACGCTGGGGCACATCGCCGTGGACTGCAAATCAAACGAAATCACGGCCATTCCGCTGCTGCTGGAACTGCTCGCTTTGCGTGGCTCCACGGTCACCATCGACGCGATGGGTTGTCAGAAACAGATCGCGGCCAAGATCATCGCCGGCGGCGGAAATTACGCTTTGGCGCTCAAGGCCAACCACGCCACGTGGTACTCCGCTGCGGCGACAGCCTTCGAACGGGCCGCACGTTGCGATCTCAAGGTCGCCGGTTTGCGATGCCACACCACGGAAGAAACCAGTCGCGGGCGGACCGAACGTCGGCAGTATATGATCATGCCGGCACCGCGACGATTGCCGGGCAGGCGACAGTGGAAGGGCTTGCAGTCGATCGGCACGGTGCTGCGAATCGTCACCGTAGATGGCGTTACAACCAGCGAGGAAAGTTACTTTCTGATCAGCCTGCCAGCCCTGGTCAACGCGTTTGGCCCAACAAGTCTTGCAAGAACAACGACGTGCGACGTTTGCCCTGCCGAAAGTAGGCCATCAGCAATCCGCTGAAGGCAATCAGGCGGGGTCCCAAGTGGCCCGTCGGCAGCGTCGCAAACGTGCTCTCACCACAGCCGGAGCAGATTAGGCGATGCTGTGATAATCGGTGACCAGCGGCTTAATAGCCGGCCATTCCCAGACCTGATGCCTCAGAGGCTGAGGATCGCTGCCGGTTAGTTTCGTGGCGCAGCGGCGGCAGTTGGTGGGTTACAAAGGCACCACGGCGTCGCAATCTTCCGACGAGATCAACTGCTGCTCGCGTCGCGGATGGCCTGGTTGCCCACCGCTTTTTTTTCGCTGGCACTGGTCCTTCTTCCGCAGCGGCCTGGCGTGCGGATGCTGGCTGCTTGGTGGCAACGAGGAATTCTGGGGGCTCAATCCCAATCGCGCTTCCAGCTTGGCAATTCGGTCCAGGAGCATGACCACAAAGGCGCGCACCGCCGGGCTCATCTCGGCTTCGAGTTCCGGCGGAATCACAATCGGAATGTGTTGCGTGGACGACATAACTCCTGTCGTCGCCAAAAATGCCGCTCAAATCCAGATCAGTTTTTGCAAAATCCCACCCCACCCCGTGAACGGTTACGTGCCGAGCAGCATGTGGCCCACGCCTGTCACGGCGTAGGAACCCGCGCCGCCGAGTTGCAGGTTCAGCAGCATTTACGCCTGTTGTTGCAAGGCAAGATTGGGTGTGTCGTCGGTCTTTACAAGCGGTGGCTCGGCCAACATCGTCTGAAGGGCGGCCGGGCGAAGACGATGCGGGAGAACATCACGT
>JBBRCE010000101.1:0-6967 GCA_038205115.1 Pirellulales bacterium
AGCGGCGCTTTGTCTGGCGAAGTTCACACGCTGGGTTCGCTCGGTGGCTCGCCAGTCTCGGTCACCGCCGTGCCCGAACCGAGCACTTGGCTGCTTGGCCTGATGGGCATGATCGGACTGTTTGTCGTGGCTCGCCGCCGCAAGCTGCGAGTTGCCGCGTAAGTTCAAATACGCGGCCTGTAAACGCTCAAGCCATGCGGCTGATGCGGATGTACTAGTGGCTTGCCCTGGGCGTGTTGACAGTGGCACCGGTGCTTGATGGGCCGACTATGACTTTGGCTGGCTGGTCGATCCGCAGTCCGGCGGCCAGCAGTTGGTCGATGTTGCTCGGCTGACCGGGTTCGAACTTCGCCTCGCAACCGCGGAGGAAGAAGCGGCCGATGGCACCGGAAAGCATGGCCGGCGTTAGTACCAGATCGGCAATCAAGCCAAAGGTGAGTAGCGTGCCCATCAAAATGCCAAACCGCTGGGTGGGCATGAAATTCGAGAGACCAAACGAAGCCAGCCCCAGCGCCACGATCACGGTGCTTTGATAGATAGCGCCTGCGGAATTTTCGTAGGCCATCACCACGGCTTCGCGGCGCGGCAAACCCATGCGCGTGGCGCGGCGGAACCAGTTGGCAAAGTGCACGGTGTCGTCCACACACACGCCCATCGCCACGCCGGCGGTCATCATCGTGCCAATGTCCAGCACGATGCCCAGCCAACTCATCAGTCCAAACACCACCGCCACCGGCCAGGCGTTGGGCAGCATCGTATAGAGTCCGGCACGGATATCGCGGAACACCAGCGTCATGATGAGGGCCATCATGGCGAAGGCGACAAAAAAGCTTTCGATCAGTCCGCGCAGCAGGGCCGATTCTGCTTTGTAAACCACGGGCGTCAGTCCGGTGTAAATGGCGCCGTTGACGCCCGCCAAGCTGTAACCGCGCGCGGCTTGAGTTTCGGCATCGACATGCGCGTTCAGCAGTGGCTCGACTTTGGCTTTGATCTGTTGGATGAACTCGCCGTAATCCACTTGTTTGAGCGCGGCCACACGGACGTGAATGCGCCACAGTTCTTCGCCACTGTCAGGATCTTCGGCCAGGTAATCGCTTTCCAAAAATCGCGAGCGGGCTTCGTACAGGTGCTTGTTGGTGACCTGGCGTCGCGTGCGGCGAATGAACGACGGCCCCTTGGCTGGCTGCGTAATGTCCGGCGCAAAGGTCACGAGCGACATCGTGCTGCCAACTTCCGGAATGGTTTCGATATTCTTTTGAATCTTGGAAACCAGTTCCATCCGTGCCAGAAAATCGATCGGAGGCTCGACGACCGCCACTTCATGGACGGGCGCTGCTTGCCCAGCGGCGAGTTCGCTGTTTCGTGCTTTTTCGGCCTGTGCTTTTTCTGTTCGAATTTGCTCAGCCGGATCGATGTAGCGGTTGTCCATGCGAATCACCACTTCCATCGGCACCAGCGCGCCGAGGTGATCTTCCAGCCAAGCGTACGATTGAATGATTTCTGATTTGGGCGAGAACAGGCTCATCAAGTCGACCGTGGTGCGCGCGTGCATTAGGCCCGCGCTGGAGCCCAGCAGAATCAACAAGAAGATCGCCCAAACCAGCGTCGGCCGGGCGATGACTTTGCGAGCCACCCAGCGCATGCGGCGACGATGACCGGCGTCGAGCGGCGAATGGCCTGCGTGGATACCGGCGTGCGGGCTGCTGGCTTTATCGTCGGCTTCGTCTTCATCCGTAGCTGGCGGCTGGGGCGGCCACAGTTCGAGCGCCGCTGGCAGAAACAAATAAATCAGCCCGATGGCCGACATCACACCAATGGCAGTAAACAAACCAAACGTGCGGATGGGCGTTAAATCGCTGGTGTACAGCGAGATTAAACCGAGCGACGTCGTGCCAGCCGAAAGCAGGCAGGGCACCCAGGCTTGCCGCAAACCGCGGCCTGCGGCGCCCGGCAAGCCGTGTTCGGCCCGCGCGTGGCGGTAATAGTTGACCACATGAATGGCGCACGACAATCCGGTGACGTACACCACTGATGGCATCGTCATCAGAATCGAATTCATCGTCATGCCGTTAAAAAACCCGGTAACCTTGATGATGGCCAGGCTGAATGCGGCCGAGTAAACGCCGCCAAAAAAGACCATCAACGTCAGCCAGATGTTTCGCAAACAGAGGTAAGATAGCGTGAATCCAATGATGCCCGACAAACACATCAGTCGCAGCACCAACCGTTCGCCCTCGATATCGATGGCCACGTTGTCGACCGGCGGACCGCCCAAGTGCAGTTGATCGCGTGGAATGCCGCAGGCGGCCGCGGTGTCGATGACTTTGTTGACCGTGGCCCGCAAGGCTTCTTTGCCGGCGGCCGAGACCGTCATCACGGCGCAGGTTTGCGTGCCGGTGGAAATGCTATGGCGGCCGATGCCGGTATTGATGAAGTCGATGGGGTTGTTGCCCGAAACGGCTTCGCTGGGCGTGCGATGAATGCTGATTTGGGTATCGCTCAGCGCATGGATGAAATATTCGTGATCGGCCTGAAGCGCGGGTAGCGATGCCGGCAAGATTTTGCTGGAGGTGATTTTGACGCTTTGCCCCGAGTGCCAGGCATGCGACGCTGTTTTCCAGACGTCAGTCGTGGGATTCACCGTGGCGGCAAACGCATCGGCCTGGTTGATTGGGCCAACCAGTGAACCGCGCAACCGCTCGACGGCTTTGTCGTAGGGCACATTCGCCGCTTGGGTCAACTCGTCGATGGCTGTCGCGCCCGTGATGACTTTTTCGAAGCAGGCCGGCGTACCGGGTTTATCGGTGGGCAGATGCTTGAGGATTTTTTCGGCGAATTGTTCGAGCCGCGGGTCGTCGAGCGTACAGCCTTGCCAACTCGCCAACACAAAGGTTTCGTGCGGAAAGTTCTTCTGAAACTCCTGGTATTCGCGGGTTTCGGCAAACGAGGCCGGCAACCATTCTTTGACATCGTTGCGATTTCCGCGCAAGGCGCGAATCGCGCCCATGCCCACCAGCGGAAAGGCGAACGCCGCCAGCATGATGATCTTCAGTGCGTTGCTGGCAAAAAACGATTTCGACGCTTTCATGGGCCACGGCCTGAGCGGGTGCGCGGATGGACGACTTCCCTTGCTGTTTGCTCGGCAGTTAGGCTGTGACGAATGTACTAAAAATGCCGTCGCTAGCAGGCGGAGGAATCAGCCCTTGCCAGCATCCGGCTCGATCGCCAAAATTTTGCTAGGCCTGGAATGTTCGGCTGGATCGCCGCTCATGCTGTGCCGCTCGATGGCCCGCTCTTCAACCCGATTGGTTCCGATGACCGTCCGCACACGTTTCGCTCCGAGCCCTACCGGTTACTTGCATATTGGCGGCGTCCGTACGGCGCTGTTCAATTGGCTGTTCGCGCGCCGACACGGTGGGCAGTTTTTGCTCCGCATCGACGATACGGATCAGCAGCGCAACGTCGATGCGGCACTGGCGCCCATCTTGCACGGCTTCCGCTGGTTAGGCATCGACTGGGACGAAGGCCCGGAAGTTGGCGGCCCGTACGAGCCGTACTATCAGTCGCAGCGATTGCCGCAATATCAAGCGGCGGTGCAGAAACTGTTGGACGGCGGTTTTGCCTACCGAGATTATGCCACGGCCGAAGAAATTCAGGCTGAGCGCGAGGCCGCCACCGCCGAGAAGCGCCCCTTTCTCTACAGCCGCACGTGGATGGCCGAAACGCCCGAGCAGCAGGCCAAATTCCAGTCCCAAGGCCGGTTGTGGGTGGTGCGTTTGAAGATGCCGCGCGAAGGCAAACTGATTATCGACGACCAAGTGCGTGGTCAGGTCGAGTTCCTCTGGGAGCGCGAGCAGGATCACGTCATTCAACGCAACGACGGCACTTGCCTGTATCATCTGGCCAGCGTGGTCGACGATTTCGATTTTCAGATTTCGCACGTGATTCGCGCGGAAGAGCATCTGTCGAATACGCCGCGGCAAATTTTCATTGCCCAATCGCTGGGCTATCCGTTGCCGGTTTACGCGCATCTGCCATTTGTGGCCGAGCCGGGCAGCAAAAACAAACTCAGCAAACGCAAGCTCGATAAATATCTGAAGAACCGCGATTTTGCGCAAACCAACGAGCACGGTTTGGAAATTTCCCGGCGACTCAATCTGCAGAACACGGCCGAAACGTTCAATCCCGTGATCGTCGATTTTTATGAACAAGTCGGCTATTTGCCGGATGCAATTATCAATTACCTGGTGCTGCTCGGTTGGTCGCTCGACGACAAGACCGAGTTCATGACGCGGCAGCAAATGATCGAAAACTTTTCACTGGAGCGCGTCACCAAAGCACCGGCCAGTTTTGACGCGAAAAAACTCTGGGCCGTGGAAGACCATTACATGCAGCAGTTGCCGCTCAAGCAAAAGGTGCCGATGATGCTGCGCTTTTTGCAAACCGCGGGCCTGGTGCCTACGCCCACGCCGTGCGAGGTTGGACCGCAGTTGACAAAAATCGTCGAGGCAGCCGGCGATCGTTTGAAAACGGCGGGCGACATCATCGCCTATGCCGATTTCTTTTTCTTGCCCGAGCAACTGCCGGAATCGGCGTTCGACGCCAAAGCGGTTGAGAAGAGTTTGAAAAAGCCCGGCGCGGGCGCACTTCTTGCAAAGTTCAAAACCGCGCTCGAAGCGGTCGAACCCTTTGAGCCTGCGCCGCTCGAGGCTGCGTTGCATGGTTTCGTCGAGCGCGAAGGCATCAAGGCCGGCGATATCGTGCATCCGCTGCGCGTGGCCGTGAGCGGCAAAGGCGTGGGGCCGGGTCTCTACGATTGCTTGTCGCTGTTGGGCAAACAAACGTGTTTGAAGCGCATCGATCGCGCGATTAAAATGGCCGGCAACTCGTGAACGCCCGAGCGAACTGAGCGATTCGGCTAATGACCGACCGGCGGTACCGCTGCTGAAAAGAAGAAAAGAGGTTCACCGCGAAGTTCGCTAAGAACGCGAAGATCAGAGGAGGTAAAAGACGTGTTGATAGAATAGTGGAATCGATTTGCGCGTCGTCTGCCCTCATTGTTTTCTTTGGCAACTTTGCGAACTTCGCGGTGAACCTTCTTCTGCTTTTTCATACGCATCGGAGCATATTGACGAGAAGCAGGTTGCAGTGATCTCGCATTCCACGATTTTCCAGCTCGGCGTCACCTTCACGAGTTTGACAAGCTAGGCAATTCCGCCGAAAATGCGGCAGGCTCGTTCGAGCGATCTGTGCTTTGTAATTTTGGCTTTCACCCCGCTCCGAGCTATGCCTGTGACTGTTTCCGCCAAACGCCATGCTCAGAAGATCGCGGCGCAACTGGCCATCGATTATGCAAACGCCGAGTGCGCGCTGAAGTTCCGTTCGCCGCTGGAACTGCTGGTTGCCACGATTCTCTCGGCCCAATGTACCGATGTGCGAGTGAACATCGTCACCGCTGACTTGTTCAAGAAATATCACGACGCCGCGGATTACGCCGCCGCCAAGCCGGCCGAGCTGGAACGCGATATCCAGAGCACCGGGTTTTATCGCAACAAAGCCAAAAACATTCAGGCCTGCTGCCGGCAACTCATCGAGAAATACGACGGACAGGTGCCAAAATCGCTGGACGAGTTAGTTGTGCTGGCGGGCGTGGGTCGCAAGACGGCCAACGTGGTGCTGGGCACCGCGTTTGGAATTGCCTCCGGCGTGGTCGTCGACACGCATGTCACGCGGCTGAGCAACAGAATGGGGCTGACGGAACATCCCGCGGATGCGGTAAAAATCGAACGCGACTTAATGGGGTTGCTGCCGCGCGACCGCTGGATCGATTTCAGCCATCAGATGATTCATCATGGGCGGAAGGTTTGCGGGGCTCGCAAACCGAAATGCGGCGAGTGTACGTTGAAAAAGATTTGCCCACAGGTTGGAGTCGATTAGTGGGCGGACCGCTTGCGAGCTTTGTAAAATGTCAAACGCCGCGCTGTGCGTCGCCGCCAATCGAGTTAAGAATTGTGCCGATTAAACACTCCCGTTTCGATGAGTCATCATGATCCTTTCCGGCCACGAAATTCATCGACAATTGGGCAGCAACATTGTGATCGAGCCGTTTGACCCGGCCAATCTCAACCCCAATAGCTACAATCTGACTCTGCACAACGAACTGATCACCTACGAAGAGGTGATCCTCGACATGCGCAAAAGCAATCGCACGCGGCGCATCGAATTGGGCGAAGAAGGGTTGGTGCTCAGTCCCAACCAACTCTATCTGGGCCGGACCATCGAGCGTACCGAGACGCACAATTTCGTGCCGATGATCGAGGGTCGTAGTTCCATCGGCCGCTTGGGCCTGTTCGTACACGTGACCGCTGGGTTTGGCGATGTCGGCTTTTGCGGCTACTGGACCCTGGAAATATTCGCCGTGCAACCAATAAAAATTTATCCCGGCGTGCCGATTTGCCAAATTTTCTACCACCAGATCGCCGGCGACATTACTGAATATGCCAGCAAATACCAGCATAACAGCGACATCCAACCGAGCTTGATGTTTAAGGAACTCAGCGCCACGGCGGACGACTGCCCTCAACTGTTCCTCGACTTTGGCGGCGAACGTCATTAGCGCGCTGGCAACACCGCACAACGGCGGTGCCAATATTGTTAGCGACAGTAGCCGTGAGTGGTCCGACGGCAGGCAGCGATGTTGCGCAGTCCGATAAAGCTTACCTAGCGATTTGCATCCGGCGGCGGCGAGCCATGACAAACAGTCCGATGATGCCCGTCAGGCCCAGCAGCCAAGTACTTGGTTCGGGCACGGCGGTGACCGAGCCCAGCGAGCCACCGAGCGAACCCAGTGTATGGACTTCGCCAGACAGCGCGCCGCTTTGTGCCGCAAAAGCTGAGTCCATCAGCGAGTAGTCTGCGGCGGTAATCGAGCCGTCGTAGTCGAAGTCGCCGTTGGCCCAACCGGTCT
>JBBRCE010000102.1:0-6817 GCA_038205115.1 Pirellulales bacterium
GCCACGCAAATCGAGCAGTTCCAACAGCAGCGGAATGGCCGTGATTTCGTTGGATTTGCAATCCACGGCGACTTGCCCCAGCGTCAGCCGGGCGTCGCTGGACCAGGCCGAAACCAGATGCAGCGGATTCTGACCGGCCGCATTGTCGTGCGAGCGACGCGTGGATCGGTAAGAGTTACAAAGTTCGAAAAAACTGCAATCGGCGGCGAAGCCATTAAATATCTCCGTGGAATACGTGTTCCCCAGAGTCATTCAGGCAAGGCCCCTTGATTCTTTCAACTCGCTTGAAATACTGTTGCTAATTAAGATGCGTTTGCCGTGCGCTCGCGACCTCTCTATGAAGCGCCGAATTAACCTGGGCCACGCGTCAACTTTCGCGAGCATCTCTGTGATTTCCAAATCCTCCGAGCCTGGCAATCTCTGGGCCAGGCGCAGATTAAGGTCGCCAATTCGGCAATTGGCTAACTCTGGCGGCTCAATCGCCGTGAGATGCGAGTAATCCATTGCGAACGCCCTCATTCGCGATTTCGTAGCGGATAGAATTTGGCACCGTCAATCATGAACGCAAAGTTTTTACGGACTTACTTTACAAAGAAGTTGGCTGCTTGAGTTCGAGGCGATTTGCTAGCGGCGAGAATTTGCCCGAAGACGAGCGCCGCGGCCAATTCCGATTCAAGCGTTTCGCCCGATTATGCCGATTTTTACAGCGATTGGCGTTTTTTGCGGCCTCGACGAATGGGCCGCGCGGTCGTGAAACGCCGCTGTTCTCGAATTTTGGTGGGGTGCTGAACATGTTGGAACGCCGAGTTGCCTGCGCATTGCTGCTAGCCACGTGTGGATTGCTTTCGAGCGGCCTGCCGCGGGCGCTGTCCGCGGACGAAGTCCAAGAAGTGGTCGAAAATGGCATTCGCTACCGCGTGACTACACAAACGCGGCAACGCGTCATTCCCGAGACGACCGTCGTCGATCAAGAGCAGACCATCTATAAGGAAAAGATCAGCAACCAAACCAAGCAAGCCACGCGTGCTTACTCGGTGCCGGTCACGCAATGGGTGGCGGAACCGTACGTCACCAACCCGTGGGCGGTGTTCACTCCGCCGGTCATGGCTTATCGCTACGTGCCGGTTACGCACTGGGAGACGCGGACAGAAAACTATCAGGTGCAAGTGCCCAATCGCGAATACGAGCCGGTCAAGCAAACGCTCAAGGTGCCTGTCACCAAGCAGCGTTTGGTCGAGGAGAGATTCACATCCAAGGTGGCGATTGCGCCGGTCTCCAGCGGCGGTCCGACGGATCTTTCGCCCAGCAAGGCGGTGGCTGGCGGAACGTCCGGCGGTTTGGATCCGGCTTCGGCCAACATGGCGCGGCGCAGCGAGTTAGGCGGAACACGGCTCGATAGCGATCTGCGTGGCCCCGGCACAAGTTCCGGCACGGGCGAATTCCGCGCTGCCGAACCCGGCCGGTTGCGATAGTTCATCCACCCCGGCGCAGACACCGACCGTGTCGCCGCCATGCCGCGCAATTACTGGTCGATCCGGCGGCGCGAGCGACGCGATGGTTTGACCGTGCCCCACTCTTTGGTCAGCGTTTCGAAGACTTCTGGCGATTCGTAACGGACGATATTCTTGCCTTCGGGGATTGGTCCGACTAGGCCTTTGAAGACCGGTTGGCCACGCAGTCCGAGATCGGTGCTGCAATCGTCGACGCCGATCTGCGTGTGCATTTTTTGCAGCGGCTCGGCTTGATCGTAATCGCGAATCCGCAGCTTGCCGTCGGCGCCACGAGTGACCACGCGGAAAATATCTTTCTTCATCGGATATTAGCTCCAGCCATCGTCGGAGAGAACTTCACGCTAGCAAACTCAACTATCGGCGCTGGCGCAAGATACGGCGCACAGTTTTTCGGAGTTGCGTTACGTCAGAACTATCCGCACGAACCGGCAGAATCGAGGTTGCGCTCACGGCCGTTGCAACCGCTGCGATCGACGCTCGGGCGGCAACCAGCCATGCTCCATCCGGGCAACTCGCGAGCCGCGAGCCGTGGATCAGCCGTGTTTCGATTCGCTGGCTTCGGAGTCGCCATCGGTTTCGCCGGATCGAAAGGGCGTGCGGGTGCGGGGAACCTTTTTGGGCTTTTTGGCCGGCGTGTCGTGCCGATCTTTGCCCGCGTCTTGCAACTCGGCGGCAAGTTCGCTGAGGACGAAAACTTCCACGCGAGCATTCTTGGCCAACGGGTTGCCGTCGACGCTCGGAACCGCGGAGGGTTCGTTGGCCGCTGCCTGACTGAGCCGAATGCGCCGCGGCTCGACGCCTTTTTCGACCAGGTATTTCATGGCCGCCACGCTTCGCGCATACGACATTTCCCAGGCGTCGCGATAAACGGAATCCTTGGGTATTGGGCGCGATGACGTGTGGCCGCGGATTTCGACTTTCGACAACTTGCCGAGTAGTTCGCCGGACAATCGGTCGAGCACTTGCTTGCCGCGATCGGTCAGTTCGGCCGATTCTTCGCCAAACGGAACCAGCATTTCCACGGCCAAGTTACTACCGTCGTGAATGCCTAGCAGACTTGGCTTGCGTGCCACGCCATGCCCGCTGTCGCTTTCGCCGGAGTGTGTGGGCGTCTGTCCGCCGGGAGATTTTGACGGCGCGCCTTTGGAGGTTTGAGTTGCCGCGCCGTCCTTACTCAGTAAGCCTTGCGATTTGCCGTTGCCGTTGCGCTTGGCGTAGCCAGTGGGATCGTTGAAGTAGCCAGCCACGGCTTCCTTGACGGGCTTGCCTTGCGCGACGATCCACATCACCATGAAAAATGCCATCATGGCCGTCACGAAGTCGGCATATGCTACTTTCCATGCACCACCACCGGCACCAGCCATGATCGCCCCGATTATTGAAAACGTAATCTTGAGTAGTAAACGCGGTTGCGAAAGTCGCTGATGGAATTAGGCCGCTTCGGCATCTTTGAACATTTGATCGAGCTCCGCGCGCGTGGGCCGCAGATCGCTGGCCAAACCTCGGCGGGCCTGATCAATGGCCACCTTGGGCGGAACGTCGCGGACGAAGGCCACCACAATTGCAGCCGCCGTGCGAAAGAAGGCCATTTCTTCGTGGCCCATGCTTTCCATGCGACCGGCCAATGGGCCGATGAAACCATACGAAGCCAAAATTCCTAAGAACGTACCGACCAGAGCCGCACCGACTTTTTCACCAATCTCTTCGACCGGTCCGCTGATGGCGCCCATCGTGATCACGATGCCTAGCACGGCGGCCACGATGCCGAAGCCGGGTAGTCCGTCGGCGGTTTTCATTAGCGCCACCAGCGGCGCGTGATGCTCTTCTTCAATGGCTTTGAGTTCGATATCCAACAGGCCTTGCAATTGGTCTGCGTTGGCACTGCCTTCGATTACCGGCGAGAGTGCGCCGCAAATGAATTCCGAGGCATGATGGTTTTTGCCAATCAGCGGATATTTATTGAGCACGCTGCTTTCGTGCGGATTGGAAACGTGCGATTCCAGCGAGATCAGGCCGTCGCGGCGCGCCATCCGCATGAACTCGTATAACACTTTGAACATTTCCGCATAGGCCGCCTTATTGAACGGCGAACCCTTCAGCGTTCCGATCACGCCACGCACCAGATCTTTAAGCACTTTTACCGGCGACATAATAATCAGCGCGCCGAGCGCGGCGCCACCGATGGTCAGCACTTCGAACGGGTGAATCAGCGCGCCGATGGCGCCGCCCGAGAGCACAAAACCGGCCAGCACCGTGGCAATCACAACCACACCGCCAATGATAACAACCATGATCAACCCGATTTTGCTGTCGATGGAAAATGCACGTCGTCCAGCGCGTCGCCTGCTCGAGAGGCGATTGGTCCCGCGCGGGACTATCGAGATATAGCATGCGCTCCGCGCGCGGCAATGTTTTCGCAACTGTCAAATCCTTGCTTTTCCAGAATCTTTCAGACTCGCTGGCCGTCAACGGTCGCGCGCCACTGGCCAAGTACCGATCGAAGCAGATATGACAGTGGTAACGGCCGGGCGATCGTTCATCGGCCACCTGGGGGAAACGCCGTGGCGCGCCGCAAACGCATCGTATGTTTTTGCTGCCTGCCGTGGCGCCCTGCCACGACGCAATCCGCGGATCGCGCCGAGCGAAGATTTTTTCAAGAGCCGTTGACCATGAATTTTGCCTTGATTCACCGAGAGTTCTTGCTGTTTGCCGTCGGGCTGTGCCTAACCGCGCTGGCCGGTTTTGCGTGGCTGCATGCTCGCCGTGACCATCTGCGCCGCCCCTGGCTGTGGTTGGTGGCGACGCTTGGGATGCTCGGTTTAAGTAACTGGATTTTGCTGCTTGGCCAGCATCGTCACGACTGGCCGTTGTGCCGCTTGGCCGCACTGTCATTGACCGTAGCGCCACTCGTCGTGCTGGTGGAGCTTTGTCGCAAACGGAATCACATTCACACGCCTGGCGCGTTGGGTCGCTGGCTGTATGCGCCGCTGGCCATCGGTCTCATCGCCGGATTGTTTTTTGTCGATTGGTCGTGGTTGGAATTCGCTACCCGCGCACTGCTGGCTTGGCAAGGCGGCGCTCTGCTGCTGGCGTATCTGCTCGCGGACCACGTCGAACATTCTGCGCCCGGCGAACGTGAACTGACGATCGCCGCCTGGGCGATACTTGCTTATTTGCCGCTGCAAATTGTACAGTTGAATATCCTGGCGCTACTGCCGCTGGGTGCTGCGTTAGTCGCGGTGTTCGTGGCAGATCGAAAACGTCAGCCTGCGGGTGCCTCACGAACGGTCGTTCGCAACTTGAAGATTCCGACCGCAATGGTGGCGATGCTGCTGGTGGGTTGGTTTGTCTTTGCGCCGCAGAGCGATTTGGGCGCGGTCGCAAGCCATGTCGCCTCGGTTAGCGTCGACGCCAGCGACGTTGTCGTGGCGAGCAGTCCCACGGCAATGATGTTTTGGAAAATCGGTCTGGCGGTGCTGCCGATCGGCTTGATGATCGCCCTGTTCGCTGGCTTGAAACGCGTGCCTGGCGTGCATTAGACGGCAACTGTTTGGACCATCGCGACGGAATACGCGCTCAGGCCGTTTCTTGCTGTCGCAGGCCGAGCGATTGCATGGTCTGTTCGCGGATTTTGAATTTCTGAATCTTGCCGGTGACTGTTTGCGGAAACGTCTCGACGAAGCAGATGTAGCGCGGCACTTTGTAATGCGCCAGTTCGGTGCGGCAAAATTGGCGGATCTCGTCTTCGCTCGCCGATTGACCGGGCTTCAGTTGAATCCAAGCGCAGAGTTCTTCACCATATTTGGGGTCCGGCACGCCGACCACCGCCGACTGTGCCACGGCCGGATGCGTGAACAAAAACTCTTCGATCTCGCGCGGGTAAATATTTTCCCCGCCGCGAATGACCATGTCTTTGATCCGCCCTGTGATCCGATAACATCCGTCCACGCGGCGTAACGCCAGGTCGCCCGTGTGCAGCCAGCCTTCGGCGTCGATGGCCGCGGCCGTGGCGGCCGGATCGCGGTAATAGCCAAGCATCACGCCGTGGCCGCGCGCGCACAGTTCGCCTTGCGTGTTGTCTGGCAGCGTCTCGCCGGTTTGCGGATCGATGATTTTGACTTCATACCCTGGCAGCGGTCGGCCAACGGTTTCGACGCGCAACTCCAGCGGATCGCTGGCGCTGGTTTGGGTGATGACGGGCGAGGCCTCGGTTTGACCGTAAGCGATGGTCAACTCGCTGGCGCACATGCTGCCGACCACTTGCCGCATGACTTCGATAGGGCATGGCGCGCCGGACATGATGCCGGTGCGCAGCGACGTCAGATTGCGGCTACTGAACGACGAATCGTGCAGTTGGGCAATGAACATCGTCGGCACGCCGTACAGCGCCGTGGCGCGTTCGAACTCGATGGCCGCCAATGTATCGGCGGCATGAAACGATTCGGCAGGCACGATCATCGCCGCCCCGTAGATGCTGGCGCAGAGCGTACCAAGTACGCAGCCAAAGCAATGGTAGAACGGCACTGGGATACAGATCCGATCGCGCTCGCTAAAATTCTGGCAGCGACCAATGTAAAATGCGTTGAGCAGCAAATTTCGATGGGTGAGCGTGGCCGCCTTTGGAAAACCGGTGGTGCCGGAGGTGTATTGAATATTGATGGCTTCGGCCGGGTTGATCGCGGCAGCGATTTCCTCAAGTTGCTGACCTTCGACCGATTGCCCGCGCTCGATCATTTCCGGCCAGCCGATCATGCCTGGCGGGACGTCGCCTTTTAACGATACGGCCCAGCGAAGTTTCGGAAAATCGTTGCTCTGCAATTGTCCGGGGTTCGCGTGACTGAGTTCTGGACAAATCTCCGCCAGCATCGCCACATAGTCCGAGGATTTAAATCGATCGATCAAAAACAGCGCGGTTGCATCGCACTGTGCCAGCACATATTTCAGCTCGAAGGGTCGATAGGCCGGATTGATGGTCACCATCACCGCGCCGATTCTCGCGGCCGCAAATTGCAACAGCACCCACTCCGGCACGTTGGTGGCCCAAATGGCCACATGCTGGCCCGGTTGAATCCCGAGCGCCAACAATCCGCGCGCAGCGCCGTCGACCTGCTGATCGAACTGGCGATAGCTGGTCCGCAAACCGAGCTTTGGAAAAACCAACGCATCGTTGCGCGGAACGCGCTCAGCGGTGCGCCGCAGAACTTCGCCAATGGTCAGGTCATCGACCCAAGGAGACATGGGGCAGGGGTCAGGGGTCAGGGGTCAGGGGTCAGGGGTCAGGGGTCAGGGGTCAGGGGTCAGGGGTC
>JBBRCE010000103.1:0-6424 GCA_038205115.1 Pirellulales bacterium
TGCAACGGGACCAAGCGTGGTGGTTACACCAATCCTCACGATCGCTAGCCATGTGGTCAGCGGCAACACGGTCTGGGACGGATATTTGGACTTGGCCAACAACAAGCTTGTTGTGCAGACCGGCGGACTCAGCGGCACGGCGTTACAAGACGCCGTGAAGCAAGTCGCTAGTCAAGTGAAGTCCGGTTACAACCTGGCGAACGGTAGCGCGACACTGTGGATGGGCACCGGCATCGGCAGTTCATCTGCTGCCGCCGACACGCGCCGCATCGTCGGCCTGGCGGTGTTCCAGAACAACACCAAGTCGTTCGGATCATTGGACGGCACGGTCAGCGACGGCACGGGCAGCGCGTTCATCACCAGCTTCGGCACTGCCACGGTGGCCAAGAACGACACGCTGGTCAAATTCACCTACTTCGGTGATACCGATCTCGACGGCGTGATCACCGCTGGCGATTACGCCAACATCGATTTGGCGTTCGCTCACCAACAAACGCTTGGCCCGCAAACCGGCTGGGCCAACGGAGACTTCGACTACGACGGCTCGATCACTGCCGCCGACTACTCGCTGATGGATTCGGCTTTTGCGGCACAAAGTGGTGCTTTGTCTGGCGAAGTCCATACACTGGGTTCGCTCGGTGGCTCGCCAGTCTCGGTCACCGCCGTGCCAGAACCGAGCACTTGGCTACTCGGACTGATGGGCATCATTGGCCTCTTGGCCATGGCGCACCGCCGCCGGATGCAAATTGCCAAGTAAGCATTGCAACCTTAATGAGTTCAGATTTTGCCTGTTGCGTCGCGAACCACGTTCGCGGCGCAGCAGGCGTTTTTTGTTGGCCAACTTGCGGCGGCCGTTTCGTTTTGACGAGCGGCGACAATTTCAAATTCTCGCTGTATGTTGCCACGTCATTTTTGTTGTTTGCAATCAACAGGCTGTCGGAACCGTTGCTTGCGCTATCCGCCGCGCTGGCGGAGCTCGGCGTCTTTCCATTGAGGACGCTCCGTTGGTGGAGTGGGTTGCGGCGTGTCCGTGCGTCGATCGATCAGCGAGTGATTCGCGCAGGTAGAGCAGCGATTGGCGCTTAAAGGCTGGCGTCCGTAGGCTGGTTACTGCGCTGCTTCAAACGCTGCAGCAGTTCGCTGACTGCGCCGGAATCGATGGCCTGACGAGCGAGTGCCATGCATTGCCGCAGCGTGGTCGCCTTATCGGCTGTAAAGAGTGCGGCGGCCGCATTGATCAAGACAATGTCGCGCGCGGCATTGTTCTCGCCGGCGAAAACGCCGCTGATCACGTCCGCGCTTTCGGCCGGTCCGGCGACTTCCAGCATCGCGAGTTCGGCCGGTTCCACGTCAAAATCGGCCGGCGTCCAGATCGAGTCTCTTCGACCAGCATTGCTGACTTCCGTGACGTATGTCGGCCCGAAGGTTGCGACTTCGCCCAACCGATTGTCACCGCAAATGACAAGCGCGCGGCGCGTGCCTAATCGCTGCAGCACGGCCGCCATTCGATGTCTCAGTTCCGGCAGGCCAACGCCCAGCAATTGGCATGGGGCGTGCGCCGGATTGGTCAGTGGACCTAGCAGGTTGAAGACGGTGCGAATGCCAAGCTGCTTACGGACGGCGGCCACTTGCTTCATCGCCGGATGCAGCAGCGGCGCGAAGCAAAAGCAGATGCCGAGTTCGTTCAGGCAGGCCGTTATGGTGGGCAGGTCGGCTTCAATGTTGACGCCCAGCGCCGCCAACACATCGGCCGAGCCGCTGCGACTGGTGACGCTGCGGTTGCCGTGCTTGGCCACCGGCACGCCCGCAGCGGCGGTGACGAGCGCTGCCGCCGTGCTGATGTTGAATGTTTTGCTGCCCACTCCGCCGGTGCCGCAGGTGTCGATCAGTGTCGCATGCCGGCTGACGATCGGCGTCATGTGTTGTCGCATGGCGGCGGCTGCGCCGGCGATCTCATCCACCGTTTCGCCTTTGGCGGCCAGTGCCGTCAGCAGCAAGCCAATCTCTTGTGGCGAGCATTCCCCGCGCATGATCGAATCGAAAGCCGCCCGAGTTTGTTCGAGCGACAAGTCCTGACCGCCGGCGAGTTGACCGAGCGTTTCGCGAAGCATGAGGTTCTGCGGAGGTGCTGAGATTTTCGCTCGATTGTACTGCAAATCTTTGGCCGATGTCAGCGATCCGCGATTGGCCCTGCCGACGCCATCGGCGAGTTCCGGCCGCGCGGGTTCAATTCGCTCATTCCGCCGACATTGTCGCCGAAATGCAGGCCGGCAATTTTCCGAGACTTTCGGCTCTCGTGGCAGGTTGGCCACCGATCCCGCGGTGGCGGCCGAAACTTGGTGACAGCGAGTGCCGGCAGCACTCGCCGCGCTGGGCTGCGGCAGCTATAATGAGTTCGCAATCGCGCAGGGGGCGAACTGGGTTCGACCGGATAGCCTGAAGTGCCGGTGGCGTGCCGTGGTTGATCAGCAGGCCACGTAAATAGCTGATCACATCTTCAATTGCTGAAGATACTTTTGCTTTGGCTGCCTAGTTAAATAGGTAGTCCGGTCTGCGGGCTTTTGTCGGAGAGGCCCAAAAGTCCGTCACCAATTCCGGATCGTCGCGAGTCACTGCTGGGCACGCTCGCGGCTAAATTACGTTCCTGGCTTGCCGCGTCGGAACCCCGTCGGTTGGGGATCGCGTGGCGAAAGCGGAAATGATCCGACTACGCACGTAGAAGCCGTCATGGAAATATCGCGGGACGCGGGTTCAATTCCCGCCGCCTCCACTTTGCCAGGACCTACCAACTGGCGACGATCAGCGTCAAAACCCTTGTCACCACGAGGGTTTTGACGTTCTTGGCCTGGCTTGTCACTGCCAACCGCTGACACCGAATATCCCTCAGCGCCGCTCGAAATGCAGCGCCCGTGCAGCGCGACGTTTTCTTTTGCCTCTGACTTTGCAACATGTTCCGGGTTTGTTCGGAGGGTCGGAAGATTCGCCAAGGCGCGCGCCTGATCGCCAATGCCGATGTGCGTATACCGCATGGTCATGCGAATGTCCGAATGCCGAGCAAGCTCTTTGGCTTCCGGGAGCGTTGCTCCATTTCGCATCAGTTCCGTAATATGCGAATGCCGGCCAGCCGCATGAAAATCGGCGATTCCATTTTCATTTTCATAGGGAATCCCGACGCGTTCCAAATCCTGACGGACCATGAGCCACGTTTTTCGTCCCGCAAGTTTGGGAAAAAGCTTTTCGCCTGATACCAAATTCACAAGCCATTCACGAAGTCTCACTACAAGGTCCGGATGCATGGGAAGCACGTCTTTCCGTCGATGCTTCGAACAAGCTGCCTCGACGGTCAGTGTTGGCGGTGAAGCCTCAAGATTGAAACTCCGCGCCGTTAGACTGGCGATTTCGGCCTTGCGAAGCCCAGTCATGTATGAAAGTAGGTACAGCCGTGCCCGTTGCTCGCCGGTCATCGACTGAATGCGAATACCGCTATTCTGCGCCGAATGCAATAACTTCGACAATTCAGCGGGCTCCAGTGCGCGACGTTTATGCCGAACGTCCACTGCTGTATTCAACCGTTCCAGGCCGACCATGGGATTGATGAGCAGTCGTTTCGTCGCCACGCACCAATAACAAAACGAGGCCATCGCCTGCAAGTAATGGTTGTAGGTCTTATGCCCCAGGTCATTGCTTTTTCGGAGCGATCGCATGAATGTCCGCACCAACTCCGACTCAATGTCGCCCAGATTTTGAAAACCACAGCCCTCGACGATTCGTCGCGTCCGCGTCATCGTCAAACGAACGTACTTCGGCGAATTGTCGGTCAGGCTTTGCTCAAATGCCGTCAAATGTTCGCCGATTGGGGAGAGTTTTTTCTCGGCGAGCCGCTCTTGTTCGGGATCGATCAGCCCTGAGATTCGCAATCGGGCTTCGCCCTCCAGCTTGGCGGCCAATTGCTCGGTCAGGCCGCGATCGGTGAAGCCCTTGACCGTTTTGCGTTTGCCGAAGTGATCGGTGTATTGGATCGAGTACGGCGTGTTCTTGCGTTTGCTGCGTTTGAAAATCGAAGCCATGTTAGGGGTTCCTCCGGTGTTCATTTTCGCGCGCTGCTGGAATTGGGCAACCCTCAGCGATCCATTTTTTAATTTCGGCGTATTGCCAACGCACTAAACCGCCGAGACGCATGGGTTCCGGCACGCGAACCGCGCTTCGCAACCGCCATAGTGTTCGGGTGGACACTTTGATAATCCGTGCGAATTCTACTGCCGTGATCAAACTTGCATGCTCCGTTTCTTCGCCGGAACCATTTACGTACGACATCGCAACTTCTCCTGATTTTTTGTCCGCGCATAAAAACGGGGACGTTGCCGTCCCCGCACCAATTCGAATTTTTCGCAATGAACTATCCAAAGAAGCTCCGCAGCAGATAGCTCACGACCGACGCCGTGGCCGGATTCTTGGAGAAGAATCGCTCGACGAACTGCCAGCAGAACCAAACCAGCAATCCAAACGGCAATAATACGAGGAACAGAGTTTCCCACATTGCATGCAACATGACTCATCGCTCCGGTTCGAGTTGTTTTTCGTCACGGCCGTGAACGCCACGGTCCTCACCTTGCCGCATTCGCTCGCTTAAAATCGAATCGCGGCCTTTTGAACTTTCATCTTCCAGGTCTCGGTCGTCGCTACGCCGGGCTTCCGCCACTTCGCCGGGCGTTTTCGTACCAAAAACGCCATATTCGGATTGTTGTGCGACGTTCGACTCCGGGTACAACGCGGCTCTCAGTTCCCTCAGGCCCTGACAACCCATACCCGAGGCGTGTTCGCTGCCCCATTTCTGTTGTGTTTCAGCTTCTGTCGCCATGGATTCCCTCGCCTAAGGCTAAAAAAGATCACCTCGCATTTCGCGGAACCGTTCCGCGATTGTTTCCTGCTCCAGAACCAAGTCGTGCATCATCGATACCCGCGAATTCTGGCTGTTTTCGGTAAAACTGACGGTGGTATAGACGCAGCCTCCGGCAATCATCAAATACAACGCGAGAGAGGGCGACAAGGGAGCTACAAGCACGCCCGCGACGAGCAAAAACGCCGGTTCGACATATTGCTTGATGGTCACTTCGGACCAATTGCGAAATATGCGCGCGAAGATTGGCCAACCACTTTAACGCGTGTGCCCGCCGCGATTGCCTGCCCAGTGTCGCTTCAGGACTCCAAGCCTCCGCAGAAATGACATGACCAGAAATGCAGCCAGGAACCAGAACATGGGCCGGATGTCATGCGGTGAGCAGAAGGTGCAATACAGCGGCACCAGTAGCAACACCGCCGCCGACTTCGACCCCAGATAATTTTTGCCAAATTGTGATCGCAGAAATACTTCGACCGACGCAGCCCAGCTCGCGGCCAGAAACGCCAGCCAGTGCAACACATCAAAGCTGCCTCCTGCCGATTCACTGTTTTCTTGATTGCCCATCTCGATCTCGCTTTCCTGATTACGACTAAGACCGCTGTGAAAACGCCACTTTCATCCACGTCCTTCCCGAACCGCGGAACCTTCGCCCACCTTGAAACAAATATCCGTCAACCATCCAGTCATTTGCCGGGCCGCCTTTGCGGAGCGTCGTAAATGCTCGAGGCTGGACTTCAAAATCAATCGTTTCTGATACTCCGCAGGTACTTCGAGGCTCGCCACCCAAGCCAAGCGTGCGAGTCCAATTGTCTCCCGGCTCGAAGCTGTTGGAAGCATTTGTCAGGAATTGCCGTGAGCGGCCGATGATCGAAGCAGCCCAGTCATTGGTGACCGGATCGCCCTGAGCATGAAAACTTTTCGTGTTCAGGTTCGCAAATAACGAATCGGCTTCGGCCCGACCCTTTTCGCCGCTACCGAGTGCCGCGTAGAAATTGCTGATATTTTGCGTCAACATCACGGTCGCCACGCGCGCGGCCCTACAAGTTGTCTGGAACTGCATATCTCCCGACGTCACGAAACATTGAGCCTCATCCATCCACAGAAACGCGGGCCTCGGGTTCTCTACCGTGTCACGTCGCTCCATCGATTTTTGAAACGCGATCTTCCAGAGCACTTGAGCAAATACCCCGACATCGGCGAATTCTTTCACCGACAGGTCGATTAAAATAATCTTTCCTTCGAAAATCGCTTCGGGAGTCAAATTGGTACCGTCGCAAAACAGGTCGCGGAGCACGCCGCGATTCAGGACATCGATCATTGAGGTGAACGTGCTGACAATCACCGATCGTGTTTTTTCGGATAACAGGCCGTTGAAGTATTCCCAATTCCCGCGCGGTTGATACACTGTTGGCCTGGTGGGCAATGTCAGTCAAAGGAGTACCTGACCGTGGCGATGGGCAAGCGGAAGCAACTGCAACAAGAACTGTTTTTGGCCGCGGAGATGTTGCCGCGATCGGCCGGACA
>JBBRCE010000104.1:0-6405 GCA_038205115.1 Pirellulales bacterium
TATCGGTAATAGGCAACGATCAGCTCGGCAATTGTGAGATCGCTGACAAAGCTAGGAAGACGCCGACCGCCGGCCATCCATTCGCCGATCAGGCGATCGTATTCCAGATGGCTGTCGGCCGAGTTGTGCTTCCCGAGATAGAAATCGCGGCCATCCAAGGTGACCACGGCTTGGCCGGCTTTATGGTGGCGATAGGCGGGAATTCGGGAGTTCGAGATTTGGAAACTCATAGCGAGAACGCTCCTTTTACTCCGCAGCCGGTAGTTTACCGGTTTTTTACGGAGAAATTAGATTGCTCAAGCTACGAAGCTTGCAGCGTTAATCCATGACAGACAATAGTTTACGAAAATCGGGGCGACAAGATTCGAACTTGCGGCCTCTACGTCCCGAACGTAGCGCTCTACCAGGCTGAGCTACGCCCCGAGTGAAGGCTTATTCTATCAGTCCGCCGCGATGGGTCAACGGCAATGGCGCCCGAAATTGCCCAAGCGCCCGCGCTGCCCGAGTTCGTTTTGCCGGGAGTTCTCGTATCGCTCAGGAAGGAGCGAAGCGGGCAGAGGGAAGCAGGCGAATTGTGCGCGAGCGACGAACCGGCGCGGCATGGACAAGCGGTTGCTACGCGGAAAACGCTTATTCGAACGCCAAGAACGAGCAGCACGGCGACTTTCACGCAAAGTCGTCGCACGCCGCCGTAAACACGAACCCGCACGCCCTGATTTCGGAGCAGAAAATAGTTAACGGGACGAAGTTTTTGTTGGCAACTGCTGGAATTGTAGCCCTTGGCGGGTCATTATGAAGGGTCGCTCGCTCGATTGTTTTTATGTCCTCCGATTGATGCCATGAATTTTTGTCCTATGAAGTGCACGTTAGCGTTACTGGTCGGAACACTGCTGACACTGGCCGGTTTTTATACTTTTCCGGCCGACGCGGCGCAGCCGGTCGCGGTTCCGCCGGCGCGGCCAGCGGTGGTCAATCGACTCCAAGAGTTGACCAATTGGCTCGGATTACTTGAGAGTGACATTCCGCGCCACGCCGAAGGCTTTTCGAAAACGGATAAGCAAGCCGTCGCCAAAACAGCCGTGGCGGTTGAAGCCTGGTCGTTCGAGCAGTTCAAGCCTGATCCCGCCACGCCAAATTTGTTAACCCGATTGGACCGCGTGCTGGCGGCTAAAGAAACCGTCGATCAACGGCTGTCGGATTTGCTGGAAATGCGGAGCGAGTTTGCCGCCATGCCCGAACCCGCGCGGCGGCAGGCAGTTCTGAACTACCTGGCCACCGCCAGCAGTCTGATCGATCTGGACGGGCGAATTCGCTATATGTTGTACGACGAGTTAGCCGATGCTTTCGAAGAGTTTGTGGAGAATCCGGCCCAACGCGACGCACTGCTGGAACTGCTGCTTAAGCGTCGGAGCGAAATTGGCGCAACCGTCGCTGCGACTTTGTTGTTTGAGCCGGCCGACGCGGATCCGCAAGCAAAAAGTGCGGTACCGGTGGCGGCTAAAATTCGGATCGTGCAATTGATTTCCGCGGCCCGCCAAACCGAGCAGTTGCCGGCTCTGGTTCGATTAGCGCGGACGCCGCAACTTCCGCCGGAGCTGCTGCTGCAGGCTGTCGACGCAATTCGGCAGGTCGGTCTGCCGCAAGATGTGCGGCCCAATTCGCCGTCGGACACGCCGACTCCGGCGGTCACTCCCCGCGAATTTGCAGAATTGGTGCGTCGCATCGACGCGGCTAAACTGCCGGCCGAATCGCGACCCTTGCACAAAGATTTATTAGCGTTTGCCGACGAGCGCTTGAATCGCGGCGTCGTTGGATCGCAACGGATCGGGCGGGCGGATGTTCAAGCTGGCGATTGGTTGCTGATGCGCAGTCCTTCGCCCTACAACCTGGTGACGGACTTGAATCCGGGCCTCTTCACCCATGTGGGCGTGGTGGCCGAAGAATTCGACGCCCAGAAGTTGCGTCGGTTGGTGGTTGTCGACATGCCAGAACGCGGCACGAAAATACCTGCCACCAATGTTGAGTTGTACGTGCAACGTTCGCTGCACTACGTATTTTTGCGCCATCCCGATCCCGCGACCGCTAAGGTCATGAGCGACACGGCCGCCAGCACGATTGGCAACCCCTCACTGTTCGATTTGAATTTTCGTACCGATCGAGTCAGTGAACTCAAGGGTCAGCCGTTGGCGGGCAAGAAGATCAACACCTACTGCGCTGGCTTTTTACTGCTGTGTACGCAAGCCACCGATCGCCCTCGCGAAGAGTTTTTTCCGCTTGCCGAAGCGCCAGCCGCAGGCGAAACGCGAGAAAACCTGGCCGTTCTGGGACTCACGTTTGGCGAAAAGTTCATCTCACCGACCGGCGCGTTGTTTGCCAAAAAGATGAAACTCGTTGGCCGTCGCGAGCCGATGTACGATGCCCGTCGCGAAGTGGAAGAGGCCGTTTACGATCACTTTGCGGTGCGATTGGTCGACCACACATTGACGCCGTCGGACGATCTGTTTCAATCGATTCGCGGGAAGCTGACGGTGGCCAGTCGTGACAATCCACTGTTGGCCAAGGCCATTGCCGCCGCGGCCAACGTCAGCCAAGACACGGATCTCGTATCGGCCGCCAAGGCGGCTGCCGTGGTCGAAACACTCGATGAATTAGCGCAGGGTGCCAGCGGCGAATTTTTGTCGGCGCGCAGCCTGCTCACGGCCGAGGCAGCCGACAAATTGACGGCTGCGGATTTGGCAAAGCAAGCGAGCTATCGTAAACGTCACGCGGCTCTGGCGCTAGCCTGGGAGAAAGAACAAATCAGCCCGCGAGCGCTGCGAATCGAACTGGTCAAATACTACAGCCAACTGGGCAAGGATCGGCTCGACGCGCGGTTCTTTAGCGCCAAGAAATGAGTTCGCCCTCCGCAGCGGGTTTGACTCCCGCCGCTGCCGACTGCGACGCGCGGAAACTGGATCACACCGCATTGCGGCCGAATTGCGAGCAGCTGACCCGCGCGGCAATTTCTGAAAAAGTCGCTTTCCTAACGATTTTTCGTTCCACGAATGGCGCCTGCGGCGCAAAGTGTAGGAAACCGAGCCGCGGGGGATGCCAGCATGACCACCGGTCAGCAATCGGACGAAACGTTAATGACGCAAGTGGGCCAAGGGCAGCGAGATTGCCTGACGGTGCTGATGCGCCGTTATGCCACGCCGCTGCTGACATTCATCTGCCGGATGGTGGGTGATCGGCATCGCAGCGAAGAGCTGTTCCAAGACGTTTTTCTGGCCGTTTGGACGGGCAGCCGGCAATATCGTTATCCGCTGAAATTCAAATCGTAGCTGTTCGGCATTGCGGCCAACAAGTGCCGCGCCGACGCACGCAAGCTATCGTTTTTCAAGGGTCGCACGAGCGAAGATTCGTCGGGCCTGCTGGTTAGCTCGGAAGGCGCGCCTGCCGATCAGGCCGTCGCGGCCGAAACCAGCACGTTGTTCGCCGCTGCCGTTGCCACGCTGCCGCCCGGGCAGCGCGGTACTTGTGATGCGGTTATGGAGCGATCTGTCGTTTCGAGAAATCGCCGATGCCGTTGGGTGCAGCGAAGCCACCGCGCGTTCGCACATGTATCACGCTTTAGCATCGATGCGTCAATATTTAGAACCGCGGATGCGATGGTTCGTCGCAGCCGTCTTCAAGCGGCCCATGTGGGCCAATGCCGTGGAGTGTTGAACAATGACCGCCGACGATCCGCACGTCTTAGATCAAATTGATGCCTATCTGCATAACGTGCTCAATGCGCAAGATGCGCGTCGCGTGGAGCAGCATTGCCAGACATGTCCGATCTGTCAGGTCGCCATGGCCGAAGGGCGGCGGCGGCAACAGATACTCAAGAGTTTGCCTGCAGTGGAAGCATCGGACGAGCTGATTGCTGCCGCCGTCAACAAACTCTCGCTTCGTCGCCGACCGCCCAATTCCTGGCGAATCATTTGGTCGACCATGGCCGCAGCCGCGGCGCTACTTGCCGGCGTGCATTTATATGTCAGCCTGCGCTCGGTTTCGCCACTGGACTTGCGGATTTTGGGTCAACAACAGTTGATCTCCGGCAGTACCGCATCACTCCGCGTGATCCTGATGAACGCTCAGCAGCAAGCAGCCGTGGCTGGCGTGCCAGTCGAGATCCGGCTGTTGAATCGGGCAACTCAAGAACTTGTGCGACTGGCCAGTTTCACCACCGATACTCTCGGCATCGGCCAGCCACGGCTGACTCTGCCCAACTGGCCGGACGGCGATTACACGCTCGAAGTATCCGCGGCTCACGAACAGATCACGCGGCAGGTGCATTTGCATCGCAGTTGGCAGTTGCAGTTGAGTTGCGACAAGCCGGTCTATCGGCCAGGCCAAGTGATTCGCCTGCGCTGCCTCGGTTTACGGCGGCCGGAACTCAAACCGCTGGCCGGTCAAGATGTGCTGTTTACCATTGTCGATGCGCGGGGCAACATCATTTTCAAGCATCGCGATGTGACCAGCCGATTCGGCATCGCTTCGACAGATTGCCCACTGGCCGACGAACTGCTCGAAGGCTCGTATCAGTTGCAATGCGAAATGGGCGACACCCGCGCGGCGCGTAACGTCGAAGTGCAAAAGTACGCGTTGCCAAAGTTTAAGATCGCGATCAAGCCCGATCGTCCGTACTACTTGCCGGGGCAGCGGATCACAGGATCGGTGCAGGTAGATTATTTTTTTGGCAAGCCGGTTGCGGGCGCCGAGGTTTCGCTCCGATTAAGCCGCCAAGACGAATCGCCGAGTAGCGGCGTCGTTCGCATCAAGTCCGATGAAAGCGGCAGCGCGCCGTTCGAACTGCCGGCGCCAACGGGTTTTCGAAGCGGCGACGAAGATCAACTGATCGTCTCGGCCACCGTCAAAGATTCGGCCGGCCAAGAGCAATCGCAGCGCGTCACGCGGCCACTGCGCAGCGAGCCGGTGCATATTGAGATCATCCCCGAGGCCGGCAAACTGATCGCCGGAATTCCCAACAAGATTTACCTGCTGACATCCAGCCCGGACGGTCAGCCGGTGAAGTCGCGATTGAGCATTTCTGGCGTGGAACATGAAGTAGACACCGACGCTTTAGGCGTGGCGGTCATCGAGCGGCAGACCGAGTCGGCCGCATTGCAATTGACGGTTCGCGCCACTGATGATCACGGCGGCGTGGGACATCGGAGCATCCAGATCGAGGCCGGAGCCAGCGATGGCGACTTTCTGTTGCGGACCGATCGGGCCGTTTATCAGGCCGGCGAAACGCTCACGCTCAGCGCCATCGGCGATGGTAGCCAGCCGGTGTTCATCGATCTAGCCAAAGATGGACAAATCGTGCTCACCGACGCCATTGTCATGCATCAAGGGCAGGGCGAATACCAGTTTGATCTGCCAACCGAACTGAGCGGTGCATTGGAATTAGCAGCCTATCGAATTGCCGCAGATGGCTCGGCATTGCGGAAAACCAGAGCGATTTTCGTACGACCGGCGGAAGCCATTCAGATTTCTGCCAGCCTGAACAAAGCGACGTATCGGCCCGGTCAAAAGGCCACGATCAACTTTCGGCTGACCGATCAAGCCGGCAAAGCCGCGCCTGGCGCCCTGAGCCTTGCGGCTGTGGACGAAGCAGTGATGAATGTGCTTGGTGGCAGTGGCGGAGTTGGCGGAACTCTCAGCCGGCTGGAACAAGAGCTGCTTGAGCCGGTCTATCAAGTTTACGATTGGTCGCCATCCGCTCTCAACGAGCGGCCGGCCGATCAGCGGCGGCGCTTCGAGCAAGCCATCTTCGCCCGCACGGCCGACGAGCAGTTGCGCATTAAAAACATTGAAGGTGAAAAAAAACGCGAGTTGCACAGCGGAGTTGGTCTGGATGATCTTAGCGTGCGGAAGCCGAACAAGATCAATCCGCCCAAGGCCAATCCGCGATTGAATTACTCGCTGACGGCACGCACATTTCCGGACAAGCTCCAGGAGTTCTCGCGGCGGCAGAGCAGCGAAATGCAGCAGTTTGCCGAAATTTGGAAATGGTTTGCCCTGGCGTTCTGCCTGCTCGCCGCCTATTGGTTGCTGATGCCTTCCGCGGTGCGTTGGGCGCGGCGAAATCGCGAGCACGCCCAAACAATGTTTGAGCCATTACTTTGGCTGATGGTCGGCCTGGCGTTGTTTTTGGCGTTGCTCCTGCCTGCCTTACAGGGCGCAAGGGAATCTGCACGTAGCACGACAACATCCAAGGACGCGGGCGAGGTGATCAACCCTAGTGCATCCTCAAGTCTTGATTTTGGGGTAGAGTCGCTTGAGTTTTACGCGGGCGTGTTCGATGCGGAATTGCCAATCGACGCCGCGTTGTTTGGCGTTGGTCTTGGCGGACCAGGCGGCGATTTCGGCTTGGAGTTC
>JBBRCE010000105.1:0-6282 GCA_038205115.1 Pirellulales bacterium
GTTCTTGGCAGCTTTCGACGTGATCTTCAAGTATTAATCGCCCGCGAGGCAGGCCAACCGGCCAAGCCTCACGGCAACCATCTTCAACATCGCCCGACGGAGCAATCCGCCGGGCGATGTTGTTTTGTTGAGTGGTGCAAAGATGTGCCGTTTGCGGCGATGTTCTCACTCGGTCGCCGAACCGCCCGCCAAGGCGGTTTCTTTTTGCGCTGAATCGCGTCGCTCAGCGACTGCGGCACACGTCTCACCGACGGACGACCCGTGCTGAATGCCCAGCAGATTGACCGCACCCCCAAGATGCCTTATTGCGCGGCGGCAATTGCAAATGGGCTGAGCAGCTTGCGGCACGATAAAAAACGTCGCGAGGGCCAGTTTTGCCGTCGTGATATTTTCTTCAAGTCATTATCTGATTGGCATTTGCAATCCAAAAAACTGATCCACTTTGCAAGGTAGTGCCAGACTGGCACGGAGCTTGCTTTACAACGATAACATGAAAACGAGGCACTGAGGTCAAGCTCAGAGCTTTGCGAACAAAACACCTTTTCGCTCGATCCTGAGTTGTCACTCAATCGCAGCGAAGTTCACGTAGACGCGTGTGTGGGGTGTCACGAGCTGCCATCAGGACGATAGTTGGGCATCGCCCTGTAGGGTTCTGGATATGAACCTGAAACGCAGCTCGTGACACCTTTTTTCGTTCAATTTTCGATTGACAGGCGGACTTCTTTTTGCCACCACCAGGGCTCGGGCGGCCCGTATGCCTTGGTAGCCGTTCCGGTAACGCCGCGATCAACTGTCAGTTTCCATGACAGGCGCGTGACATTCGACGGCCAGTTGTTCCCGCGGACCAATTCGGCTCATCCTGAGACCAGAAGGATGCCCCAATGGCTTGGGTGAGCGCTCCGCCTAGCTCGCCCAAGCCGGGGCATTTCTTGTCTTGAGTAGCGACGCAACATTGCACGTGCTGCTTGTCGCGGCGCAACCCGACGCATTTTCCGGCAATCAATTCGGGCTTGCTCACTTGAGCAGCGGGCCGACTGCGAATACCATCAACGTAGTTCGCTTGTGGAGCCCAATTGCATGAAATTGATTATTGCCATCATCCAGCCTAGTCGGTTGGAAGCCGTGAAGTCCGCCTTGACCGAGGTTGAGGTGTTTCGTCTGACCGTCATGGACGTGCAGGGTTTCGGACGACAAAAGGGGCACACCGAACTTTATCGCGGGCATGAGATTGCCGTCAATCTGCTCCGCAAAGTGCAATTGCAGATCGCCGTTAACGACGAATTTGTCGAACCGACAATCAGCGCCATCATCCGCGGCGGACGCACGGGCAAGGCCGGCGAAATTGGCGATGGCAAGATCTTTGTGCTCCCGCTGGAAGACTGCGTCCGCATTCGGACCGGCGAACGCGGCAACGAAGCAATCTAGCGGCTAGCCCAATCGCATCGCCGACGCTGGTAACGATCAGGCAAGATTCCACTGCGGCGGATCGTGGCGACCAGCGCCGAACGCAAGTTACAGCAGCGTGCGCGCAGCCCGTTGTGCTAGCAGCCAAGATTTTGCTCTTTGAGCGAATCGGCGTTCTGGGTAACATCCGTCTCGCGCGACGCAAATGCGCGTCGAATGGAATTTGAAATCTGTTTCGCAGGATGCGAGAGGAGAACGTCATGGGATTTTTTGAATGGATTCGCGAAGGCGTCAAACGCGCCGTGCTGCTGGGCTTCTCGGACGCCGTAACCCACGTTGGCAATCGTAAGGCCGGCGAAGATCTGAATCCGCAATTGGCTCTGGCCCTGCAAGAAGGCCTAGCCCCTCTGAACATTGAAGAAGCCAAGCCGGTCAAAATTGGCGCTGTCGCGCCGGGCCGCAAACGCTTGGGCCGCTCGCTCGATCAACTGCGCGAACCGGCGACCAAAAACGCCTAACTGCGCCGCCACCGTTGGTCGCCGCCGCGTAAACACTCTCGATTTTGAGTGCGATGTCGCTGGCCGCCAGAGCGCTATGAGTCGGTCGATAGCCCACAATCGATCGCTCGTGCGCAACGGCATCGGCCTAAATGATTTTTGACGACTGACTGCTATCGATTTGTACTTTAACGGTTCACGGAGTTACCGCGATGTCTCGCTTTTCGTCCCGCCTCTGGGCAGTTTTGCCCGTGTTGCGCAAGAACTGGAAATATATCGCGGGCGGACTGTCCGTGGTTGTGCTTTGCCTGGTGCTGCGGCAGTTGATTGTCGGCAGCGAGGCCAACGCCGCGCCGCCTGCCGGCACGGCAAATTCCCCTAACGCCATCAAAGATTCCAAGGTGACGCGCGCCTCGGCCACCTCGCCGGCCGATGCTCAAGCGGCATCGCGGCCCGGCATTGTCGCCGTGGTGAATGGCGAACAAATCGAACGCCAAGAGTTGGCGCGTGCCTGCTTGACGCAATACGGCAAAGAAGTGCTCGAGACCATGGTTAATCGCCAATTGATCTCGGAGCACTGCAAGCGGCAGGGCATCACGATCAGCCAGGCGGAGTTAGAAGGCGAAATCGATCGCACCGCGCGGCGTTTTCGCCTGTCGGTGGAAGAATATTTGAAGATGCTCAAGCAAGAGCGAAACGTTACGCCCCAGCAATACGCGCAGGACATCGTCTGGCCGACGTTGGCGCTGCGACGACTAGCCTCCGCTCAACTGATCGTCAGCGAAGCGGAACTTCGCGACGCCTTCGAAACGGAATACGGGCCGGTGGTCCGCGCCCGTTTGATTTCGGTCAGCGACGCCAAGAAAGCCCAGCAGATTCAGACGCGCGCCAAAACCAATCCGGACGATTTTGGCAATCTCGCCAAACAGTATTCCGAAGATATCAACAGCGCCAGCCAAGGCGGAATTATCCAGCCTATCCGAAAAAACGTGGGCGACAAGCAGATTGAGCAAGTCGCCTTCCAACTGCAAGAAGGCGTGTCGCCGGTGATTCCGGTCGATGGCCAGTACGTGATTCTCAAATGCGAAGGCCTGCTGCAGACCCATCAGAACATCAACAAAGATCAAGTTCGCGAACAGTTGGCGGAGAGCATCAAAGAGCGAAAGCTCCGCGCGGCCGCTGGCGAGACGTTTAAAACCCTGCAGAAAAACGCCGAAATCAAAAACATTCTCAACGATCCCAACGCCAGTCAGCAATATCCGGGCGTGGCCGCCACGATCAATGGCCAACCGATCTCGCTCCGCGACCTCAGCGAAGAGTGCATCGAACGCCATGGGTTGGAAGTGCTGGAGAGCGTGATTAGCCATCGCGTTTTGGAACAAGCACTAGCGAAGCAGAAGATGACCGTCGATCGCAAGGATTTGAACTCGGAGGTTGCCCAAGCCGCGCTGGCCATGAACAAAACCACGCCCGACGGCAAACCGGACGTGCAACTTTGGCTGGCCACGGTGACCAAGCAAACCGGCGCCACGGTCGATACGTACATCGAGCAATCGGTTTGGCCGTCGGCCGTGCTGAAGAAGTTGGTGGGCGAAGTGGAAGTCACGCCTGACGACATCAAAAAAGGTTTTGACGCCAACTACGGACCGCGGGCGCGCTGCCGGGCGATTGTCATGAGCAATCAACGCAAAGCGCAGGAAGTTTGGGAAATGGCGCGTTCCAAACCGACGGTCGAGAACTTCGGTCAACTGGCCGAACAGTATTCCATTGAGCCGGGCAGCAAGGCCCTGCAAGGCAAAGTGCCGCCGATCCCGAGAAATGGTGGCAATCCGCTGTTGGAAAAAGAAGCCTTCGCCTTGCAGAAGGGCGAACTGTCCGGCATTGTACAATTGGGCGATAAATTCGTGATCTTGTTCTGCGACGGTTACACCGAGCCGACCAAAATTGCCTTGCAGGAAGTGCAGCAAGAAATCTACGCCGACATTCACGAAAAGAAGCAGCGGCTGGCGATGGCCAAAGCCTTCGACGACCTAAAGGAAGGTTCGCGAATCGACAACATGCTCGCGGGCACCAGCAAGGAACCGCGTAAGAGCGAACCCGGCCAACGCACTGCCGCACCGCCGGCCGCCGCCACCACCGCCAGTCGTCAGCCCGCCGCCAGCCGCTAATCAATTGTTTGGCGTCGGCCGGTTTACAGAAAGTCCAATTGCAGGGTGCGTGTCAAACACCATCCCTTTCAAGCTGTCATCGTTTTCTCGGAGAAACCGCGTGTTTTTAAAGCTATCGCGAAATAGCCGAAAAAATGCGAATAAGAATTCCTCGGGAAATACGCAGCTAGCATCGACCGCAGGATATGACAGCTTGAAAGGGATGCGCCTGAAGAACTTATTCTCAGCCGGCACGGCCAGGTCGGCGACTGCATCGTTAAGTTCGCACCAGGCGTGCTTGATGCGTTTGCGACCGAGATCGCTCAGAACCGTGCCATGAACGAGCTCGCAACTTGGATGCTCGCGTACCCAGCGCAGGGCCGCGGTGTAACACAACCCGGTCCAGTCTTGTTCATGCACTTCCATTTCGACCATTTCTTCAATTAACTCGTCATCTACATCAGCACACGCCGCAAGCATCAAATCAAGCGATTCCGGATCTGCCAAAGGATGGTCGTTGCCGGTCTACTGGCAGCCCGCTATTCTTGACCAGCTCCTCCACCAATACTTCCCGCCACTGATTCGTTTTCCGATCACGCTGCTCCAGCCGCTGGATACGAATACCGTGAACCTTCTGTCCATGTTCGGACGAAATATCACGGACGTTACGTCGGGTGCCGACACGCCGTCCGTCACGAATCTGCCGAACGGCATACGAAGCCAATGGCGTTTGGTAAGCGACGTTTAGGTTCACGCTGCCCGCGACGCCGAGCTGGAGCAATCGCGAGAAAGGAGGCGTGTGGCCCGACAAGCGGCCTGACGCGATTGCCGGCGCCGCGCCGGCTGCGTAACATGACATCACCTGGGCGGAGGATAGGGCCATGCTGGGAAGCAACCCGAGCCCCGTCCAGTCCAAGACCGAAGGCCGTGCGCTGCGACACGTTCATAGCGCCCGCTTTCCCTTCGGTTTTGGCCCAAGGCGGTAAATCCTCGCGGCCTCCGGCCGTGAAAAAGCATCTTCGAACCACTTCACCACCCGCTAACGCCAGCTGCCACCTCGTTCACTTCCCGATGAACCAAGACAGTTAGGCCACTGAACATGCAAACTCAAAACACTGCCAGCAAAGTGCCAGAGGTAACACTGGTATTTTGGATCATCAAAATCCTGGCCACAACTTTGGGTGAGACCGGCGGTGACGCCGTTTCGATGTCGATGAATCTCGGCTATCTTGTAGGGACCGGCATTTTTGCCGTCATCTTCCTTGCGTCAGTGGCCGTCCAGATTGCCGCCAAGCGCTTTCACCCGGTTATTTATTGGACCACGATTATTGCAACGACGACGGTGGGAACGACCTTGGCAGATTTTGCGGATCGTTCGCTCGGCATTGGATACGCCGGAGGTGCCACCATCTTGTTCCTGCTGCTGATGACTTCGCTGTTCGTCTGGCATCGAACGATGGGTTCGGTGGCAGTTGATACGGTCAGTTCGCCGCGCGCCGAAGCGTTTTACTGGGTTACGATCATGTTTTCCCAAACTCTTGGCACGGCGCTTGGTGATTGGACAGCCGATACCGCCGGTCTTGGATACACTGGCGGAGCCGTTGTATTTGGCGCAATTCTAGCCGCCATTGCGGCAGCATATTACTTCACGAAGATTTCTCACACGGTTTTGTTTTGGGCCGCATTTATAGTCACACGCCCGCTTGGCGCGGTCGTTGGTGACTTTTTGGACAAGCCCGTCGGCAACGGAGGTTTGGCGTTGAGTCGCTATTCAGCATCCGCTGTCTTACTCGTCTTGATCCTACTTTGTATATTCATCTTCCCTCACAGACCCGCCAAGCGAACGCATTGACCCAATGGCCTAACCTCTTAACGATTGCAGCCCGCGTAGCTTTGAGGAATCCGTCAACGACGTCCGCCTATTGCAACGTCGAGAACTACGGATACTCGATTGCGAAAGCACTATGGCCTCGAAGCGGCTTGATTGGAGCACAAACATCCTGACTAGTGTTGCGAGCCCGATCGCCGTTGCGTAGTCACTTGACCGCCACGCTTTTCGTTTCTTGGCAGTTGATCGGTTCGCCCCTCCATGAGCTGTAACCGTTCACGGGCTGAAATGTAGGTTATTTGCTGTGGGCGCGGAGCGGTAGCGCGGGGAAGTGTGTGAGAGGGTTGCTGGCCAGAGACGCGGCAGGGTGTTAGGCCGAATTGTCGATCAACAGCGTCGGCGCGGG
>JBBRCE010000106.1:0-6078 GCA_038205115.1 Pirellulales bacterium
GCCGCAGCCTTTAAGCCTTGCTTGTCGAGCATCGAGCGTGGCGCAACTCGCGAAGCTTGTTCGACGTGTTGCACGATGGCTTGGTTATGGTTCATCGCGATGCCTCCGCGTTCGGGGCTTCGGGATTGGCGACCGTCCAAGATTCCGCATCATCAACGATGGCCGGAATGACTTGGAGCGTGGCGATAATCGCCTGCTCATCGCGGCCACTGACCGGCTGGACGTTGCCAGACCATCGCAAGGGACCAAATCGCGGACGGGGCTGAATCGCTGCAATCATTGCAGAATCCTTTCTCAGCGCCTCAGAGTGAAGCGCAAAAGATGAGCCCATCCCCCGATAGGCTGTCCTAGGTGTGATTAGACACCTTGCGACCCTTGCGGGTATCGCCAACCTACCGAGGGACGGACTCTTATTTTCTAATCAAATTTAGGGCTAATCAAATTCAGGACCAGCACTATAACGCGCTGGACCGATGGTTGGCAAGAATCCCGCCGCAGGTTCTTTCCGGACGCTAGCGTCAGTCTGCTTGGTCCGCTTGAAATTGCAAGGTCTGGTCGCAGTTTCGTAATCGCAGTTGGTGGTGCCGCCGGCCAGGTGGACGCGATAAACTGGCGGCTTGGTTTTCACCACGCAACGGAGTTTGCAAGCGATGGCAAGCAAAACGAACGTCCAAGTCATGGACTGCGACACGGCCGAAGAGTTTGTCGGCGCTCTGGCCATGAGCACGAGCAGGCGGGATGCGTGGTATCCGTATCAGTGGCTGTATCGCGGGCACGCGAGTAGCAATTGGGACTTGGTTCCGACCGCACTTCGGTAGGCAACGCCAGGTGATCGCAACGAACTTGGAAAACTGTCCGGCACTGAAATCACGACCTTGCAAGAGCAGGTTACGCTGGAATGCAAACTACTTTCAAAGTTGTTCCACTATCTCGATATGGCGGGTTTGCAAATTCCGGAAGACGGCCAACTCTTGCGCCCGGTTCTCGAACGAATAAGCGCTATTTCGTTCGACGACAATTTGCAGAGCATGTTCAAGGTTCACGAATGGATACCGAGGGAACTCTACTCGGTTGTGGCACTTGCCCAGCATCACGGATTTCCGACTCGATTCCTTGACTGGACTTATACTCCAAAGATAGCGACGTATTTTGCCACCGAAGAGGCAGCACGCAGGAGAGCATTGTTCGGCGAAGAGACGATTGCCGGAAGTGACCGGATAGCTGTCTGGTCGTTCTGCGTAACAGAGCTAGAAAGCCGAAGCGATGCCGGTAGCCGAGTTTGGGGCGGACGGTACAACAACGTCTTTTTTGTCACTGCGCCGCGAGCGGCAAATCCACTAATGCATGCCCAAAATGGAGTTTTCACCTATCACAAAATTACGCGGTTTGCGCCCGATGCGGCAATCGATCGACGTCCGTTAAACGAGATGCTTTCCGTCGGCTGCCCGATTCTTCCCGAGCCTTTGTTTAAGAAAATCACGATGCCAATTTCTCAATCCGGCAAGCTGTTATTTCAACTGGCTTTGGATGGCATTATGGCGCACACGGTATTCCCAGATTGCCGCGGGGCAATTCGAGCGGTCGCAGAGGAGCGATACTGCGACCGTCGCCCATGAATGGCAGCGCCGCCGGGTCGCTGGCCGCGACGGCGCTTCAATAGTTCAAATTGCCAAAGAGCGATACGGAATGGCTGTCGGTTACTGCCCCGCCTTGCTGGCTTCGACGCGCGCCGGCACGGTCTCGCCGCCGCCGGTGATCGTCATTTTTTGATTGCTAAGCTTGTCTCTAATGTCCTGAAGTAGTTCAATCTGGTTCTGCAGCATTTCGTACTGCGCTTTTGAATTGGTACCAGTGCGATCCATAGATCGCTGTGTTGCCTGCAACCGTTGGCGCCCAGCTTCGACGATAGTGCCGGGATCGCTCACGCCATCAATGTCAGCGTCAAACCTTCCGCGTTGCATCCATTTTTCAGCCGCGCCTAGCCCGGTCCAGTCCAGAATCCCGCCGAGGTTGGTGTTAGTCTGCGCCTTTTCAATAATGTCGCGAACCTTGCCAGCAATGGCGGTAGCATTGCCGCCGTTCAACGCAAAGTTTTCAAGTGACCCCGCTTCACCCTCTTTCAGCTTCACAACCGCGCTAAAGGGACTGTCGTCGATCTGGTCTTGCCGTCGCTGTGCCGCTGCCACGCCTGCATCATTGATGCCGCCCACTTGCTTGCGGGCGTTGTCGATCAAATCCCCCGTTCGAGTCTTTACGCCGAGAAGCGATTGCAGAAACTCAACGTCGCCAACTAAGAACTTGGCCTCTGCGTGCAGCCCCATCTTGTCTTTCATGTCTTCCAAGAACTCTGGCGAAGCATCGCCGCCTTTTGCGAATGGCCCCAGCAAGTCCTTGACGACGGCCATTCCCTTGTCAGTTCCTGACAAGAACTTTTTCATGTCCACGAAATTGGCGTCTTGGCTCATGCCCGCGCCCATCGCGTGAATTTTCAATTGCTCCAAAAACTTGATCGTGTTCGTTCCGGTTTTTCTACCGGTCGGATCGTCGGCTCGCTGGCCAGTTCCGAGGACGAGCGAAGCAATGTCTTCGAATTTGTCGGTGTCGCCCATGACCGCTCGGCCTTGAGCAATGGCCGGGATAATGTTCTCGGCAAGCGCCTCCATATTGACGGCGCGTGCAGCAAGAAATGTATTCTGGAAAACGGCGCCGGCTTGTTTAGTTGATGTGCCGGGAATGCTTTTTTGGATCGAAAGAATACCTTGAGCCATGACGTTCAGCCCGCTGGAATCCATATCTGGGCGAACGGTCTTCGCGTACTCCACAGCGCTAATTGCGGTGTCTGCGCTCAAGTCGCCTTTGCCGGAAAGCGCACCTACGACGGCCAACCCCATTCCAGCAGCCCCGCCGCCGTGGCCTGCGGCAAAGTCGCGGATTCGCTGGGAAGCAACAGATAACTTCATTTCGTCAGGATCGAGCGACCTGCCAATCATTCGCTCGGCAGTCGCCCATTCAATTTGCGAGTCCGTTGACCGCTTTTCCATAGCAATCACGCGCTCGTAGTTGGCGACAAACTCTTGCTGAATCTTCGAGAGAAGAGCGCCGGCACTTAGTAGCCCAGTCAACTTGCCAGTCAGCGAGTCAACGCCGCCCATGATGTTCCCAAACATGCCATCGACGCTGCCGCCGGCCTTCGCGCCCTTCGATGCGATCTTGTCGAGACCGTCAGCGATGCGGTCGAGCGCAGTTTGCGCTGCTCCGGCGTCGGCGGACATTTTGATTTCGACGTTATCTTGAATTCCCATTTGTCGGTTTTCCTATTTCGCCAAGAGCCAAATTAATTCCAAGTCCCACAGAGACGGCATATAGTTTTCCACCAGTCCGGCGCGCCACTGCCTGTAAACCTGCAGCCGCGCGCGAACGTTTTCAAGGGACCACGCTAAGGAAACTAGCCCGAAGTGATCCCAAGCGATTCCATCAGCCCGTTTTTTTTTAAGGATTCCAGCGTATGCGCCATCTCGAACGTGGCGGCAATCGCCATCGGCAACGTGAAGTCGCCCATCAATTGCAGCCAGTCGGCAATGTCTTGATTGACGCGGTAGTTCATCGCAATGGCTTCAACCGCGAAATACCAACCGTCCGCAACATTCGGGTCTGTTCGGTCTCTGGCGTATTGGCGAAACTTGTCCAGCCATGCCTGTGACTGATCGAAAAAATTTATGTACGCGGATTGAATCTTGCGTGCCGGCCTTCCGAATTCGTCGATACCGTAAGAGTGCGGAAGCTGCCGGGCGACTGGAATGGCCCATTCATTGCCGTCGTCTAAAACAACAGGCAAGCCGCCGTAGTAATTCCGCCGTAGCAGCCCATCCGGCGTCACCGGCTTGACCTTCGACTTGCCGAGCCAGAATCGTCCGGCCGGTTTGCCGTCATAGGCTTTCGCTGGCTGCCAGTCGTTATCCTCCGCTCGCAGGCTCGGCAGCAGGGATAAACCCGCGCCGCCGTTGCTGCTGTCCTGCCAATAAAACAGCAAGCCGTGGCTGCCGTCCGGACCGCTGGAAAGATCACAACACGCCGCCGGGAATTGCGGGTCGATGATCTCGCCAAGCCCCACGTCGCGCAAAGCTTGCTCGGTGCGAATTGGTTGGCCGGGAATGTAAACTAAATAACTGCTCATCAGGAAATCGCCCTTGGTGCTGGAGTGACGGTTCTAGTTGCGCGATTGCATGAACTTGACCATATCGCGAAGCGCCCCAAGCCTGGCGTCAACGCCGCGACGGAAAGCCTGCCTAAACGCTTCCATGCATCGAGTAATTTCAGGATGCGATTCTTCAGCGGCAGCGCCAGCCAATGCGACTTTCATTTCGTCCATGGCCTGAAAGATGCTATCTGCGCACGATTCGCACCGAGCAATCGCGCGATTCGCTTCGTCGAAGTCATAGTCATTTTTGTACATCAGTCGGTTTCCATCGTGGTGTGTTAGTGCGTGACGGCGCTTCATTGACGATCTTGGCGAATCGCTTTTGGGCGATACCGCAAGTGCGATCCAATTCGCGATCTTGCCGTTTCTGCTCTCTGATTGAGACAACCTTGGTCGCTGGGGTCCGCCGCTCTTCCATGAAATCAAGCAGGCCCATCGCTGCGAAGCCTTCGTCTTGATGTTTGAAGTCTGTCCAAGGCCAAAGATGATCCATTAAGAACTCGGCCATGCTGCGGACGTACTCCAAAAACTCGTGCTCGGGAAGATCGGCAAACAACTCCGGCAACGCGCCGGTAACGAGGCTGCGCAACAGAATCAACAAATCCTTGCCCGACATGAATTGCGTACGATGAACAAGCGCCGCCTGGTTGGACGATGCTGGACCGCCGCGCCGCGGTAAAATGTTCGCGGCCTTCCACGCCATTGCGCCTTCGGCCTCACGCGGACAACCACGTTGGACGTAGCGGCTTGCTTGATCCCGCGAAATGCCTAGAATTTCTCCAAGCTGGGGATTCGTGAGCGGCTTGTCTGCCATCGGGGAAAAACTCCAAGGTCTGATACTGGTTAGTAGTCCGGAAAAAAACTTCTTATCCGCAAAAAAGGTGCTAGCTATGACCCGCGAGCCACTGGGGGTGCCCGGGGAGGACCCGGGCCGAAATTTTCCGGGGGTTATTCTCAGTGTGGGAATACAGACTTACGCCGATTTCATTCGTGATTTTCCAGCGGTTTGACGTCAACATTTGCTCGCCCAATTCTCTTGCCGTTGGCGCTACATTCGCCCAGCGGGTTGAATACTGATTCAAAAAATCGGTAAGTCAGACCGAGCAAAGCCCAGCGAAGATACTGGACCCGCTCGGCCATGTGCCGGCTATGCCGTTGGTGTTGCGGTTTGGTCAAGTAACATCGGCACGGCGTCGGGCGAGAATAGCTCAGGGCGTTGGCGTCGCAACAAGTCAAGCTCATGCGCTGCAAAGCCGCATTCACTGGCAAACGCTTGCGCCGTGCCAGCCGCTCGGAATGCTTGGCGATCTTCGACTTCCTGCCGCTTTTGCAAGTCGCGGTGCGCTTCGGTCAGTTCGACCGATTTTGCGTGCGCCTGCTCGCGTTGGCCATGCAGAGATTGCAGCCGCTGGGCGTGTCCCACAAGTGCCAGGTCCAGCAACAGGCGGTCGGCGGAGATGCCGCAATCGAGCATCACATCGCGCAACTGTCGCGAGTCGTTCGGCTGCGGATTGTCAGCCCGCAACAAAATTTGCACGTAGCACGCCCAACCGTGGCGATTGAGTTTGTCCGCGGCGGCACATTCGACGTCCAGGTGCTGTTGATGCGCGCGAATCGCATCACCAATGGCATTCTTTGCCGGCTGCTCCAACGGCTGCGGTTGCTTCGGCGCTGCGGCCATCAGCGGAGAGCACAGAATATCTTGCTTTTTTGCCATGTTTGACCTACCCCTTGCGAAAAAAAAAACTGGTGAAAAACGACTAACGGTAACTGCGGCTGATTTCATTCAGCACGCGCGGACGGTTCCGGTTGGATTCCGCTAAGTAATCGAGATGCAATTGAGGTTGCTCCCGAATCAATTCGCTTGCAGCCTGCCCATG
>JBBRCE010000107.1:0-5766 GCA_038205115.1 Pirellulales bacterium
TGATAATTACATTCACTCGAAATCCTCCTTGAGTTGCGGAACATAGTCTTTCAACAACCATGTAACCCCGCAAATCACCGGCGGATTTCGAGTTTTTTTACGCAACCTCAAAAAGTACCAAACGGATATGCTTGGTTAAGGACTAATCCCTACGGCGGCCTCGACCGTTTCGGCCGCGTGATCGACAACAAATGGACCGCGCCGGACATCAGCACCACGCTGGATCAAATTCAGTACGGTTATGACCGGATGGGCAATCGCATCTGGCGTTACAATGTGGTGGCCCACGCTAATAGCGCCGACTTCGACGAAGCCTATAGCTATGATGGCCTGAATCAACTTGCTGACATGCAGTAACCGTTCACGGATATAAAATTTGGTCTTCTTGGAAATGGGGTGGTGCGGTTAAGTTGTAGCCATGACCAACATGCCTGCCAAGGATGACTGTCCGAATTGTGATGCGTTGCGACGCGAACTCGCGGCGCTGCGCAGCGAAGTGGCTGCGTTGCAGGCCCAGGTCCAGAAGCTGATGGCGCAATTGGCGGCGGCGCAGAAGAACTCCGCTAACTCGTCCAAGCCGCCTTCCGGCGATATCGTCAAACCGCCGCGGTCGAATTCGGCGCAGCAGGGCAAACGGAAACGCGGCGGACAGCCGGGCCACCCACGACACACGCGTCCGCCGTTTGGACCGGATGAAATCGATCACACCGGTGGCCGAATTTTTATCGACGACAATTTGCGATCGTCGGATCCGCAGACCGGCCGCACGCAGTTGGCATTTGCTGCCTCAACTCGGTGGCCGCATCACTAAAATTTTTCACCCGACGGAAAACGGTTGGCGATGGCTAACAAAGACAGGTCGATCGAAGTCTGGACCCTGCCGGACGTCCCTGAAAATAAGTGAGTCCCCTCACCGGCATGACCGACACATGGAAAGACATCGGTGACCACAGCAAGGACGAGATTTTCGAGCTGGCATTGCTGATCGCCGCCGGAAAATGCAGGTTGATGGAGCAAGTGAACTACCAGCCCAACTGCCGCAATCTGCAAGGCAGCCATCACAATCCGAAAACCAAAGCCGCCTGAAAAACGCCTCTCAAAATCACGAAAGGTTATTCGGGTTTGCCGAGAGCAACACGATCGAGGCGCTGCGCTTTAAAATTCTTTGTCGCCCGGATTATTGCCGTCGGCCCGACGTGCAAGACGCTTGTGGACGTCCAGGCTGATGCTGTACTTGATGGTCCGGACCGAACCATCGCACATTCCCATATTCAAGCCAATGTCGTGAACGCTACCGAAGGCGCACAGAGCGCCAGGCACCGCATCGTCAGTATCCATGGCTGGCTGGGAGAACCCCGAACGATAGTTGTCGTTGTTATAGCCGGTGTATAGCGTCTCATTTTCTGCACCCCAGCCACCGTCTTGGTAGTGCGAGGTCGGAACAAATTTTTCGCCAATCAAGTAGACGTACTGCTCGCCATCCAGCACCATGGCCGGAGTGACCATGCTACGGCGATAACAGACACCGTCACTGGTATCGGGCGCCGGCGGTGTTTTGTCCCAGACATCCATGCTGGCAGGACCTGCGCCGTTTTGGCAATGGTCTCCAGCCGAGTCGTTCGTCCCGCAACTGGCCGCATAATCCGTGCGGCAGGTGTTGGCAACCTTGGTGGCGTTGATGGGGTTGCCGCCGCTGTAAGGATACGTGATCGAACGACGACGCATCTGGCAGTTCGCCAGCGTAAACGGTTGCGAAAGACGAATCGTATTCTTCGCCATTTTTGCTGCTGGAGCCAGCCCTTTATCGAGATCGTACAGCGCCAGCTGGTCGATGTACGGCAAGATGTTGAACAACCAACCGCCGGGCTGCTTTTCATTGGTGCCGCGCTCGGAATCGCCAATCCAATTCCAACCCCAGCCACCGGTCGGATAGCGCCCCCAAACGGTGACGTGTTGCTTTGCGCCCTTGACCAGGCCGACAACATTATTCTTGCATTCCAGCCGCCGGGCAGCATTCCGCGCCGACTGCACGGCCGGTCCAATCAACAGCATCAACATGCCGATGATCGAAATCACCACGAGTAATTCGACAAGCGTAAACGCCGAACGTGGTTTGCCGGCAAATGTGTTCAACCGCGGGAATCCAGGCATGTCGAGCAAGCTCCACTTGGACCAGCATCCGATCGCCAGAAAAGAAATGAAGGTTGCGGCGATCTTTTTTGATTCTAGCAGCGTACCGGCGTTCGCGGCAAGCGATTTCGCTGCAAAAATCGGCTCGAGCCCGACACGCCCGCTTATTACGCCGATTCCGTCGGCGGGCAGCGACGTTCCGTTCCCATCCGCTGCACCCACTCCACCACGCGCCAGTCCAGCCAGCGACAATCACCATCCGTGCCGGGACGGGCGATAAAACCCAAATGCCCTCCGCCGGCCGTAATGTGCAACCGCACTTGCGGCGGCAACGCGGCCTGCAGCAGCGGTGTGGGCGGAATAAACGGATCGTCTGCCGCGGTGATGATCCAGGTTGGAATTCGAATCGATTCCACGAACGCCAGTGAACTGCAGCGACGGTAATAGTCGGCCACATCGGCAAAACCGGAGAGCGGCGCGGTATAAGCATCGTCAAACTGCCGCAAAGTCCGCGGGCGAACGGCGAACTGTGCGGCTGGCGAGTTCGGCAAGCGGCGGGCTTGTCGGCGCACGTGGCGCTTGAGCGTTCGCACAAAGTGCCAATCGTAAATGCGATTAAACCCTCGCGACATCACGCGGCTGCAAAGATCCAGATCGGCCGGCGGCGCCACAGCCAATGCGCTATCCAGCCCACCTATCGCGTTGCTGCCGATTTCGCCCAACAGCTTCAAACTGATGTTCGCGCCCAGCGAAAAACCAATCAGCGACACCGGCGAACCAGGGCACAGCAATTCGATTTTTCGAATGGCGGCCACCACGTCCTCAGTGCGTCCGCTGTGATACGGAAGCTGCGCCAGCCCAAAGCCGGCGCCGCAGCCACGCATGTCCAATCGAAACACGCGCACGGCCTGGGCGTTCAGTTTATGAACCATTCGCCGCAAGTAAAAACTGCCGTGCGAACCGCCCAAGCCATGCAACATCAGCACCACGCGCTGCTTGGGTTGCCAGTCGGCGGGTCGGTCGTCGTGCAGTATCAGGCAATCGCCATCGGGCATTTGCAGGCGATGCTGCACGGCCGCGTATTTTGGATATCGGCCCGGAAAATACACGGCAAAAATTGTCTGCAGGTGACCGCTATTCACCAACGGATGCGCCACAAATGGCGGAAAATCCTCCCCGCTCTGCGTTGTGCGGCGGGATTTCGCGTTGTCAGCCGATGTTAATGAACCGTGCATGCCGGCAAAGTCGCCCTGGACTCACTGTTAACAATGAAACGATCGGAGCGCCCATTATTCGTTGCGACGCGTTGATCCTCGCCGCCCGACCGTGGCTGATGTGGCCAATCTGCGGCCCCGCCAGTGGCCTAGCCAAACGCCCACCTTCTCATTGTTTGCGCGAGCGGCGGATTCGCAAGCCCTGTTGCCAACCGAATTGCCGCGAAGGCCATAACAGACTCTGCCGATTGTAGGGCGCGATTCGCTGGCCAAGCCGGCGACTGCGCGAAATCGCAAAACTTAGCCCCTCGACAGCACTCTCGATGCCGATATAATCTCAAGTGTCGCGACGAGCATCACGCTCTCGCCAACCGTCGCGGGGTGGAGCAGCCCGGTAGCTCGCGAGGCTCATAACCTCGAGGTCGCAGGTTCGAATCCTGTCCCCGCCATTTGTTTGCCCTGGTTTCGAACACGTTCGACCCCAGGGTAAACGGACCAAGCCCAGACTCACCTCTGGGCTTTTTTCGTTTCTACGCCCGTTCTGGCAACGGTTTACAACCTGCGTTGTCTCTTACCGTTTGTCTCACGAACGTCGCGCGAGTTGCTGGCGGCGCGTAGGAGCAAGACCAAATCCCCGGTCTGGCGCCGAAAGTCTCAAAGGTCTCTGGTCGCCAGCCCCGCGTGGGTTAACTGACTGTTCGGCCCGGCTGAGCGGACCGGAAAGTCAATCGCGTCGTTAATATGTTGAGGGCGGTTCAAAATGGCGGCGGCGGGCGGCCGAATCTGGTGGCGCTAATAAAGCCGCCGGGGCCTGTCAGAACCAGCCTGCAGGCGGCATCCTTGTAACTAGGCGGAAGGTTCACGGTTGCGAGTTGCGGCAAGCGGTCTTCCGACAACTAACCAAACGACCACGATTCCTGTTACCCACTGCATGGTCGTAATCGTTAGATACCACTCGTGCAAAGCGTGAAATCGCTCGGGTGCGAGGATTGTTTGTTCGCTTGAATTGACTAAGTGGTCCAACATGCGATGTAACGCAAACAGTGCCAACTGCGCCGCGGCCATGACCAAGATCGCTGCCGAAACTGCCCGCCAGGGGCGGCCGGTGCGCCAGGTGTGTAGAACTTCGATTAGAAGTAGGACAATCAAAGCCGTCGCGACCCAATTCAACCACTGCGTGACTCGCTGTGTCACAAAGCCTTCGGTCGTTTGTCCGACGACTTCTGAAGCTTCCCGCACAACAAACAGCCCGTAAAACGTCAGGCCACCCCACCAACTCGCCCAGAACATTATCAACAGACACTGCCACATCGAACGGATCATCGTTGGCTCCAAAGCCAAGGCCATTTCAATTTAAGTCTGAATAATAAAGTTCCGCCTTAGTTTTTCCCAGTAGGAAACAAACAACTAGCGGCTAGTTGTTTGCAAGCTATCGGTTATGCCTTGGCCTGAGTTCAAATGTCAGCCGCGAGAAACGCAAAACGCCGGTAGAAATTCATCCGCCTCGTAACTAGCATAGAACGTGTGGTTGAGCGATTCTATCTAATACGAAGGTGAAGCAATGGCCAAAGCGAAAGTCAGCAAGTCAGCGAAGATTCGAGAGGCACTGACCGCCACCCCCGATAAGTCGGCCGTGGAAATTGCCAAGGAGATCGGCGTGACGCCCGCTTTGGTTTACAACGTCAAAGCCGGCATGAAGGAGAAATCCGGAAAGGCGAAATCCAAGCCAAGTTCTAAACCTGGCCCGAAGCCTACTGAAAAGGCGGTGGCACCTCAAGCCGCCCATGCTGCTCTGGACTCGGCGTTCGAGTTTGTGATGAAAGTCGGCGGATTGCTTCACGCCGAACAGTTGATCAACAAGCTCAAGGCGATCAAAGAGCATTTGTAACCTCTCGTCGGATTTCGATCGCTGGCTTTCGATCAAGCGTTTTAGGCAGCGACACATTAAATCGCGGCATACAGCCTATCGCTCGCCCAACACGAACGCCTTCGTCGAGCGGTTCATTCAAACGTTGGAGCAAGAATGCCTTAACCATTTTATCGTCTTCGGCCAGCGGCATATGGACCACTTGTGTTCGACGTTCGTCGACTACTATCATCGCTTACGGCCGCACCAGGCGAAAGACAACGAACTGCTGGTTTCGAAACGGAAACCGAAGAAGAACGTCACGGAGAAGTCTATCTCGCTGGCCGACGTTCGTTGTCAGCAACACTTGGGCGGGTTGCCCAAGCACTATTATCGTAAAGCAGGATGAGGCATCCGGTAAAATCAAATCGCTCGACGATCTTGTCACTCATTGTGCTGCGCGGTCGTTTGTCCGTGGTTCTTTTCCGTTTTTGATCAACGTTTTGCGCTCGATTCAACACGCTTTGCTTTTGAGCCGGTCGGACATGACCCGTTAGCCAACTGCATCGTTACTGC
>JBBRCE010000108.1:0-5715 GCA_038205115.1 Pirellulales bacterium
TCGCACCGCCGGCTACCGCAATTTGATGGTTGGAAAATGGCACGCCGCAGGCAATCCATTCGAGCGCGGGTTCGACCGTCACTTCGGTTTCATGGGCGGCGGAACCGACTACTTTCTCGGTGATGACTCGTTCACACTCGACGGTAAGCCGTGGCCGGTACCTAAAGATAAGTTCTACACGACCACTGCGTTCACTGAGTACGCCGTTCGCTTCATTCGCGAAGAACATCAATCGCACCCCGGGAAGCCGTTTTTTCTCTACCTGGCTTACAACGCGCCGCACGCACCCATCGAGGCGCCGGCGGACCAAGTGGCCAAGTATCGTGGCCAATATCTCAAGGGCTGGGACGTCATCCGCCGCGCGCGGTTCGAGAAACAGAGGGCGCTCGGCCTCGCCGGACCGGGATGGAACTACCCCGATCGACCCCAAAACATTCCAGCCTGGGATTCGCTCAACGACAAGGAGAAGGACTTTCAGGACCTGCGCATGGCCACTTACGCGGCGATGGTGGACTGCGTGGATCAGGGTGTGGGCGATGTCATGCGGACGCTCGATGAACTCAAGATCAGCGACAAGACCCTCGTCCTGTTCATGAGCGACAACGGTGCGAGTCCGAATGATCGCATCCGAAAGAAAGAATTCGGCACGCCCGGCTCCACCTGGGAAATGGGAGTGGCATGGGCGAACGTCTCGAATACGCCTTTCAAGTTTTACAAGCGCACCCAGCATAACGGCGGAACGACCACACCCTTCATCGCCTGGTGGCCCGCGGCGATAAAGCCCCGCACGCAGTTCCAGGATCAGCCCTGCCAGGTCGTCGACCTCTTGCCTACGTTCATTGATCTGGCAAGTGGCGCGTATCCCCGTGACTTTGGTGGGAAGGAGCAGCCGCCTCTTCCCGGCCGCTCATTCGCTTCAATCCTAAGAGAGAATGCAGTGCTGCCGGATAGGACACTTCATTTTTCACTGTTCAACAACATGGCGGTCATTGACCACGGCTGGAAGATCGCCACAGCGTACAACCAGCCATGGCAACTCTATGACCTCACCAAGGACCGCACCGAAACGCACGATCTGTCCGCCGAAAATCCGATCAAACTCAATGAGCTGCTAGACTTGCAAAAATCGTTCCAAGCGCAGCCTGACGTGGCACTTCGCTTGAAAGAAGGCGAGCTAGAGCCCGAGCATGCTCCTGCATACCGCGCCGACGGCACTAAAGGGCCAGGCGCGCACGAAGAGATTGCCGACCCCGAATTTTCCCTGCTCGCCGCAAAGGCAAGATCCCAGGGCCACCAACTTGATGCGGCAGAGATCGACAAACTTCAAAAACAGGCTGCCGCACAACAGGCTCACAAGGCAAAAGCGCCCCCGGCCACAGATAATTGATAACCACGGGTTCGACGTTAATTCGCCTGCATTGAATGGATTGGCGCTGACTCCCATGAGCACCGCTGCCAACCCGTCAGGCAACTGGGATGGCATTTCGCGAAAAGCGCTTTCCGCGTTTACAGCCACGCGACTTTTCCGGTTAACCAAAAATCTCCCCGCAGCACCTTGGGAAGCACCGAGCGGACTGTCTTTGACGGACCATCAAATAAAGCAGTACCTGCGACGAAGTTCTATTCGGCTTCCGAATCCGCAGGTCGCTGATGCGAGCCCAGCCGCTGATACGTTTCGTTTCGCCAGCCGCAACGTTGCAAATTGCGGCTGCGTGGTTACGCTGGCGGCTAATTGTGCCGCGCCTCTCGCCCTTCCTGATCCTTCGAGCGTTGCTCTACGGCCTCTCGGCCATTCTTCCGCTTGACCGTTGATTGCAAGTGTTGCGCACCGCACATTTGGGCCGAATGGCATAGCACCGTGGCGGATAATGGAATCACAAAACGAGCAATCGTGAACCTCCCGGCGCGATCAGCGAAGCGGCGTTTCATATTGGCGCCTCGGTATGATATTATCGAGTTGCACATCGCACCGAATGGCAAACGGGGCTTGTGCAATAGAGTGATGGATGCCTGCTGAAACGAAACTGCCCATTCGCTGAACGTAGACGATAGTTTTTCTAGGGAATCAAAAATGATCCGACGTTTGGTCGCCACGGTCGCCGCATGGTTATTGCTTGCTGCTCCAACTTTGTCCGTGGAATCTTTGCAGCCGTTACATGAAGTACTCGCGAAGGAGGCGGTCAGCGAACTTGCACAGGCGGTTCGACAACGTGGCGATGCCGCGCGCGGGGCGGTGTTGTTTTTTCAGCCCTTTCTGAGCTGCGCCAAGTGCCATGATGGCGAGATCGGAACGCAGCTCGGTCCAGAGCTTTCGAAAGTTGGAAAGGAAGGCACGGCCGAATATCTCGTCGAGTCAGTGCTCTTCCCGTCGAAGGTCATCAAGAAAGGCTACGAGCCGGCGATCATCACCACCACCGACGGACGAACGCTGACGGCTTTGGTTGTGGCTGAGAAGGACGGGAACCTGACGCTGATCGATCCCGCATCGGGCGGTAAACGGATCGTGCTGGCAGCTTCGGAAATCGAATCGCGCACGATCGGCAAGCAATCTCTGATGCCTGATGGCCTGGTGAACTTGCTTTCGGACCGGCAGCAGTTTCTCGATCTGGTGAAATATCTTGTCGAAATCGCGGAGCAAGGCCCGACGCGCGCCAAGGAACTGAGGCCCGCCCAGACCGCGCTGGTGGTGCCCGAGTACGAAAAAGAGCTCGATCATGCCGGTTTGATTCGCGCGCTCGATGCCAAATCCAGCAAACGTGGCGAAGCAATTTACATGCGCGTCTGCGGAAATTGCCACGGGACGAAGGACGCGCCGGGATCGATGCCCACTTCGTTGCGTTTTGCGGCCGACAAATTCAAAAATGGCAGCGATCCGTACAGCCTGTACCAAACCTTGACGCGCCGTTACGGGATGATGACGCCACAAACCTGGATGGTTCCACAGCAGAAGTACGACGTGATCCACTACATCCGCGAAACCTACTTGAAACCGAACAACGCCACGCAATACGCCCAGGTGGATGCCGCGTATTTAGCAACACTGCCCAAAGGTACGAGCTTCGGTCCGCCGGCCGTCAACGTCGAGCCTTGGGTGATCATGAATTACGGGCCGAGTCTGATGAATACCTATGAAGTCGGCGGCGCCGGGCCAAACTTCGCCTACAAAGGCATTGCCATTCGGCTCGATTCCGGGCCGGGCGGCGTGTCTCGCGGAAATCGCTGGGCCGTGTTCGACCACGACACGATGCGCATGGCAGCGGCCTGGAGCGGCAGGGGATTCATCGATTGGATGAGCATTCAATTCAACGGGCGGCACCAAGTGCATCCCAAGCTTGTCGGCGAAATCGACGTCGCCAACCCTGTCGGACCGGGGTGGGCCAATCCGGAAACGGGCGGCTTCGACGATAATCGGCTTCTAGGCCGAGATGGACGACGATACGGTCCATTGCCGAAAAACTGGGCGCAATACAAAGGAACGTATCATTTTGGCGATCAGACGATCATTTCTTACACGGTGGGCCAAACCGGCGTACTCGAATCGTTTGGCGCCGAGTCTTCGGCCAAGCTGTCCGCGACGGTCATCTATACCCGCACGCTCGAAGTCGCTCCCCACTTGAAAGAGCTGCTGGCAAGAATTGCGCCGGCGGGTATCGCGGCGGCCGTCATCGGTGATGAACGTGTTTCTCTTGTGAAAGACCACGAGGTTACGCTGTTGAAGCTACCCGCGTCGAACCAGCCGACTCGCGTAAAAGTTTTCATGGCCAAGGCGAAGGTCGCGGAACTCGAGGGATTCGCCAAGACTTCGCCCGCGCCCCGAGCGCTTAAGCCGCTGACCGAGGGCGGGCCGAAGCGTTGGCCGGAGTTGCTCAAGTCGACGGCTATTTTAGGCAAGAACGACGGACCATTTACTGTCGATACGCTCGCGCTGCCCGAGAAAAATCCCTGGAATGCGCAACTTCGTTTGACCGGCTTTGATTTTTATCCCGACGGCAAGCGGATGGCGGTTTGCTCGTGGGATGGCGATGTCTGGACGGTATCGGGCTTGGACGATCTGACGCGTGGGCTGACCTGGCAGCGAATTGCCTCGGGGCTGTTCCAACCGCTGGGGCTCAAATTTCGTGACGGCCAGATTTACGTTTGCTGCCGCGATCAGATCGTCTGTTTGCGCGACCTGAATGGCGACGGCGAGACCGACTACTACGAATGCTTCAACAACGATCATCAGGTGACGGAACATTTTCATGAGTTTGCAATGGGCTTGCAGACCGATGACGAAGGCAATTTCTACTACGCCAAGAGTGGACGGCATGCGTTGCCGGCGATTGTGCCGCATCACGGCACGTTGCTGGAGGTCAGCAAGGATGGCTCGAAAACGGAAATTCTGGCGACCGGCTTTCGCGCGGCAAACGGCGTTTGTTTGAATCCCGACGGCACCTTTTTTCTCACAGATCAAGAAGGCTTCTGGACGCCGAAAAACCGCATCAACTTGGTCGAGCGCGGTGGGTTTTACGGCAACATGTGGGGCTATTCAGACGTTACGGACACTTCGGATTCGGCAATGAAGCAACCGCTGTGCTGGATCACCAACGATTTCGACCGCTCGCCCGCGGAAGAAGTCTGGGTAACGAGCGACAAGTGGGGGCCGCTAAAAGGATCACTGCTCAACACCTCATATGGGGCCGGCAAAATCTACGTCGTACCGTTCGAGAAAGTGAAGGGACAGATGCAAGGCGGCATGTGCGCTCTGCCACTCCCGCCATTTCCGACCGGGGTCATGCGGGCGCGATTTCATCCAACCGACGGGCAACTTTACACCTGCGGCATGTTCGCCTGGGCCGGAAATCAAACCGCGCCCGGCGGATTTTATCGCGTTCGTTATACGGGCAAACCGATCGACCTGCCAATTGGTTTGCACGCGAAAACCACCGGCGTTCAGATCGTGTTCAGCGATCCGATTGATCCCTCCAGCACGACGGACGTCAAAAACTACGAGATCAAAGTCTGGGGCCTTAAACGCAGTCAGAACTATGGCTCCAAACACATCGACGAGCGGGCGTTGGCCGTCACAAAATCCGCATTGCTGCCCGACGGTGAGACGGTGCAACTCGAAATCGCCGATCTCTCGCCAACCTGGGGCATGGCGATCAAGTATCGCTTGAAAGGTACGGACGGACGTGCGATCGTCGGCGTCATCAACAATTCAATTCACGCATTCGATGGCGACGAAAAGCCAGAAAAGTAGTCACGGCGTTCGTTCGAGTTGCGTATTGTGTTGAGCGAACAATGCGGCGCGCAAACGCAATCTGCTACGCCTTGCCGCGTTGGACGATTCGTTTTACAAATTTCGCTTCTCGCGCCCCGTAACAATAGCGCCGTACGCCGACGCGCGTGGCAAAACGCTGGCTGCTCGCCGCGTAATGTCGATGCTCCAACGCAAAAAGCCTCACACGCAATTGGGCTATGGCGGCCATCCCTTTCAAGCTGTCATCGCCGCGCAGCAGGGGCGAAGGGGCTTGCCGCAACGGGGCCAGATTGCGTAGATTCAACGTCGGGATGCGTTGCGGCCAGTGGGGTCGCACGCGGTGAGGCTGCACGACGGACACGGAGGTGTGCGATGTCGCTGGACGAGACCCTGCAGCGGTTCACCAAGCAGGCCCCGGTGGCCACCATGGTGCGGGCGGCCATGGCCAACATCCTTTCGCCGGCCGAGCTGGA
>JBBRCE010000109.1:0-5655 GCA_038205115.1 Pirellulales bacterium
AACAGGCCGCAAAGCAACCGCGGAGTTTCTGGACAACAGCCCAATCCGCTACAATACCTTCCTACCACAACTCAATTACACCGCTCCCCGGTTCGACTGATATGAGTCAAAAGCGGAAGTTATTTTTCGGCTGTTCCTAAGTGAGTTTCTGTCGGAATTAACGCTCTAAGGAACGACCGAAAAATAACTTCCTCTGAGTGAGACGCCCGCTGCTCGTGATAGCGCGCGTCGACCCGAACGAAAAACGGAAGTTATTTTTCGGTCGTTCCTAAATATTGACTTCCGCATGTCTTTTGGCGCTTCTACGAACGCGTTTCGATCGCTACCGACTGTTGCTTCGTCTCCATCAACTCCGGCAACTGATGCGGCGGCACGATCACACCGCAACTCAGGACGTACTGACAGGCTTGCTCGATGGTGAGTTTCAAATCCACCACCTGGCTGCGCGGCACCATTCGGGTGTTGCCAGTGAAGGGCATGGGCAACGTCGGAAACAGCACGCTGAGCATCGGTTGTTCTGTCGCCAGACTCACGGCGGCCATGCCATCGCCGGTCACAAACGCGACCGTCCAAACGCCTTCGCACGGATATTGCACCGCCACCACTCGATTGAACTTCACGGCGTTTTCATTAAGCATGTAATCGGTAACCTGCTTTACCGCGGCGTAAACGCCTCGCACCAGCGGCAAGCGATGAATGATCTGCTCGATCAAATTCCAGAAAAATCGACCCACGCCCGCGGCAAAAATGCGGCCCAGAACGTACATCACCAGCACAAAAGCGGCCGCCACGGCCGGCAGCAAAAAGTACGATCGCAAATAGGCAATTTCGACATACTGCCGATAAATGCCCAGCCCCGTGGCCGCGATTTTGGCGCTGCCCAATTCTTTTTCGACCGTGGCGTAGACTGAAAGCGGCACAAACTGCACGTTGGCCCCGTGCCGCAATTGCTTGTACTGCTTGCCTTGGCTCTCGAACACCGTGTCGTTACGCGTGACCTTGGCATCAGGCAGTGTCGTCCGCACATCAGCCAAGCTGCGGGCTAAAACTTCACGCGTGGCGGCACTGAGCGGTTCAATGACATACCGCGTGACAGTTTGGAAAATCCAAACCAGAATCACAATCGTCAGCAGCGGCGGCAAAACCACCGCCAATCCGCGGAGCACCGCGGCCAGAAAAGGCCGAGAACTTTTCGAGGGCAGAGAAGATGTGATTGGACTAGACATCGGCGGCCGACGAATTGCTGTAGTTGTGATTCCTCATCGCCGCTGGCATGCCGCCAACATGCCCGAGACGCTTCGGACTCTTTATACCACGCTCGGGCGGCCGCAAAGGACAAATGTCATGAAAAGCCGTTGTCGAGCAACTACGCCTGCTCTTCGGCCAACCGGGCTTGTACCAGTTTGGCAACAGCATCGGCCGCGCCGGCCAGCGGAATCATTTCGGCTTCTGCCTTGGTTCGCCACTTCAATTCCAATTGGCCTTCTTTCAAACCGCGATCGCCCACCACCACGCGGAGCGGAATGCCAATCAAGTCGGCGTCTTTGAATTTGACGCCCGGACGCTGGTCGCGGTCGTCCAACAAAACGTCCACGCCGGCCGACTGCAGTTCAGCATACAGTTTTTCGGCTGCCGCCAGCACGTCGGCCTGCTTGACGTTCAGCGGGGTGACAATCACTTGATACGGCGCGAGACTCATCGGCCAGACGATGCCGTTTTCGTCATGCAGCGTTTCGACCAGGCCCGCGATGATCCGGTTGACGCCAATTCCGTAGCAGCCCATGATCACGGCGTGCTGTTTTTCTTGAGCGTCCAAAAACCGTGCGTCGAGCGCCTCGGAATACTTGGTGCCCAGCTTGAAGACGTGTCCGACTTCAATGGCGTGACGCATTTCCAACGTGCCGGCGCAACGCGGACACGGATCGCCGGCGGCCGCGTTACGAAGATCGGCCAGCCGCGACGCATCCAACTGGTAATCACGACCGAAGTTGACGCCCACGTAGTGAAAATCTTTTTCGTTGGCGCCGGTAATTGCGTTTTCGAGGGCAGCCACGTCGTGATCGGCCCAGACGTTGGCCTGCAAATTGACCGGACCAGCAAACCCAACTGGCGCGCCGGTCACTTTTTCGATCACATCCGGCTCGGCCAGTTCGAGCTTCTTTGCGCCTAGTGCGCGGCGAATTTTGCCTTCGTTCGCTTCATGATCGCCGCGAACCAACACCACCACCGGCTGACCGTCGGCGAGGTAGATCAAGGTTTTGATCATCTTGTGCGGCTTGCATTTGAGCAGTTTGCTGACTTGCTCGATGCTGCCCACGTTTGGTGTGCTGACCTTGGTCAGCGGCTTTTGATTGGCGGCCTCGGTCTGATCCGTCGCCACGCGGGTGCCGGTTTCCGCCCGCTCAAGATTGGCGGCATAGCCGCAGGCCGCGCAGTGGGCGATGCTGTCTTCGCCATTGTCGGCCAGCACCATGAACTCGTGACTGGCATCGCCGCCGATCGGGCCGCTCTCCGCCTCGACTGGCAAATACGCCAGCCCACATCGCTTGAAAATTCGGCAATACGCGGCGTACATGGTGTCGTAGCTTTTGTTCAGACCTTCGACCGTGCTGTCGAAGCTGTAAGCGTCTTTCATCAGAAATTCGCTGGTTCGCAGCACGCCAAACCGCGGACGTTCTTCGTTGCGAAACTTGGTTTGAATTTGATACAGCGTGATCGGTAATTGGCGATAGCTATTGATATGCTTGGCGACAATGTCCGTCACCACTTCTTCATGCGTGGGGCCGAGCGCTAATTGCACGGTCTTATTCTGGCGGCGTACCGAAAACTTGATCAGCACGTTGCCAAACGCCTCGACGCGGTTGGTACGCTCCCAAAGCGAGATCGGCGTCAGGGCTGGCATCAAGACTTCGGCAGCGCCGGCCCGATCCATCTCCTCGCGCACGATTCGCTCGGCCTTGCGCAGGCTCCGCAACCCCAAAGGCAAATAACTGTAGGCGCCGGCCATCAATTGGCCGACCAGACCTGCCCGCAGCATCAACACGTGGCTGGGGATTTCTGCGCCTTCGGGCGTTTCCTTCATCGTCGGAATAAGCGTTTGACTCCAGCGCACCGGAAATCCTTTCGTCGAGACTCGCAAACCAAGGTAAAATGTGGGCTCTAATTATTCGCGTTGCTATCGGTTGCATCCACAACGGGCGACTGGCAACGCTTTTCAAGACGCCCGCAGATTTTATCAGGTTCGGACTTTGGACGAAATGTACCCTCGCCCTGCTTTCGCGGCAATCATTCTGAGCGGCGGCAAAAGCACGCGGATGGGCAGCGCCAAAAGCGAATTGCTGCTCGACGGCCAGACGCTGTTGCAGCGGACGGTCCGCATATTGGCGACGGTGGCCGAACAGGTGGTGATCGTTGGAGCCGCCAACTCGCCAGCACCAACATTCACCGAAGAGAGTCGTAAGCTTCCGAAACTGGAATTCGTTTGCGACTCACAACCCGATCGTGGTCCGCTGGAAGGGCTGGCGTCCGGCCTGCGGGCGATTTCGAATCGCTGTCAACAGGCGTTTGTCTGCGGTTGCGATTCGCCGCTGCTTTCGTCGGCTTTCGCATTGCGAATGCTGCAACTGCTAGGCGAGTACGACGCCGCTGCCGCGCGGATCAATGGCCAATTGCATCCACTGGCCGCCGCGTATCGGGTCTCGATCTTGCCGCGAATTGCCGCCCGGTTGGCGGCCGAGCAACGTTCCCTGCATGGCTTACTGGAAGCGATCAATACCCGTTATGTGCAATCGCACGAACTGACAGATGTTGACGCCCATTTGGATTCGCTGCGTAATATCAATCTACCGAGCGATTGGCAGAAATTACTGAGCGAAATTCAAGCCCGTGACCAAGCCCAGCAGTAAATCCTACTGTTGGAATTTGGGCAGTTTTTTGTGGCTGGCGTTTCCAGAATCCGCGGAGTCGTCAATCCAAACTGCCGGCGCCACCATCGAGTCGCTGGCCATGATCGAAGCTCCTTCACGCAACGGGTTAGCGCGTGATTTGACGGCGGCCTTGGCGGGCGTTACGTCATCGACCCAGGTAGCCGCCGTCACGTCCGATTTGCGATCCAATTCGACGGCTCGCAGCGGATTCGGGCGTGGCTGCATTTTTGGCGAAGCTGGCGACTGTTCGACATTCGCAGGCTGCGCGTCGGCTGGCACCGCCGCTTCCGCGTTACGCAACGGATTGGCTCGCGGTTTCACTGCCGGGCGCGATGCCGCGGCCGCCTGTGAGTTCGTAGGCGTCTGCACAGCGGACGAACCGGAAGCTGGCGTCATCGCCGCCGGAAGCGCTTCGTAGGCGGCGTTTCGAGCGGCTTGAGTGACCGGCGCGTCCGTAAACGGCGTTGCGGAAGGCGCAATTTGCATGGCCGGGCCAGCCGGATTCGGCGCCGACTTGGTTGCCGGTGGAAATTGAGACTGCTCGCCGTGTGCGGCGGTGCCAACGGGATTGGAATTGAACGCCCGTTGCACTTCGCCGACGGATGGATTGTCGTCGTAATAGGCCGGCGCGATCGGCGTCAGTTGACGCGGCGCGGCCGGCGGTGCTTGCGGCTTGGGAAGGGCCGTACTAGCGGGCAATTGCGAATTGACCGGATTCATGATCGGTCGCAAGGGTGCAGGCTCGCTAAACCCTGCGGGACGCGCGGTGCCGGTGGCGGATCCGTTGATTGCGTCCGGAATAATTGTGCCAATCTTCGCGCCTTCATACGATGAATTCGCGGCATGGGCGGGCGAAACAGCGGAACTCGCGCTGGCGGTGCGATCTTCGCGGAGCGGATTCGGCCGAGCGATTTTCGAAGATGGCGCGCTGGCGGGGGCGACGCTCCCCGAGGATTCGGAATTGTAATTGGGCGTGAATGGCGCGTTGGCCGTGCCGTAAGTCGAACCAGAAAGATTCGAGCTGCCAGCGCCACGTGGGAGTTGATGGTTCATGCTGCCAAAGGGATTTTCGTCGGCCCCTTTGTTCGGACCCTTCGGGATCATCGGAGTGCGATCGGGCATTTTTTCGGGCGACCGATCAAGCGTTCGATCCGGCCCAGTCTGTGGAGTAACGCGCGGGCGATCGAGGATATCCGACTTCGGCCCGCCAAGCGATGGCTGCGAACCGCCGGGACGATCCGTTTCGGTTTCCTTCCGCGGCGCATCGATCGGTGGCAATCCGATAATTTCCGGGCCGCGGCGCAGGGGCGAATTCGCCGTGCTGCCTGGCCATTGATGCCATTGGGTTTGGTAGAAGCCCCAGGTATCTGTTTTCGGGACGCAAGGGCAGCCGCAACCGTCGCCGCATTTGCCGATGGCCCCAATTTGAGCCTGAGCCAGCCCAGTGGTCGATAAGCAGACCAGCGCGGCGAACAGGGCGCGACGCATCGCAGGTTGTCGTTGGCACATCGTAAATTGTTCCGCGAGCCGACTCATAGGGAAACCCGTTTCTGTTTTCGTTGCGGGCAATGACCGCAAGTTCAACCGCACTAATTGTTGCCGCCCGAGTTTTGTCCGTCGGGGAAGCGGTTGACGGTTTGCACCGCTTGGCTGCCCAGCGAGACCACGCCGAAGATGCGTTCGAACGGCGAAATGATCCGCCCCAACGTCGAGTCCGCCGCAATCAACC
>JBBRCE010000110.1:0-5488 GCA_038205115.1 Pirellulales bacterium
CTGCGCAGCGCCGCGAGTTCGCGTCGCAACGCATCACAATTCGGGCAGGCATCCTTGGCAGTCAAGTTGGTCATGGCTACAACTTAACCGCACCACCCCATTTCCAAGAAGACCAACTTTTATATCCGTGAACGGTTACGAATTATGGTCTGATTGGCTCAGCGTCGATGCGCGCAATTCGTTGCCAATGGACCATTTGTTTCAAGCGGATTATTGTCCCGAGCCTCATCTGCCTTTTTTCGGGGGCAACACCTCCTCCCTACATTTTTTAATGACGAATCCTGGCAAGGGATTAGACGTTCAAAAACGCGACTTGGTGCAGGCCATCGACAGCACGTACGAAGCAAGCGTCAGACGACTCGCCGACTACTACTCGACAAAATTGTCCGGCAACGCCAGCAAACGCATCAAAGCAATGCGGCAGCTTTCCGACCGATGTAAGAGTCAGGGTTATATTCAAGTTGAAACGCTGCCCTACCATAGCTTTGACTTGCCGAATAAACACAAACTGCCGGACTTGATCGAAATGTATGCGTCGTTGAAACGTTACGCCGAAAATCTGACAAACTATTTAGCCGACAAAAATGTGATCGCCATTTCGGCGATTAGCACCGTGCAGGAAATCGCAGTGAGCGACGACTCTCTAACGCCGTGGCTGCGGTTCCAAGGCAGAATCATGGGCTTTAATTTCGACAAAGCGAAGAAGTTCGATATTGTGCGTCATCCTGACACGGGTCAGACAACCGGCGCGCTACTGCATTGCCGATTGGGATTAGCTCAAAAAGCGTTCTATTTGATGATGGGCAGCAACAGCTTGCCCGGCCCTAAAGGCATCGAAAAGATCGCTCGTATTTTAACGCGTCGTTAACCAAAGTTTTCAATTCGTTTTCACCTCCACTACTTGTCTTTCTCTTCCAGCCGATAAACGGCCGATTTCGTCCGCAAGATAATCGCTTTGCCAACCACCGCTGGAGAGGCCATGCAGCCGTCGTCGAGTTTGTTGCTGGCCAGTTGCTCGTAAGTGGCGGCCGGTTTGATCACCAGCGTTTGACCTTCTTGGTTCGAAAAGTAAAGCCGGCCATCGACGGCAATTGGCGAGGCGGAATAGTTGCCGCCCAATCGCTTGGCCCACTGCTCTTTGCCGGTTAACGCATCCAGGCAACTGCCAACGCCACTGTCGTGAACGCCAAAAATCCAGTCGCCCACAAGCAGCGGCGACGGCTTGGAACCGATCGATTTGCTGACCTTCCAAACGATGGCTTTATCGGTGATATCGCCCGTACCTTCTGGTTTAACGGCCAGCAGATCGGCTGAACCGTAGCCCGTATTGATGTACAGCAGGCCGTGGCCGTAAACGGGGCGTGCGGTCGACGAGAATTTATTGTGCCGAACACGCCAGATCTCTTTGCCTGTATCGGGATTATACGCCAGTGCCGCCTTGGAACAGGTGCTGATCATTTGCGTTTGACCCGCGACGTCAACGATCAATGGCGTCGAGAAGGCCTTCATGATGTCGCCGTCTTTGGTGCCATAGTCGACATCGCGATTGGTCTTCCAAACGGTCTCGCCGGTTGCCTTATTGAGCGCTACGACGTATTGGTAATCGAAGCCGTCAAAATGCGTGATCAGTAAATTTTTATAGAGAATCGGCGACGAACCGGGACCGCGAAAATGTTCGCACGGTAAATCGCGACGTTGCCACACCGTATTGCCGGTTTGGGTATCGAGACAGGCAGTGCCGTAACTGCCAAAGCTGACGTATATCCGCTCCGGTTCGATCACCGGCGTCGGCGAGGCGTAGCTGTTCAGATCGTGAATTTTACTGGGCTTTTCATTTTCGAATAGCTTGATGTCGTGCAGCACCGCGCCGCTTTGCAAGTCTAAACAAACCGCGTACATCTTTGAGCCGTCTGCCGTAGCGGTCGTCATCCAAATCTGCTGACCCCAGACCACCGGCGATGACCAGCCGCGATCATGGATGGGCGTTTTCCAGCGGACGTTTTCCGTTTCGCTCCACGTCAGCGGCACGCCCTGCGAATTGCTATGCCCCTCGCCGCCCGGCCCCCGAAATTGCGGCCAGTTATCGTCCGCCCTCGCGCGCAGGCCAGGCAATGCGCACACCAATACAAGCAGCAGCGCAAAACTCGGCAACCTGCAACCAGCTAACCAGTGCGGCATATTTCCAACTCCCCAACGGCAGAATTTTTGTGTCCAGTTTGTGCAGAAATCCGCTGCCCTGCGGCATCATGATATCCGGTATGGATCGACATGCACGTATCCGCCCGCGACTGACGCTTGGCCGCAGTCACGGCACAACCGGGTTTTGCTCGTCATTGAACGTCATGGCAGGATGAATTCGGTGTGCGATTCAATTGCTTGGCGGCTTGAGTCGGAATTGCGCCATCACTCGCACGAGGACCTTCACTTCGGCCATGGGCGGCGAAACGATCGCGCCGTCCTCGCCAGTGTCCTCTTGGCCTTCGTTGGAATAACCCCTGTTGCGATAACGTTGGGCCATCATGGCCTGCTCGTAGCTGTTAGGCGCGGCTCCGGTATAAGCCTGCAGCGCTTTCAGTTCGCCCAGGGTTGCGCCGGCCGCTTTAGCGAGTCCGCTGGCATCCGCTTTGGCTTTGAAAAACGCCTGTGCCAATGCTTTTTCGCGATCTACAGGCTGAATCGTGCTCACGACGACGAAGTTCGGCTGACCAGGTCCGGCACGTTCCGATTCGTTACTGAACGATGAGCCCGAACGGCCGTTCGACGCCATTTCCTCGGCCAGTTCCTGCTCCTCAGGCGAGAGCTGTTGTTTTTCCTCACTGCCGGCAAGCTTGGCGGCCTCAACTTTGGTTTTGATCTGCTGCATTTGAATCAGCAGTTCTTCGGCTGTGCCGGGCTTGAGTGGCCAGGACGCGGTGAGCGATGCCGCTACCACGGAGTTGGTCGGAAGAGTTATTGATTTCGGATCACGTCCGGCACGTTTGAATTTTTCCATGAGGCTTGCCTCCAGCGTCTTGCGTTGTTCCGACGCGTCGGCCGTTTGCATCGGTGACGATACGCTGATCGATTTTGCGTCGGCGCCCATGGCTTCCAATTGCTTTGCCGCCTTTTCGCGACGCGTTTTGAGTTGTGCCAACGCAATTTCCAATGTTTTGGCTTTGCCCTCAAGTTCGATGCTCATGCGGTAGTATTTGGGGATGCAGACCACCGAAACGCTGCCTGTGCCGCCGATGACCGAACTGGATTCATTGCCCTCGACTTGCGCCGACGCGGGCGGAGTTGCCAGTTGCCAGCCTAAAGTCACGAAGCAAGCCACGGTCAAAACCCGAAATTTCATAACACGACTCCGTGAGTGAGTTTAGCCGAAGTGATTTCGCCAGCAGTTGTTCGGCAATTGACGCCAAGAAACAATTGGATCGGGCTGTCGCAACAACCGTCAATCTCGACGCAAACGTTTGATTAACGTCCCATCGGAAAGGCGGCATCTGAAATTGCTTCCGAACACCGTGCTCAATCATAGTCATTTTTTTGCGAGATTCCCAACCGAAAATGGCTCCGCGGCAGAATCAGCCGGCACTGAAACGGCGACGCAGTCAAGAGAAACTGCCGGCTTAAAATCCTGTCGGTTGGCAGTGGTGGAATGCGGATTTCGACCGGGTCGACAATGGCGGTTTCACCCAGCGTGGGGCTCCTGCATGGCCAGATATCTAGATCGAATGATTGCCGGATTCGTAACCGGCGCTGCTCACAGCGACAACGGAATCAAACCGCGTTTTTTGGCCGGCCGCCACGCGGGAATGACGCTGTGCGTGCCATGCGTTAGAATCAATCGCTATGAATCAACCACCTGCCGACTTCGACGTGATTTCCTGCCGCAAGCTGTTTCCCGCCTTAGAGCGCGTTGTTGACGGTCGGCCTGCGGTGTTTCTGGACGGCCCGGGCGGCAGTCAATGTCCGCGGCCGGTGATTGATGCGATGACGAATTATCTGTCGCGGCACAATGCGAATCATGGCGGACTGTTTGCCACCAGTCGCGAAAGCGACGCGATGCTCGACGAAGCCCATCGGGCTGTGGCGGATTTTGTCGGATCGGACGATGCCGGTGGAATCATTTTCGGCGCCAATATGACCACGCTCACCTTTGCACTATCGCGGGCGCTGAGTAAAACGTGGGGGCCTGGCGACGAAGTGCTGGTCACGCGGCTCGATCACGATGCCAACGTGTCGCCTTGGGTGCTCGCCGCCCATGATGCCGGCGCCACCGTACGGCATGTCAACATCCGGCTAGACGATTGCACGCTCGATCTCGACGATTTGCGAAGCAAACTTTCGTCACGGACCAAACTCGTAGCGGTTGGCTGCGCATCGAATGCGGTGGGCACGATCAATCCCGTGGCCGAAATCGCACACCTCGCGCACAACGTGGGTGCCTTGGTATTTCTCGACGCGGTGCATTACGCAGCACACGCGCTGCTGGACGTCCGCGGTTGGGACTGCGATTTCCTGGCCTGTTCCGCCTACAAGTTTTTTGGACCCCATGTTGGCATTCTCTGGGGACGACGCTCGTTGTTGGCAGCACTGGCAACTTATAAAGTTCGGCCCGCGTCGAATCAACTTCCCGAAAAGTGGATGACCGGCACACAAAATCACGAAGGCATCGCCGGCACGTTAGCCGCGGTGAACTATCTGGCAGACATTGGTCGTCAAGCGTCGCCGAAGGTCGAAAGTCGACGGACGGCCATAGAGGCGACTTGGAAGCTCGTCGAAAATTACGAACGAGAACTCATCGCCCGGCTACTCGCTGGCCTAAGCCGCTTACAACAAGTTCGCGTATACGGCATCACCGACCATGCTCGGCTGCAGCAGCGCGTACCGACGGTTAGCATCACGCACGCCAAACTCTCACCGGTGGAATTAGCAACCCGGCTTGGTGATCGCGGATTTTTTGTCTGGAATGGCAACTACTACGCCCTTGCCCTAAGCGAAACGCTGGGCCTGGAACCGCACGGCATGGTCCGCATTGGCTTATTGCATTACAACACGGCGGCGGAAGTTGACCGCCTGTTGCGCGCTCTGGCAGACTTTGAGTAAAACCTCGGCATTTAGATTGGCATTTCATTCCGCGAGATTTCTCTTGATCGCTCGCAATCATCTCGCAGGCCAGGCTAGCAGGGCGAACGCCCGAAACGCGCATTCGCAACCTGTCGCTGCTGGCCGCGTTGGGACGCAACACCTCCATATCTTGCAAACGCGGGCAAGCCACAAATAACGGCCTGCAGCGCGAAATTCAGTTACGAATCGATGATTTCAGCCAGTTTGAGCAGATGTTCCGCGCCGACATGCCTTCGCTAACAGCCCGTCGAAGTAAGCCTATTTAGGCGGCAACGTGGCAGGCGTTGATGGCGGACGCGAGCGAGTTTTTTGATGTGGGTCGAATTGTGTGGAGCTGAAACGCGGCGCGATGGAGGCGAATGGCAAGTTGGGCGAGGGC
>JBBRCE010000111.1:0-4993 GCA_038205115.1 Pirellulales bacterium
CCCTTCGCGGAAATCACCGCAAGCCGTTTGTCCGCATCAAAAAAGCCAAATTGACCCATCGTATCCGCATCCCCGAATCCCATTGTGCGGGGTAGAATCGCACAAATTCAGGAAGCCCGCTATTTTTCGAGGTGCCCTTGAGGTTAAACTGCTGACGGTTATCTGCATAGACGTAAGGGCATAGAGGGATAGTCGAGCCCCAAGCCGAGACCGCAGTTGAGGGCGTCTCCAAAGGATGGGGCGGCACTTGGCCGCCCCACCTACGCGGCAATTTACATCGCAGCCTTTTTCAGTTGTTCATCGACAACTGTTCTAACCTTGCCAGGCAGGTAAACCTGCTTGATTTGGTCGAGGTTCGATGGGGCATCAACCTCAATCACAGCGACCATGCCCATCCCGTAATGTGGCGCGCATCGAATCAGATAGATGCCGGGAATATTGAACGTATATGCAACATCCTTGCCCACCTGACCCTTCAATTCTTCTGCGCCTTGCGGGAACCCGCCGGGAATGAACTCAGCGTTGTGCCCCGGTTTAGTAGCCTTGAACGTAACCGTGTCGCCCTTGGTCACCTTCGTAAATTTCTCAGAAAAGACTTGGTTTTCGCCATTTTTCGAATTCAGCATCTCTATGGTGGATTCGGCAGCGATGGCAGGAGCTGCAGTCAGCGATATGAGTGTAGCGAGGATAAGATTCTTCATTGTGTCTGTCCTTCATTGATCCGGGCGCGCCTTGCCGATCGACAACACTGGTCACGCGATCGGTCGCTTCTGCGTCCCCGGAGGTATGCGGAACGCTTGGTTCTTCCCGCATGAACTGTTACGAGCGAAAAGCAAAATCGGATCACAGTAGCGAATTGGTTTCCGGGTTTTTTGGACTCTTGAGACCTGCCACGGCTTATCAATAAGCGGTCTGTTCGATGATGAGGGCCATTGATATTTCCCGTTCGAGCCATTTAATTGCTAGACGAGAGGACCGGCCATACACGATGTACTCGACTAAAACACCTTCATGGCGGCGCGAATTCGGCTTTGGCGTGTTGGCAATTGCCGCGGTCGGGTCAGCCTCTTTTGCCGCCCAGATTGCCACCTATCCCAACCTTGCGCCGTGGCACGCCAGCCTTGTCAAACCGGCCTTCAATCCTCCCAACTGGATCTTTGCGCCGGTTTGGACAATCCTCTACGCGCTGATGGCCTTCGCCGTATGGCGAATTCTGCGGCTACCCCTAACCTCGGCAGCGCGACGCTCTGCGCTGACTTTGTTTTTTGTACAGCTTACGTTGAATGCAGCATGGTCGTGGATGTTTTTCGGCGCTAACAGTCCATTGCTGGGCATGATCAACATCGTTCCGCAGCTGCTCGTCATTTTCGCTGCCGTCGTCGCGTTCCATCGGCTCGACAAGGTGGCTGCCTGGTGCCTCGTGCCGCTCGCGGCGTGGGTCGCTTTTGCGAGCGTTCTCAACATCGCAATCTGGCGGCTGAACGGTTGAAGCGCGACGCGGTCAAGCCGGACAATAGACGGCATTGTTGACGATGAAGAAAAACGAACAACGATTACGAGGGCGGAAAGGCAGGTTTGTCACGGTGAATGACCGGATGCAGACCGGATATTGCTACGAACTTTCGGCGCCGATGGGCCGCAACTTCGATCCGGAGTTCAAACCGGAGCTGACGCCGCAACAAATGCTTACCCTCGGCGTGTTCTGCGGCAAGTACATGACGGACGGGGGCAACGAGTTTCCAAAAGGCTGCTTCAAGCACGCCAAGCTCGCGCCATCGGGGCGAGATTGTTCACTCAACTATTTTGGTGTTGGCGCCAGCAGGCCACTCTCTGAGTGGCAAAGCAAAGGATGGATCAACCCTGACGATCCCCGCGGCTGGTTCCAGTGGTACTGCCGTTACTACATGGGCCGCCGCATGCCGGAAGAAGACAAGCGCCAGATCAAGCGGTGGAAGGCCTTCCGACGCCACATTGCACAAGTGCGAATGAATTGTGAGCAAGGCGATCCCTATTGCCGCCCCCGGCAACGGCAAGCTCTATTGCACTGGGCGTACGACAGCAGAAAAATCTAGAATGAAGGGCACAGGGCGCAACAGCCCAGACGAGTTCGTTGCTTTTTTGTCGTTGGCAGATCCCTCAGTTAGTGCGGCGAGGCGTTCGCTCCCACAGACCAAAGGAGACTCTTTTCTACTGGAGGAACCCGACGCCCGTCAGATGACGACTCCAGTGATTTACCAGCCACTTGTACCGGCGGCGCCCTTGAAGGGGCCAACGATACGAGAACTAATCCAGCCTCCATAGAAATCGCCGACTTGCGGCTGCACGCGTTCATCGTCGACCCAGCATTCATCGACGCGTGAAGCGTAAAACGCCAGATACCCGGCAATTTCACGAAAATCATGCGATGGTGCGGGATAGCTCCAAGCGGCTTTGACAGAGCGTCTTCCGTTGACATTCAGCGACCAGTAGCTTGCTTGCCCCTTGAACTCGCACCATGAATGCCCCGGTTCGGGCTGCAGGAACTCCATCGCCGCATCCCCAGAGGGAAGGTAATACACCGGTGGATGGCTGGTTTCGAGGACGCGATAGCCCGCACGCGTGTCGGCGATCGTTCGGCCATTGAACACGACACGCAATCGTTCGCCGACTTTCTCTAATCTCGGCGGGCGCGGGTAGTCCCACGCGGATTCCTGACCGGCATTCGGTTCTATGCGCTGCGGTTTTAGCATGTTGAGCGGTTTCAAATTTCGATGGCGCACCGATACATTTCGGCCGCTGGCAGATGCAAGCGGATCAATAAAACGCCAGCCGCGCAACTGCCAGGTCGGCGGCAAATTCCCGCCCGATGGCAACGAGGCCGATGCGCCTTAGCCGTCTGACATCGAGCGGAATGTCTGTTCGGTATGGCATGAATTGAACGAACGGTAGCTGCAAGGTCTGCCAATCCGGCGTCGTAACAAAGTTCTGGCGATACGATTGTTGCGGCCGAGTGATGTCCGTGGTGCGCAAATGGGCGCCGTAACTCTCGTGATTTCCAAGTACGTCCACTTCAAGTCCCGTAAAGCCACTTGCATCGAACGTACCGGCCTCCGGCGCGAGATCAAGGGCGATCTGTATGAAGCCGCCGTTATTTTCGGTGCTGACGTCTCCGCGCATGCGGATGGCCTCGCGGCCTTTGAGGGTCTCCTTGGCGATCGAGCCGCGGGAAACACCACCCATCACGGCATCTGTGACCAGGCCCCAATATCGATTGGGATCAGCGGGCCAAATTTCCAACGTGATGGCTCCTTTGCCTGCGAAGGTCACGGCGCTCTGTGACTGGAGCCCATGGCCAGAGTCGAAACCCATAGCTACGGGTACCCGCCATGAAAGTCCGTCGAAAGCTCGGCAGTCGTCATAACCATGCGACGGCACATTTGGATAGTCAGCTACTCATTTGCAACGGTACGGTTCTATCCTTTGGACTGGAAGATATGTTAGATGGAAATATCCCGTCAAACATTACCCGATCGAAAGTTGAGTGCTCACAAATGACTTACGAAGAAAGAGTGGAACAGGCGATCGCGGGCAACGATATTGAGACGCTAGTCGAGTTCATTTATGGCTACCCTTGCAAGTGCACAAAAATAAAGGGCGAGCCAATGTGCATCTGCAAGATGCTGGAAAAAGCAACCCGCGCAAAAATCGTTCCGCTACCTCTGTTTAGTGGAAAAATTGAACGGGTTTGAGCGCAGCTGATATGGGCCAGGCGTGCGTTGGCTCGCTTAGCCAGCCGGTATGCCCGCGCTTGTTACGGAGCTTCCACAACTGCGACGGCGGCCTCGTTCCTCCGCAGGAAGGGCAGCGTGAACGGGGCATCGTAATTGAGTGTGTAAGGCTCGCCGTTCGGTCGCCACCTCAATCCGACAAGACTCGCCATTAGTTCGGTCTGACGTTCTGCGAAATTGTGGCCCGAGCCGGAAAAACGCCAGATCGCAATCGTCTCGTTCGAAATTGTTACAAGCCGGACCCGGGGGTTCAGAGGCTTCGGCGCGTTTTCGAGGCTGTATTCCGCGGGTAAGAAGAACCGCATTTTCAGCGTACCATTTGTTTCCGAGGTTTGAACTGGAGCTGTCATTGCCAGTCTTTCCTTACCGCTGACTTCGACCGGCACGGTCATGGCGATTCTGTCGTTTCCAGAAATCGAAGCGCGGTTTGCCCCCGCGATATAGTCAAACAGCAGCTTGAAAGCTTCGCTACGGCCAGCCTCGCCAGCTACTGCCAGATCAACTTCGGCCGCGAGACGGGGGCCGTATCGGCGAATTTCGACGCGATCGCCGACGCGGGTGATCACGTCATAGCGCGGCTCTTCGTAAATTCGGATGCCAAACACGCCGAGAACGGATTCAAGGAGGAGTACGCCGTAATAGGCGATTGATTGCCACACTCAGGTAAATTCCTTCTCGGCTAGGTGCCACCAGCACCCGTCTACGCAGAGCGACATGCGGCAGCCAGCGGCGATATAAAAATTCCGGATCCGTGCAACGCCGGATATTGCTCTAAATATACCCTGACTCATTGGGATGCCGAAAATCTTGTTGCCATGGATTGATTTTTGGATTCGTTTTGGGGGATGATTCGCGGCGGCTTTCTTTCACGAGAGGACCGGGCTGACCTGATCGCGCTGGCGCGGGATGGTTCGGCGGAGCATCGTCTGGCACGGCGTGCCAATGCGCTTGCACTGCTGGATGATGGATTGAGTTGCGCGCAGGTCGCCAAGGTGCTGTTTCTGGACGATGACACGATCCGCAAATGGCATGGCTTGTTCATTGAGGATGGCCTCGAAGGGCTGACGCGTTTTGAGGTGGGCGGCAGCGCTTGCCAGTTGAGCGACGAACAACAGGCCAGGGTGGTCGCCTTTGTGCGGGCGAATTTACCACGCTCGACGCAGCGGATCGGCGCCTTAATCGCGACGGAGTTTGGCGTCGTGTATGAAAGCCGCTCAGGACTGATC
>JBBRCE010000112.1:0-4988 GCA_038205115.1 Pirellulales bacterium
AACAGGCCGCAAAGCAACCGCGGAGTTTCTGGACAACAGCCCAATCCGCTACAATACCTTCCTACCACAACTCAATTACACCGCTCCCCGGTTCGACTGATATGAGTCAAAAGCGGAAGTTATTTTTCGGCTGTTCCTAAAGTAAGCCGAAGCCGTTGCGGCCTTCAGCCCATGGTTGGCCGCGCAGCGGTCTACCCTGGGAAAACGGTCGAAAATAATTGTTGCCCTATTTGGCTCAGCTCGTTGGGAATTTGGCTTCATAAGCTAGGTTTTGCAAGAAGACTTTGCTGTGGATGTAATCGGTGGAATCGACGTTGTTGATGTTCGCCAACAGCGTTTGCAGCAATGCGTCGCAATCCTTCTTGATGTCCTGGTACTCGTCGTAACTGACGTGAGCGTTGTTCACGCGTTTGTGGAACAGTTCCTCCAGCGGTTTCACATCGTCGGCAAAGCGTGGATCTTGCAACAGCATTGGCCAATTGATCACGCCGGTCACGCGATCCAATTGGCTGGAACTCAGCCGGTCGGGCGCGCCCATCTTGGCCATTCGGGCATAAGCTTCAGCCGAAGGTCGCGGGCCTTGTTCGGCCGCCCGAGCCGCGGTGTTAACCCGTCGCATTTCGAAGTAGGTGTTCGTGGCTTGCAGGCGGTTTTGAATTTCCTGACTGCGGGCCGCGGCATAGTTCTGGGCTGCTTCGGACGTCTGTAGGTTGTAGCTGCCAGCCGCGCTGACCACGCTGGCCAAGCCTTGAGCGGCGTCGCCGGCGGCGGTCGACGAATGGTAGTAATTGTTGTTGTAGTTTTGCGCGGAAGCCGCGTGATCCGTCATCCAAAGCACAGCCGCCAATAGGGGCAAGCACAACGTCTTCATCGTTAAGAACTCCGCGCGAAAATTTGACTAGCTGCCGTCAAGTTTTGGTCTGAAACGATTAATTTCCGAGCCTAGTTGGATCGGTCGATCTTCGTGGCTACAATACCATGATTCGCGGGGAGCTTCAACTGATTTTCGTTTTTTTCCGAGTAACACCATGTCGTGCAGGCCTTGGATTGTGTCGTTGTTTTCATTGGGTTTGATCGCTCTCACGTCATTGAGTTTTGCCCAACCGCCGATTCCCAAGCCAGCGGGTCCGCCAGTTCCTCCCAAGGCCGGTCCCGGCGCTCCTGTTCCACCTGGACCAGAAGCAGTAGGACGGAAGGCGCCAGGTCCAGCGACAAATCCACCAACGCCCGCCAAGCCTGCCGGCCCGCCAACGCCCGGCACTCCTCCAGTTCCACCGAAGTTGCCGACGCCGGACGAACTGGTCAAGGGATTGGATTCCAAAGACCCTACCTCGCGCGACCGCGCTGCTGATGAATTGGAACAACTGGGCCACAACGCCAAGCCTGCAGTACCTGCGCTGATTAAAGCCTTGGGCGGTGACGACGAATCGCTGCAATGGCATGTGGCTCGCGCGATCGGCGCTATCGGACCGGGGGCGTCGGAAGCCGTGCCGACGTTGACCAAGCTACTTGAATCCAAATCGCCAACCGTTCGCGCCAACGCCGCGCTCGCGCTGGCAAACTTGGGCGATGCGGGGAAAACAGCGATTCCGCAGTTAGCAAAGCTGGCTGTCGATCCAGAGGTTTCGGTCCGTCGCGCCGCGATGCAGTCGTTGCATACGATGAAGCCTGGCAAGGAAGTCATGGTTCCGTTGATGATCGGAGTATTCAAGGAAACCGAACCGTCCGTGTTGCTGCCTGCTTTGCAATCGCTGGCCGAAATGGGCGACGCCGCTGTGCCCGCGCTGATCGACGCTTCGAAGACCAAAGAAGGTCGCTATTGGGCTTGCCTGGCGCTCGGCGAAATCGGTCCGGCGGCTAAAGACGCCGTGCCCGCGCTGAAGGAACTCGTCTCGGCCGAAGAGCCGGAAATTCGCCTGCAAGCCATCATCGCCCTCGGCCAGATCGGTCCCGATGCGGCCCCCGCTGCCGAGTCGGTAACCAAGGCGCTGTCCGAGGAACAAACGGGCGTGCGCTATGCCGCCGCCTTCGCGCTGGGCAAGATGCAAGCCAAGGACGCCGTGAAAGAACTGGCCAAAACTAGCGAAAGCAAAGACTCGTTCTTGCGAATGCTCGGCGCTTGGGCCATCGCCAAGATTCAGCCTGACGATAAAGAAGCTGCCCGCCGCGCCGTGGAACAGATCGTCGAACTGCTCAAATCGAAAGAACCGCGTTTGCGACAAGGCGCGGCCGTGGCCTTGACGGAATTGCACGCACCGGCGGAAATCGTCGGCCCGGCGCTGGAAGAAATGATGCAAGATTCAGACGAAGCCGTGCGTGCCTGCGCGATCAAGGCGGTCGGCTCGATGGGCGCGAAGGCCGTGCCAGGCGCGACCAAAGCTTTGAAGAATCCCAAGCTTCGCGAAGCGGCCGTGCAAGTGCTCACCGAGACTGGTCCGCTGGCGGAGCCGGCCGTGCCGGATCTCATCGCGTTGCTTTCTGACCCTGATGCTGAACTGCGCGGGAATGTGCAACTGGCATTGGCCGGAGTTGGACCGAAGGCCGTGTCTGCCGTACCCGCTCTCGTTAGATCGCTCACCACGGATAAGCAAGTCGGACGCGTGAAGTACACAGCCTGCGTGGCATTGGGACGGATTGGCCCCGGCGCGGTTGCAGCGATTCCATCGCTCGAAAAAGGCTTGAAAAGTGAAGACCCCGTGCTCCGTTTGGCCTGCGTTTGGGCCATGTTCCGGATTAAGCCAAGCGATAAGCAAGTCGCCACAACCGCCATTCCGCTGCTGATCACCGGACTTAACCACGAGAAAGAAGCCGTGCGAGTGGAAGTGGCCACCGCACTGGGCGACATTGGCCCGATGGCAGTTGCCAGTGTGCCGGCGCTAACCAAGAGCTTGCAAGACTCCAGGCCCGTCGTGCGTGCCGCTGCCGAGGCAGCGCTGAAGAAGATTCAACCTGTGCCGAATAAGTCATGAATACGGCGACTTCAACGGGCTCATCCCCAACCGATGAAGCGGGGCGTGGCGCGGGCTTCGGATAGCACTATCACCGCTCGCTTGCCATCGGTGTAGTAGGTGTCGCCGGTGAGATTCCTGCGTGGCGACATCGCGTCGCATGGGCCGACGCCGTCGAGATAACCGGCGGCGTCGATCCGCTCGGCTTCAAGTAAGTCTTCGAAGACATAATCGCGCGATTCATCGACGTCCGGGTCGATGCGATGCGTGGTTAGGTTCCATGCTTTGGTCGTGAAGCGCACGCCGATGTCGCGGCTCACTTGGCCAAACCACACGTGTTGGCCCGTGTGCTGATACGGCGTCAGCCATAAACGTAAATGCAACCGTTCGTTGATCGAATGGCGAATGCGTTGCAGCGCCACATCCTGACTGCGCCCGAACAGAAACAACGGGCTAACCGGCGAATAGCGATATTGCGAGCCGAGCAAAAACGCCTTCACTGTTTTCCAACAGGTGCCGAGCGAGATAGTTTCGCTCTCATCCCACCGCGCGGCGAACGCGCTCAAAATGGTCGGAAAATCGCCGATAATCACGAGGTTCGTCGGATCGCCGGACCTCGTGCCTTTGCGATTGCTCACCGCTGCCGGCAAGTCGCCGAGCAGCTTCACCAACTCGACTTGGTTGCATTCCAACTGCCGATCGGTCGGAATGATGGTTTCGAAATCTCGGCGCAGATAATCGGCCTTGATGCCTGGCACTGGGATCGAAAAATTGAAGACCGTGGCGGGCGGATGGGAGGCCACCGGATCCGGCTCAGTTGGAGTTCCGGCTTTAACCGGTCGGCTGGAATGCTCTCCAGCACTTGGCTCCTGCTTCGCCTCGCCGGCTTCAACTTGCGCGACGGCTCGCACCAGATTCTCAAGCGATCCGCCAGTGGCGTGCAGGCAAACCTGCACGATTTTGGTGCCGAAATCGACCGGCGTAAACACAAAGCCTTCGGAAACTCCGCCCGGTGTGATCGGCCGCAATCGAAACGCCTGCGCCCGAAAGCATGCATCCATGCGGCCGTTCGCCAGCTTGGCGGAAATCAATTTCGAAATCATCAACAACAGCACGGGCAGAAACAGCCAGGCCAAAAAGCCAAACGCATACACCCGCCGAAAGATCGAAAAGTGGCACGTCGCCGCGGCTTCCAGCGGCGTGAAATATCGCGGATCGATGCTCAACAGTTGCAACCGTAGCTCAGAGTTCGATCGATTTTCCACTCGCAGATAGATTGGCTGCACGCCATGCCGGGCCATCGGCACGCCAAACACGCGCCGGCTCTGCACGCCATCGAGCACCGCTACTGTCACCCGGGCGCTAACATCTTCCTGCACATACGCCGGACCAAGAAATTCGCGATTCGTCTCATCGGGCCGATACGATATGGTGAAAAAACGGACCAGCGCGGCACCCAAAGACTGCATGAAGACACCAATTCTGCGAAAGCCGACGTAGATGAAAGGTATGCCTTGGTACGTTCAGAAGGTGTTTGTAAATAGCTATCATCGGTTCTGGCGGTTGGGCGGGCGGCACAGTCGGTGGAGCATGAGTTGGATCATGGCGATTTGAATCATGGCTTCGCTGTTCTCGGTGAGCTGCTCGTAATCTTTGCTGAGCCGACGCGAGCGGCCCAGCCAAGCAAACGTCCGTTCCACAACCCAGCGTCGCGACGCCGATCTTAGATGGTGGCGAAGTCTTTGGATAGGGAGAACGGTCAGATGCATTGTGTACGGCCGTTGGAGGAATGGGGAAGTGCGCCTGATGTATCCGAACCGGCGCTGTGAGGCGCATGTTCGGGAAGCCTTGTTGGCAATGTTGAAAGACCGAGACTGTTTGACCAGCCATCGTACCTAGGCCTTAACCAAGCATATCCGTTTGGTACTTTTTGAGGTTGCGTAAAAAAACTCGAAATCCGCCGGTGATTTGCGGGGTTACATGGTTGTTGAAAGACTATGTTCCGCAACTCAAGGAGGATTTCGAGTGAATGCAATGATC
>JBBRCE010000113.1:0-4328 GCA_038205115.1 Pirellulales bacterium
CCAAGGTTGTGATTTGCTTGCCCAGCGAATCGCGGTTGTCGGGCAGCAGATCGGCCGAGGTCGTCACACGCTCCAGCAGCGACGACATATTATTGATCACGCCGCTCGGATCAGTCCGCAGGCGGTCGCGTGCGATCGCCAGCTCATGTACGACTTCGGCATTCAAAACCTGACGACGCAGTGTGCGGCCTTGAATCTCGTCTTGCAGCAATCCGGCTTCGGTTTCGGCCGGCGCTTCCACCGGTGCTACTTCTTCAGCCGCCGGAGCATGCTTGATGATCAGATCGCCCGGGGCATAAACGGCTTTCGCCACAACGCGCTTACGGCTGGGCGTCTTGGCCGCGGCCGTTTTCGCCGCTTTGGATGTTGGTTTTTTGTCCAGGCTGTCGAGCATTGCCCGCGCCAAAGTGTTGGTTGGATCACGACGCACCGACTCGCCCAACAGTTTGCGGGCTTGATCGAGATTGCCGGACTTAACTGCCTGACGGCCTAATTCCTGAAATTGCTTGGACCTGTCCACACTCGCGCGGCGCAATTCCTGCAAACCTTCAGTGCCGAGCGTGGGCAGCGTGGCACCTTCGTCGGCCTTGGCGTTATTGACGAGTTCCGGCAAGTAAGCGTTGGAGTCGTCGGATACCGCCGGCTTGATCGTCCACGAGAGGTTGATGGGCTTGCCGTTGAGTTCGGCCGCGATCTTTAATTCCAACGGTCGATCAATACTGCCGCGGCCAATCACCACCGAATCGCGATCCATCCGCAAGGGCGGCATGATCGCGGGATAAACGGTCAAATCTTTGGGCCATTGCACGGACGACGGCCAAATGACGCTTTCGTCGGCCGACAACGCCAAGAACGAACCAATCGTTTTGTAAGGCAGTCCGGCATCATCGATCACCAGCATGCCGCCGGTGCGATTGGCAATGGTGGCCAGCGTGCCGCCGTCTCGCTCCGGGCCAATGGCCAGGCAACTGACGCTCACATGGTGATCGACCAGCGGAACGAGAATCGACTTCAAATCGACATCGTTTCCGTTGGAATTCGAAATGCCATCGCCAATGTAAATCATGTTGCGGGCATTGGTCGACTTGGCGTCCCATTTTTTCATGCTCTCTTCCAGCACCACGCCCAGATCGGTGGTGGCCAGCGGCACGCGTCGCATGAGTTTTGTCAGGCCGGCATTGATGCCCTTGCCGGTCGTTTCTACAAAACCTTCGCTCATTGGCACACAGTGCAGATCGACGGCGGTCAGCAACACGCGGTCGTGCGGATCCAGCATCGCCAGAATTGCGGCCAACGATTGCAAACCTTTGTCGCGGTACGCGCCGGTCTGACTGGCCGACGTATCGAACAGCACGATCACATCGTGCGGCACGCGGGCACTGGCCAAATTTTGTGGCACCAAACTCAGCGCGAAGTACTTTTCTTTCTCGCTGGCGGCGTACGCGTCGAGCCGCGCGCCTTCCAACTTCGGTTTGATCACAGTCGCTTTTGGCGATGCGGCGTCAGGCGACGCGTTTCCTGTTGCCGGCGCCTCTTGAGCCGACTTGCTCGGCGCGGACGCGCGAGGCGTATCCGCGGCGAAGGTTGCCGAGGCCAGCACAAGGGCTAGAGCCGGCGGTAGCAGTGCGAATTTGTGAAACAACCTGGACATAAGTGAGTACTCCCACTCGCGTGAAGCGCCGTGCCTTCGCCGTGTTCCGTAGCGACGAGGCGCGGCGCGCAAAATCCGAACCGAAGCAGAGAAATGAATCGAAATGCGTCGAACCGTGGTTCGTCCGCAACGACTTGCGCCTGCGATGAGCCACAAGAAGTCAGTTTATTTGCTGCGGTTCGGAAACGCTACGAAAAACTCCAAAAAATTCCTGCGCAACGCACTTGCAGGGGTTGACGAATCGTCGACTCAGCCATAAATTGCCACTATTGCAATTGAGACTCAATCTCATTTTGCAATCGCCGCTCCGACACACGCCCGCCACGGCCTTCTGCCTAGCCAGCCAACCTGCCGTTGATTCGTGCGGCAACGTTCTCGGTTTCTCATTTTTCACTTAGGAGGGTTGGCAATGTTTAGGACTCGTTTGTACTCGCGTTTGCAGCGAGCGTTTACGTTGGTGGAACTGTTGGTGGTGATGGTTGTGATTGCCATGTTGTTGGCGCTGTTGATGCCGGCCGTGAATCGAGTTCGCGAATCTGCCCGCAAGACGCAGTGTGCGGACAACCTGCATCAGATCGGGCTCGCGATGGCCAATCACGAAGTTTCGCTGGGCTATTTCCCGTCGAGTTGGCGGCCATCAACTCCGACGACCAATGCGACGACGGGAGCGGTATCGACCAGTGGCTGGTCGGCGTTTGGGCAGATATTGCCCCACCTTGAGCAGGGCAATCTTTACAAGAACATCAATTTCGACCTGTCTTACAACCTTGCTCCCAACGTTACCACGGCCGACGGCGTTTCGACCAAACTCACGTCAATGCGTATTCCAACATTCGTGTGCCCGTCAGAAGTTCGCGACGAACCCAAAATGACGACCACCGCTCCCATCGTTCCGGCGCACTATCCGCCCAACTATGCAGTCAACGCTGGTACTTGGTTCGTTTACGACCAAGTTACTGGTGCCGTCGGAAACGGTGCGTTCTATCCCAAAAGCAAGCTCACGGCCGCCGCTTTTTCCCAAGACGGATTGAGCAACACCCTTTGCGTCAGCGAAGTCAAAGCCTGGCAGTATCAAATTACCAAAGGCAATTACGCAACGACCCAACCCATGCCGGCAACACCCGCTGACGCCGTGGCATTGAACGGCACGATCAACGCCGGAACGGGACACACCGAATGGGTTGACGGTCACATTTTCGAAACGACTTTTACGACAACCTTTGCGCCCAACACGGTCGTGCCTTACACGCCAACCGCATCGACCACGACCTACGATGTCGATTGGGTCAACGCCAGCGAGGGCAATGCAACCAACTATCCGACCTTTGGTGCGGTGACGTCGCGTAGCTACCATGCCAGTGGCGTGAACGTCGTCATGATGGACGGCACCGTGAGGTCGATTGCCAGCGATATCAATCTGGGCGTTTGGCAAGCACTTTCGACGCGCAATGGCGGTGAATTGCTTCCCAAGTACTAATCGACCTCTGTTTTCGCAACTGGTGAGATCTGAGCGATGACTGAGAACGAACGGTTAGAAACCGATCCGCCAGCCACTGAAAAACCGGCGCCGGCCGCCAGGAAAGCTCCTGCGCGGCTGGCATCGGTTGATTTATTCGGTCATTCGAATGAAATCCTGATCGAGCATGCGGGCGAAATTTACCGGCTGCGAATCACCCGCAACGGCAAATTAATTCTGCAAAAATAGCCACCGCCTGGCCATTTTCCGAAAAAAGCCGTGAAAAAACGCGGCTTTTTCGTCCCACGTCGACTGTCAAAAATGACATTTTGTCGTAGATGACAGCAAAAGTAGTTGTCCGCAAGTAGCGGCGGGATATGTGGGGAGGATCAAGGAAGTTGGGTTGATTTAGTCGGTTCGGTCTTATCAGCTGGGATTTTTTTCGGCGATGGCAAACCCATTGCCGTTGGCTTGTCTTTTTCATCATTCTTTTGATCGATGCTGCTGGGTTTCACATCCTGTTTTGGTGCTGGGAAAGACCGGTTATATACAGTTGTGATTCCGCATCCAATAATTACCATGACCGTATTTTTTAAGATCGGTTGCATATGCTTCGTCCAAAAAGATTCCTCCCGATTGTCATAGCGCGGAGTGAGAATAATGCGTGATTGACTACCAAAGCAATTTTGAACGATCCATCCGTAAATCAAGGGGCTGAATACAAGAGAGAAGATAAGTGTGCCAATCGACAGAGGCGAAAGTGGATAGCAGGCGTAAGAAATCACACTGGCTGCAATCGCAACAAATGAGAATACGGATATCCAAGCGATGGCAAAATGCGAAAATGGATTCGCTCGCTTGCGGAGCAGATCCTGAAGTCGATGAAATTTTGCAGCATCGTTACATAAAATGTAACCGTTCACGGGCTGAATTGTAGGTTATTTGCTGTGGGCGCGGAGCGGTAGCGCGGGGAAGTGTGTGAGAGGGTTGCTGGCCAGAGACGCGGCAGGGTGTTAGGCACGGCAATCGCATCTTATTTCTCGGTAAAGCCGAGCAGAATGCTTTGCAGCGCGCTGGTTGAGAGGCACGCCTGATAGCGCTTGCCACGAATAGTAACGTCGAGGTTCGTGTCCTGCGACAAGATGGACACTGCCAATCTTCGCAACCAGGCCGCCGTTTGCGGACCGTGCTGGCGTCGAATACGACTGGCGCCTTCTGTAA
>JBBRCE010000114.1:0-3976 GCA_038205115.1 Pirellulales bacterium
CTCTTGCAATCAGAAATCGCAGCTTGGTCAACCAAGACCAACGACAAACAACGCGGCGTCGACTGGCAATTCAAAATCGAAAACGCACGCCTGAAACTCAAGCGACTCTACCCGAAAATTAAGACTGGATGACGCACTAGGGCAAATGTTCCAGCATTTGGCCAACGGCCTGAACACCGCCATCGACGGCGCCAATATCCCGTTTCCATTTCCGATAAAAATTCTAGCCCGAATCTTTCGCGGTCTTGTCATCAATCGGCGGATGCGTCCGGGTGTCAAATTGCCGCCCAAAGCGGCCATGCTGCTGTTGCCGGGCGATACAGCAACGCAGGCCGGACTGGCCGAACTGCTGAAATCGCTGGATCGCTGGCAAACAGAAACCACTCGCCATCCTCATTTTGCATTTGGCAAACTTTCGCCGCAGCAGTGGGAAAAACTGCAATTGCGGCACGCCGAAATGCATTTGAGTTTAGCGGTGCCCCGCGCGACGCAGTCCTGACCTGCGCCTCACAACGGAATTCGGCGACGCAATATCCAGCCTTTCATCCACAATTTACTTACGGATCGGCGGCGGGCTATTTTCTGCGCGGGCGGTATCCGTTTCCAGATATTTACGCCCCCAAATCCAGAAAACGGCGGCCAGTAATATGGCGGCCGAAACCGCCTGGAAGCCGATGTTCAAGTTGGGCTTGCCGGGCGACAGCGGAAATGTGTCGGCAAGCCAGCCAATCAACGCCGGTGAGATCGCATCGCCAAACAAGTGGATGATCAGAATGTTGATGGCAAATCCGGTCGAACGAACCGACGGGTGGGCGACGTTCGCCAGGATCGTGTTGGTCGGACCGATATTGAAGAACAATCCCCACTCGGCCAGAAAAATCAGGCCGTAAGCCCAAGGAAACGGCGAAACCAGCATCAGCAGAAACAGCGGAAAAGCTACGACCATGCCGACGGCCGAGACCACAAAGTACGATCCACGAACCGTGGTCCGCAACCGATCTCCGAGCCAACCGCCCAGCGCGATTGCGGAAATCCCTGCCAGGGCGGTGATCGCGCCGAAGGTGATGCCCACGTGACCTTCGTCCGAGTAGTTGCGGAACTTCACGATGTAATCCGGCATCCACCACGCCACTCCGCCCAGCGCAAACGTCATGGCGGTCATGCCGAGCGTGTTAATCACATACGAAGGCGTTCGCCACAATATGGAATAGTCGGGCTTGGCGAGCGGCGCTGGCGGAGCAAGCGATGACGCAATTACCGGAGCATGCGCCGCACGCGGATCGCGGAAAAACAGGCACAGCAGTCCCAGCAAAATGCCCGGCGGCGCAACGGAGTAAAAACCCCAGCGCCAGCCCAGATGCTGCGACATCAAACCGCCCAGCGCAAACCCCAGGGCGCTGCCCACCGGAATGGCCATATAAAAGAAGCCCATGATTTGGCCGCGACGTTGAACCGGAAAGTAATCGGAGAGCAGCGTCGGCGCGGCCGGTCCGTAAACCGCTTCGCCAATGCCGACAAACACGCGGGTGGCAAATAGCGCCTCGTAACTGTGCGCCAAGCCCGAAGCGGCCGATGCCAAACTCCAGAGAATCACGCCCACGCAAATCAGCATCCAGCGCGACGTCCGATCCGCCAACCATCCAAAGATGGGCGCGGTCAGCATGTAAGTGACCAGAAACGCCAGCGCCAGTAGGCCTTTTTTGAAACTTTCGTGCTTGTCGTCTTTCAGCAATTCGTTGCCGATGCTGGTCAACGAGGCGGCCAGCACGAACCGATCGATGTAGTTGAACAGGTTGATCAACAGCAGCAGCGTGAGCGCCCAGCGACCGGTTCGTGGCGCGCTGGCGGGGTTCGCTGATTCGACGTTGTGCATGGTAAGCTCGGCAAGGTCGGTGGCCAAAGAGCCAAGATGACCGACAAGTTTTCAATTCAGCAAATTGCGCGTTCGACGGTCGCCACATGGTTGCCAGAACGCGCGGAAATCGGTATCAAGAGTTTACCGTCCGTCGCCTGAATCGCGGATGGCACTCGCAAAAGTTTTTTGCCGTTTGGCCAAGCGCCAAGTTTGCCCGTGTTGAGTCAGTAGCGGCAAGCGGCCAATTTCTGCACACCAACCGCTCACATTTGACTTTGGGAAATCCCATGCTCGGCGCCGCACTCGAAATTGCCGATTACGTCACGCGTTTTCAGGTCGAGCTTGATCGGGTCAATCGCGACGATGTCCAGCAGTGGGCCGATCTGATTTTCGAAGCCTGGAAAAACGAAAAGTTCGTTTACATCTTCGGCAACGGCGGCTCCGGCACCTCGGCCAGCCACATGAGCGAAGACCTCGGCAAGAGCTTGATTGCGGATTCCAACCTGCGCGACGAAAACCGCAAGCGGCTCAAAGTGCTCAGTCTGACCGACAATCAGGGCTGGATCATGGCCGTTGGCAATGATCTGGGATACGATCAAATCTTCGTGCAGCAACTGATGAATTACGGCCGGCCGGGCGATCTGGCGTTGGCCATCAGCGGTTCAGGCAATAGCCCGAATGTGCTCGCCGCTGTGGAATGGGCCAATCGTCATGGGCTCAAAACCTTCGGCCTCTCCGGATTCGATGGCGGCAAGCTGCACGCCACGGCCCAGGCCGGACTAAACGTACCGGTCAGCGATATGGGCATGGTCGAAAGCATCCACCTGTGCCTGTTTCACTGGGTGCTTAACGACGTCCATGCGCGAATCAACCTGGTGGGCAGGCACGGCAAATCCGGCAGTGCTGAGTAGCTTGCGAGATTTTGCTTGCGGCAAATTTAGCGGCGGTCGCCAGTGAACCGCAGCACATAGTACAGCAGCGTCAACAGCGATTGCAGGGTGGCGGCAACGTACGTCAACGCCGCGGCATTCAGTACTTTGTTGACGTACACCATCTGGTTTGGATGCACCACGCCTAGCGCCACCAGTTCTTCCTTGGCGCGGCTGCTGGCGTTAAATTCCACCGGCAAATTCACCAACTGAAAGAAGACCACCGCACCAAACAGGGCGATGCCGGCCAGCAGCAGCGGTTGAAAGTGCAAAAAGACACCTGCCATCAGCAAGATGTAGCTGAATCCGCTGCCGAAACTGGCAATTGGCACCGCCGCATTGCGAATCATCAGCGGCGCGTAATGCCGCGCATCTTGCAATGCATGGCCACTCTCGTGCGCGGCAATACCCACCGCCGCCAGCGAATTGCCTTGATACACGGCCGAACTCAAACGCAATACCTTGGCCGACGAATCGTAATGGTCGCTCAACTCGCCGGGAATTTCCTCAATCGCCACGTTCTGCAGACCCGACCAGTCCAGAATCTTGCGAGCGGCTGTGGCACCACTCATCGGCGCGGGCTGCTGAGCGGCCGTCGCGTAAGTCGAACGGATTCGCGCTTGCGCATACATGGCCAGCAAAAACGCTGGAGCAATGAACACGAAGTACATGGGATCGAACCAAAACATCGCTCAACTCCTTACGGCCGCGGGCGGTAGAAATTGCCACTCGGCAAATCACATCCAGCACCGCGGCTCGTCATTGATTCGGGAATTCTACCTCAATCTACGGCATCCGCTGGCAACGGGTTCGTTGCGAAGAAGCGCCAGCCACCGCAACTGCCAAATCAGGCATTTTTTAGGTCGACGACTTCAGTAGCGAATTGAATGCCGTTCTGGCGAATGGCCAGCGATTGCCGGCCAATCCGCGGTCCGGCGCGCGGCCGCGGAAAGGCGTGGCACGAATGCGCCGGAAAAACGTCACCGCCCTGTTAAGCTATTCGCCCGTTACGGCCGAATCTTGGCGATTATGGCCACAGAAAAACGTCGGCCAGGCTTTCGGACGCCACTGCCGGACGCCACTGCCGGACGCCACTGCCGGACGCCACTGCCGGACGCCACTGCCGGACGCCACTGCCGGACGCCACTGCCGGACGCCACTGCCGGACGCCACTGCCGGACGCCACTGCCGG
>JBBRCE010000115.1:0-3888 GCA_038205115.1 Pirellulales bacterium
GGTTGCCAAGCCGCTTTCTGCGGTCATCATTAGGACCGAAACGGGCGCGTAGACTTCGAAGCGGTCCAGAAAAGATCGGCCAGTAGCAAGGCTGAGCGCCAGCGACAATAACAGCGTGGTTTTCATGCACTTCTTGCCGCCGGCGAACACGCACGGTTGGCCAGCCACGAGCAAGCCTGCAACCAGATACGCCAAGTCAAAATGGGCGTCGTCAATCTGTCCGCACGTTAACAACGGAAACCGCGTGGCCGCTTCCGCGACGGGCCGTACCAACTCCAGATCACCCAAAACTTTGGCCAGCAAAATATCTGCATCCGCATTCGGATCGCGGGCAGCCCGTAGCGCGGTGGAATGCACTTCGATCAGTTGCCGCAGCCGTGAGGCCGCTTTAACTTGCCTGGCGTACCATTCCGCGTGGTCAGCGATTGGTGAATACTGAAACAGGTCGAGAACGCCGGTAACGCCGCCCAGCGATTCAATCAATTGCCGTCCGTCGTGCAGCCTGTACCGCTCGGCATGGTCAATTAAAGTGGTGGTGTCGATCGGTACGCCATCGCCGTGCATCCTGGTCAGCAGTTGAAATAATCCACCAAAAACAGGATCGTAGAAATCTGCCGCAGACAGTGCCGCAAGTTGCGGTCCGCTGGCCACTGCGGGATCCAGCACGATTGCACCCAACACCGCGCGCTCATGGTCGCGGCTATTCGGTGGTGCTCGGTCCGCGTCGATGATATCGCCATCGTTTCGGTGTTTGGCCTTGCTGGCGAGGGTGGGCATTACGATATCGCCCCCATCGCAGCTGTGATTCGACGTACCGCGGTCGCGTACGCGGCAGCCGTACACAGGTCGTCCGCTGCGCCGATTGGCGCCTCATGCCCCACAAGCTTCCGAAGCCGTCGAGTAAATGCCGCGTGGTCATGCCAAGTAGGCCGCGTTATCCGGCTGGCGGCTGCCTCTACGTCCCGCAGCGCCGGCTGCATCGCACACAGCGAGTCCCATTGCGAGTCGGTGGTGCTCATGTGGCCACCTCGCTTTCCGTCGAGACGGCATCTAGCAACAGCGCCGCCAATAGTTCGATAGCTCGATCAGTTAACGGCGCGTCGCAGTTGATGATGATTGTTTCAGGTGCTGGCCGCGGCTGCGGCTGCGGTGGTCTGGCCGGAGCAATCACTTAGCCGCCCCCGTCGATTTACGGACGTGACCCGCGCGGCGAAGTGCAGCCAAGACTTGCGGGAGATATTCGGCGGGAATGATTCGACGGCCGCCCACTAACGGACAGAGATCATCTCGCAGCAGCCGCTGATAGAAAAGTTGCGAAATGTCGCGCGGGCGAATCTCTGCACCAATCTGCGCAGATAATTCGCGAGCCGCGCCCGAAACTGAAAAATGCTCCGACATACTCCAACCCCCCCAGTTCGTTGACGATGAACGCCAATCGGTTTCCTCTAGGGGTGGAATTTAAATTCGGGCGATCGGTTACGCGTCGTAAGAAGTCGGTAAGAAGTTGGCGCGTTCAGGAATCTCCGCAAAAAAGCGGACTTTTATCGCAAAAACAAATTCCTTAAGAAGTTGCTGAGAAACTAAGTTGCCCCCCTGTTGTGCCGCGACTTGCCAATTGACCGCTCATCTTTAGCATCACTCTGCCTATCTTGGCGAGCCTTAGAACCGCCTACCTTGCGTGGCGTGGCCTTACTAACCTCAAAAGCCGACTCTGCCGAAACAAGCCTGCTTTTCCCTTCACCAGTCGCGAGAATCTTTCCATCATTCGCCCACTTGGAAATTACCCCTTCGCTACGTCCGGTAGCGTCCGAGGCTTCTTTGACAGTAACAAGCACGCTGGCCCCTTGCGATAGCGACGCCTCAAGCCCGTTAGCATTCGTTAAAGTCTGTTGCATTGCTGTTTGTGCAGCAGCCAATGCCTCTGCTTCCAATTCGACCAAAGCCAAGCCAACGTCGAAGTCGAACAGTGGCTTTAGTGCCTGGCATGCAATTTCCCAATTCAACCGCACTAACTGCGGGTCTATCGCCGGCGTGTTGCCAGTTGCCGCCGACCATCGCAGCCAATCTTGATTGAGGGAACATTGCAGCATAGCTCGCATTACTTGCGAGCAAACTTCCTCAATGATTGCCGCTGCGGATAAGCCATGCCGAGCGCTGATCGTGACAGCGCTGAACTTGTGTGAGGCAGACAATGAGTGAATCGCGGCGGCGTCCATTTCCGCGTTTAAGCGGCATAAATCGCCGCCGAGATAGGCCAACTGGTTGGCGAAAGCAGTCTCGTTTCGCCATGGACAGTAGCCACGGCCTGAAAGCTCCGCAGCGTGAATTATTGCGCGGCAATTCGTAATCGCGAACCAAGCCGCGGACCTGATTCGCTCAAACTTGGTGAATCTATCCGGAAATTCATCCAGGTGTTCGCGAGTGAACTCGCTTCCGCTTTGCCGCCTTGGTGTTGGCTTCGATGCCATCTTAGAAGCTCCGTAATTAACTGGCGTGTCAGAGTGCCGCCCGCATGGAGCCACAGGCGGCACTCTGGCACAACGCGATAGCTAGTCGCACCAGCAACAGGCATCTTACCGCAAAATCTCAGTTGTACACACCAGTGGCGACGTGTCACAAACTTTTTTGCCGCCGCAATCGCATGCTCCGAACGCCACTTATGACACGTTAGCAATCGCGTTTTGAAAATCTCGACAAAACTTCTATGGTATCTGTCTGACAGATTGCTACAATCCGTATCTATGTGCAGACGGGAGCGAGTGAATCCCGCAGAGAAACCTAAACCGCAAAGGGAAACGAAATGCAAAGTTTCATCCAAAACATACTGAACAACGGACGCTGCCCGGTGCTGGTGGCCGTCGACGGCAACACGCTGGAAATCGGCAGCGTGAATGCGGAAACCGCTGGAGTGACGTTTGCCAACGGCTGCCAGGTTCGCTTTCCGCTAACGGAAATTGATGCCCGCCTCTGCGACGGCCGACTTGCCTTTGCCGAGTAGCCGCCGCGAAAGCCGCCCGGGAATTGGCCCGGGCAGTCGCGGTCGATTACCATAGACGCCAGTTTGCCTGCCCATTGTAGGAATCGCCCCGATGAACAAGCCCAATGCCACACGTGCCTCAGAGAAAGTGACCGTCCGCCTTGGTGCCCAGCGCGCCGCCGCCGAATCGCGAATGCGTAAGCTGGGCCATGCCACGCTGTCAGAATATCTCCGCGCACTGGTCGAAGCGGATACGGGCCTAGCGGTCGACCTCAAGCCCGGGGGGTTTGCGAACATGTCCGCCGGGAAACTCGCGAAAGCACAATCGGCCGGTGGTAAGGCAAGAGCCGCCGCCATCAGCGCCGCCAAGAAACCCGCCCGCAAGCCGCGCAAGAAGTGATCGTCAATGATCGACCGCGAACGCTTCAAACTTCGATTCGGCCCGTACGAAACGCCGGAATTTTCGTGCGGCGCGAAGGCGAACGACTTCACCCGCGGCCTCGTGGTGATCGTCGAATTGTCCGCCGCGCGAATCCCGTGGCCTATCGGGAAACGTGGACCGGGTAAATCGCCGGTGCTGTTCGGTGCCCTCGCCAGTGCTGTCCGCTGTGAATCAAAACAGGCGGTGGCCCATTGGTTCGGCGTCAGCTTGTGGCGCGTTCAGCAGTGGCGCAACGCGCTGGCGGTTCGGTCCGTCAATGAAGGCACGTCCCAAGTTTTATCGGCATCGACCGCCGAACCACGATTCGACGAACACCGTGCGAAGGCTGACGCGAAGGCGCGCGATCCCGAACGCCGTGCATAAGGCCCGCGGGACCGCGCTACCGGGCACGCGCCAATGGTCTGCCGAGGATGACGACGCGGTTCGTACGCTGCCGCCGGCTGATGCTGCGAAAGCAACTGGCCGAACA
>JBBRCE010000116.1:0-3855 GCA_038205115.1 Pirellulales bacterium
TTATACGTGATCGCCCTGGTGACCGGCTTTCTTGCCACCATCATCATTGGAAACTTTCGCTTCCGCCAACTTGACGCCAGCACCGGGGCGTCAGGCCCGCACGACTTCACCGTACGCAACGACATCGTTCGTCCGCGCCAAACCTCGCGCCGACATCATCGCGTCCACCGCAACCTGCCCCAGCGTGCGTGACGACGGCCGACGCCCCTCTGGTGGGACAGGATAGCGAGAGTCATAAAGATGATTTGCCCGACGAGACAATCGGAATCTTTTCACACCGGGCAATTGACCAACATATAGCGTGATTTGCCCGTCGGAGCCGGGCAGGTATGGCGGTCGGCGCTGGAGAAATGTTGTTCGCCATTGCCCGTACGGATGCATAGAAATATCAGTCAGGGAACGGTGTGGCCAACATGGGAACCCACGGCGTATGCTCAAGGCTACTAAATGGACGGCGGACGGGCGCAGTTAAGTGCACTGGACTGTACCGCAATTGGTAATTGAAGACAAAAAAGCCGGAAAGAAGGCTCGTAAAATACTTAAGGTTTAAGAGTGAACGAGACGGGCACCGGGATTATCGTCACCGGAGTTTTTGCGCTTTTTATTTTAAAGTCGCTTGGCTTAAGTCTTGTTCTAACGCGAGGAAAAAACACGGCCCAGAAAGTGGCATTTTTCCTCATCTCAAGTATCAACTCCCCCAGCGCCAAGCCGGCAGCCTCAGGGCCTTTTGAGTTCTCTATGCTGTCAAAAAATCTGTCGAGCGCTTGGACGACGCTGTCAGGAGCAAGTATCCAGAGTCTGCGCGAAAGACCTAATGCCAAGTTGATCTTGTTTAGGTCAAGACCACCTTCCACAAAGCCAGGCAGAGCGTCGATAATTTCTTCGTATTGTTTTACTCTGCGCTCCAGCCGCTCCCAAGCCTTCTGATATAACCACGCAACAGCACCGATTGCCGCTGGAATCGCCAAAGCAAAAACGTCGGGCATACTTTTTCCAACCGTTAGCAAATGACGGCGGCGGTGCATTCAATTGACGCGAGATAAATGCGCTGTCACCTTGTTCCCCGGCCGCTGTGCCGAGTAGCCTTATCGCCCCGCTTCCGATTACGCGTCTTTCTTCTTCGGAACGTCTTTTTCAGGCCCTGGAACAACACCGCTCACTGGCCCAACATGGACGGGCTTGCTTACAGGCGGCTTGTTGTTGAGTGGTCGTTGTGACCTAGCCGACTTGGCATCATCTAAGGCACGAAACGACTCAGTTAACGAACCAAATTTCTTCTCGTCATCGGGCATTCGTCTCTCCTGTTTCTGCAAATGCTATCATCCAACAATCTCGATGTATCGAATTTCTGACGCCGCCAAGTAAATGCCACGACGTGGCTTCATTGCCGAATAATTGCCGGCGGCGTCGATAGACCCGATTTCACCGAGATAAAGATCCATTGTTTTTGGATCCGTGGAAGCGGCTGACCCGCCTCGGCCTCCAACCCACCCGCCGAACACCTTCGATCCGTCCTTCAACGTAACCAGCAGCACGGCTCCTGCCCCCAACTCCCGAAAAACGGTGTCCCAGGCGGTCGCATCCGGCGACGGAAGTCTGATGCCAATTTTTCGGAAAACAATGCCAACGGCGTCGCTTGCTTCAAAAAGACCGAGGCCAAGACCAAGGATCGCAGGCACTATGAGGAACGCAAGCACCGCGCCCCATGGCGGGAATTGCAATTGCGCCTTGTCATTCAAGCTCAGCCCTGTCGTACAAAACACGACGAGGAATAGGTAGATCACTGAACCGATGATGAAGGCAGCAACATCATCTTTGGAAAAGCCGGGAAAACTCCCGCGCATCGCAAACGATCTAAACAAAACAATCATTGCTCCCGGGACGACCCAGAGCAATGCCTTTACGATGTCAAAATCCTTCAGCGCGTCCAAGAAAACAACCTAAAGAGACAAGATATTAATTACTCTACCATGTCATCTGCCGGCTTGCGACAGATATTTGTCTCAGCGCCGATATCGCGAATATTTCGCGGTATTGGCATCGCCCGAAGGCAGACATCCGTCCCCCACCCTCAGCGCCCGCTAAACCGCGCCGCGCGTTTCTCGAGAAAGGCGTTCCGCCCCTCCACCGCATCGGCGCTTAAGCGGATCTCCGCCTGCGTCTCGATCTCGCTGCGGAACTGCTCGGCATAGGTGGCGTGTTCGCTCTCTTCGAGCAGGCGCCGTGTCGCGACCAGCGCGCGGGTCGGGCCGCTGGCGAGTTTTCGCGCCAAAGCGAGTGCGCCGGCCATCAGCGCGGCCTCGTCGAAGACCTCGCGGACCAGTCCCCATTCCCTGGCCAGTTCCGCCGAAAGCGGTTCATTGCTCAGCATCAGTTCGAGCGCGCGCTGGCGGCCGACGAGGCGCGGCAGCAGCCAGGTCGAACCGAGATCGGGGACCAGCGCGATGCGGCTGAACACCTGGATGAAACTCGCCGAACGCGCCGCGACGATCATGTCGCCGGCCATCGCGAGGCTGAACCCGCCGCCCGCCGCGACGCCGTTGACGGCGACCACGATCGGCACCCGGCATTCGCGCAGGGCTTTGAACGTCGGCCAGTAATAATGCATCACGCCGGCGACGATGTCGTCGCCGAGGATGGCCGCGGCCTTGAGATTTTGCCCCGAGCAAAAGCCGCGGCCGGCGCCGGTCAGCACCAGCGCCCTCACCTGCGGATCACCCGTCATCTCGCGAATGGCGGCGGCGAGATCGCCCAGCAGATCGGGCGTCATCGCATTCAGCGTCGCCGGCTCGTCCAATGTCAGCACACCGACGCTGTCGGCACGTTCCCGCTTCACTCCCGGCATCGCATTCCTCCGCCTGTTGGCATTTTTGGGCCGGCCCGGCCGGGCGCGGCAGTAACCCTAACCGTACCGAAACAACACAACCATGAACAATCGCCTTGGCCGGACTTGACCAAAATCGTAATCCCCAGAGATACTTGGGATATTGGAAGTGAGCGATATGTTCGAGATCGGTATTTTCTGCGTCATCTTTCTGGCGATATCCTATTGGACGGTCCTCTGGCTGATGGGCCGCCGTGAAGACGTTTTGCATGGCGAATTCGTCAAGGGCGAAGGGCAGCCCGAAGAACCGGTTCGGGCGATTTTCCCCGAACCGCTGGTTCGACCCGTCTTTCCCGAGCGACCCGTCTTTCCGGAGCGACCCGTTCTGCCTCAGCGAACTCGTTTGCCTCAGCAAACCGTTTTGTCTCAGCCAACCGTTTTGCCCGAGCGGCCGGTGTTGCCTGTGCAACCCGTTCGAGCCGGCGTTCCGGAGCAACCGGCGTTCAAGCCGGAACGGCTGGAGCAGCTGCTGGCCTCGATCAAGCAGGATCTCAGCCAACTGGTGCAGAAGTAACCGGGCACGGCCTGCTTAATCCGCGCCGATCACATCCCCGAACAGCTCCCACGCCTCGCCGTTGAAGCGCTGCAGCCGCATCGCCTCGACTGGGAAGTAATCGGTCGGTGACGTCCTTAACCTGATGCCCGGCAACATCATGGGCAAGGCGGTGTCGAGACTGGCCGCCTGCTTCATGATGTTCTCGCCGGTCAGGGTGTCGCCGCACTGCTTGAGCACCTGCACGGTCGCTTCCGCCACGACGTAGCCATAGACGATGAGCTGGTCCTGGATGTTGCCGTCGGGAAAATAGGTCTTCATGAAGGCGGCCCAGTCCTGCACATCCTTGTCCTGCTTCCACTGTGGGTCGTTCGGATCCTTGAACGAGTAGGACGAGATGATCCCGGTGGAATGGTCGAAACCGGCCGGCTTCAGCACCGACGTGATCGAGGTCGAGGTCGCCGCGAGGAAGAACATC
>JBBRCE010000117.1:0-3343 GCA_038205115.1 Pirellulales bacterium
CGCCCGCCTTGATAACCGAGGGCAGGATGTCGGTGATATGGCAGGGCTGGTCTATGAAATCGGCTCGCGGTGAAATAGCTGCCGGCCAGTTCGCGATGCAGGATGTGGTGACGCCGCCGCCGTGCTGCGTGCGCTTGTAGAATTTGAACGGCGTGTTGGAAACATTCGCCCACGCAACGCCGACATTCCAGGTGGTGCCCGGCGTGCCGAATTGGCCGCGACGCACGCGATCGTTCGGACTCGCGCCATTGTCGTTCAGGAAAATGACAAGTGTGTTGTCGCGCATCTTCAGTTCATCGAGCGTCTGCATTACGCGGCCCACGCCTTGGTCCACATTATCCACCATCGCCGCATAAGTCGCCATGCGCAGGTCTTCGAAGTCCTTCGACTTCGCATCCAGCGAATCCCACGCGGGGATATTAGCCGGGCGCTCCGGCAAATGCCACCCGGGACCGGCAAGGCCCAGTGCTTGCTGTTTGGCGAATCGTTCCTGCCGAATCACATCCCAGCCTTTGAGATACTTGCCGCGATACTTCGCCACCTCGGCCGCTGGAGCTTGGATTGGCGCGTGCGGTGCATTGTAGGCGAGATAGAGAAGGAACGGCTGCTCAGGATGCGCCTGCTTTTCCTCACGGATGAAGCGCGTCGCATAGTCGGTCAGCGCCGTGGTGACGTAAAAATTCTCCTTCGGTACCGGCCACGGTTTGCCATCGAGCGTGAAGGACTTGTCGCCAAGGAGAAAATCCGTGCCGCCGCCCATGAATCCGAAATGCCGGTCAAAGCCGCGCTCGAAAGGCACGCCGTCGCAATGCCACTTGCCCACCATCATCGTGCGATAACCCGCGGTGTGCATCACCTCGCCAAAGTTCGGACTGTCCTTCCGAATCACCACATCGGAGTTATGCGTCCACCACTGATGCCCAGTCACGAGCGCCGCCCGGCTCGGCTCACATTTCCCGCAGTTGTAGAACTGCGAAAACTTCACCCCACCTGCGGCGAGCTTGTCGAGGTTGGGCGTCTTGATTTCCCCGCCATACGGGCCGATGTCGGAAAAGCCCATGTCATCAGTCATGATCACAATGATGTTAGGCTTTGTCTCACCGGCGGCCATCGCAAGTGAAGCGACCACACAGGCAATTCCAATGAATAGTTTTTTCATAGTGTTTATTTCAGTTAGCTTAACTGGTGAATCGTTCGCCTTCAGGGTCTTATTCATCGTCAATCAACTTCTTGCCACCCTTGCCTGTGTCCTTGAAATGCTCAGGATTGGCGGGATGCGCTGTCAATTCCTTGAGGCGGGCCAGCATGGCTTGCAGCCGCTCCGGCTGGGCGGCGGCCAGATTGTGTTGCTCGCTGATGTCGGCGACCACGTTGTATAGTTCGATTCGGTCGCCGTTCACCATCATTCCCGCTTCTGACTTTGACTTCTTCTTCTCTCTTTTCGTATCGGACGGATTGACGAGAAGTTTCCAGTCACCGATGCGGATGGCGGCCTCGCCCGCCTGCGAACCTATCAGCAAGATATCCTTGTGCGGCGACTTGGCGCCCTCCGTGAGCACCGGCCAGATGTCCAGACCATCCACCGGCAGTTTTTGATCGACGGAACTGCCGGCAAGTCTCAGCAGGGTCGGATACCAATCCACCAGATTCAACGGCTCATTGTTCGTGACCCCGGCAGGGATTTTTCCGGGCCAGTTCACGAAACTGCAAAGGCGCATCCCGCCTTCGTAAATCTGAGCCTTGCCGCCGCGCAAGGGCGTATTCCGCACCACGCCATCCCAGCTCGGCCCGCCGTTGTCGCTGGAGAAAATGATGAGCGTATTTTCCAGGATGCTCTTCGCTTTGAGCGCCGCCACGACCTGCCCGACGACCCGATCCAGCGCCGCCGTCATGCCAGCCAGATCCTTGCGCCGGCCCCTGAGATTGCCATACGGGGCAAGGTCTTCCTTCGGTGCCAGCCACGGCGTATGCACGGCATGGGTAGCAAAGTAAAGAAACAGCGGCTTATCCGCCGGCTGCTCATTGATTAGGCGGCATGCCTCCTTGGCAAGGAGGTCGGAGTCATAACCCTCGTCCGCGGATGGCTTGTCATCGCGATACCAGTCCCGATTTTTCTTTCCGGGCTGGCCGTGCAACGTGAAGGAGTTAACGCTGCCCGTCATGTGGCCGTATTGATGGTCGAAACCACGCTTGAGGGGCAGGTATCCCGCATCCTCGCCAAGATGCCATTTGCCGCAGAGGGCCGTGGTGTAGCCCGCCGCGCGCAGGCTGTCGGCCAGCGTTCGTTCGTTCAGCGGCAGCGGCCAGTTGAAACTTTTCTGATCGCCGACGGTTCGGTAAACGCCTGTATGAGTCGGGTAGCGCCCCGTTAACAAGGTGGCGCGCGAGGGAGAGCACACCGGCTGTCCATACATCGCCGTCAGGATCGTCCCGTCCTTCGCGAGCCGATCAAGGTTGGGCGTGTGGAAGTCCTTGGTGCCATTAAAGCCGACATCGAAGTAGCCCATGTCATCCGCCAAGATATAGACGATATTCGGTTTGCTGGGCGGAGGCGGGGCGGCAAGCACGAAAGATGAGCCCGCGACGACGCTGGAGATGGCAAGATTGAAGAGCGATTTCATTAGTTGGTTTTTTCCGGCTTGGTGCGAAGAAGGCGAGCAATTTGGCGAAGAAGTGTCTCATGGTTTTGCGGGAGCTGGCGCAGGAGTTCGTATGGCAGTGGCTGCTTGTCTTTCTCCGCGTAGATCACGAGGATGTTCGGGCGCTGCTCCGCGTGAAGGCTGGAGACGATGGCGGATGCCAACCAAAACAGGCCGGCGATGAGAAGACGGTTCATCGTTCCTGTGCTAATCGTGTTGATGACGGCTGTTCTCATCGTCGGGTGTTTGGCTGAAACAGCGGTGGGGACTTGAACTTTGGACAGCTATTTCCGTGGTCGCGGAGAATGGCAAACGTTGGCACTGCGCTGGTCCCACGCCGCAACGTAAGCTGCACACCTCCATCCTTCTTTCATCGGCCCACCGGACGCCGTTCCGGCGACGGGAGAGCGAATGAATTGCATTTCATGATGAGCGCGATGCCGTGGTTACCGGTCCGCAAGTTCGGCGCGCTCGGCGGAATACCTTTTCCAAAGTTCATCCAGCCGGGCGGCGATCTGCGGCGCGGTGCCGAGGACGAGCCAATAGCGAAAGCGATAGGTGGACTTCGGCCCGAGGCTCACGCGGTCGAGCGGCGCGACATGCATGCACGGACCCGCCGCGGGATCGTCGCTCTCCCCCTCGCGGTGCGGCCCGAAATTCCACGGCTGGGTCGCCGCCGGACTGAACACCGCGACGCCCTGGCC
>JBBRCE010000118.1:0-2446 GCA_038205115.1 Pirellulales bacterium
TGTCAGTGGGCGCTCAAAAGGGGCCAGTGATGGGCGCATGAAAAGGGGCCATTTTGAACGGAGCGAGATTCGACGTAGGCCTGTCAGTACCCCTTGTACTGACGGAGGCCGAATATGGCGAATCGACTCAAAATGGCGACGACAGAATCGATATTACGCTTACATGCGCAAGGCCGGTCGCAGCGGCAGATCGCCGCGGACCTGCAAACCGTACTACGAACAGGCCCTGGCCATCAACAAAGAAATTCTCGGCCCCAAGCATCGTTCTACAGCCACGTCGCTCAACAACCTGGGCAGTTTGCTGCAAACAATGGGCGACTTTGCAGCGGCAAAACCGTGCTTAGAACAGGCGCTGGCCATCAACAAGGAAGTTCTTGGCCCTAAGCATCCCGAAACCGCTGCGTCGTTAATCACCCTGGGCTATTTGCTCGAATGGATGGGCGACTATGCAGCGGCCAAATCGTATTTCGAACAGGCCTTGGCGATCGACAGGGAAGTTCTCGGCCCTAAGCATCCCACAACCGCCTCGTCGCTTAATCTGCTCGGCGGTTTACAACACGTGATGGAAGACGATGTCGCAGCCAGGTCGTCTTTCGAGCAAGCGCTGGCAATTCGCCGGGAAGTTCTCGGCCCACGGCATCCTGACACCGCCTTGTCGCTCAATAACCTGGGGTATTTGCTTGTAACGATGGGCGACTATGCAGCAGCCAAGCCGTATTTGGAACAAGCCCTGGAGATTCAAAAGGAAGTTATTGGCGCCCAGCACCCCGACGCTACGGAATCGCAAAACAACCTAATGTCGCTGGAGGCGGCGCTGGGAAATTGGGACCGCGCAGCTCAATTGGCAACCGAAACACGGCAAGCCGTCCGTGCGCATGTGACCAGCGTGCTGCCAGGGTTCAGCCAGAAACAGCAGTTACCGGCGCGTTCAATGCAGTCAACACGCCGCGGCAAATTCCGGGGCGGACCACATCGCGCTCGATGACCGACTTCTTCTCCAGCCTGGTTGCAAGGCAAAGCGCGTCGATCAATTGCGGCGGCCCGACAAAGCGGCAATCGACGCCCAGCGGCGCGCCGTCGGCGCAGGGACATTGGCGGTCGGAAGCCAACTGCAACTTGCAGATCGTCATCATCGAGCCCAAGCAAATCCGCTCGGCCGTCGGTCGCAAGCACGGTCCAACGTTGCCGAGTCCCGCAAGCTGCGATTGCAACTGGCCGATCTCGCCGTACAGCTTGAAAATCAAGGCGCGCTGATCGTCGTGAACGGCGGCTGGCCGACTGGGTGATTTCCAGGCCTCGCGCCAGCAGCCCAGCACGTCGAAATACAGTGCCGACCAGCGCCGGCGAATCGCGTTTTTCAGATGGGCAAACCACACCGAATCGCACTCCCTGCCGGTTGTTGGAATTGTGTACACTGGTCAAAAGCCGGCTGGCGTGGCGTTCCCCACCATCCGCGAGTGCGAGCCCAAAGATCGCTCTCGCGCGGTTTCGCCCGAATCCGCTCCTCCAGTGCGGACGCCAGCCGGCGTTCAGAAAGCGGCGTCGACCGCAGCAACTGGACTTGCTGCTCGGCGCCGCGTGGCCAATCAAGAAACGTTCCGCCCGGCCATCCGCGACAAGCGGAGGATGTAGCCGCCGGGCGGAACGAGTGTGCGGCTAGAACAATCGCCTTTGACCGTCGTGATCGACGCGAATGGACGGTAGACGGCGAATCATATTCGCGTCGATCGAGGTATAATGCTCCTCGGTCGTTTCCACGTGGGCATGATTCAGGCTTCGGCGCGCCGCTTCCATGCCATCGTCCGCGCCCACTAAGGCCATCTGTGTGGCGTGCGTTCGTCGCCAGGCTTGCGGCGAAAGAATCTTGTTCCGCGCCACGCCGGCGATCATTTGCAGCCGCTCGTGAACGTCGCAAAAGTAATCGTACGAATGTGGCCAGCCGATGATCAGATCGTCGGACGTGCGCACGCGCTCGAAGCCATGCTGCGCGTCGGCGTGCAAAAACACTTCGGATTCCTTTTCGGTTTTTCGAACGGCCTCGCCCGGAATTTCCAGCCAGGGACCATCGCCGCGGGCCTCGATCCAAGACCAACGCAGCAAGAAAATCGTCGAGGTTCGCTCGCGCGCATAATACAGGCCGTAGATGGCGGCTCGCATCAATTCCCCGAGCCGCCAAGCCGTCAGCAGCGGGCTCGGCGGCAAATGGTACGTGGCTTCGACCATGGCGAGGGCCACCGATATTTCGAATGACTTTTTGCGTTTGGCTTTCGGCTTGCCAACCTTGATGTGTGGCACCGCATCCAAAATCGGTAACCGTTCACGGATATAAAAGTTGGTCTTCTTGGAAATGGGGTGGTGCGGTTAAGTTGTAGCCATGACCAACTTGACTGCCAAGGATGCGTGCCCGAATTGTGATGCGTCGCGACGCGAACTCGCGGCGCTGCGC
>JBBRCE010000119.1:0-2020 GCA_038205115.1 Pirellulales bacterium
CCGACACCAAACTTGCCGGCGCAACCTTGGGCGTAGACATCGCTCACTCCTTGATTCGGTTTCATGGGGGAACTCCTCTCCGTGACTCCCAGCAGTCTACCCACACCCCGCAGATTGCGCCAGTCAATTTTGCCACACCCCCAGCGGCCGACGCCCAAGCATTCTCTTGAAGGCGGCGCGGAACGCGGATGACGTGGCGATACGCCAAGTTGCTGGTGGAGTCTGCGGCGGCAACGGCGGACCGGACGGAAACCGCTGCCGCGCCGTCAATTACTTTGTTGCGGCGTTCTCTGCAACAGGCGAGTAGCCTTTCCACAACCACTGCAATGCCTCGGGCAGTGTCTGCTGCTTGACGCCGCCATCGCAGTGGCCGGCATTTTTGGCAAACACAAATTGGTAGTGATAGCCCTTCGCGGCTAACGTCTTGGCCATATTTTTGTTGGCTTGCGGCCAGTCGTGCATGTCGTCGCGCATGCTGTTGGGATTGATCAGATCGCGGTCGCCAACTTCCATCCAAATCCGCAGCGGCTTGGGCTGGCTATCTGGAATTAGCTTGGCGTGCAATCCCCAAGCGCCCTGCGGCGTTTCCGAATTCCAGGGCCATTGTTGATTGACGTAGGTGCCGGAATACGTGAGCACGCGGTGATACCACTCTGGGTGATACCAGGCCATGATCATTGCGCACGATCCGCCCGAACTGCAGCCCATTGTGGCCCTGCCGTCGGGATCGCGCGTGAGTTTGACTTCGCACTGCTTTTCCACCAGAGGCAGGACTTCCCTCTCAACAAACTCGGCATATAGACCGGACATCGTATCGTATTCCAGCCCGCGCTGACTGCCCTGTGCGTCGCCTCCGCCGTTGCCGATGGAAATCGCCACGATGGCGGGCAATTTCTTCTCAGCAATCAGACCGTCGAGTGCCGTGAAGAGCAAGTGATCTGGCCCATCCGCGCCAACGATAAAGGGAGCGGCGCTGCCAGCTACGTATTGCTTGGGAACATAAACCTCCAGCTTGCGTGTGTAGGGCGCCGCATGGCTGGTGGTGACGTCGAGCTTGGCGGGGTTTTTATCGTCGGGCTTACCAAAAGTCTTGGGTTCGCGGGCGATGCCCGGATAAATTTTGCTGTCGGTACTGTTCATCGTAAGCTTGTGGATCGTCCCTTGCGTTACGCTTTTTTGAGCGCTCAGTTCCGCCGCGCGCTTGTGCGTGGGCCCAAGGATGAAATCGCCGTCGGCATCCAGCGGCGGAACGTCACCGTCTGGTAATTCCTTGGCAGCCGACATGCCGCTGGGCTTGGCGTCGCTGGGCGGCGGCTTCGGACCATCGGCCGCTCGTCCCGCGACGATCAGAAAAAACGAAGTTGCCGCCACTGCAATCGCCGCTGCGCGTAACATAGTCATATCGGACTCTCGGATTGGTCGCTGTTGACGAACTCGCTGCAAAATTCTGATCGCATTGTCGAGAAACCGCGCGATCACGCAGTCGCCAGCATATTCGATTTCCCTGGCACGCGGCAACGCAGCGGGCATTTTTTTCGAAATGCCTCGATCCTTCAACACGGAAGCGGCGTCGATAGCCTGCGCGAAACGCGTCTCCGCCGCAGGCCTGAAACCGACAGCAGGCAAAGACTGCCGACTTCGTGCAACCCATGAAGCGGGCCGCGACGTCAAACCAATCGGCTAAAAAGTGGCCGCTTCAGCAAACACAAAAGCCCGTTGCGCCGCGAATCTGATTCTTGGCGCCACGGGCGAAAGTGGACTTTCTGAAACCGCTTCAAACTACTTGGCCGCCACCATCCGGCGACGGTGGGCCATGGCCAGCAGGCCGATGATGCCTAGCACTCCCAGCAGCCAAGTGCTCGGTTCGGGCACGGCGGTGACCGAGCCCAGCGAGCCACCGAGCGAACCCAGTGTATGAACTTCGCCAGACAGCGCGCCGCTTTGTGCCGCGAAAGCCGAATCCATCAGCGAGTAGTCGGCGGCGGTTATCGAGCCGTCGTAGTCGAAGTCGCCGTTCGCC